>JAGMBO010000042.1 GCA_023129715.1 Candidatus Eiseniibacteriota bacterium | reverse complement strand
CCGCCAAACTCGGGCCCGCCGCTGCACGGCGGATCGGGACGACTGTTGCGCTGGTTGCTCTCAGGCGTCGGGGCGGCTTTTCTGTTGCTCTATGTCGTGCTTGCCATTCAGCGACTGGGCTATCCCTATGAACTGGAGTGGATGGAGGGGGGGGTCGTCGATCACATCACTCGGGTGCTCGCCGGAGAGCGACTCTACGTCGCCCCCTCACTCGATTTCATCCCCTTTGCCTATACACCGCTCTATGTCTACCTCTCGGCTGCGATCACCAGCCTCATGGGGCCCGGGTTTCTGGCGCCGCGGTTCCTCTCTCTGCTCGCCTCGCTGGGCTGCTACGTGCTGCTCTACGCCTTCGTTCGCCGGGAAACAGGCAGCCGCTTCGCCGCCTTCCTGAGCGCGGCCCTCTTCGCCGCCATGTTCCGCCTCGCCGGAGCCTGGTTCGACATCGCCCGTTGCGACTCGCTCTTCCTCCTCTTCTTGCTGGCTTCCGCGTACGGGATTCGCTTCGGGCGCACGCTTCCCGCTGGCGTCGCCGCCGGGGCCCTGGCGGCGCTCGCCTTCCTCACCAAGCAGACCGCCCTTCCGATCATGATCCCGCTGCTGATCTACGCCTTCTATGCGGACTGGCGGCGCGCATTGACGGTCACATTCACGCTCGGCGTCCTCTTGGTCGCCAGCACCCTGATTCTCGACAGCTTGCACGACGGCTGGTATCGCTACTATGTCTTCGATCTGCCCGGCGATCGATGGCAGGCCACGCCCCGCGCCGGCAAGGCCGCCGGGTTCTTGTTGAGTGATCTGCTGCCCGCTCTCTCGATCGCGATCGCCTACGCTATCCTCTTCTTGCTCCATCTCTGGCACGGCGCGCGCCGTCAGCTCGTCTTCTATCTCCTCTTTGCAGCCGGCATGCTCGGCGCCGCTTGGATCTCGCGTCTCGAGAGCGGGGGCTATGCCAATGTGCTCTTTCCCGCCTATGCCTGCATCGCCATGCTCTTCGGCTTGGGTCTCCATGTCGCCACGCAGCTCCTCCGGTCGACCCGTTCCCATGCCGGCCGGATCGGTGAGGCGACGCTCTTGATTGCCGCCTGCCTGCAGTTCGTCTCGCTGACCTACAACCCGCGATGGGTGCTGCCAAGCGCGACAGACCGGCAAGCCGGAAAACGCCTTGTCGCGATGCTTGCACAGATCCCGGGCGAAATCTGGGTCCCGTATCACGGCTACTTGCCGACGCTCGCGGAGAAGCAGCCCCACGCCCATCTGATGGCGATCAACGACATCCTCAACAGTTCACCGGGGGAAACACGAAGCACGATGACCGAGAACGTCGCCGCCGCCTTGCGGGAACAACGCTTCGCCGCAATCATCCTGGATAGCGGCCTCTGGGGATTCGAGGATCTGCTCGCTGAGCATTACGAGCAGACAGAAGAAATCTTCAGCAATCCAAACGTCTTCTGGCCGGCGACGGGGATGCGCACGCGCCCGGAAAAGCTATATACGCCGCGCAGAAACTAAATCATATCGTACGATTTCGCAAAACCCCGCACATGGACACAGCCTCCCCTGAGAGGTGGTATGCGGCGGCATTGTCGGCAATCACGCGAAGCGATTTAGGCCCTCGCCTTCTTGCTCTGCAGAGGAACCTCGCGGGCGGCATCCGTCACCGCACCGATCTTCGAAGCATAGCTGGTCCGCTTCTCAATGTCCGCATCGGTCACGAGATGGACGTCCAGAAGCCCCTCGGTTCGATATCCCGTGCGCAGGTAGTTCATCTCTGCCAGACAGAGACTCCAACCCTCCAGCCAATTGAGCAAGTCATCCCGCTGATCTTGTGAACCGCGGAAGTGGATCAAGAGATCGATATCGCTTTCCGGACCGGCGGTGGCGTTCTTCGTGCTGCCGAACACGTAAAGCGCAACCAGGCCGAAGCGCTCCGCCTCGAGATCCGCCGCGATGCGCTCGACCATCCGCAGGCGCCATCGCCAGTACTGCTGTGGAGCCGCTCGCACGCCGGCGACCGGCTCCCGTGGCGCGGTAGTGTCTTCGTCCGGAGCAACGAGTAGGCCCAAGGCTTCATTCAGATCAGCGTTCATGAGCACGCGCAGCACCCGCCCCTCCGAGGCGGCGCCCACATCGATGACCCGCACTGCGTCCGCTAGATGGGCGAAGTCGGAAAGGATAGTCCCGAGGAGGTTGGGTGCCCCACGCAGGAAACCTCCATTGAAGAAAACGCCTGAATCATCCGGATAGAGCGGAAGATAGCGTATGCGCGACTCCACCAGATCCTGGAAGAAGTGCGTTCCAAACGAGAGATCCGGCACGTAGCCCCCCTGCTGACGCGCGATCTCAATCAGCATTGCGGTGTTGCTGATGTCCGCATAGGTAACACTCACCCCGAGCTTGATGTCCCCTCGGCTTCCCCATCGGCCAGGCCCCATCAAAATGAACTGCCTCTTCGGCAGCAACCTATTGAGTTGTCCCACGGCCCGCCCGACCGCCTGCAGGTCGGATCGATTCTGGATCTCACCATATGCCGATGGATCGACGTAGACAATGTGCGTGATATCAGGCACCCAGCCATTGGAAACGTAGCGATTCGCCGAGAAGATGATATCCGCCTCAGGAACCTCCTTGGGAATCGGCGCAGGAGCCGCATCCCCGGCAAAGCTTTGAGGTCGGCACTGCAAGAGGTAGAAGTCTCGCCCATCATGGGCAAACTCCACGTCCACCGGCGTGTGGAGATGCTGCTGCAGGAGATCCAACATGTTGCCGAGATGCTTGACAAACGGTGTTCCTGATACCAGGCCGCCGAAATCGACTACCAACTCATCTTCTTCGGGATCCAGCATTAGCGGCACCGGCTTCTGTAGCATGTCGTTCTTCAGCACAGAAAACACCCGCTCGAGCCCCGGAAAATCTCTACCGCATTCGCGCACCAGATCCGCCACGAGGAGCGTCTCCAGCGTGTTCCTCTCGATGTTGATGACGTCCACCTTCCTCGGCGAGTACCGGATGACCTCATCAATGGCCACATTGGCCCGCAGATTCGGCTGCTTGGGCACGATCAGAACCGGGTAGTCGTCGCTCACCCGGTCCACCGCCCGCGTTCCGAGTCCTGGCACAAGGCGGATTAGACCGTCCTCCCGCCGGATTCTCGGCGACCAGCGGAACTCGTTGTTACTGAAGGCAACACCGGCAAACGCCGGGAGGTAGTACTTGCCCACCCTAACACCGACGACCTCCTGGATCAAGATGCCCATCTCTTCGTTGAATTCAAGCAGCCCATGTTCCCGGCGGTATTCGATCGGATCAGGGCCGAAGGTCGAGGCATAGACTTCGGCGATTGCATCCAGCAGGCCCGCCAGACGTTTGTCCTTCGTTCCTTGATTGCCGACGAAGAGACTCTTGTACTTCCCGGAGAAGGCGGTGCCCAGACGGTCCTCCAAGAGACTCGAGCTGCGCACGATCAAGGGCACCTCGCCGAAAGCGTCGAGGGCAACGGAGATCCCGCTGATCACCCGAGGCGTGAAGGACGAGTTCTTGAAGAGCTGGATAACATTCGAGTACTCTTGTCTAACCTGATCGATATCCTTGAACTTCTGTTCGATGACATCCTGCAGATCATTGTAACCAACAAAGTCGGCTAGCCCGTCGGAAGCCAGATACCAAGTCCTGGGCACCTTGATCTCCCCTACCGGATGATCTGGACACGGCGCACGCTGGAGAACGCACTGCGCCAGCAGCAGGCCGGCGCCCTTGCCGCCCAGTTTTCCGTGGCTTCCTGCGGGCATGATCACGCGTTCAATCAGATCGACGAAGTCCCCAATCTCGAGATACTCTTTCGCCGTGCGGACGAAATCCAGTTGTTCGGTGAGCAGTCGCTGAGTCAAGGTCACTCGCAGGGTCTTGCGGGTCGATTCCGGAAGGTTCTCCCCATCCGCAACGAAATGATGAAAGCGACGAATCGCATCAGCGATCTCTGCCAGAGAAGAGCGCGGACTGTACAAGGTCTTTATGAAGAAGTTGGCCTTGTCTTCCTGCATCCACTTCTGCACGTGAGCGAGGATCTCCTGGCTACCAATGTGGACGGCGGCCAGCTCGAAGAGCTGGTCGGTCATCAAGAGCCGATCGTCTGACTGCCGGCGGGGTCCGGGTACGTTCTCGTCGGCGACCTCGATGGTGCCCTCGTCACTATCCGTATCCGGATGAGCGAGCATCACGCGCGCCTCGGCGATGCCGACACGGCAGAGATGGTTGAGCAGCTTGCGCGCGACGCGCAGATAGAGATCGTGGTCGGTCCCACGCAGCAGGTGAATCGGAGCGCGCCACTCATCGCGCGTATCAGCTTCCTTGTCGCCGGCCGCCGCCCAGTTCTGACGCACGTCCTTGATACGCTGATAGAGAAGGTAGTGGCCGATGCGTTGCGCGAGGTTCTTGATCAGGCGTACCTCATCTTCGAGGAAGGGTCCATCCTCCGCCTGGGGTCGCTCTTCGATATAGTAGAGCTTGAGGGTCCCGACACGTTCCTCCTGGACGGCGATCTCGGCGCTCAGGCCCCACGGGGAGGTAGCGAAGTCGGGGGAACGATAGGTCTGATCGCCATACGTCAGCTCCACGCGACAGATGTCGGGGTACTGCCATCCCGTAGCGATCTTCTCCACGACGACAGGCAGCACGGCATCCAGCGCAAGATCGGCGCGGTTGAGCAACTCCTCGACATCGTAGAGGCAATTGAGCTCCTTGATTCGCTCCCGCAGCGAGATCAGAAGCCCCTTACGAGTCTGTGTCGGTCGCTTGGCCACGCGTGATCACCCCCCGGCCGCCGCGCCCGTCCACACGAATCGTGAGTGGGCGGGTGGCCCTGACATGCTTGACGAAACGCGATTCGCACACCGTCGGTTGACTGTTGATCCAGTCCCAGTCGATACGGAACTCCCCCTGATGCCGCACCGCCAAGTAGAATACATGGAAGCTGATCAAGTTGTGGAAGAAGTGGGACCCTTGACTCATGTCGGGGTTCATGTCCGGCAGCGTGGCCTCGACGACCACCCGAGCCCCATTGATCTGTCCCCACTCGACCGGCACGCCCAGCCAGGGATCTGAGCTGCCCCAGCGCCCGAATCCAATCAGCAGATAGGGGTTGGCCGCGGCAACAAGGTTGTGATTGATCCCCTCGAGTTCCCCGACCATCTCACGGGTCGCTTCGGCAGCGAAGACGTCGGGCTTGAGAAACACGATGTCGCGAATCCCATCCCGAACTCCATTGCCCAGCGCCTGCTCGGAGGCCAGTACAACGCGGTCGCCAACCAATTCCTCGGGTGTCACAGTGGTCTCCTCACCGGAGACCATCATTGGCCGCGCCTGGAGGAACCCGAATCGGATGGGCCCTTGGCCCCGCCTACCGATCTCCAAGGCGAACTCGATCTCCACAGCCGTCCCCAGCGCCTCCTCGGTGAGAACCAGCAATCTGCGGAGCAAATCGTTGAGCACCAGCGGATCACCTGAGCGCAGGGGAGCGAAATCGATAACCCGTGGTCCCTGAGCTGAAAGCCCCAGACGCATCCGGTCGGATCGAGGATCGTAGGTCGACACTTGGCAGGAGAGCGCTCCGTCCGACTCCGCCGCCGCCAGCTCGGCGCGGACGAGATACTCAGTCTCACGGATCGGATCGTGTGGTGGGGGCGGTCCCATGTTGACCGCCCAGAACTTGGTCTGCGTGTTCTTGAGCAGGTCCTGGACACCGTTGAACGGCGGTGGTGCCTGAGGGTAGGCCGGCGAGTACCCCCAAGAAACTCCCCCATCGACGATCTGTTTACCCAGACCTAGCGCCAGGTTGATCACTCCATCCTCGGGGCGCGCATGCCCGCTAGGATAGTAGTTGTGAGAACGCGCAACTCCCGACACCGCCGGATAGAACCGATCTCCATGCCGTGTGCCGATGATCTCCTGAATGATGACCGCCATCTTCTCTCGGCGGAGGTCCTCGCCGATTGAATGGACATAACTCTTGGCGCCGCGGAAGAAGGTCGAGGCATAGACGAACTTAATCGCCTCGATCAGCCGCCGGAAGCGGGTATCGGCATCGGGTTGATTATTGGGAATCATCTTGGTGCCGTAGACCCCTGCAAAAGGATGTGCAAGAGCATCCTCCAGCAGACTCGAGGAACGCACCGCAAGCGGCCGATGAACCTGGCTGATCAGCGCGCGCAAGTCCCCGATGTTTTCGGCTGGCAGGTTGGCCTGCTGAAAGGCATGCGCGATGCGCTCGTCGGCCGTCTCGGCGAGCCCGGCCGGGTAGAGCTGGTTGCGATCGATGAAGTGATCGAAGAGCTCGGTCGTCAGGACAGTAAGCGTGGGAACCGTCACCGTGACCTGGGGAAACTCGCTTGCCTCGAAACGCGCAAGAACCTCTCGGCGCACCCGATCCAATCCGGCCGCCTTGCCGCCGAGACGGCCGCTACCGATCCGGGTGAAGGCATCGGCGCCATCGAAGAAGCGGCGCCCGAATGGGGGCACGCTCCCCTTGCCGGAGGCAGGCATACTAACCCCCGTGGTATCGGCCCCGATCGTGGGCCAACTCAAGCCGCCGCCGGTACCTGCTAGACCCAACCACGATCGTGGCAGGCTTGGGCCACTCGGTTGATGGCCACGACATAGGCGGCGTCGCGCATGTAGAGGTTCTGCTTCCGCGCCAGCTCGCTCACGGCAATGTAGGCTGCGGTCATCTTGACGTCGAGCTTGCCCAGGACCTCGTCCATCTCCCAGAAGTAGTTCATGTTGCTTTGAACTTGTTCGAAGTAGCTGCAGGTCACGCCGCCGGCATTGGCCAGGAAATCAGGGATTACGAAAATCCCGCGCTTGTGGATGATCGCGTCGGCTTCGGGAGTCGTCGGGCCATTGGCCCCTTCGGCGATGATCTTGACCCGCTTGCTAATGGCCTCAGCGTTCTCGGCGGTAATCTGGTTCTCAAGCGCCGAGGGTATGAGAACGTCGACTTCCTGGTCGAGCCACTTCTCACCCGGCAAGACCTCATAGCCTAAATCAGCCGCCTTCTGCTTGTCGATGCCGCCGAAGTGGTCGGCAATCCCTTGAAGGGCGGCGAGATCTACCCCGTCCTTCTTGAGGAAGGCATAGGAGGTCTGATCATCTTGATCCCAGCAGGAGACGCAGATCGTCGTGCCTCCGATTTGATGATAGAGCTCGATCGCATACTGCGAGACGTTGCCGAACCCCTGCACGCTCGCGGTGGTATCCTCGGGACGGACGTTGTTCTCCTTGAGGGCCTCACGCAGCGCGTAGATCACGCCATAACCAGTCGCCTGAGTACGGCCGAGAGAGCCCCCCATTCCGACCGGCTTCCCCGTAATCATGCCGGGATAGCGGCCGCCGTTGATCGCCTCATACTCGTCCAGCATCCAGAGCATATGCTGAGAGCTGGTCATGACATCGGGTGCCGGAACGTCGGTTACCGGACCGACATCGCGCGCTACCTGACGTATCCACCCGCGGCAGATCGCCTCCTGTTCCCGTGCACTGAGATGGTGCGGGTCGCAGATGACGCCACCCTTGGCGCCACCGAGGGGGATGTTGGCCACGGCGCACTTCCAGGTCATCCACATCGCCAAGGCCCGCACGGTGTCGATCGTCTCCTGCGGGTGGAAGCGAATCCCTCCCTTGGCCGGTCCCCGGGCGTCGTTGTGCTGCACGCGAAATCCGCGGAACACCTTGACGTTGCCGTCGTCCATGCGCACGGGGATATTGAAGTGATACTCACGCATCGGGGTGCGCAGCATCTCCCGCGCCCCAGTGTCCAGTCCGATCAAATCGGCGATCTTATCGAATTGGGTACGCGCCATCTCGAACGCATTGAACGAACCTTTCACCGCCATGACAAATCCCCTTTCCCCGGCCCGGAAAGGAAGCTATCCCTGCCGCCAGGCCAGTCCAGGAACCGTGGGCCCAACACCCGCAGCCGGCCTACGGGACCGGTGCCGTTTCGAGAGCAAAAGATCATAGCAAACGCGGCGACGAAGCGACGCGTCATTGTGCCAAGAGACTACATAACCTCGTCTCATAGATCGACCTCGGTACCGACGATGAGCCCATGGCCCCCTGGCCAGACGGTCACGGGGCCACGCGGCCACACGGCCAGGGGGCCGCACGGCCACACAGCCAGGGGGCCACACGCCGGGGCTACTTCCCCCCGTTCCCTGCCGGGAGCGTCAACGCAGCCAGATGCTTGTACATCGCCCAACGCTTGCGCTGCGTCTGCTGGGCCATGCCGAGGAGCATCTGATAGCGCTGCGGATTCATCTTCTCGATCATGCGGAAGCGCGCCTCATTGCGCATGTAATCGCCCACCGGGATCTTGGGGTCGCCGGAATCGAGCTTCAGGGGCGGCTCGCCCTTCTCGGCGCGCCGCGGATCATAGCGGTAGAGCGGCCACAGGCCAGCATCGACCGCCAGCTTCTGTTGCGTGGGTCCGTTGATCAGGTCATAGCCATGCGCGATGCAGTGCGAGTAGGCAATGATCATCGAAGGGCCGGGATAGGAGTCGGCCTCGACGAACGCCTTGACCGTCTGGCCATCCCGGGCGCCCATCGCCACCTGCGCGACATAGACGTTGCCGTAACTCATCGCCATCAACCCGAGGTCCTTCTTCGGTGCCGCCTTGCCAGCCGCAGCGAACTTGGCTACCGCACCCAGTGGCGTTGCCTTCGAGGCCTGGCCCCCGGTGTTCGAGTAGACCTCGGTGTCGAGGACGAGCACATTGACATTACGCCCCAGCGCCAGCACGTGGTCGAGACCACCGTAACCGATATCGTAGGCCCAGCCGTCTCCCCCGAGGAGCCAGACGCTCTTCTTGACCAAGTAATCGACGAGCCTCAGCAACCGTGCCGCTTCAACCGACCCATTGCCAGAAAGCTTCTCGCGTAACGCCGCCACCCGCTTGCGTTGCGCGGCGATCCCCGCCTCGGAGCTCTGATCCGCCGAGATGATCTCCTGCGCCAGATCATTCCCCACCTGCACCGCGAGCTGCTGGAGCAGCTCGACCGCCTGCTCGGCATGCTTGTCGACCGCCAGGCGGAAGCCGAAGCCGAATTCGGCACTGTCCTCGAAAAGCGAGTTATTCCATGTCGGGCCGCGCCCGTCGGCATCGATCGTATAGGGTGTCGTCGGCAGATTCCCGCCGTAGATCGAGGAGCATCCCGTAGCGTTCGAGATCAGTGCCCGGTCGCCGAAGAGCTGGCTGAGCAGCTTGACGTAGGGCGTCTCCCCGCACGCCGGGCAGCACCCGGAATACTCGAAAAGCGGCTCGAGGAACTGCGACCCCTTGACCGTATCCCGCTTGACCTTCTCCCGGTCGAGATACGGCAACCCGAGAAAGAAGGCATAGTTCTCACGCTCCTGCGCGCGCAGCGGCATCTGCGGCTGCATGGCCAGGGCGCGGCGCTCAGGATTCTCCTTATCCTTGCCGGGACAGATCGAAACACACAGTCCGCAGCCCGTGCAGTCCTCCGGTGCGACTTGGATCGTGAACTTCATGCCCCTGAAGTCGGCAGCCCTGTAATCAATCGACTTGAAGGTCTCAGGAGCTCCCTCCAGCAGGGCCGGGTCGTAGGCCTTCATCCGGATCGCGGCATGCGGACAGACCAATGAGCACTTGCCGCACTGGATGCAGACGTCCGCAGCCCAAACCGGGATATCCTGGGCGACATTGCGCTTCTCCCACTTGGTCGTCCCGCTCGGCCAGGTGCCATCCACTGGGAATGCGCTCACCGGCAGCGTCATTCCCCGATTCTCCATGATGACCGCGGTGACGTTCCTGACGAAATCGGGCGCCTCGACAGACACGATCGGCGGGCGCCCCTCGGTCGCGGTAACCTTGTTCGGAACCTCCACCTCGTGTAGATTTGCCAGCGTCGTGTCGACCGCGGCGAAGTTGCGCTCGACGATCTCCGGACCCTTCTTCGCATAGGTCTTCTCGATCGCCTTCTTGATCTGGGCAATCGCTTCTTCGCGCGGCAGCACCCCCGAGATCGCAAAGAAACAGGTCTGCATGATGGTGTTGATTCGGCTGCCCATTTGAGCTTCCCGGGCGACCTTGTAGGCGTCGATGACATAGAACTTCAGTTTCTTCTCGATTAGTTGCTCCTGGACCTCACGCGGCAGATGGTCCCAAACCTCGTCGGGCCCGAACGGCGCGTTGAGCAGGAAGACGCCGCCCTGGGCGGCGACGTCGAGCACATCGTACTTCTCGAGAAAGAGAAACTGGTGACAGCCGACGAAATTGGCCCTCTTGATCAGGTAGGTAGAGTGGATCGGCCGCGGACCGAAGCGCAAGTGTGAGATCGTAATCGCGCCCGCCTTCTTCGAATCGTAGACGAAGTAGCCCTGCGCGTAGTTGTCCGTCTCCTCGCCGATGATCTTGATCGAGTTTTTGTTCGCCCCAACGGTCCCATCCGCGCCAAGGCCGAAGAAGACCGCGCGGACCACGTCATCCGCCTCGGTCTCAAAGGTCTCGTCCACGGGCAGCGAGGTATGACTGACATCGTCCACGATCCCAACGGTGAAGTGATTCTTCGGCGTTTCGTTGCCGAGCTCATCAAAAACCGCTTTGACCATCGCCGGGTTGAACTCCTTCGACGAAAGCCCGTAGCGTCCACCGACAACATGCGGGCAGTGCTCCTGGTCCCACGAGGTCAGCCCGCCGTCGTGGGCTTCGCGCAAGGCGGTGATCACATCCTCGTAGAGAGGATCACCAACAGCGCCCGGTTCCTTGGTGCGATCGAGAATCGCCAAGGTGCGCGTCGTCTTCGGCAGAGCCGCGACGAAATGCTCGATCGAGAAGGGCCGATAGAGGCGTACGCGGATCATCCCGACGCGCTCGCCTTTCCCGGTCATCCAGTCGATCGCCTCCTTGGCGGCGTCGGCTCCCGAACCCATCAAGACGATCACCCGTTCCGCTTCGGGATGGCCGACATAGTCGAAGAGGTGATAGTGACGGCCGGTCACCTCGGCGAACTGCTCCATGGTCTCGGCGACGATTCCCACGCACTTCTCATAGAAAGGGTTACACGCCTCGCGGGCCTGGAAGAACTCGTTGGGGTTCTGCGCCGTGCCACGGATGAAGGGACGATCGGGTGTCATCGCCCGATCGCGATGGGCGGCGACCAACTCATCGGACATCATTTGGCGCAAATCATCGTCGGAGAGCTCCTCGATCGTTGCAACCTCGTGGGATATGCGGAAGCCCTCGAAGAAGTGCAGGAAGGGAATGCGGGACGCGAGGGTCGCCGCCTGGCCGATACAGGCGAAATCGTGCGCCTCTTGCACCGAGCCGGAGCTGAGCAACGCGAAACCAGTCTGACGGCAGGCCATGACGTCGGAATGATCGCCGAAGATCGAGAGGGCATGCGTCGCAAGGGTGCGTGCGGAGACATGCATGCAGTAGGAGGTCAGCTCGCCGGCGATCTTGTACATGCTGGGGATCATCAGTAGCAGGCCCTGCGACGCCGTGAAGGTCGTCGTCAGCGCTCCCGCCTGCAGCGCGCCATGGACCGCAGCCGCCGCACCACCCTCCGATTGCATTTCGACCACTTGGGGCACGGTGCCCCAGATGTTGCGCTGCCCCTTGGCCGACCACTCATCTGCGAACTCCCCCATCACCGACGAGGGCGTGATCGGGTAGATGGCGATGACTTCGTTCGTCCGGTGGGCGACCGACGTGGTTGCTTGGTTTCCATCGATGGTGATCATCCGTCTCTCCGCCATGGCCTACCTCCCCGAGGGCCCCGAGGCCCGAGATCTGTAATGGTTTGCATAACCCATTATTATTGCTCTACTTGCGCCGGAATGGGCAACAAGAAGTCTTAGCCATTGGCACCCCATTCGTCAAGATGAAGTCACGCAACCGTCCGGCCCCGGGTGGCACAATCCCGGCCCCGAGTAAAGCAAACTTGACAGAATGTAAAGCACACTGTACCTTGGGTGCGTGACCTACCGCGACGACATCCACAATCACCTCCGGCGCTATCGCTTACAGATCAACGAAATGACTCAGCAGGAGCTGGCCGAGAGAGCCGGGGTCACCCGTCAGACGATCCTCTCGATCGAGAAGGGTCGCTACAACCCGTCGGTCGGCTTGGCGTTGCGTCTGGCAGGAATTCTCGGAATCGCTGTGGAAGAGCTCTTCGAATTGGAGGAACGCGGTCGCGAGGATAGGCGAGCGTGATCATGGCAATGCATGACGGAAACATGGTTTGGCGAACGCACTGCATGATGGAAGTGGACCTACTGAGGAGCCGGCCGAGCCCTAGAACTGCGGCAAGGCATGGAGGGAGAGAAGATGGGACTGCTGGAACCGATGCTGCGGAATCTGCTGCGCGCCCCGCTGCGCACGGTGATCGTCGACGATTGGCGCTCCTGGCGCGGCATCCATCTTCTGGTCGCCGCCCTACATCTGGCACGCAGAATCGAGCAGAGCACATCCCGCCCCCACATCGGGATCATGCTGCCGACCTCGGGGCTCACGCCCCTGGCCATCCTCGCCACCTGGATGCTGGGGCGGACGATCGTCCCGATCAACTATCTCCTGCGTTCCGAGGACCGTGATTTCGTCATCGCGAACGCCGAAGTCGACACGATCATCACCGTCAGCGCAATGATCGATGCGCTCGGCGAACTCCCCGCCGGGATCAACGAGATCCGCCTCGATCGGATAGCGTTCAAGGGACTCCCCCCCCTCCGCCGCGCGCGGTGTCCGGCTACTGGGGATCTGGCCGCTCTGCTCTACACATCGGGGACCTCCGGACGTCCCAAGGGGGTGATGCTGACCGCTGGGAACCTGGAATCCAACATCCGGCAGTGCATCGAGTGGGCCGGTATCCCGCGCAAGAGCGTGCTCTTGGGCGTGCTGCCCCAGTTCCACTGTTTCGGTTTGACCGTCCTCACGCTGCTGCCGCTCTGGCTGGGGGCGAAGGTGATCTACACCGCCCGCTTTCAGCCGAAGAAGATCCTCGACCTGCTGCAGGCACATCGGCCTACGATCATGCTCGCGATCCCCTCGATGCTCAACAGCCTTCTCAATGCCAAGGGCGCTGCGGCGGATCACTTCGCCTCGGTGCGCTATCTCGTCTCCGGGGGCGAACCCTTGCCCCAGGCGATCTTCGACGGATTCCGTGATCGGTTTGGTGTGGTCTTGAACGAAGGCTATGGGCTCACCGAGACCTCCCCGGTGGCCAACTGGTGCCGGCCGCAAGAGCACAAGCGTCTCTCGGTCGGGCCACCGTTGCCGGGAATAGAGGAGAGGATCGCGGCCCCGGACGGTTCCCCGCTTGGTGTCGATCAGGAAGGGGAAGTGCGGATCAAGGGGCCCAATGTGATGAAGGGCTACTACAAGCTGGAAGGAGAGACCTCCGGCGCCTTCGACAGTGAAGGCTTCTTCATGACCGGCGATATGGGCCGCATCGATGCCGACCGGCACCTCTTCATCACCGGGCGGATCAAGGAAATGCTCGTGGTCGCCGGCGAGAACGTCTTTCCCCGCAGCATCGAGGAAGTTCTCGACGCGCATCCGAGCGTCCTCTCCTCGTCGGTCATCGGCATGCCCGACCCAGGGCGGGGGGAGGTCCCGATCGCCTTCGTCGAATTGGTGCCCGGGGGAACCTTCGATGAGGTCACCCTGCGCGCTCATTGCCGCGAACGTCTGGCCCCCTACCAGGTGCCGCGCCGGGTGCGCCACCTGGAGCAGCTTCCCCGCAGCCCGACCGGGAAGATCCTGCGCCGTGAGCTGCGCAACTACCTGTAGGAGCAAATAGAGCGCAATGAAACCCTCTCTGTCGCTAGCGATGTCTCTGCCTGCCCTGCTGGGTCTCCTCCTGGCCACAGGCCCCGCCGCTACGGCCATCAGTGAGCAAGCATTCGAAGAGGACTTCCATAGCCATGTTTGGCCCTACTATCAGGGAGGCCGCTTCGGGACCTTCAGCGGTGAACAGGGCCTACGCATCGCCTACGCCACCTTCGAGGTCCTCGACGAACGGGGCGCACTGGTGATTCTGCCGGGGAAGTCTGAGTCCTACCTGAAGTACGCGGAGCTGATCTACGATCTACGTGAGAGTGGCTACTCGCTCTATCTGATGGATCACCGCGGTATGGGGTTCTCGGAACGCCTGCTCGAGGATGACACCGACAAGGTCCACGTCGAGCATTTCGCTGACTACATCCGGGACGTCGCAACGTTCATCGACTCCGTCGTCAACGCGCGTCCCCACGCCCGCCGCGTCATCCTCGCCCACTCGATGGGGGGAACGGTCGCCCTGCTCTACATGCAAGAGCATCCCGGAGACTTCGACGCCGCCATTCTCTGTTCACCCATGCTCGATATCCTCACCGATGACCTGCCCGAGCCGCTTGCCCATGCGCTCAGCACGGTGGCCACCTGGATCGGACAGGGACACCGCTACTGTCCCGGGCACGGGCCTTGGGAGGCGGGAACCTTCCGCGAGAACACGATGACGAACAGTGCGGTTCGTTGGTCGCTCTGGCAAGAGCGGTGGATCCCCGCGCATCCCCATCTCGAGTCCGACGGACCAACCTACAGCTGGCTGCGGGAGAGCCTCGCCGCCACCGGGCGCGCGCGGCGCGGCGCCAACCAGGTGCGGGCTCCGGTGCTCATGTTGCAGGCGGGACAGGACACCCGGGTGGAACCGGCAGGCCAGAATACGGCCTGCTCGCGAATGCAGAGCTGCACCTGCGTCCGATTCCCGCACGCGCGCCACGAGATCCTGATGGAGCGCGACGAGATCCGCGACCGCGCCCTGGCGGAGATCCTCGCCTTCCTGGCCGGAGCCGGAAAGCGGGAAGACCCGTAGCAGGGGCGCGCCTGCGTGACCTCACGAAGAGCGCATCGCCTTCGGGCCCCCGTACCCCGCGGGTGGCGGGCACGCCGATGGGATCGAGAGATCAGCGAGTGAATACAATCCGAGTTGCGCCTGGGCGCGGCTCTGAGAGTCCGGCAAGGCGAGCAAAGTAGACACCTGCCGGTTGCAGTCGGCCTCGGGTATCGCGCCCGTCCCAGAAGAAGCGCGTGTTCTCCGACGCGCCGGAGTCTACTCGCAGAACCTGTACTCGACGCCCGGCCGCATCGAGGATCTCGACCCACACCTCGCCGTCGGGTGCAGAGGCGAGGCGCAGCTCCGCCCGCCCCGCAACGGGAGAGGGATAGACGTGCAGTGAGAGCTCTCCGGCTCCCCCCGGTTGATCGTTGATGCCCGCGGGCGAGAAGAAGACCGACGCGTAGGTGTCCTGATGCCCATTGCGCGTATCGGTCCAGACGGGATGGACGATGTTGTCGCGCACGGCCACCCCGCTGTACTCGCCGATCAGCCCTGCCCGGCTGAGGGCCAGCGGGACTTGGGGGCCGACCGGTCCACCGAGCTGACTATCGAGCGAGCCGCTGACCGATTCACCGAGACGACTATCGACCGAACCGCTGATTGACCCCCCGAGGCGACCATCAAGCGAGCCGCTGACCCACCCCCCGACCGACCCCGCAGCCTGCCCCACCTCCATCGGCCAAGCGGCAGAGGCGCGCGCCGCATCCCCCGGGCTGGAGGCCACGTCCGTGATCCGCACATTCCCCTCCCAGGTGACTCCCCCATCGATCGAGCGGCTCATGTAGATGTGCCATAGATAGTTGTTGGTGTCGTCGCGCCAGTCGTACCAGATGGCGGTCAGGATCCCATGTTCATCGCAGGTAACCCAGGGATGGAACTGATCGCGCTGGAATCCTCGCGGGTCGTCGTTGATCCGCACGGCTGCGCTCCAGCTCTGACCCTGGTCGGTCGAGCGGCGGGAGAAGATGTCGACGCCATCTCCGAAGTCATCCACATCGACATAGACACAGTAGACCCAACCGGATCGCGGGCCACCCGACTCATCCAAGGCCAGGCTGGGATAGGGGAAGATCGTGATCCCACCGTTGATATCCGCTTGAGGGGGAACCGGGGTCGTGACGAGTACACGGTCGGTGCCCCAAGTCTGTCCTCCATCCGTAGAGATGTCGTAGGAGATCGTCGGCGTCTCATACGTGTCCCACGCGATCAGCACGTCACCATTGGCCAGCACGATCGGCACCGGCCATTGGCAGGAGATCCCGGGATCGGAAACCCGCACGGCTGCGCTCCACGTCTCGCCCCGGTCGGTCGAGCGCACGCACATGATCTTGACGTCGTAGAAGCGGGCCCAGGAAACGTAGAGATCGCCGCTGCGGGGGCCCTCGGTGCGATCGACTGCAATCCACTCCTTGTCTTCGAAGTCCGAGCCGGTGGCCACCACCGCGGCAAACGGTCCCTCCCAGGTGACGCCCTGGGTCGTGGAGCGGTGTACGGAGAGCTGGTTCTCGCCGGTCGTGCTGGCGTAGTTGAGGACGACCAAG
The DNA here is from genome assembly GCA_023129715.1 of Candidatus Eiseniibacteriota bacterium. Classification (GTDB taxonomy): domain Bacteria; phylum Eisenbacteria; class RBG-16-71-46; order CAIMUX01; family WJJG01; genus JAGMBO01. Next base: position 30,006 of record JAGMBO010000042.1, on the reverse strand, counting down.
TAGAAGGTGCCGTCCCGATCGACCGTGAGCACGGGATCGCTGTCGAGCGGCAGCTCTCCGCCGATCAGGAAGTCGGTCCATGTATAACCGCCGTCGAGCGAGTAGCCCACACCGACTTGACGATAGCCCAGGCGGAAGTCGCGCCAGCAGGCGACGACATTGTCTGGGTCAGTTGGGTTGACGCAGATCTGTTGCTCGTTCTGCAGCTCCAGGGTCGTATCCGAGTTGAGCCGGATCTGTGGAACCGCGGCCTCCGCAGAGGGGCAGGCAATCGCGAGCATGCTCGCAACCGAGACCAGACCGGCGAGCACGAGCAAGCACGCGGTCGAAGGCAGACCAACGGTCGCAAGTGGGCCTGGTGGTGCGGACAGACAACGGTGGGCACGAGGGATGAAGTTCTTGCGGTTGTCCACGATGTACTCCGGTTGTCGAGGAGATCTCCCGACTGGTAGTCCCCGGAAGGGCCCCGACTGGCAGCCTCTGGAAAGACCCGACTGGTAATCCCCTGGAGATACCCCACTGGTAGTCCCCTGGAGAGACTCCCACTGGCTGTCCCCCGGAGGAACGCGGGATCAGGTTCTGTCCTTGTCTCTTAGTCTATCACAGACGACCCGAATCCGCCCGCCCCAGCGGCCCGAACACTCACTCCGGCCTATGACGACGCGAGGCGGAACCCACTCGGGGGTTCCGCCTCGGAGTCATCTCGCCCGTCGGATCAGGCGAGCACTCGAAACTGCTGTCTTCGTCCGTCGCTAGCGCCGCCGGATCGGACGTGGCTTCGGCGGCGGCACGGGCTTGACGACACGAATCGGCTTCGCCTTCGGCGGTCGCACCATATGCGGATGATGTACCGCCCAGCGGCGATGGTGGACGATGCCACGTGCGATTCGCGGATGGCGCCGGAGGAAGCGCAGGTGCGGACGCAGGGCGGGCCGTCCGGCGATAAACCAGCGATGATTGTAGAAGGGACGCGCCAGCCAAGGGCGCTGGCCGAGGTAGACGCGGCGCTCCCAGAAGACCCGATGCAGCGGACGATGGGTCGCGACCCGCAGGCGGTAGTTCCACCAGGCGCTCCACAGCCGCGGGCGCGGATTGTACCAGCGCCAATGCGCATAGACCCCATGTGCCACGAGCGGATTCGCGCGGAGGTAATGATAGGTGCGCCACCATGCGCGGTAGAGGCGCGGGTGGGCGACCAGGTAGTCGACATAGGCGATGATGACCGGATCGGCACCTACATAGGTCGGTCCACCCTCGAGGGCATAGAACTCCTCGGCGGATTCGCCGTCGGCCTCGAGCTGGGCGATCGCATCCCCATGCTGCTCGAGGAACCCGTCGCTTGCGGCTGCGGCGTGCTCGACATCCTCGAGATGCTCGGCCAGATCAGGATTCTCGGCGAGCAGGTTGTCGAACGCCACCATCTGCTCTGCCGCCTCGGGATCTGCGGCAGCGGCCTCCTCGAAGGCGGCGTGCCGGGATGCCAGAATGGCGTCCTCTTCCATCGCCTCCGCAAGGGCCTCTTCATGCTTCGCCAGGTCGGGATGCGCTTCGAGGGAATCACTGTAGGCGAGGAGATTCCGCTCGGCCTCCTCATCCGCGGCAATCGCTGCCTCGGCAGCCCCGATCTCGGCCTGATACTCGGCATGCTCTTCGAGGAGCTGCTCGTAGCCCGAGCCATCCTGCTCATCGATGGCGCCCGCGGGCGGACCCCAAATCAGCCCGAGCACGACGGCCACGGCGACTGCGAGGCCCAGGCGGGTCCCGTTCCTCCGATCGATCCAAGTACTCGACATCATCGATTGCGCCTCCTTATCTGTTGAGGCCCTCGGTGGGTGCGCTGCCACGGGAGCAACAGATGCGAATTCGTTTCGGCGAACGCAGTGCATCTCTATCTGGTTGTCGTCACGGGCCTTCGATTTCTTGAACCGCCCGGGACAGCTCGGCGTCGATGACGCGCGCGCCGCACACCCCTTGAATCCCGTAACCCCATGTGATAGCATACAGTTAGCGACGAAGGCCTGGGGGACGCGAATCCATGTGAATCTGCGGCGGGCGTGACCGCCTGCGCCGGGTTGCTGGCCGCACTCCTCCTCGCCCCGGGACCGGCATCCGGATCGCCCCTCTACTGGAGTGATGATCAGCGCCTTACAGAAACCGGTGCGGAGTCGTTGCGCCCGGCGATCGCCGCCGCGCCCGACGGGCAGCTGCACGTGGTCTGGGATGACTATCGCAACCTCGACCATGAGATCTACTACAAGAATTGGACCGGTTCCACCTGGACCATCGATGACCCGATCACCGGAGGGTGAGGCCAGCGTGCCTACGCAGCGGTCGCTGTGGATCCCGCTGGTGATGTTCATGTTGTCTACTCACGTCTGGCTTTCGAGATCTACTATCTGCGCAGGGTGGATGGCTTCTGGTATGGCGCCGAGCTGATCACCAACAACGGTGGATATCCCGATGACCCAAAGATCGCTATCGATGCGAGCGGATCCGTCCACGTGGTCTACTCCGATTCCCGCTTGGGAGAGAGCGCCATCTACTACCGCCGCCGCGATGAGAACGGATGGTCCGCCGAGGTCCGCCTACCGGACGCACTTGCCGGTGCCTACGACCCGGCGATCGCCGTCGAGGCTTCGGGCAACGTCCACGTCGCCTGGGGAGATCTGCGTGACACGCCGGAGATCTTGAACATCTACTACAAGCGCTGCATCGACGGCGTGTGGGAGGACGACCAGCGCCTGAGTGATCGGATTGACACAGCCGCTCAGGATCCGGCCATCGCCGTTGACAGCCATGGATGCGTTCATGTCGTCTGGAAAGACAGCCGCCTCGATGGCGGCGACCTCTACTGCCGGCGCTGGGAGCCCGCGGGATGGAGTGGCGAGGGGGTCATCTCCGGCGGCGCGTCCATCGGCTGCGAACCCGGACTCGCCGCCGATGAAGATGGTGGGGTGCACTTGGTCTGGTCGGAGAACACTCCCGGCGACTATGTGATCTACTACAGCCATTGGAACGGCGTCGGCTGGAGTCTTCCCCTCCAGATCTCCGAATCCCCGGGGCCGGCCCGCAATCCCGATGTCGCCGTTGATCCTACCGGGCGTGTTCATGCCGTCTGGCAGGACTCGCGCGGAATGTTCAACGAGATCTACTACAAGCAGCGCGAGGCGCTTCCTGGTGCCCTGGAGGACGATGATCCAGCAATGAGCCAGGCGTTCGCCCGGCACGCAGTATGGTGCGCACCCAATCCCTGCCGCTCGGAAACGCGCTTCGTGCTGGAGACCGCGGCATTCCCGCTGTCCGGCCGGCGCGGGCCGGGCTCCCGAACGGCCACGGTCTCCCCGCATACGGCGCCGCGGCTCCGGATCTTCGATGCCACCGGCCGCTGTGTGCGGGTTCTGCAGATCAGGCAGACCACGCCGCCAGAAGGCATGCTATCGATCCCGTGGGATGGACGCGGCCACGCCGGACAGGACCTGCCGTCAGGGGCCTACTACTACACGCTGGAGGGGCATGGTCCCATGCATGGCTTTCCGGCCCGGATCGTTCTGATTCGCTGATTCGCCACCGCGTTGCCTCGCCGACTCGATGATCTTGTGGTTCTTCGAGATGGTGAGCCGTCTCGGATCCACCTATCCGATCGGAATTGTCTTCAGGAACTCCTCGTTCGTCGAGTAGTTGGCCAGACTGGTGATCAGCGAACGCATCGCCGTCTCGGGCTTGCGTTCGGACAACACACGGCGCAGCTTGGCCAGCCGCTGAATGATCTCGGGCGGGTAGAGCCGCTCCTCCTTGCGCGTGCCGCTCCTGCTGATGTGCAACGCCGGGAAGATGCGCGCCTCGGCGAGGGCCCGGTCCAAGACGATCTCGCTGTTGCCCGTGCCCTTGAACTCCTCGAAGATGAGTTGATCCATGCGCGAACCGGTGTCGACGAGGATCGTGGCGATGATCGTCACTGAACCACCATGCTCGACATTGCGCGCCAGTCCAAAGAACCGTCGCGGGATTTCGAGCGCCCCCGCCTCGAGCCCGCCCGACATCGTCCGCCCCGTACCCGACCCCTTCAGATTGAAGGCCCGCCCCATGCGCGTCAGACTGTCGACGAGCAGCACGATGTTGCGGCCGCACTCGAGTTCTGTCTGGATGCAAGCCAACGTCGTCTCCGCCAGGGCGACGTGCTCCTCGTAGCTCTGATCGTTGGAGCTGGCGAGCACCTCGGCCGGCACGGCGCGCCGGAAGTGGGTCACCTCCTCGGGCCGCTCATCGACCAGCAGCGCCAACAAGCGCACGTCCGGCTGCTGTTCGTGGATGCTGCGGCCAATCTGCTCCAGGATGGTCGTCTTCCCGGCCTTGGCGGGAGAGACGACCAGACACCGCGATCCCCTGCCGATCGGGGCCAGCAGATCAATGATCCGCAGCGTCATCTCGCCCCCGGCGCCGAGTGGGAAGCGCTCTTCGGGATCAATCGCGACGAGGTCGCGGAATCGCTTGCGGCTGCGGAATTCATCGGGTGAGAGGCCGCAGACCGACTCGACGTCGGCGAGCTCGCGCCGCCCACGGTTCTCGCGCACCCGGCCGGTGACGGTCGCCCCGGGCATCAAGTCCGCCTTGGCAATCAGGCCCGGGGGCACCAAAACATCATCAGGACCGGGACGAAACGAGCGCTTGGGATCGCGCAGCTGCCATCTCCCGCGCGCCGAACGTTGCAGAACGCCAGTGTAGTGTGTTGACATCTTCCTCGCTTCCAGTCGCTGTCGGCTCGGGCCGCAGAAGTTCAGTCCACCAATCGTGACTCGGGCACATCCGCGGGACGCTCCGGCAAGCGGAACCGCTCGGGACGGACGCGCACGACCTCCCGCAGCCAAGATTCCGGATAGCCTCCATCCTCCGGCTCGCCCGGCTCACGTTGAACATAGCCGTCGTTGAACTTGGTGATCAGATGCTCCCCCAACTCCCGCCAGCGCGCAACGGTCTGCTCGCCCTGCATCACTGCGTAGTTGGTCAAGTAGCGGGTCATCAGATCCGGATCGCTCTCGGCCAGAGCAAGCGCGGTCTGTTCGACCGCCGGCTGCAGGACCCGCAAGCGCCCCTCGATCTCAGTCTGCACCGCCTGGATTTCGGGCAGCATCATCGAATAGCGGAGGTTGGCGAAGTTGGCGACGAAGTTGAACACCCACCAGGCCGAGTCCCACGAGAAGCGATCCAGGCGGCCGGTCGTGTAGGACTCAGGCACCCGGTCGATCCCACAGTAGAGCGGCACATAGCAGGTGGTATACGTGTCGTCCACGCCGTACCAGTAGAGCCCACCGATCGCATCGGGCAGCCAATTGCGCGACTGGGAGATGAAGGAGAAGCCGGTCTGCTGCGTCGAAATCGGCCGCTCCCAGACGTACTCGACGCTGTCGATGCTCCAGGTCAGCGGCCGCCAGCGATTCGGTGTCCCATACGGGCCCGCATCGATCCCCTGGGTCATGTCCAAGGGCGTTCCCTCGTAGTGATCGCGCATCAGGGCGAAGACATCTTCCACTGCAAGGCGTTCGTCCGGCTCGATCCACAGCGGGTAGGGCCGCGCGCCGGGAACGGCGCGGTGGTAATCGGCCGAGAAATCCTGTGAGGGCGCCGCGCGACGGTAGGCGCTCCAGACGCGCGCCTCGCAATACCGCAGGCTCTGCGGTGTCGCCGGGTCATAGGCCTCGCAGAAACGGAATGGCTCACCCGAAGCGGGATCGTAGTAGCCCTTCTCGATCGCGAGCGACACCGCCAGATCCGAATAGCCGCATCGCTCCGGATCGTCGCGAGGGAAGTCCCCAATGCGCGCCTTGTTGGCGTGGAAGGCAAGGGCGCCGTCGGGGATCCGCCACGCGACCCAGGCGGCCCCCATCCGTCCAGGACCCGGCCCGATCATCTCCATGATCCAGGCTTCCTCGGGATCGGCGATCGAGAAGGTCTCGCCGCCGGAGCGGTAGCCGTATTGCGCGACCAGCCCGGTCATCACGTCGATCGCCTCCCGCGCGGTGCGGGCGCGCTGAAGTGCGATCTTCATGAGATCCCAGTAATGAAAGAGGCCGTCGGGATTGATCAACTCCTCGCGGCCGCCGAAGGTGGTCTCCCCGATCGCAAGCTGGTGCTCGTTCATCAGTCCCACGACGGCATGGGTGTGCGGCACTTGTGGGATGCGGCCACGGACCTTGCCGCCCCAATCGCTGATTTCGAGGGAGTCCCCCGGCTCATGATCCGCCGCCGGGCGATAGCGTAGATGAGGATGGAATTCGCCATCGCAAGTGTAGGTGATGATGACCGATCCATCGGCGGATGCTCCTCGGGACACGAGCAGGCTGCTGCACGCCTGCACATCGAAGCCGGATCCCGCACACGCCGACAGAACACCCAGCGCAAGGATCATCCGCAGGATCGATGGACTCGGGGTGACGGCTGCTGCCGCACGCCTGCGCGGCAGCGCCGAAACCAGCCCTACGCTCATGGCTGCTCTCCTCCGCTCCCCAAGCTCCTCAGCCGTGCGATCCGTTCCGGCTCACCCTGTTTGAGCCACAAGACCTCCCGCAAGTGCTCGTAGGCTTGCTGGAAGTAGGGTCGCGCTTCCCGCTTGTGCCCCTGGGCCAGCAGACATTCGGCGATTTCCTCGAAGACGAAGCCATCCGGCTCTCCCGCCTCCTGGCACTCGGCTTCCAGCTCCCGCTGCATCGTCAGGGCCGCGGCGGTCCGCTCCAGCTTGCGCAGCGTGTGGGCCACGGACCATTTGGCGATGCGTGTCTGCCGCTCGGTTCCCGCCTCCTTGCCCGCATCCTTGCGCTGGGCCCACTCCTTCTCGAAGTAGCCGAGCGCGTCTTTGTATTCCCCTGCCGCGAGGCAAGTCATCCCGCTGTTGTGATAGAGAGGGCCCAGCCAGTTGCGGCCGCGCTCATCTTGCGTACGTTCCGCCAAGCCCATCGCCCGCCGGTTCCACGCGAGCTGCTCGGCCGGCGGCGAGGCGATTCCCATCATGTGGGCGGCATCGATGGCATGGTAGTCCGCACCGACGGCCTGCGCTCGCTCCCATGCATCCTCGAACACCAAGCGCGCCTCCTCCGGTGATCCGAAGGAGTTGATCACACGACCGCGTTCGATGAGGTAGCGGATGTGGGCGACGGCCAGACTGTCGGGTGGCTCGCCACCGAGATCTAATTCGACCTGGTCGAGCATCCGGTGCGCCTGGGCGAACTTCCCCTGAAGCCCGAGGGCGCGCGCGATCTGGGTCTTGAGTTCCAGGCGGTAGGCCAGGTCCCCCGTCGCCTCGGCGCGCGAGAGGACCAGGCGGAACTCCTGCTCGGTCGCCGCCAGATCCTGGTAGTTCCAGAGGGAATCGAAATCGGGGAGCTCTTCCACCGGTCGACTGCATCCGAAACCGAAGGCCACCACGACTAGGATGCCGGCCAGCACCACCGCCACTCTGCCAGTGTGTAGATTCCTCATGACCGATCCTCCGCCGGCTCTCGGGACTCCCGAGAGATCCTCCCAGGAACCACTGCGCCTGCTTGAATCGAAGCCGCCCTTCCGCCTCATATCCACTGGATCGCTTCGCGCGATTCGGCACAGCCCAATAGGGCGAGCGGACCGAATGGGACCTGCCGGCGGTTGCCCTCTAACGGTCTAACTCCAGCGCGTCGAGCTCGGCGCTGATCAAGGCGAGTTCACCGTCCTCGAGCTCGAGCTGGGCCGCGCGGGCATTCTCCTCAGCCTGAGCCGCATTGCGGGCGCCGACCAGGGCGATGGTGATCCCCGGTTGGCGCAGGGTCCACTGAATGACCAGCTGGGCCAAGGTCGCGTCGTGGCGTGCGGCAATCGGGCGGATCCGCTCGAGGAATGCGTTGATGCGCCGCCGATTCTCGAGGCTGTAGAGCCGCAGGCCCGAGCGGTGGTCGGTTTCCGGAAAGACACGCTCCGCCGAGACCTTGCCCGTCAAGAGACCACGTTCCAGAGGGCTGTAGGCAAGCAACCCGATCCCATGCTCGCGGCAATAGGGCACAACGTCATCCTCGATGCCCCGCGTGAGCATGCTATAGGGAGGCTGATTGGATGCCAAGGGAATCCGACGGCGGGCCTGATCGATCGATTCGACCGGGAAGTTGCTGACCCCCGCGGCGCGGATCTTCCCGTCCGCGAGCAGCTTCTCCAGCGCCTCGAGCGGTTCCTCAAGGGGAACATCGGGATCGGGCCAGTGCTGCTGGTAGAGGTCGATCGCCTCGACTCCCAGGCGCCGCAGACTCGCCTCGCACTCCGCGATCACCGTTGCCTTGCGCGTGTCGTTGAAGATCCGAACCGGCCGGCCGTCGGGACCTTTCGATTCCCAGAATTTCCGCTCCCCCGGGTCGCCCCATGAAAGGCCGAATTTGGTCAGAATCGCCACTTGGTCGCGCCGGCCGGCGAGCGCGCGCCCGACGATCTCTTCACTGAGCCCGAAGCCGTAGACCGGAGCGGTGTCGATCGCGGTGACCCCCAGCTCGATCGACCGCTGGATCGCCGCGATCGCCTCCCCCTCATCGGTCCCCCCCCACATGAAGCCGCCGATCGCCCAGGTGCCGAGAGCGACAACTGAGATCTCCAGATCGCTGGCGCCGAGCCTCCGGTATTCCATGATATTGATACCCCCATCGACCGACTCACTGATCGTGCCATAGTCGAAATGGACCGATCCCTCGGTTGCCGAAGGCTCCTAGTCTAGCGCAATCCGCTCTGGCCCGACAGGGCGATGGACCCTTCCGAGAGATACAGCCTCGGTCGACATCCGAACGGCACACGCCGGGCACCAGGGGCCAGCGACAATGGAGTTGAGATTCCACGTATCGGAATGGAGGATCGGATCCAGGCGGCCGGCGGAACGCGAAAGAAGCGCGCGCGAATCACGGCACACGATCGACTCATCGCCGCCATCGGGGAACACGAACACGCCCGACAAGAGCCACTTCACGAAGGCTGCCAGCCAGTTCTTGGCCGCGGCCAGATTGGACCGGAACCGCACGGGCTAGACCAACCCCACCGCCTTCACCGCGCGCTCGATCTGCGCTACGCGATCTTCCAGCGCCCCCGTATAGCCGACCGCAATGCGCAGCAATCCAGCGGAAAGGCCCATCTGCGCCTGGTCCTCGGGCGGGATCTCCGAGGAGGTCGACGATCCGGAACAGGAGATCAATGTATCGAAGTAGCCGAGTGAGACCGCGATCAATCCGAACTGCTCCTTGTTCTGCAGCACAGAGAGCAGCTTCTCAGCCTTCTCTGTAGTGCCGCAATCGAGCGTCAGCATGCCGCCATAGCCATAGCCTGGATTCATCAGCTCGGTCATCCGCTTGTGGTGGGGGTGTGACGGCAGTCCCGGATAGCTCACTGGAGCTCCGAGGTCTGAGAGACGCTCTGCGAGCGCCATGGCGCGGCCGCCATGCTCACGCATGCGAATGGCCAGGTGAGGCAAACGCTGCATCAGGTCGAACGCCACGCGAGGGTCCATTGTCGCCCCGAGTAGCATCAAGCGTCCGGTGTGCAGATCCATCAGACGGTAGATGAAATCGCGGCTGGCGCACACGGCGCCGGCGATCAAGTCACTCGCGCCATTGATGAACTTGGTCATCGAGTAGACAACGATGTCCGCTCCCAGCTGCGCCGGCGAGACGACCATCGGAGTGAAGGTGTTGTCCACGACCAGGGTCAAGCCGCGCTGATGGGCAAGCTCGGCAAGGGCGGGGATGTCGGCCACCTTCAAGGTCGGGTTTCCGACGACCTCGGTGTAGATCACCTTGGTGTTCGGGCGGATCGCCGCCTCGAAGGCGGAGGTGTCGGACGGCTCGACGAAGGTCGTCTCGATGCACATGTCGGGCAGCAGATCACCGAGCAGCGCGTGCGCGCCGCCATAGATCGTGTTGCTGGAGACAATGTGGTCCCCGTGCCGGCAGAGCTGCAGTAGTGTACAGGAAATGGCGGCCATGCCGCTTGCCGTGCAGGCGGCGAACTCGGTGCCCTCCATGGCTGCCAAGTATCGGGCGAGCACGTCGACGGTCGGATTGAAATGGCGGCTGTAGAGAAAGCAGCCGTCTTTCTCGGGACCCCGCAGCCCACTGAAGATCTCGGGCATCTCGTGCGGCTCGAGCACGGTGAAGGTCGCCGAGCGCTCGACCGAAGGGGCCACGCCGCCATGCTCGCCGAACTCGCGCCGGGTGGCGACAAGTGCCCGCTCTGGATCGAAGTGCTTCATCGTTCACCTCCTCGGGGGCCCACGCCCCTCTCAATTCCTTCTGCCATCCCGGGGCAGCGATAGAACCAATTGCAACAAAGAGGCTTGCCGAGACGCGGCGACAGGTTCCCGGTCAGAGACACTGCGTTCGGCTAGGCCCCTATTGGCCGAATAATATATCCAAGATGAAACAATATGTCGAACAAAGATCGCGATTCGGTTGAAGTCACAGAATAGTCCACATTAGCATTCAAGTCATGGATCAACTCGATCGCAGACTTCTCTCCGCCCTGCAGGATCAGGGACGCACGCCCAATGTCGAACTGGCCCGCACGCTCGCCCTGGCCCCCTCGACAACCCTCGAACGCGTTCGCCGCCTTGAAGAACGTGGCGTTATCAAGGGTTACCGCGCGATTCTCGACCAGCAGGCTCTCGGGCTGAAGATCCAGGCGCTCGTGCTGATCAACCTCGATCACCATCAGGCGGGCCCGATCGAGGCCTTCGAGGACCGCGTGCGCGCAGTTCCCGAGGTACTCGCCTGTTATCACCTGACGGGACGCCACGACTACATGCTGCACGTCGTCGTTCGCGACATCGATCACCTGCGCGAAGTCGTCAAGCACCGGCTGGCGACGATTGTCGGTGTCGACAAGCAGGAAACGCTTCTCGTTCTCTCCACAGTCAAGGAGAACGAGGGCTATGCACTAGATACGATCATTGCCGAAGATGCACGGCAGGCAACACTCCGAGGAAACGCAGCCGGGAGCTCGGCCGGGAACTCAGCTGGGAGCTCGACCGGGAACGCGGCCGAAAGCGCCGCCGAGAGCTCCGGCGCAGACGCGGCCGGCGACGCGACCGGAGACACAGCAAAGAAGTCGGCCGGAAATACGTCTCAGTGAGGGAGGACAGACCATGGCCACGGTGACCCATTCCCCAGGCGTTGCGCGCTACATCAATGCCGCCCAAGCGGCCGCAGCGCGGCATGCCGCCGATCTGGCGCGCATGCGTAGGTGCCGCTTCGATACCATCGCCGTCCACGGCCTCTACACGATGCAGGAGTCGCTCGATTTCAACCAGGGGTCGATCGTCGAGCCGATTTACATGGCCTCCTCGCAAGCTTATCGCGATTCCGACGAGATGGAGGCCGCCCTCGCCTATCAGATCCCGACGTGGTGCTACTCACGCATCGCCAATCCGAGCCTCTACTACTTCGAGAACGTCCTCGCGCTGTTGGAGGGCTATGGTTTCGACGGCGAGACTTCCTGCTGCGCGACCTCATCGGGGATGGCGGCGATCCACAGCGCCACCGAGGCGTTCCTCTCGATCAACCCCCAGGTGCCCAACCGCCCGATGAACTTCGTCGCCACCTGCCAAGTCTATGGCGGGACATTCCAGCAGTTCGGCGTCCGCAAGATGCAAGAGAAAGGCATCGAGTGCCGTTGGATCACCGATTCGACCGACATCGGTCAGTGGGAAGCGAAGATCGACGAAAACACCCGCTTCCTCTACGGTGAGCTCCCTTCCAACCCCAGCCAAGCCTTCTTCGACCTCGCCGAGGTCGCCAAGTTGGCCCATGCGCATGGGATCCCCCTGATCATCGACAACACCGTCGCCAGCCCGGCGCTGCTGCGCCCCCTGTGTCATGGCGCCGATGTCGTCATCCAGTCGGTCACCAAGACATTGACCTCCTCGGGGTTCGGCATCGCCGGCGCCATCATCTCGAGGAAGAACCTGACGTGCAAGTTCGCCCCGGATGAGCTGAAGGCCGACCTGGCAATGTATCTGAAAACACTTCCCAATCGCGATAATGGTCCCAACCTCTCGCCGATGAATGCGATTCTCTCGCTCAATGACATGCGCACACTGCGCTCCAAGGTCGATTTGTTCAGCCGCAATACGATGAAGGTCGCCGAGTTCCTCAGCGGGCATCCCCAGATCGAGCGGGTCGACTATCTCGGACTGCCAGGACATCGCCTCCATGATCTGGCCAGCCGCTATCTCTTCCTCGTCGATGCCGAGCACGACGAGCTCTACGGCAAGCCGGTCAATCGCTACGGGCACCTGATGAGTTTGCGCGTCAAAGGCGGCGCTGCAGCGACGCGCAAAGCCTTCGACGCCTTCGAGCGCATCTGGCGGGCGACGGATCTGGGACGCATCAAGTCGGTCGCCACGATCCCGGCCATCTCGACTCACTCGCAGCAGGGCGAGGAAGGCCGCGAGTTGGCCGACATCCCGCCCAACCTGATCCGTCTCTGTGTCGGCGGCGAGCATCACGACGATGTCATCGCCGATCTTGATCAGGCGCTCGCCAAGGTGAGTGGGAAGGTCACCGTCAGCATGGCGCCCCCCTTCTCCTACGGCGGGGCATCCTACAGGGTCCCGGCCAACGACTAGACTCGTGGCGGCGGACCTGGCCAAGGATCGGCGAGGGACAAGGAACCGATTGGGGGAGACCAGACCCCGAAATGAGGGCACCCTTCCCAGCGCCGGGGTGAGGAAACCACTCGCAGCACCGGGATGAGGGAACCACTCGCAGCACGAGAATGGGATGACCGCTCTGCGCATCGGAAGGGGAAAAACACTCGCATGACGAGCTACTACAGTACGAACCGTAGGGTGCCCGAGGTCGATCTCGCCAACGCTCTGCTCCAGGGACAGGCCGGCGACCGGGGCCTGTTCATGCCGCGCCCGATTCCGACCATGGAGCGCGAACTGATGCGACGTGCCCGTGAGATGCCTTATCCCGAACTCGCCGCGGCCGTCTTGGAACCCTACGCCACGGGCACCTTCACGCGCGATGTTTTGCTCGAGATCTGCCGGGACGCCTACGACTTCGACATTCCGCTCGAACAGGTCGATGGACCGCGCCACGTGATGCGGCTCGATCAAGGGCCGACGGCGTCGTTCAAGGACTTCGCCGCCCGCTTCATGGGCCGCGCGCTCGGCCGCCTGGTGCGCGAGCGCGGCCGCGAGCTGCTCATCCTGACCGCGACCTCGGGCGACACCGGCTCGGCGATCGCGCATGCCTTCCTCGGCGTTCCCGGAATCCGCGCCGTGGTGCTCTTCCCGATCCATGAGGTCTCGGAACGGCAGCGTCGTCAGATGACGACGCTCGGGGACAACGTCACCACGCTCGCGCTGGAGAGCAAGTTCGACGACTGCCAGGCGCTGGTCAAGCAGGCCTTCTCCGATCCGGATCTCGCCGATCTCAACCTCACCTCGGCCAACTCGATCAACATCGGGCGCCTGCTGCCCCAGTCGGTCTACTACATCTACGCCGCCGCGCGCCTCGCCGACATCGGCGGCGGGGAGCGAGTCGTTTTCTCGGTACCCTCGGGCAACTTCGGCGATCTCATGGGGGGATTGCTCGCGTTCCGTTCCGGATTGCCGGTCGCCCGCTTCGTCGTTGCCACTAACGCCAACGACGAGGTCCCGCGCTTCCTCGAGACGGGGCGCTACGAGAGGATCGTTCCATCGCGCAGGTGCATCTCGAATGCGATGAATGTCGGCCACCCCTCCAACCTTGCCCGAGTCGTCGATCTCTATGGCGGCCAGATGGACGAACAGGGCGTGCTTCACGAACCGCCGCAGTTGGAGCGCATGCAGGACGACCTCTACGGGGTCAGCATCGACGACGATCGCACCCGGGCGACGATCATCGAGGCCTATCGGCGACATGGGATCGTCCTCGAACCGCACGGCGCCGTCGGGTGGGCCGGCCTGGAGCACTTCCTCAATCGCCATCCGGAGTTGCGCAACGCGCCGACGGTTTCTCTCGAAACGGCCCATCCGGCGAAATTCCCCGAGGAGATCCGTGCGCTGATCGACCTCGACCCGCCATTGCCTCCCAGTCTGCAGGGACTCGATGGGCGGCGGGAGCACTACGAAGAGCTGGAAACCGACTATCGCGCATTCAAGGACTATTTGATTCGCACCTATCGCTAGACACATCCGAACCGCTCGTCGCACGGCCGGCCGGCCGGCATTGCCCAGGCCAGCGACCCGCCGGCTCGTGCTAGGATCCTCACCGCAGGGAGGACGGTCTGTCGGAGAAGGCATCCGGCGGCGAGACCAGGACGGGAGCACGACCCATGAAGTCGGTGATCATCATTGGCGACGGCATGTCCGACCGCCCCATCGAGCAGCTCAGGGGCAAGACTCCCCTGATGGTCGCCCACAAGCCGGCGATCGACCGCATCGCCCGCGAGGGGCGCATGGGCCGTCTGCGCACGATCCGCGAGACGGGTCCGGCCGACTCAGCGGTCGCCAACCTCGCCGTTCTCGGCTACGACCCGGAGAAGTGCTCGCAAGGGCGCGCCGTGCTGGAGGCGGCCAGCATGGGGGTCGCGATCGAAGAGGGCGACGTCGCCCTGCGCTGCAATCTGATCTCCATCGAGGGAAACCCGGACGCTCGCTGCATCCGCAATCACTCGGCCGGACACATCTCGAACGAGGAAGCCGCCGAGTTGATCCACGCTCTCGATGAGCGACTCGGCGGGGGAACCGGCGAGCAGCCGGCGCGCTTCTATCCCGGGGTCAGCTATCGCCATCTGCTCGTCCTCTCCGGCGGGTGGGCCTCACCGGCGATCGTCTGTGCGCCGCCCCACGATCACGTGGGCCGCCGCGTGGCCGAATTGCTGCCGCATCCAACGAGCAGTGCGGGCCGAGGAACGGACTTCAGGTGGGCCCGCGCCTCGGCGCGCAGCGCCAGAGGCGAGGAGGGTCATACGCAGGCAGGCGGTGCACAGGCAGGCGACGCGGCGGCGATCGCCACCACGCGTCGCCTGATCGATCTCTATCAGCAGGCGCTGCCGATTCTGGAGAACCACCCGGTCAACGCCGCCCGCAGGGCGACCGGCAAGGAGGAGGCCAATGCCATCTGGACCTGGTCTCCCGGACGCCGCCCGCAGATGCCCACCCTCAAGGAACGCTTCGGGATCTCTTCAGCGGTAATCTCGGCGGTCGACCTGATCAAGGGCCTCGGGCACTACGCTGGCATGGAAGTCATCGAGGTACCGGGGGCCACGGGCCTTCACGACACCAACTACGAGGGTAAGGCGGAGGCCTGTCTAGATGCGCTGGCGAACCACGACCTGGTCTACGTCCATGTGGAAGCGTCGGACGAGGCGAGTCACGCCCGCGACCTGGAGCTGAAGATCCACTGTATCGAGTATCTCGACAACCGGCTGGTGCGCGTCATCTTGGAGGGCCTCGAGGCCCGAGGGCTGGAGGCCACGGTCGCCATCCTTCCCGACCATCCCACACCCGTTGCCACCGGTCAGCATGGGCGCGCCCCGGTGCCGGTGGCGATCCGGCACCCCGGTGAGGTGCCCGACAGCATCGAGCGCTTCGACGAAGAAACCGCCGTGCGCGGCTCACTCGGCCTGATGGAGGACGATGCCTTCATCCGGCGGGTGTTGGGCCCCAGCGGTTCGGGCTCCTGAGATCACTCCTGTCTTGTGCGCGTTCGAGACGCTCCCATAGCCGCGCAACGGTCTCCGCTGGAACGCGTTGTTCGTCGTCGCGTCTGATTCTCCCAGTACCTTCTCCGTTGTTCCCACACAGAATAGCTAAATGACCACTGAACCTTACACAACACTCCCTACTATCGCCGTCTTCTCTCGTAGGGAACGCCTTCTTCCATCAGCGTAGTAATTGTGCTTCAACCAATCTCCCCACTTTGAAAACTCGTCGCCGTATTCCTTGTTCAGAAACTTGAGTGTACGATCAGCGACCTGATGACCGATAACATAATTAAAGATGTATATGGGATCAAGATAACGGAATGTGTCAAGAGCCCAAACTTCTGGATCTTGAACTTCCAGGCCCAGCCTGTTGAAGTGCTCAACATAAAGACGTTCTGCATCTGAAGGGTTTTCCCATAGGGCGAATTCAAAGAGACCGCTGATCGCGCACCGTGTACCTGTCAGTATTTTCAATTCTCTTGCCGATTGCTGGTTCGGTTCATCCAACAGCATGAACGAAGCAATGGATTCGAGCACCTCGGCCATCGTTTCATCGTAAACACTTGTCCATGTCGTGAAGATTCCATTCTCTTCATTCAAAGCGTGCGCTGTTGCGTGTCCCAGCTCATGAAACAGGGTGAGCCAACGTCCCAAAGTGTCAACCGATCTCACCAGGATTCGGACATCGTCAGGAACTGACAGAACACCAACATACCCTGACACTGTCGGTTGTTCCTGCGAGATCAGAGGAATCGTACCCTTGAGGTGAGCAAACCCTATTCTCTGCCAAAACTGCTCAATCGACCCAATTGGGCTAAAATCGGAATCGAGGCAGCCGATAGTGTCGAGACCGGAGAGCCAGCTTGTCGTCAAAGTGATTTGATGGGTTCTGACCAGGGTTCTGGCCGTAGAGAGATGGTCTTGTAGATGCTGCTCAAGCAGAGCAATAAGAGATTCCAGTTCGACCTCTTCAGTGGACAGTACCAGAGCAACATAGGACGGAAATCCAAGCTTCTGAGAGAGATGGTTTCTGGTCCGCATTAATTCCAGAACGTCCGGCTTAATCCTCCGTGCCAGGTCTCTCTCTGAGAATTCGCCCCCATAGTAGCGACTCTGCTTATCCAGATCCAAGCGATTTCTGAGTCGTGACACGTCCGGGTGTCTTTCAACTAGCTCACGGGCCATAATCGCCTTGAATACTTCCCCCCTACGCCCAGAGAGCTCAAACGTATCCCTATACGAAGTCACCAATTCAAACATCTCCTTGTCAATGACAGACAAGGCATGTTGAGCATCATCCGCATAATTCTCCCATTGACAGCGTTGAAACTTCCAAAAGTGTTTCAAGTAGGCAGCTTCGAAACTCTCAGCGAGTCTATGTTTCATTGATCATACTCCCTCACAGATCAGAACGTTGATCTGTTCAATGGCATACTATCCTTGTCGATAGAAGCCTAACGGATCCGTAGAAGAGCATCCCCTCGCCCAGCACATTTGCGGCTGCGCTGGGCCCCAATCCTAGTGCTGAACAAACCAGCATGGGAATCGGCCGCAGCCCGACTGGATGCCACAAACCAGAACGGTCTAGCGACCAAGAACGACCTTCACCGCTCGAGACTCTCTCCCACTGCCGCGCAAACGCATGAAGTACACCCCCGGACTCACGGCGTTTCCACTCACATCACGTCCATCCCATCGGGCCCGATGGGGACCAGATCCCAACACTCCAAGAGGCATTGTTCCAACACGCCGTCCGCATGCGTCATAGATATCCATGGCTACGTATCCAGATCCTCGGGTCTCGAAAGAAACTTCTGTGTTGCGGCTGAACGGATTGGGCGAGAGAGAGATTATCGCGAGCCTCGCGGCTCTGGGAATAGCGCCAAGCCCAGGTTCCTCGACGGCAATTGAGGAAACACCTCTCAAGCCCAGGCTGCGATACTCGCCTCCAGCTACCGCCACGTAGCCGGCGTTCGGCGCCGGAATGTCGCACTGACTCTCCCAGTTCCGTCCCCATGCCACGATCGTCCCATCGGACTTGAGGCCCAGGCTGTGATGAATGCCCGCGGCGACCGTCACGAAGCCGGCGTTCGGTACGGGGACACTGCACTGGCCACTGTAATTGTCGCCCCAGGCGACGACCGTCCCGTCGGACGTTAGGCCCAAGCTGTGATATGTGCCCGCGGCGAGCGCCTCGAAGCCAGCGTTCGGCGCCGGGACATTGCACTGGCCAAAGTAGTTCCGGCCCCAGGCGACGACCGTCCCGTCGGACTTCAGGCCCAGGCTGTGAGCCTCGCCCCCGGCGACCGCCACGAAGTCGATGTTAGGCCCAGGAACGTCGCACTGGCCAGCGCTGTTGGCCCCCCAAGCCACGATCGTCCCATCGGACTTGAGGCCCAGGCTGTGAGCCTCGCCCCCGGCGACCGCCACGAAGTCGGTGTTAGGCCCAGGAACGTCGCACTGGCCATCCCCGTTCCATCCCCAGGCCACTATCGACCCGTCTGACTTGAGACCCAGGCTGTGACACAGGCCCGCGGCGACCTCCGCAAAGCCAGCGTTCGGCGCAGGAACCTCGCGCTCGCCATAGTAGTTCCATCCCCAGGCCAAGATCGTCCCGTCGGACCTAAGTCCCAGATTGTGCCCACCGCCCACCGAGACCGCCACGAAGTCGGTGTTTGGCGCGGGAACGCCGGAATGGCCAAGGCCACCGTTCCATCCCCAGGCCAAAATCGTCCCGTCGGACTTCAGGCCCAGGCTGTGATATGTGCCCCCGGCGACCGCCACGAAGTCGGCGTTAGGCGTGGGGACGTCGCACTGGCCAGCACTGTTGCGCCCCCATGCCACGATCGTCCCACCGGACTTGAGGCCCAGGCTGTGAGCCTCGCCCACGGCGACCGCCACGAAGCCGGTGTTAGGCTCGGGGACGTCGCATTGATTCTCCCAGTTTCGTCCCCAAGCCACGATCGTCCCACCGGACTTGAGGCCAAGGCTGTGCTGACTGCCCGCGGCGACCGCCACGAAGTCGGCGTTAGGCTCGGGGACGTCACACTGGCCGTAGTCGTTATGGCCCCAGGCCACGATCGTTGCGTCGGACCTAAGACCCAGGTTGTGCCTCGCACCCGCAGCGATCGCCATGAAGCCGGTGTTGGGCGCGGGGATGTTCCACTGGCCATAGTCGTTCCATCCCCAGACCGCGACTGTCCCGTCGGACCTTAGACCCACGCTGTGATACAGGCCCGCGGCGACCGCCGCCAAGTCGGTGTTCGGCAGGGGAACGTCGCACTCGCCATCGTAGTTGTCACCCCAGGCCGCGATCGCCCCGCCGGACTTGAGACCCAGGCTGTGATACAGGCCCGTGGCAACCGCCACGAAGTCGGCGTTGGGTGTGGGGACATTGCATTGCCCAATGTCGCTGTTTCCCCAGGCTACGATCGTCCCGTTGGACCTGAGACCTAGATTGTGATAAGTGCCCGCCGCGACCGCCACGAGGCTGTCGAGCGCCGTCTGCTGCACAACGACCTGAGAGCCCCATCCCACGATGGACCCGGCGGATTTCCCGCGCGCAACACTTGTGCCAGAGAGAGAAGCGCACAGGCACATCAGACCAACGACCAATCCAATCCGTCTCATGGTGTCTGTCCTCCGCAGGAAAACCATCGCGTTGATCGAATGAGAGGACTCGTGTCGGGGGTGCCTACCTTCCGGAAGCGAACAGTACGTTGCCTGTCTGGGCAACCGAGGCGTCACGCTTCGCAGACGGAACACCTACATATCTCACACCCCCACTCCGAGTTTCATGGCTAGCGTCTATGGTAGCATCTGACCTTGCGCATCTCAAGAATCCCCTTGTGAGAATCACGTTCCGACGTCATCTCACCGCAACCGGAACATTGCAGAAGGAGGTGACGCAGCGATGCGAGCCGCGCCGCCTCCGGCGACTCCCCACTAGTCGAATGTCCAGCGGCGTCTGTACGTGAAGCTAACCCCGCCCCAATCGGTTTCCTTGGTAGCGGACGAAGCGCCATAGTCATAGTCGTACTCACTATCCACGAGATCGATCGGGATCTTCGTGTAGCTGATCTCGAACTCATGAGATCCGTGGGCATAGCCAAGGGCAGCGCCCAGGGCCAAACCCCCGGACTCGCAGGAGATCCGATTGAGATCACAACTGGGAGATACCAGGCTGATCCCTGCGTCGGCGTAGAACGAAGGCATCTCCTCGCTGACGGCGTAGCGCCCGTAGACCCCAGGCATGAGGATGATCGCTGCGTCCTTGGAGGGCGGGAAGCCGCTGTATCCCTTGATCGCGATCGGGCAGCCCAGGAGACGCAGCCGCGGAAGAATGTAGAAGTGTCTGTCGACGCTGATGCCAAAGCCTGCCTGCATGTCGAAGAAACCACCGCCTCCAGAGATGTTGTAGTCTTCAGAATAGGCATCGACCAGGGCGTCGTGAAAGCCGGATCCCACGAGGAGTCCGGCGCCCAGCGCGAAGTAGTTGGGATTGCGCGAGTCATCCGGCAGGGCATCCTGCGCCTGAGTCGGTGAGGCAAGACAGGACAGGACAAGTGCAATCATCCCGAAGAAGTGCCTGACAGTAGACATCTGTCTCTCCTCCCTTTCGTGGTCGATCCTGTCGTGATGGCTCGCGATCAGGATTCGTGCACGGTGAAAGAGGATGGCGAACCCGCTGGTCAGGCTCACGATCCTCGTGAAACGCAGTGAATACATCGTACTCTCCCATTCGAGAAGGCTAGAGCGAGATGGCGACCCCAAGGACCAGCTTGTCACACCCAAGACCGCAAAGAGGCTGAACTGAAGTGCCGGAAGCGGTGGGCTGGGTGGACCCGTTCAAGACAGGGACTTGAAGGATCGAGGTGAACTCCGTCTCGGTGCGGGCACTCGGAATGCTGGCCTCATCATCCCAGGCATCCCGGATCGAATTGTCCGCATCGTCGTTCTCAGAATCAGCCGCGTCGTCACCCGATCCGCCCGTCACGGCGATGACGACTGCGGCTCCGATGGCAACGGCAGCGGCGCCGAGAGGAATCGTGGTCGTCTTGGAGTCATCGCTCGGCAAGTCACGGGAGCTGTCGTGCCACTTCGCCGTCTCCTCCTCCGGCCCCAGGACGAGCATCCCGATAAGCACCATGACCATGGTCAGAGCGATCCCCTCGAATCCCGCGACACGCCTCATCGCCCCCCCCTCAGTTCCGAAACCCCAAGTCCTTTCAACCCCGCCTGGACTACGCGGAATGAGGGGACTTCTCGCGATAGGTGCATCGGGAACTGATCCGGGAGTACTGACTGCCAGAACCGCCCCGTGGATGGACCCACGGCAGGCATGTCAGCCTCACAACGCATTGCAAGAACGAGAGATAGATAGTACGTCAGGCAATCGTGGTTGTACGTCGGCTGTGGGGGCAGATTCTGTCGAGGGCTGGAACGAGGTCCGCTTGGGGGCAACCGGCCGCCTCAAGTGCTTCCCTGACTGCGCCGCTGCGACTCCAGAGAATGGCCCACCAGAGGTCGCATTCGCGCACCACGGTCGATCCCTCGCTACGGGCAGTCTCGGCTGCGTCACTCACGCAGCGATCGTACCCGACGGTCCGTCCGCGCGGACGGTCCTTGCGGCGCTGGGATAGAATCCGTTCGACCTCTTCCACGACCCGCGGTGCGGAGACGCCACTCTCCGCCAAAACCCGGCACGTGACCTCCCCTCCCGCCCTGATGAGGCCATAGAGCAGGTGGAGAGTCTCGAACATCGGATTCCCAAGGCGCTCGCCAAGGGCGGCAACCTCGGCATGGGCCCGCAGCACAACTGGCTCGAGAGGAGTCTCCATGGGAAGCACCCTGCCGTTCGGGGGCCGCAGCGCGGCCACATCGAGTGCAACAAGCATCTCCCCTGTTGTCAAGTGACCGCGGGCCTCGCTAATCGCCTGCTCGAACTCAAGCCGCCGCCCCCCGGCGCAGACCCCTGTCGTCTCGATCAGCAGTAGATCCCCTTGGGAAACCGCCCGCTCGAGGACAACGGGGTCACGGACTATGGGACGCAAGCGACCATGCGACTGGCACCAGACTCCAAGGAACGCATGCGCCGGTGTACCTCCAGCGTCGCAGTTGAGAAAGATGAGCGGGGCGAGACCCATTCCCTCGAGACACCCGGCCAATAGAAGAGTCAAGTCGATGCAAGTCCCTTCCCCGAGGCAATCCCGGCGATCATAGAGGATGCGGTGGGGGGGGCGAAGGTCTTGATACATCGCCCCGGATGGATGACGCGTGACCAATGGTTCCGCGTATGAGATCGCGTAGGTCTCAGCAAGATGCCGGTAGAGCCGTTCGAGTCTTGCTGCCACTCTCTCAGGAAGTGAGCGCGACTCGCCTGCTCCCTGCGGCCCTTGTCCAGCACTCCGCTCCAAGAGCATTGACTCGGAAACCAGCGCGCGCACGATCCCGTCGTGTTTGAGCACGAAGGCTGCCAGAGCCGGCAGGGCCTCCGGAAACACTGGCCATTGCCAGGCAGAGAGCAGCACGAGCGGAGCGCGGGCGCGATCCGACCCTAGCTCGAGCACGAGCTCCGCGGACTGCGGCTGCGTGATGCGTTCCAGACCATCCCGGTCAACCTGCGCCACTTCCACAGTCAGTTCGACTTCCTCGCCGGGCTGAAGCTCCGGAATCGCAATCCTCCATTCCCCCGGCGGCGAATCCAGGCGGACCGAGGCGCGCGAGGGTGGCCGGCTCACCGCCCCCGAGTTCTTGGCTGTGAGGGATACGAGCGGCGTCAGGCCGGCATGATAGAGGGCGAAGGAGAAGGCCGTACTGGGTACAGCCACCAGTTGAATGCCACCATGTTCGCAAGTCAGAATGCTCGGGATCCTCCATTCAAACGTCTGGCCGGGACCCTCGCCATTCAGGCACCCGTCCGGGTCCCTCGCCCGCAGCGGCGCCTCCCAGCAGCCTCCACCGCTAGCGCTCCTCACCCGCTGCCAACAGAGGCACGATCTGCCGGAGACGGCGCTCGGCTGCCTCGTAATCGGGAAAGAGTTCCAGCGCCAGGTGGAAATGCCCTTCGGCCTCGACAAAGCGTCCCCGATCCAGAAGATCGAGTCCCGCGGCGTATTCCATCAGAGCTCGCACGCTGGCATCAGCCTTGGAAGGCGGGCATGAGTATACCGCCCCGAGGTCATCGATGACGTACTTCGAGAGCTCGCGAATCAGATCGAAGACCTTCTCCATCTTACCATCAATGGACCGTGCCTTCAGAATGACGCCTGTCTCTGTCTCAACAAGATGCACCGAGATTGTCAGCGTCTTTCCGACTCGAGTGAAACTGCCCATCAAGAAACTTTGCGCACCGACTAGCCGGCCCGCTCGCGCGGCTGTCTTCTTGTCAACTACTCCGGAGGGCCTGCCGATCTCATCCAACACATAGTTCAGCCGCTCCCGTTCGACCACGCGAACTTCGCTTGCACCAACGATGTCTGTAATGATGGCCTGAGCCAGTCCCATGCCGAGCGGCTCCATCGCCTCGTGCTCGGTGACCGAGGCGTTCTTCAGGGGAACCACGGCAATGGAATGAATCCCGGGCGGGAATGCCAGGGCTCCCCGCTCATCGAGGACTGAGAAGTAGACCTCGAGCAGCGGTGGAAACACCAAGTCGGGGTCCATCAGGTAAGTGGGATCCAGATCGAGCATTCCCTCGACCGCCCGACGCGCCGCAATCGGTTCGCGTTGGCCAATATGACATGCTCCGCGCAACTCCAATCCGCGGAGCTGCTCGCGTGTGGAGAGGTCCGGCATCTCGAGATAGCGTTCGATATCGTCCAAGGCTGCGCGAAAACGGGCCTCATAGAAGCGATCGTGCGCCCGTTGATAGAGCATGTCTGCAGTCGCGGCAGTCGGCAGAGCATCATCAGATGCTGGAGAATCGTCACCAGTGGCAGCAGAGAAGATCAGACACAGCGCACAGATAGCCAGCACAGGAAAACGGCGGTGTGCGCCGCCCCAAGGGCACTGCTGGTATCCTGGCCGGTTCATGCTTACCCTCCTCTCGCAGCTCTGCGCCATGGCGCAGGCGTGTCCAAACCCCAGGCCAGCCCAGGGACTCCCCCCTACTAGCACCACTAGGGCACAGTTGTCGTGGCCTTGAAGGTCACATCAGTCGTATCACCTGCCGGCCGAGGTTCCACCCAGTGCTCGGATGGGGTGAAGTCGATACCGTGCCGCTGCAAGGCGATACGCAATGTATCGTCTCCCTCTTCGATGAACAGCACTGTCGGGGCCCTGAACTCCTGCTCTTCGTCATCGACGAAGATCAAGCTGCCCTGCGCCGCTTCCCTGTCACCGGTGATCACGATGCGCACGTAGAAGGGACCGGTGTCCACTCTGTCGGGGATCGGGACGGGGATCCCATTCCCCCCGGTTCCCTTCCCCTGATCTAGGGATCCGGGATCCACGATGGGGAGCAGGGTATCAGGAACGACAGGAGGTCCTTCACTCCGATTAGGCTCCTCCCAAGGTCTCAACCATACGATCAGCACCGCAGCAACGCCGACCGCGATGGTCACCAGCGCCGTCCGGCGGACGGTCCTCGACCGTCCGCCCCCGCGGCTCGTCGCCAATCCAGTCGCTTCCGAACCTGTCTCTCCCACTTGGATTCGTGCCAAACGCTCCCGGACGTCCCCAGCCGATCGCGGACGACTGTCCCGATCTTTCTTCAGGAGGTCGAGGATCAGTTCGCAGAGCTCATCGGGAAGGTCGGGCTGGATCGCCTTGGGTCCCCGCGGAGATTCGTGGACCTGGCGATGGGCGACCACCTCCCGATCCGGACTCTGGAAGGGATGCCGCCCCGTGAACAATTCGTAGAGCAGCAGGCCATAGGAGTAGAGGTCCGAACGAACATCCAGCTCGTCTCCGCGGATCTGCTCCGGGCTCATGTAGGCAACGGTGCCGGCTGGACGCACGCCCTGAAAGCGACGTGGACCGCTGATGAGCGCGATCCCGAAGTCGGCGAGAATGACCCGCCCATCTGCTTCAAGGAACACATTCTCGGGCTTCAGGTCGCGGTGCAGGATTCCTCGGCCATGAGCATGTTCCAAACCTGCCAGGACGCCTCTGGCGATCGCGAGACCCTCCGTAAGCCCAAGGGGTCCATAGCGAAGCTTCTCGGCGAGGGTCTCTCCCTCAATGAACTCTTCAGCAAGCCAGGCAAGACCGTGCTTCTCGCTGTGGCCGGCACTGAAAATCGTAATCACATTCGGATGCTTCAGGGCAGCCAGCGCTCTGCATTCTTGCTCGAATCCCTCGAGGCTCCTACAGTCGTCCCCCTCAAGGGCCGGAAATACCTTAATCGCCTCTTTCCGCCCCAATCGCCGATTGACGCCGGTGAAGATGACCGCCATCCCACCGACTCTGAACAGCTCTACGCTCTCGTACTCCTTCCCGAGGGCTTCTCCAACCCGCTGCTCGAGATCCCGCAGATGTTCAGCGGAGAGGGCCATCTGCCTAGAAGTCCAGCGTTGCGGCCACGCTTGCATGCAGGCCGGCTAGATCAGATCCCTCGGCATTGTTCAGTTCCGGTGTCCGTTGGTCCAAGCGACCCGAACCATATCGGCCTTGCAGCTCGAGTCCTAGGCGAGAGGTCGTTCTCCAGCGACATCCTGCCCGGAAGTCCCGCCGCCGAGCCTTGCCCTCGTCGAACTCATTCCCGGCCAGTGTGCGCACGCCTACTCCGAGATGTGCTGAGAAGCGGGGGGAGAGAGTCCGTCGTATACCGATGTCGAGATAGAGCTCATTCCCATGACTGCGCTGCTCCTCATCGACAAGCCCGTCATCCCCGGGCACCCGGGCTTTGCCAAAGGTGATCCGCGTCGCTGAAACCCATGCGGAAGTCATCAGCCATCGGCGGCGGAGCAGAGTCTGAACCTCATAGCGGTCGCTTGTTTGATAGACCTCAACCCCGTCGCGCTGATCACTCGAGTAGAAGACCGCACGAGCGTTCGTGCGCCACAGCCAGCGGGAATAGCGAGAGCTTCCCAGATCGACGCCTCCGGCAAGGGAGATGTGATCACCCGCATCGTATTCCGGTCCATCGGAGAGGACATCATAGCCGCCCTTAATCGTATATCCCGCCCCAACACCGATCGTTGCCGGGCCCGCGCGAAAGGCATAGGAGAGGCCGGCATCCATGTCGAACCCCTCACCAAGACGGTGTCCATTGAAGGCCAAGATCCGCGCACTGAGCGTCTGGGCGAGTGATATCTCGTCCGCCGAGAACTCCGTGATGCCCGTCGGCCCATTGATCCCGAAACGCATCAACCAGCGATCTCCGACACGATAGGCCAGGCGTGCACGGACGTCCAGCGGGCCGCTGACGGTTGTCGCGCTGTTCGCGACCTGGGTCGCGTTCTGGTCGGCACGCACCCACCCGCCCAAGATCTGAAGCGTCAGTCCGCGCAGCAGCTCGTAGTCACAGCCGATGCGTGTCGTCCATTCGGAAGTCTCTGCTTCGGTGGTATCACTGCGATCCCAGCTCCAGCTCTCGAAGGTGCTCGCGACCTTCAAACGGGCATCACCTGCCGCGGCCGGGTGCATCCCAAGGCCGCCGCTCGCGACAATCGCGAGTGCGGTGGTAGACGCGGCCAGAATTCGCCGGAATGCCTGGTCACTCATGATTGGCTCCTATCGATACGGTACTTTCCATCTTCGGCGTATGCGCCATGACCCATATCGGCCTTCCTATCTGCCGCGAGACGCCTCAGTCTCCGGCATCTGGAGGAGCGGGTGGCTCGGGGATCTCTCCAATCTGGTCCCACGGGCGCGCGTCTTCCGGTTCAACAGACCAAATGTCACCGCTCGTCATCTGATCGATTACCTCGAGCCGATCTGGCTCACTGGCAACGGGATCTAGATCCCCCACCTCCGCGTCGATCGTCGCCGCGATCTCCCCGAGATCTGGCGTCGACCCGCTCGGAACCGCCTCCAGCATCTGGCCGGCCAAGTGAAAGCTACCGTCATGATCGAGAGCTGCTTGATAGGCAAGCTGGGCCTCGCCATACTCGCCCCGGCGTTCGGCCAGCAGGCCGCGCCCATACGCGAGGATCGCACGCAGGTTGCGTGTCGGAACATGCTCGATGCTGCTGCGCTCGGCAGGCGATGGCTCGATCCCGAGCCCCTCGAGCAGCGCGAAGACCAGATGCTTCTCGATTTCGAAGAAGCGATCGAGTTCTCCTTCGGCCATCTCGGCCACTTCGACTTCTCCGTCACCGGAAGCGGTTACACTGACATCGATGCGCACGTGGTCCTCGGTGAGCTGTAGCAGCGAGCCACCAACAATGCGCCCCGCCCCGACTAGACGGCCAAGCCGTGGAGCCGTCGCCGGGTCCACCAACCCTTCCCGTTCGGCTAGCTGCAGCTCCTGCAGGAGCACATCGAGTTGCAGACGCTCGACCACCTGCAGGTGACGGATCTGGGCAAGATCGGTCGCGAGCCAGTGGGCTACGGCCGCCGCCAGAGGAGCGGCCACATCGGTGGGGCGCGACACGCTAAAGGGAACGACGGCAATGGTGTTCTCGGCAGATGCGGATGGGGCGTGACGGCTTTCCTCTTCGATCCGGCCACGCACCTGCTCTCTCAGTTGACGACGCGTGAGCACGTTGATCCGTTGCTTCATCTTCCTTCGGAAACCCGTATCGAACAGCGGGAGTGATCCAACTTCGGTGTAGTGGCGATAGACCTCAATGGCTGCGGCATCTTCGCCAAGTTGCTCGAAGGTCGCCCCCAGATAGAAGAGCGTGGCGCCATCGTCCGGCAATGCTGCACGGGCTATCTCCAGGCGACGGCGGGCCTCCGCGTATCGACTGGACTTGTAGAGCGCAATCCCAAGATCTCTGTGGCTCTCCCAGTGTTCAGGGTTCTCTTTCGTCTCCATCTCCAACAACCGAACGGCCTCTGCATAGTCATCCTGGTCGAGGGCCGCCCGCCCCTGTTGATAGAGACCTGGCGCAGCGCATCCGTGGATGGCGATCGTGATCATCACCGTAAGACAGAGCAGCAGTGCTTGTTTCACAGGTCTCCGAATGCGATGACGTACTGCCGGATTTGTCATAGTCGCTCCAGTCCCTGGGTTCGCAACACAATACGACGGCGAGCGGACTTCGGGAGTCCGCCCACGCGAAAGGATGTTCAGGAGAGATCAGGCCCTAGCCCCCCTGGTCGAAGTCCACTCCAATGATCCAGCTTCCATCCCCCACATCCTCGAACTCCGCCAGCAGATAGTCCGCCCCCTCAACGGGCCGGAAGGGCTCGCGGCGAACAGCTGCTCCATCCTCAGTCATCAGCACTGCCGCCCCGGTTTTGCGGATCGCATCCTTCACGCGCGGCAGGGCGACAGCAACACGCGCAATCACCGATATCGCGGGCCGGGCAGCATCGACAACGACCTCGATGGGAACTCCGCCAAGCGTCAGGCCCTCGACGCCACCCATGACGGCTGCATCCGGAGACAGCTCCGCTGCAGCACGCAAAGCCTTGCGCGCTGCAGCCACATCGCCCCCAGCAATCATCTCGGCGGCATCGGTCCGGCGACGGTTCACCTCGGGTGCTTGCTCAGCATCCCCCACGCCGGAATAGGAAGGACTGAGACGCAACGCATCACCGATCGCCGGCGACGAGAGCGTCTCGACTAGTCGGGTTCCCGCAGTGGCGATTCGGTTCTTGCTATCGAGGAAGATGCGCAGGGCGAAGGCGAGGGGAGAAGCATGCCTCTCGGGCGTGGCGGCACCAGCAGTCTCCTGCGCCTCCGCCGGCGCATCGGGTTCTGCCAGCCACGCGAGGAGATCCGTCCAGCTGCCCTCGAAATCCGAGGAGATCTGGCGCAGAGCCGCGAGGCGTTCCGAACATCGGTCGCAGATGGCCAGGTGGCCGAGATCCTGGGTCGCATCCTCTTCGGACAGGCCGCCACGGAGGAGCTTCACGAGCCGGTTCTGGTCAAGATGCATGACATACCTCTTGTTGCATGACATCCGCCCCCTAACCCGCCTGCCTTCCTCGAGACCTGCTACGTACCCGCTTCCGCCTTCTCGTGACCGGATGGCCAAGGAAGTGGAGATTTGCCCGGATCTAGGTCGCCTTGCAGTGCTTGCCTGGTTCGCGT
This sequence comes from Candidatus Eiseniibacteriota bacterium, assembly GCA_023129715.1. GTDB lineage: Bacteria > Eisenbacteria > RBG-16-71-46 > CAIMUX01 > WJJG01 > JAGMBO01. The sequence continues at coordinate 1,172 of JAGMBO010000042.1, read as the reverse complement.
CTTGACCCGCTCGGTCCAATCGGCGATCGACTTGCGGGGATCCTTGCCGAAATACTGCTCTAGAAGCGAATGGCCGATGATTGTCGCGGAGAGCTGGCTGAAGAGTCGGGCTGACCGGCGGTCCCTGGAGAAGAGCTCCGTACCCCGCAGGCCTAGACGGTAGATCAGTGGAGCGAAAGCCCGCGCAGCAACTTCCGCTCGCAGAGCGCCCCTCGATGCCACCTCATCTTGGAAGTCCCGGCCAGACGCCCGAAGCTCAGTAGAGGAAAGCTCTCGAACGACGCGATCCGGATCCCCTGTGATCGGCACTTTCTCGCGCGCAGCGCGTCTCTCCGGGGCGGTTTGCGGCTGAGTCCGCCGGCGAGGCTTCGGCTTCCCCCACAGCACGATACTGTAGGCGAAGGCAATCTGCTGGTGAGGGTAGCCACCATAGCCGAGCATGGCTTCGAGCATCTCCCCCAGCACCGCACTTCGCAGCATGCTCGCATCCGGACGTGGAAAGCGATCCACGCCCACTAGATTCCTCAATCGCCCCGTCACGGATCGGTAGGTTCGGGGATCTGGTTCGCCAGACAGGGGAGAGTCGTCGCGCTCCCAATCGGTCGGGATCTCCCGCCGCCGGCCGGCCAGGCGTCGCTTGATGATCTCGCGGGTGATCCCAAAGATGTAATTCCGAAAACGATAGGCCTCGACATAGCGCGACAGTGCTTTCCAAGCGGTAATCAGAACATCTTGAACCGCTTCCTCCGCCAGGTGGCCATCTCTGCGCGGCAGCTTGCCCCAGACGAGTCGCTCGATCTCCGGAAGGTAGGGTTGAATCAGACGCTCAAAGGAGGATGCGTCTCCATCGCGTGCCGCGCGGATGAGAGCAAGCTCCTGCTCAGGCGGCAGGTCATGCTGTAGCTTCGGTTCAGGCACCATCTCAATCAAAGCAGTCCGCAGAGGAGCGGAATAACGCCCTACTAGCTTCTAAGCCCCAAAGAGGGTCGCAGATACTCAGGTCGACTGTCAACCGATCTTTCCCCAATGGCATTGCCGCCGCTGGCCACCGCTCCACACCCAGGTCCTGAGGCATCGCCCCGCGCAGGGATGATCTTCCCATGCTGCTTCCGTCGTCAGAGACGCACCAATGGGACTGTAAGCGCCTTCTTGTCAACTGCATCTTCGGGCCA
>JAGMBO010000041.1 GCA_023129715.1 Candidatus Eiseniibacteriota bacterium | reverse complement strand
GAGCAGCAGAGAGTGGTGGGTTACACCCCGCCCCGCTGCCCCGAGCGGAGCCGCTGATTCCTCGCTCATCAACTCCCCGATTTTCAACAGACCAATCCCGCTTGTATGTTGTACAGTAATGGGATACGCTTAAACTCTGTCGGAGTGCAGCGCATCTGGGCAACTCAAGGTGCGGGGTCTTGTGGCACGTTCGAGCCTCCGGGGAGTCGCGTGATTCACGGGGGCCATTGCTCGCGTAGTGACGAAAGGAGATCCTCCCCATGTTCGGTCTGCAGGCAGTTCTCCGCCTGGTCGCCGTTGTCGGGATCCTCTGGCTCGCGATCCCGTTCGATGGCGCTCAGGCCGCCGGTTCCGGCCTGCTCGCTACCGTCGAGGCGGAAGACGTGCCCTTTCAGGAGATCGTGATCTCGGATCAGCTGATCGTCTACCTCCACCAACGCACGCTCGGCGAGGCGGTTGTCGAGAAGGACTACATTGTCTACCAGTTCAGTCGCATGAGCGAGGAGCTGCTCGATCGGAAGTCTCACTGGAGAAACGACGTGCCTGACCGCCTGCCGCCGCTCGCGCTTTCGGCGGAGGATGCGGCTGTCTTGGTCGGGGACCCCGGCGCGTCGGCTCGCCTGCTGCTCATCGCCCCCGACTCGGATGTCTTTCCCCTGGATCCGGCACCACTGAACCCCTGCTGGGTCGTGCGCAGCGATACCGGCGGCCAGGTCGCGCTCACGGTAGTCGATGCCGTCACCGGTGAGATTCTCGGCCCCGGGATCCCACCGCCGGCAAGCGGGTTCTCGTTGACCGGTCCGATCGACTTCAACCCGTGCGAGAACTCCTGGCACTGGTGGGCCGATAACGCCCACGGGTGGTTCGAGACCATGGGCTTTCCGACCGACGTCATCATCTGGCCGACCGAGGAGGAAGTCCAAAGCCACGTCCAGTCCGATGACATCGCCATCTTCTACGAATTGGCCCACGGCGGCAGCGATCTCTTCAACAGCGGCTGCATCGACGGCCAAGATCCGGAGACCACGTTTGCCGTCGAAATCGAACTTTGGTTGACGGGTTACTACAAGAAGCTGTTTGCCTTCATCGGCAGCTGTGACGGACTGTGTGGAACCGGTGTCGGGACCTTCTCCGACGCTTTCCGCAAGGGCTCCAACGAGAATGCGACCACCGTGGGCTATTGCGGAATGTCGACGCCGCAGTGCGATGACTGCTGGAGCTACTCGCTCAATTGGCAGGACGCCCTCTTCAACTACATGTCCGTCGGCTATCCGGTCAAGGAGGCGTTCGACATGGCGCTGGCCGACTACCCGGTTTGCGCCATCAACGCTTGCATGCGCTTCGCGGGCGATGAGGCCTTCTCGTTGGTGTTTACCGTCGGAGCATGCTGCATTGGGGAGGCATGTCAGATCCTCGCGCCGGACGACTGCACCGCCCTGGGGGGCGAGTGGTTCCCCGGCATCGAGAGCTGCGACCCGTTGCCGTGTGTCGCGCATCCCTGTTGCACGGGATCCGTATGCCAGATGCTGAATCCATTCGATTGCATGCGCGCGGGTGGAGAGATCTTCGATACCATCGCCAGCTGCGACCCCAATCCCTGCGATTGGGGCGCCTGTTGTCTCGGTGATGATTGCGTGCACACCATTCTGCCGGTCTGCAACGACAGCGGGGGCGCCTGGCATGATGGGATCGATTGTGAACCGGATCCCTGCACCCCCTACGCGTGCTGTATCGGTGATGAGTGTCAGGTCCTTGCCTACGTGGATTGCGTGGCGGCCGGCGGTCAGCTCATGGAGGAATACGCCTCCTGTGACCCCAACCCCTGTGCCGCGCGGGCCTGCTGCATCGGCGATGTCTGCTATCTGCGGACGCTGCCGGCGTGCACGGCGGCGGGCGGGATTTTCTTGCCCGGTGTCGAGGTCTGCGACGAGTACATCTGTATGCCCGATTCGATGAATCTCTTTGGCGGTGTCTTGATCGCTCACGCACCGGCGGGATTGACCTACACCGATGGGGTCGACTGGTGCGCGCGGTACGAAGACGAGTTCCGGATCGAGGCGAGTAGCCAACAAGTCACCCGGATCGATCCGGCCGGTCCCGAGGAGACCGCGACCTGGTATGTGATTGCCGCCTGGGGTGAGCCGCGGAGCTGGAACCGGGTGACCTTCGGGCTCGGTGACTACGACCCCGGGCAGCTCGGCATTGGCGCCTGGGGGCCCTGCAATGGCGGCGGGGTTCAATCGGCTTCTCCCGGGTGGCCGGGCCCGAACGAAGGTGTGACCATGATGCATGCCGACCGCTGGTCGGGCGACTTCGAGGCGGTCTACTGGTTCGCGAGCTACGCCTATACCACCGGGACGCTGGCGCTCTGCGCGTGGGAGCAGGCCGGAGAGACGGGGTTTGGCAATCCCGACGGCGTCACCTTTCCGGTGAGTTGCTACGGAGCTCTGGGTATCTACACCGATGGCGTGGCCTGCCATCCGCAAGAGAACGCCGCCTGCTGCCTGGGCGCGGAATGCCAACTCGTCTCCCACCAGGAGTGTGTTGCCATGGGCGGAGTTTGGCAGTCGGGTGTCGCGAGTTGCGATCCCAATCCTTGTACTCCGAGAGCCTGCTGTGTAGGTGAGGCCTGCACCCTGGCGAGCGAAGCGGAGTGCGGCCTGCTCGGTGGGATCTGGTACGAGACGATCGACGCCTGTGACCCTGATCCCTGCAGCGCCTATGCATGCTGTATAGGGGAGACCTGCCAGCTGCTCAGCGAGCCCGAGTGCGCGGGACTCGGCGGCGACTGGATCTACGGACATGCGGCCTGCGATCCCAATCCCTGCGGGGCGGGCCTGGCGCTGGTGCGCGCGGATGGCGCCGGTATGTGGCCGACGATCCAGACGGCCCTCGATGCGGCGGCCGCCGGAGATACCGTCTACCTCGCCGACGGTGTCTACCGTGGCGCGGGCAACCGCGATCTCGACTGCCTGGGCACCGCACTCTGCTTGCGCTCGCTGCGTGGAGATGCGGCCGCCTGCATCATTGCCTGCGAAGGAAGCGCCGGGGACGAGCACCGCGGATTCCATTTTGACAGCGGAGAGCCGGCCGGATGCCGCATCGAGGGGATTACGATTCGCGATGGCTATGCCGCGAACGGCGGTGCGATCTTGTGCACCGGATCGGCTCCCTCGATCAGCGGCTGCATCTTCAGTGGGAATGAGAGCCCGGGCGTCGGAGGAGCGGTGCTAGCCATCGCGGAGGCCGCGCCCGCATTCGAGCAGTGCACCTTCGTGGGCAACGCGGCCGCGCTCGGTGGCGCGGTCGGCGGCGACTCGGCGGCCATTGTGCTAGAGGCCTGTACCTTCCATTGCAGCGCGGCAGACTCTGGCGCCTGTATCTACGGAGACGAGGCCCAGCTCGACGTGCTGCGTTGCATTCTCGGTTTTTCGGTCGACGGAGAGGCGGTCCACCTGACCGCGGGTAGTGGCGCCGACTTTTCCTGCTGCGACATCTACGGCAACGCCGAGGGAGACTGGACGGGTGTGATTGCCGAACAGCTCGGCCGCGACGGGAACTTCTCCATGGATCCCTACTTTTGCGATGCGGAGGGCGGGGATCTGGGGCTGTGGAACTACACTCCCTGCGATCAGCAGGGCTGTGGCCTGATTGGCGCCTGGCCGGTGGCCTGTTGGGCGCCTCAAGAGCTCGCCGACGGGCAGTCCGGGCGACCCGGTGAGGCGGTCATGCGCCTGCAGATAGTCTCGAGCACGCCGACCTCGCTGCCGGGGACGGTGCGCATCGCCTATGCGATTCCCGAGGGCGGGGCCAACACGCGGGCGACGCTCAAGGTCTACGACGCGGGTGGGCGTCTCGTCCGCCGGTTGCTGGATGAGGTCCGGCCCGCGGGCGCGCAGACCTTGACTTGGGATGGCCGGGACGAGGAGGGGCGGGCACTTGGTTCAGGGATCTTCTTCTTGCGCCTGGAAACGGCCGGTGAGCGTTTGACGAGACCCGTCGTCGTGGTGCGGTAGATCCTGGCCCCACGTGTCCCCGAGTGACGCGCGGGCGGCGTCCACCGCGGTCGGCGGATCTGCTGCTCCAGCACGGGCAAAGCTAGCGGAACATACCTTTGATCCGTCCCCAGCTATCTTCCCGCGCGGGGGTCGGCTGGCAGCCGGGACCTGCATAGATGCCATCGAGCGTCAGCACATAGTCGGCGCCGCAGGGGACTCCACTGAAGACGCTCGGTCCGACCCAGACCCAGACGAGCTCGCCGAGGTCGACATTGCGGCCGACGATGACGAATTCACAACGGTCGGCGCGGATCGCGTCGTACTCCGGCTCGATGCAATCGGTGCCGTGGATGAAGAGTAGCTGCACCGGGAACTCCGCGATGCAGCTCGCGCTCATCAGGCCGCCCGTGCCGTAGACCTGCAACCAGTCGGTGTCGCGGTATCCACTGCCCTCGAAGAGGTAGGTGCCGCTGGTGCCGCACAGGATCGTCTGGTTGCCCGAGGTGGGGCAAATGAGCTGGAAGACCTCGGGGTCACTGTTGCAACCGCCATTGTACGTGTCGACGTAGTCATCGTGGCAGTCGGGCTCGCCCTCGAGAATCGCACCGGGGGGACACTCGAATACGCACTCTTCCTCCAAGGCGATCTCGAGAATGTAGGAGCCGCAGTCGTTACTGTAGCCGTCGACGATGATGTAGTACTCATGACCGGTTACGACGGGGAAGAACTCGATGCCGGACTGCAGGCCGCAGAAGTCGTCGTTGCAGGCGACCGGGATGCCGATGCCGTCCTGGATCTCGAGGATCGTGTCGTATCCCGAGCCGCACAGATACACAGACATGAATGCATCCTCGGTCGGGACGAACTTGTAGACGACGTCATTGGCCATGCTGTAGCCGCAAGCGGGCGTGGTGTCATCCCGATTGTCGCAGGTCGCACCAGTGTCCGCGTAGGGCAAGCCGGGAATGAGAAGGGCATCGGCATAGGACTCGCCCCCCTCCCGGCCGTCGCTCATCTGATCACCCTGCTCACCCTTGGGGGGCAGGATCTGGCGATTGCTCAGGTCGACAGCCATGGCAGAGGTGGTGAGACCGAGCAGGACAAGGCACAGTACCAACCAACGCATGACGGTCCTCCGGATGCTTGCGGGACTGTCTCCACTTGTCGCTCGCCTGCCCGGATTCCCGGTCCCCACACCCCGCATGCAGGTGATCCACCGGACAGCGCACTCTCAGACGCGAGGCGATTTTAGCACACCAGCCGGCGCGATCCCACGCCAGGAAGGCGGACGGGGTCACGCATGGCGCAGTTCGGTCGCGCGGGATGGCCGTTCGGATGAGCGCGAGTTCGGTAACAGATTGTCCATTGCAGCGTTACAGGGCCATGAAATCGAGATCGGCCTGGGTGTTCTCCGGGATTGCGATCCAGGCGTTGTCCTCGCCGGTGCGCAGCCGCCTTGCGTGGGGTGTCGGGAACGGGTTGAATGGCCTCGAATTCCGCCGATGAGGAGAACTCATGCCACACAGCCAGGCGATTCTCTCCCTGGGCTTCGTCGTCCTTGCCATGGTCCTCTTCGCCGGCGGCAAGCAGCGCGTCGATGTCGTGGCGTTGGCGATCCTGGCGCTCTTACTGGTCGCCGGCCTGATCCGCCCCGACCAGGCGCTGCACGGCTTCGCCAGCCCGGCAACCGCCACCGTGGCGGCGATGTTCGTCATGAGTGCCGGGCTCGTGCGCACCGGTCTCGTCCAGTGGCTGGCGCGCCGCCTCGACCTGCTCGCCGGCAAGAGCGAGGGGCGGCTGATTCTCGTGCTCTGTGTCACCATCGCCCTGCTCTCGGCCTTCATCGTCAATACGGCGACCGTGGCGGTCTTCATTCCCGTGGCGATCGCGCTGGCCAAGTCACGCAAGGTCTCCGCGTCACGCGTGCTGATCCCGCTCTCCTTCGCCAGCCAGTTCGGCGGCGTCTGCACGCTGATCGGCACCTCGACGAACATCCTGGTCAACTCGATCGCTGTCGGTCGGGGCCTGCCCGCCTTCGGGCTATTCGAATTCGCCCCGCTCGGGGCAGCGATGAGTGTAGTCGGGATCGGTTACCTCCTGCTGGTCACGCGATGGCTGCTGCCCAAACGTAAGGGCGAGGCGCAGCAGGTGGACAAGTACCGTCTCGCCGACTACCTCGCGGAACTGCGCGTCCAGGAGGAGTCGTTGCTGGTCGGGCAGACCTGGCGCGAGGCGGTCGTGGCGCAGCGGGGCAAGGCGAGAAAGGCGCCCGAGGCGCGGGTCGAGCTGGTCAAGCTCGTGCGCGCCGAGCAGGCGACCTGGAGGCCGCTGCGCACCAAGATCCGCGCCGGCGACATCCTGCTGATCCATGGGAATCTGGATGCATTGATGGGTCTGCAGGACGAGTACGGCCTGCAGCTCGAAGCCGACGTGACCATCCGGGATGAGCAGATCAGTTCTGATGAGATCAAGCTGCTCGAGGTTCTGGTTCCCCCCCGCTCGAATCTGATCGGGCGGACCCTGCGTTCGAGCGATTTCGCCCGCCGCTTCGGGACGCTCGTCCTGGCGGTGCAACGGCGGGGGAGGATCGTGCGGGAGCGGGTCGCTGACTTGAGACTCGAACCGGGGGACACCCTGCTCCTGCAGGCGGACAAGGGAGACATCGCGCATCTGACCGAGTCTCCGGATGTGATCTTGACCAACGAGCTCTCGGAGATGGTCCTGCGGCGCGATCGGGCCTTGGTGGCGCTGTTTCTGCTGGGAGGAGTGATCGGCCTGGCCGCCTTCAATGTCGTGCCGATTCTGGTGGCGGCGCTGATCGGCTCGGTCGGGATGGTCCTGACGCGGTGTCTCACCATCGAGGAGGCGTATCAGGCGATCGACTGGCGCGTGATCTTCCTTCTGGGTGGCATATTGCCGCTTGGTCTTGCGCTGGAGCAGAGTGGGGGAGCGGCCTGGCTCGTCGAGCGGGTCTTGAGTCCGCTTGCGGGCGCGGGGCCACTGATCGTCTTGGCGGTGCTCTACATCCTGACGGCACTGCTCACCGAGACGATGTCGAACAACGCCGCGGCGGTCCTGCTCGCCCCGATCGCCTTTTCACTGGCGACCGCAATGGGCGTCGATCCGCGTCCCTTCCTGATCGCAATCACCTTCGCCGCCTCGACGAGTTTTGCAACCCCGGTGGGATACCAGACGAATACGATGATCTATGCTCCGGGTGGGTATCGGTTCACCGACTACATCCGCATCGGTGGGCCGCTCAATCTGATCTTCTGGGGGCTCGCGGTGCTTCTTATCCCTCTGCTGTGGCCCTTCTAGGTCACTTCGCGCCAGTCGTGCACAGCTCAATGGAGCGAGCGGACTGGATGGGACCTGCGGGACCGGCGGGCGCCCGGCAATGATCGTGATCTCGGCGTCCCCGGCAGCTAGCCGAGTGTGAGTACCGCCAGCCAAAGGACTAGCGTGATCAGCGCGGCGGTCGTCGTGCCGATGACGATCGCCGCGCCGAACCGTTCGTCACCTGCCATCTCACGGGCCATGATGTAGCTGACTACGGCGGTCGGGCAGGCCATGATCAGGACCGGCACCTCTAGAGCGAGCCCCTCCAGGCCCAACAGTCGTAGGCCGCCATAGACGAGCGCGGGATAGGCAATCAACTTGATGACGGCGGCGAGCGCGGTTCCCGGGATTTCGGCCTGCAACTTGCGCAGATCGAGTTCGGCACCGACGCAGAGCAGGCCCAAGGGTGCGGCGATGCTGCCGACCAGCGCCAGCGACCGGTCGAGAGTCGCCGGCAGTTCGAGACCGGTGATGCCGTAGAGCAGTCCCCCGGCACAGCCGATGATCAGCGGATTCCTGAGCACACGCATGGCCGTGTGCATCCAGAGCCGCGGATCGAGCGCGCTGCGTTCCCGGTGCGGCACGGTCAGCACAATCACGGCCAGGAAGTTTTCGAAGACGACCATGAAGGCGATCAGCAGCGAGGCGAGCGCCAGCGCCGACTCGCCGTAGGCGTTGAGCACGACCGGCAGGCCGACGAAGACCGTGTTGCTGCGCAAGGCTCCCTGGACCAAAACCCCGCGCCGCGCGGGAGCCACCCCGCGGGCTGCCAGGTAGAGGACGATCCCGGCCGCGGTTGTCAAGCCACCGATCAGAGCCAGGGTCGGGGCGCTCGTGCCCCAGTCGAAACTGCTCTGCGCAGTGCTGCGGAACAGCAGGGCCGGCGCGGCCACATAGAAGACGAGTCGCGAGAGCCAGGCATTCGCTTCCTCCTCGATGAAGCGAAATCGGCGCAGGGCATAACCGAGTCCGATCACCAGGAATACCGGCATGATGATGGTGAGCAGGTTCATTCGTCGCAGGGTGCGCAGTCGCTAGTTCGCTGTCCAGCAGAATCACCCGGTCCCGCCGGGGCCGGGGTCAGGACCAGCCGACGGCGGTATCGGGCCCATCCTCCCGAATGCGCAGCTCGGGACCTGCCTCCGCCGAGCGCGCCCCCGGCGCGCTTATCTCCGCGACCTTGATGCGCAGCCGCAGGTTGTTGGCGCTGTCGGCGTGGGCGAGGGCCTGTTCGAGGTCGATCTCCCCGGCAGACTGGAGTTCGTAGAGCGACATGTCGAAGGTGTGACATCCATCGAGGGCGCTCTCCTCCATGGCGGTCTTGAGCATGTCGATCTTGCCCTTCTTGATCATGTCCTTGATGCGGGGCGTGTTGAGCAGGAGCTCGGTAGCCAGGACCCGCTTGCCTTCCTTGCCCATCAGCAGCCGCTGAGAGAGAACCGCGCGCAGGTTGATCGCGAGTTGAAGCAGCATCTCGGAATGGCGTGCCGTCGGGAAGAAGTTGATCACCCGTTCAAAGGCCTGACTTGCATTGGTGGAATGCAGAGTCGTGAGACAGAGGTGTCCGGTGTCCGAGAAAGTGATCACCGATTCCATCGTTTCCCGGTCGCGGACCTCGCCGACGACGATCATGTCTGGCGCCTGCCGCATGGCATTGGTGAGAGCATCATGATAGCTGTTCGTGTCGAAGCCGATTTCCCGCTGGGTGACGATCGATTGGTCGTGGCGGTGGACGAACTCGATGGGGTCCTCGACGGTGATGATGTGGCCGGGGATGGTGGAGTTGCGTCGGCGGACCATCGCGGCAAGCGTCGTCGACTTACCGGAGTCGGTGGGCCCGACGATCAGGATCAGGCCATGCTTGTGCAGGACCAGCTCGCGCAGGCACTCGGGCAGGCCGAGCGAGCCAAGATCGGGAATCTCGATCTTGATCCGGCGCAGCACGATGCCGACCGATCCGCGCTGGCGGAAAACGTTCACTCGGAAGCGGGCGGAGGGGATGATGTCACCCGGGAGGGCAAAGTTCATCTCCGGCCGCTCGGAGAACTGAGCCCAGCGATCGTCTCCCATGATCTCGTGCGCCAGATCCCCGATCTCCCGGGGTTTGAGTTTCGGTGCGTCGACGGACTGGACCTGACCCTGGATGCGGAGCATCGGTGGGCTCCCGGCGGTCAGATACAAGTCCGATCCGTCACGCGCGGCCAGGTCCGTCAGTAGCTCGATGAGAGAAGCAAGATCACAAGTGCTACTGGAGATTGCCTTCATGGAACACCTCACGCGGCGAAGCGCAGATCCGGCCTTTCTTGATCGAGGCCGTAGGCCAACCGCTTGCGCCGCGCCTCCTCTTCCGTGACCTTGCCGGTCTTGCGTAGCTGGCGGATGGCGGCATCCATCGTCTGCATGCCGGATTTGGCTCCCGCTTCCATCAGCGCTCCGATCTGATGGGTCTTGCTCTCGCGGATCATATTGCGTACCGCTCCCGTGGCGATCAGGATCTCGATCGCCGCGACCCGCCCCTTCTCCTTACCCTTACAGAGCGTTTGGGCAACGATGCTCTCGAGGGCATCGCTGAGTTGGGTGCGGATCTGCTGCTGCTGGCCGGTCGGAAACGCGTCGATCATGCGGTCGATACTGCCGACCGTGCTGGGCGAGTGCAGGGTGGCGAACACCAGGTGGCCGGTTTCGGCAGCGGTGATGCCGAGACGGATCGTTTCCAGGTCCCGCATCTCCCCGACCAGGATCACATCGGGATCCTCGCGCAGGACCGCTCGCAGGGCTCGGGCGAAGGAGTGCGTGTGGGTGCCCAGTTCACGCTGATTGACGAGGCACTTCTTCGACTTGTGGAGGAATTCGATCGGATCCTCGATCGTGACGATGTGACGCTCGGAAGTCGTGTTGATCAGATCGATCATCGCCGCCTGCGAGGTGGTCTTTCCCGATCCGGTGGGGCCGGTGAAGATCACCAGGCCCCGCTCCTTGGCGCATAGCCTGCCGAGCACCGGCGGGAGCCCCAGTTCCTCGAGCGAGATGATTTGCTCTGGGATCATTCGGAAGACCGCCCCCTCGCCATGTTGCTGCATGAAGACGTTGACGCGGAAACGGCCGACGCCGACGAGTTCGAGAGAGAAGTCGAGTTCGAGATCCTCCTCGAACGACTTGCGTTGGAAATCATTCATGATGTCATAGACCATCGCTCGGACGGCCTCGCGGTCGAAGGGCGGGAGGTCGAGCTTCTTGATATCCCCGTCGAGTCGGATCATCGGATGCTCGCCGCTGCTGAGGTGGAGATCCGAGGCGCCCGACTGGACAGCGAACGTCAATAGTGTGGCAACGTCCATCGCATAGTCTCCTTGATAGGGGTCTGTCTGTAGATATCGTCGGCCGAGACACGCGTCTTGTGGAGATTTGCCCCTAGCGATCGAGCTCTCCGGCGGCGCAGATCAGCCATCCCTGCAGGGGTGCGGCAGGGGTGGGCAGGCGAGGAACTGGTCGCGTTGGCAAGATGGTCGATTCGGGCCACACCAGCCGGGTCGACTACGCTAGTCGGATCCCGCGGCGCGGATGAGTACGAAGGGAGCCCAGAAGTAGGGATGGGCGTAGCTGAGCGCCCGCTCACCGCCGGATCCCGTGCGGAACTCGCCGCGCAGGCTTCGGCGGGCCTTGCGCAAGGCAACCGCCGCGCCGTCTCCTTGAGTCATGTTCTCGTAGAACTGCCCCATCAACATTGCCGTTGAGGCGTCATCGACACTCCAGAGACTGACCAGAACCTGATCGGCTCCCGCGTAGAAGAACGCGCGGGCCAGCCCCAGAGGGCCTTCTCCGGCGTAGAGGCGTCCGAGACCGGTCTGGCAAGCGCTCAACGTGACCAGTTCGCACCGCAGGGGAAGCTCGAGTATCTCGAAGGCGTGCAGCGCCCCATCTTCGCGGCCGGCGGGGTCGGGGGCGAGGTGCAGGCCGGAGTAGAGGGGAACCGCCTCATCGATGTTGCCATGCGTGGCAAGGTGCAGGCGCGCGAAACGGGGAGCCGTGGTCTTGAACCGCAGCTCGCTGGCCGCGCTATCGACGGCAACGACCGCATCGGGGACACTTCGTGCGATCGCCTGGATCTCCTGCTCGACATGGGCCAGGGGGCGGGCGGTTGCCCCCCATCCGATGGAGGGGTCTGTTGGGGCATGACCCATGGCCAGCAACCCGCTTGAGAATGGATGAATGCCATCGTCTGCAAGGGCGCGACCGGATCCGGTTTCATGCTCCGCCTCTCCGGCGCGTGCGATCAGACTGGCTGAAGGGAGCACCTCGAGCACGAAGAGGTCTTCGAGGAAGCGGATGTCGCGAAACTCGGCGTGCAGCGGAAGCGCTCCGGACGCCGGCTGATCAGCGTCCCCCCGGTTGGCGGCCGTGGGGTCTTGCACCGCTCTCGGCGATCCGGTCACGGTCCGCGATGCCGCCCGCCGCCATGGAACGTCGCTCGAAGGGGAATCTTCCACGAGGGTCTGTAGGCTCGAATCTTCCGGCAGCGGCAGGGCCCCGAACGGCAAGTAGTGGAGCGCGCCATCCGGCACGACCAGCACGCGCGTCACGCCGGTTAGGTGGGGAATCAGGGGATCGAAGATCGCCGCGCGGATCCGATGGGCGAGTTCCAGATCGAACTCCAGCGTTGCCAGGCTGCGGGGGGCTTGCATAGGCCTCCGCAACGCCCGGATCTGACCGGCCAGCGCCGCCCGTCCCACCGGCAGGGGCACAACCGTGATGCCTTCCGCCCGTGCAAGGAAGCAGAGCGAGGAGTCGGGGCCGAGCAGGTATTCGAGCAGCGCCTCGTCCGGGTTCAGGCGTTCGACGATCTCCAGGGGCGCGTGCGTGGGAGCTGAGATCAGCATCCCATACTGCGGATCGGCCAGCAGGATCTCGGTACGCACCTCCTCCCAGCGCTGCTTCATCCTGTGGATCTCACCGTCCATCTCGGCGATCCGATCACGGTCCGCGATGCCGCGCGCCGCCATCGCCGAGCGCGAGGCCTGCAATGTGCGCAGCTGCGTCTCGATAGTGGCGCGCTCCTGCGCCAGGGCCGCGTCGACTTGCGGCGCCAGGGGGCGCGGGCTGGCGGCGAGCAAGTCGCGGAAGGCTCGCGCTCGGGCCCGCTCGCAGACCGCGAACGCACCCTGCGGATCTCCGCGCCGGGCGAGCAGGGCGGCGGTCTTGTAGTAGAGATCGATGCGTCCGGCCAGGTAGGCTGCCTTGAACTCCTCGAGGCGCAAGTCCCGCCGGATCTCCTCGAGCGCGTCCATGGCGGCCCGGTAGTGGCTGCAGGCGCGATTGAGTTCCATGTCGGCCGTGGCCACATCACCGGCGACCAGCTCGCACTCCCAGGTGACCTCCGGACTGCGAATGTCTGTCGCCAGCCGGCAGGCGTCACCGACATCCCGGCGCGCTGCCTGGATCTGCGCCTCCGTGTCTGCGTTTCCGATGTCATGGTTGGCGGCCAGTAGATGCACCCGCGCCCGGCGCGCGAGGGCAATCGCCTCACGCTTGCGCCGCCCATCGCGCCGGCTCAGCTCGACCGCCCGGGAGGCGAGCTGAAGGGCCTCGTCCAGCAGGGCATTCCGTTGCGCCGGGTCGAGCAGCACCTCGGCGTCTGCCTGCTCGCGCTTCAGTTCACAGAGCGTCAGCGCTAGGTATTCCTCTCCCTCCGCGTATTCCGCGGCGGCGCAGTCGGCCATGGTCGCCTCCGCAAGTTCGATCGCGCCGCCGGCATCCCCTTCCTGGATCGCGACGCCGCACAGACCGATGCGTGCCTCCCAGGAGCCGGTTTCGATGCCCATTTCGTGGAAGCGATCGTTGGCGCGGGCGTAGCTCTCGCGGGCTTGCTCGAGGCGACCCAGGTTGAGCGCCGCGCGCCCGCGGACAGTGAGCGCCGCAGCGCCATGTCGGGGGTCGACGATCGAATCGGCAAGGGCGAGCGCCTCGCCCGCATCCTGCAAGGCCCCGACCGGATCGCCCAGGTCGAGGCTCGCCGTCGCCCGTGAGACCAGGCCGGTGACCTCATCGATCCGGTTGCCGGTTTGCCGGGCAAGGCCAATCGCCGAGTCGGCATAGGCGATCGCCTGATGATGCTGGCCGGTGAGATTGGCGACATACGAGAGGTTGGTCAGTCCCCAGCAGGCGCCCTCGCGGTCGCCGATCTCCCAGGCCAGGTCGAGGGCCTCTTGGAAAGCCTCCAACGCTCCGGCTAGGTCGCCCAAGTCGGCCTGCGCGAGTCCGATATTGCCGAGAACGAGCTGCTGGGCCTGACGGTCCCCGAGCTCGCGATGAAGCCGGAGCGCCTCTTGGAATTCCCCCAACGCCTGGCGCAGATCTCCCAGTTCCCGCCTGACAAGCGCCGTGCGATTGAGTGACCAGGCTTCGTACTTGCGGTCCCCCTGGCGGCGGAAGATCGCGCGGGCCCGCTCCCAGGCTTCCAGCGCCTGCTCGCTCTCGCCCGCGTAGTAGCGCACGCTGCCGAGCAGCAGATGTCCGTGGCCGAGACCGGCGTCCAGGGCGATCGTCTGCCGCGCCTCGGCTAACGCGGTCTCCAAGTCCTGGCGCTTGACGGCCAGGCAGGCGAGGCCGTAGTGGACGCTGGCGTTGTGTGGGTCGGCTAAGGCGAGGGAATCGAGCAGCGCTTCGACCGCCGTAAGGTCCCCGCGGCGAGCGTGCGATTCGACGATACCGAAGTAAGGACGCGGATCATCGGGTTCGACGGCGATGCTGCGGCGATAGGCGGCGATCGCGGCGTCGTAGTCACCGGCACGGCGGGCGGCCTCGGCCTGGGGAAAGTGAACCTCCTCGCGCGCCGGGGCGGGGTACTGCTCACCGCAGCCGGGGAGTAGTGTGGCCGAGAGTCCGAGAAATGCGATCAAGGCAACCAGCAGCGCCGCTCTGAGGTTCAGTGGGCAGAGAGCAAGATCGGATCGAGGCATCCAGACTCCCCCGCTCACCGCCGATCTGTGCTCCCCTCGGTGTCGGGCGCGGTACGTTGTGATCCTGGTGGCGCTCCTCGACGATTCGTGCTACGCGAGGATGACGATTCGTGCGGCGCGACGATTCGTGCCGCGTGACTACCAGTACCGGGCCTTGATGGCGCCCCAAGTCCCGTCTTCGGCCGGTGTCGGATGCTCGACGACGAACTTCTGGCTGACATCGGTGTGAATCGGATCGAGCGGCAGCCACTCGATGTCGTTTTCCGGCCTGACGCGATTCCCGCATCCGAAGTCGGCCTCATCGCCGAGGCGTCCCCACTTGGGCGGGTAGCGATCCTTGCCGGCGAAGGCCGATTGCACCGAGAACCAGAATGGGTCGGGACCGACCGGGACGTCGACCTCGAGCTCGTACTGATAGCAGGGGAGCCCGTCAGTGCAATAGCCCATGGAGAAGGTGTCGGGTTCGGCAGAGAGGTACTCGGCGATCAGCGAGAAGGGCTTGCAGTCGAGCTCTTCATAGAAACGCACGTGGAAGGTCGTGATGTGCGGGTCCCCAGGCTCCCACTCGGTGTAGCCGCCGCACCAGATCGCGCGCACGACGTGCGCCGAGCCTGCCTCGACGCAATCGTTGGCGACCTCCGCCGTATCGGCGGGGACCTTGTAGCCGTTGAGCATGCCCTCCTGGATGCAGACGATCTCGGGGGTGGTTTCCTTGGCCAGGGCTCCCCCTGAGTGGGCGACATCGATGCCCAGCCCGCTGGAGGGCACCGGATTGGGCAGGATGCCCACCAGAGCGACGGCTAGAGCAAATGCCATCATGGTGCGATTACCTCCATTGGCGTCACAGATGCACGTATGCGGCAGATGACGACTGCACAAAGGATTATCTCATAACGGGGAGTGCCTTTCAAGGCAGGCCCACAGGCAGGTCTGTTGGTGGGGAGGTGCCGCTCGGCTCTCGCGGGAGGTGGGATCGTTGTGGGGGGGGCGCACGGCCGTCGCGGGAGGCGGGATCGTTAGTGAGGGGCGCCGCACGGCTCTCACCGTGCGGCACCCTGGGTCCCCTCCGGCCTCTGAATCGATGCTCCTCCACCGTTGGAGCATGGCCTGCCGGGGACGCCCGGCAGCGCCGAGTGCTCGCTATTCCAGACGGATGATCTTGCCATCCAGTGTCTGCCCGGGGAGTTCGAAGCGGTAGAAGTAGATGCCGTCGGGCACGTTGCGGCCGCCCCGATCCCGCCCGCTCCAGGAGAAGGTTACGCTTCCACCGGTCGGCTGCGAGGAATGGGCCGACCAGACCTGCCGCCCCGCCGGGTCGAAGACGCGCAGGGTGACCGGGCCATCGGGGAGCCCGCCGGCCAGACGGAAGGCGACATCGCTGCTCCAGGGATTCGGCCAGGCTCGGCTGAGCACCAGCGTATGCCTCTCTGCCGGCCGGTCGGCGACTTCGCCTCCGACCGCCGACTGCTCGAGCAGCATACAGAGGTGCAGTCCCTCCTCGGTGCCCGCATAGATCGCCGGGGTGTCGATAAAGGGATCGTAGCGCATGCAATGAACGGTCAGATTCGGCAATCCCGCGTTCAAGTCGCCGAGCAGCTCGCCACAGCAGTCGACACGCACGATCCCGTGGCCGCGGGTGCCGACGAACATCACCAGCGGATGGTGCTGCTCCGTGTAGTCCTGCAACAGATCGGTCGGTTCAGGAATCGTCAGAATCCGCTCCCAGGTTTGTCCCATGTCGTGCGAGCAGAGAACGCCATCGTTGAAGCTGCCGTTGCCGATCGAGACGAAGATCGCCGGGTCGTAGGGGCCCATCTGGTGCCAGCCGGTCTCGATGTCGTAGACCGGCAGCGCCGGGATCCCCGCCACCGGAACCCAGCCGGGATCGGCCGGATTCGAGCGATAGACGCCGCGCTCGGTGCCGACCATGATGTCGAACGGATCGATCGGACTGAACCAGATGCAGCGCACCGAGTCGGGGAGCACGCCGCCGCCAACATCCTCCCAGGAGACCATGTCGGTGGAGGTGTAGAGCCCGATGTGATTGCCACAGAAGTACTGCCCCGGGACATGGGGATGTTCGGCCAGGAAGTAGGGCCGCGGGCACCACCAGTTGACGACCCATTCCTGCCGCGTGTCGTGCCACTTGTAGACTCCATCCGATTCGCACATGCCGGTGCCGTCGGTGAAGCCGCAGTAGATATCGCGCTGGTCGTTCTCGTACCAGATGACCTCGCCTTCCACGCAGGTGGTGGCGACGATATCCCAGTCGCCATCACCGTCGACATCTCCGGCCGTGACTCCCATCGAGCTGCCGACGGCATCATCGATGACCTGCTTCTGCCAGGTAAGGCCGCTCTCATCGGGCGCCCGGTACCAGGCGACCACACTTGCCGCCTTGCCCGCGGCGACCAGATCGGTGCGCCCATCGCCGTCGAAGTCTCCGGCAAAGATCGGGCAGGCCTCGGTGAGATCTGGATCGACGACCGTCTTCTCCCAGACATCGCCCGGATCCTCGGGCTGCTCATAGACGGCAACACAACCGGCGGTCTTGGCGGTGACGGCAACCTCGGGCCGCGCGTCCCCGACCAGATCCCCGCACCAGATGCTCACGGCGCCGGGGATGTCGGGATCGATGGTGTGTCGGATCCACTCCTCGGGGTCGGTGCTACGCTGCTCGTACCAGACGACTAGGCCGGCGTCGCGACCCGCGGCGACGATGTCGAGATCCAGATCCAGATCGATGTCGCAGGCGAAGACGCCTTTGACGCCGGCCAGGTCGGTGTCGATGATGTGGGGGAGCCAGGGTTCATGGGTCGGGTCGGGTGGGGCTTCGAACCAAAGCACCGTCCCATCGTTCATCGAGCCGGCGACGACGTCGGGGCGGGTGTCGCCGTTGATGTCGGCGACATAGACCCCGCGGGGTCCTGAGGCGGGCCCGATGTCGTGGCGGGTCCAGGAGACCGGCTCGGCGTCGTCCCCGGCGGCATACCAGACGATGCGGTCCTCGTCGCGGAGTGCCGCGGCGATGTCGAGATCGAGATCACCATCGATGTCGGCGAGCATCACCTCGCGGGCCCCCAGGGCGGGCGATTCGACGTCATGGGGGGTCCAGAAGGGTGTCATCGGATCGGGGAGCGGGTTCTGGTACCAGACCACCTGGTCGCTGGGATCCTTGGCCGCCACGATGATATCGGCATAGCCGCTGTCATCGACGTCACCGACCGCGACCCCGGTCGCACCCGGGATGGGGGTGCCAGCGATCGTATGCTTCACCCACCCTGGTCCCTCGTCATAGAGGATCGTGTAGCCGCCCAAACCGGGATAGCCGAGTCCCATGCCACTCCAGTTGCGCGCGAGCTCGCCACGGAAGACCCCGATGTCGGTACCCGCATAGCCAGAGATGCCTCCGAACTGGAGCTCGTAGACGGTGTGCTCGACGCTATCGATCGGCACGGGATACCACTCGTAGGCGCCGGCCGCGGATGCCGCCACGGCGGCGACCGCGATCGCTACCACCAAACCTGCGTAGAACCTACGTCCTGTCATGATCGTTACCTCCCTTTGGGGCGGGTGTGCCGCCCGGCTGAAAGCCCTCTCCATCTGTTGGGTTGCAGATGGAGAGGCGATATTGGGCGGGAATGGCGACAACGGAAGGCGGATGGCATAAGAAGGGGGCGTGACCACGCGGCCACGCCCCACTTTTCGATCTTCGCTCACGAACGCCGCAGAGGCGCTCATGAGATCCGTGGACCTACTCGAACATCGACTTGACCTTACCCCAGGTTGTGGGCTCGGTCGGAGTGACCGGGCACTCGATCGAGTAGTCGATCGTGAACGGGCCACCGTTGCCCGTGCCGTAGGCATCGGCAATCAGGTAGTAGACCCCGTCCGCAAGGACCACCCAGTCGATCTGCTCGCCAGAGCCGACGGTGTCATCGGCTCCGATAACGCAAGTCGCCTCGAAGTCACTGCAGTCGGTCACGATGTAGAATGTCTCATCGAAGTTGCCCGAGTAGAACATCGAGACGATGTCACCGGCCAGCAGGGTCATCACGTAAGTGACATCCAGGCCTGCCGAGGTGTAGCCGGTGCAGTCGTTGCCGTAGCCAAGGTTGTAGTCGTCGGTCGCCCAGGTCAGATCACCCTCGATCAGACCGCTTGTGCAGCGCTCGATGACGATCGCGCCGTCGCAGGTATCGTTGACCGGTGGCTCCTGAGGCGTCTCACAGGTCACGAAGAGAATGTAGTTCCCCTCGTACAGGGTGCTGTACGGGTATGGATTAACCATGGCCACGTAGTACCCGTCGTAAGGCGCCACGAATCCGCTGATCAGCGAATACCAGCCGGGGCCGGCATCGTCGTCGTAGTCCAGCTCGGTCGAGCAGTCGGCATTGTAGAGCGTGAGCTGAGTGTCATAGGCGTCCGGGTCAGGGCCCGCGTCCGTCCCGATGGTCAAGACCTGCCCCGCAGTGGCGTAAAAGGTGAAGTAGTCGAGGTCCTCGGGGTCGTGGGGACCCAGATAGGCATCGACCACATCGCCGCAGGCGATTTCCTGCCCAGGACAGGTGTCATTGGGCTCGACCTCGGTGATGTTGCGGAGGCCCGTCAGATCGAAGCCCCAGGGCTTCGCGTCGGGCACCTTGTCCGCCATAGCGGTGGTGCCGCAGAGAAGCGCCAGGACAGCGATCAGAGTTGCAATACGCATAGTCTGCAACCTCCGTTCTTGGTTGAACGTGACAAATGATACACAAGATGCACACCGCTGGAAGATGTCGACGGTTAGGAAACCGTCACTAGCCTGCTACTGCTATTTCCTCCAGTGAAGAGATTCTACCAGGATCTGAAGGATAAGTCAATCCTCTGTCTATACTTGATTCATATGTCGCCCCCGGGGGGGGCTCGCGCCCGAACTGGCGGTGGCCAGCCAGCGATTCGCCTGCATGCAATGGCCCGAATGGAGGACAGCCATGGCCGCTAAGACCGGCCATGGCTGTCGTTAGGGCGTTCTGCCTGCGCTAGGACTGCTCCTCGGCCTCCTCCCGCGCCCGGGCCGCCTTGCGATCGGCAAGTTTCTTCAGCCCCGCCGCGACGACACCGGATGCCACCAGGGCCCCGGAGATCCCGCCCCCGGCCACGCTGGCGAGACCCACGCCCCGCTCGCGCAGCACGGCGGCGTACTTCTCCTGGGCCTTGCGCTTGATCGGCTCGAGGCGCCCGTACTCCCACTCGACCTTCGCCGGCAGCTCGTAGGTCTCGAGCTTGACTGGGAGGACGTAGATCGAGTGGAGCCCATCGAGCTGGTCGGGTCCGTAGACGTTGGCGTCGGGCCAGCCCGCCTGGCGCAGTTCCTTGACCCGCTGCTTGGCCAACGCGTAGAGCTCACCCTTGTCCCCATAGCGGATCGCCTTGGTCGGGCAGGTCTTGGCACAGGCCGGGAGCATCCCGTTGGCGACCCGGTCGTAGCACCCGGTGCACTTGCGCGACTTCTCGAGCTCGTAGTTCACGTGCGGCACCCCGTAGGGGCAGGCCTCGACGCAGGCCCCGCACCCGATGCACAGGTTCTGGTCGACATGGACCGTCCCGAACTCGGGGTGGCGGATCATCGCCTTCGGCTCCACGGGGCAGACCTCGATGCAGGCGGCCTGGGTGCAGTGGAAGCAGTGGTGCCGGCGGAAGAGCCACTCCACCTCGCCTTGGGTCTCCTGCTCGTGGAACTTCATGAGCGTCCAGGTGATCGGGGAGAGATCGGAGGGGTTCTGGTAGCCTCCCTCCTTGGCGAAGAATTCCGTCTTCTCCCCCGGCAGATAGTTCCACTGCTTGCACGCGACCTGGCAGCTGCGACAGGCGATGCAGAGGGACCCATCATAGTAAAAGGTGTGTTCAGCCATTCTACACCTCCTTCTCTACATCGCAGAGGAATGCCTTGTACTCGGGGATCATCGTGTTGGCGTCGCCCACGTGCGGGGTGAGCACATTGGCGCTGTCGCCCACCGCGATCCCGGAGTAACCCCAGTGCCAGGGCACTCCGATCTGGTGCACCAGCTTGCCATTGAGCTTGAAGGGCTTGAAGCGGGGCGTCACCACCGCGAAGGCGACGATGCTGCCGCGCGCCGTGCTGATCTTCACTCGATCGCCGTTGGCGATGCCCTTCTCGCGGCCCAGCTCCCGGGACATCTCGATGAACATATCGGGCATCAGCTCGGAGACCCAGGTCAGGTTGCGGGTCATCTGGCCCGCCTGCCAGTGCTCGACGACACGATAGGTCGTGCAGACGATCGGGTACTTGTCCGCGGTGCCGAGCTCGTTCATCTCCGAAGCCCAGAGCTTGATCGCCGGGTTGTTCTGCTGGGAGTACATCGCGTTCTTCACCGGCGACTCGACCGGCTCGTAGTGCGTCGGGAAGGGGCCGTCGACCCGGCCATAGCCGAAGAGCTGGGCATGGCCGGTCGGCTTCATGATGAACGCGTACTTCGTGTCCGGGGCCCAGCCTCCGTCGGGGACATCGCCTTCCCAGCCACCCTTGCCATTCTTGAGGCTCTCGTTCCAGCGGATGACCCACTTCTTGTCATTCCAGGGCTTGCCCTGCGTGTCGACCGATGCGCGATTGTAAATGATGCGGCGGTTGACCGGCCAGCACCACGCCCACTTCGGATAGAGGCCGATGCCGTTGGCCGCGTCGGTGTCATCGCGCCGAGCGGCCATATTGCCCGCCTCGGTGTAGCTGTTGCAGTAGAGCCAGTTGCCGCTGCAGGTCGAGCCGTCATCGGTCAGCCAGGCAAAGCTTGGGATCTGCTCGCCCTTCTTGATCGTCTTGCCCTTCATCTCATAGTCGCGCATGGCGTAGCCGTTGCACTCCTTGGCGACCATGTGGACGTCGGGCTCATCCTCGTGACCGTAGTTCCAGTGCAGGTTGACGATCGGCTCGGGGAAGGTGTCGCCCTGCTCGTAGCGCTCACGCAGCGCGAGGAAGAGCTTGTCGACGATCCAGAGGTCCGACTTGGCAACCCCCGGCGGATCGACTGCCTTGTAGCGCCACTGCATCCAGCGGCCGGAGTTGCTGATCGACCCCTCCTTCTCGATCGAAGAGGCCGCCGGCAGGACGAAGACCTCGGTATCGATCGTCTTCGGGTCCACACCGGGACGCTTCCAGAAGTCCATCGTGTCGGTTTGCCAGAGGTCGACCGCCACTAGCCAGTCGAGCTTGCCGAGCGCCCGGCGTTCCTTGCGAGCATTGGGTCCGGCGACGGCCGGGTTCTGCCCGAAGCAGAAGAGGCCCTTGATGCGGTCCTCGTCCATCGCCTCGAACATGCCGATGTGCGTGTAGATTGTCCCCTCGTCGAGCTTCGGCAGATAGTCATAGGCGAACCCGTTGTCCTTCGTCGCCCGATCGCCCCAGTAGGCTTTAAGCAGGCTGACCATGTACTTCGGTGTATGCTGCCACCAGTTCGCCGACTTATCGCCATACAGGCTCTTGGGCGTCCACTTCTTCAAATAGGCCTTCAAGCTTGTGTTGCTCGCCCGCGGGGTCTTCAGGTAGCCGGGCAGGATGTGGTAGAGCAGCGCATAGTCGGTCGAGCCCTGCACATTGGACTCGCCGCGCAGGGCGTTGATTCCACCGCCGGCGATGCCGATGTTTCCCAGCAAGAGCTGCAGCATGGCGTAGCTGCGCACGTTCTGCGTGCCGTAGGTGTGCTGGGTTGTCCCCATAGCATACATGATCGTCGCCGACTTCTCCGGCGTGCCCGTTGCGCAGAAGGCGTTGGCGACCTCGTGGAATTTCTCCACCGGCATGCCGGTTACCTCGGACATCTTCTCCGGGGTGTAGGACGCGTAGTGCTTGCGCAGCAGCTGCAGCACGCAGCGCGGGTCTTGCATGGTCGGATCACGCTTCGGGTTGCCGTCGGTATCGAAGGCATACCGCCAGCCGCCGGCCGCGGAGTCGTACTTGCGTTTCGAGGCGTCATAGCCGCTGAAGAGCCCGTCGGAGAAGTCGAACTTCTCATCGACGATGAACGCGGCGTCCGTGTAGTTGAGAATGTAGTCCTTGTGATAGAGCTCATTCTCGACGACGTGGCGGATCAGACCGCCGATGAAGGCGATATCCGTTCCCGAACGCAGCGGTGCGTAGATGTCCGCCTTCGATGAGGTGCGCGTGAAGCGCGGATCGATGTTGATCAGCTTGGCTCCCTTCTCGACCGCCTTCATCACCCACTTGAAAGAGAGCGGGTGATTCTCGGCGGCATTGGAGCCGATGATCATGATGCAATCGGAGTTGGCGATGTCCGTCCAGTGGTTGGTCATCGCGCCACGGCCAAAACTTTCCGCCAGACCGGCGACAGTGGCCGAGTGTCATATTCGCGCCTGGTGTTCGACGTACACCAAGCCAAGGGCGCGCATCAGCTTGCCGTAGAGGTAGCACTCCTCGTTGTCGAGGGCGGCGCCGCCCAGTGCGCCGATCGCGTGGGTGCGGTTGACGACGCGTCCTTGGTCATCCTTCTTGGTGAAGGTGGCATCGCGCGTCGCCTTGGCTCGATCGGCAATACGGTTGATGGCCCACTCCCAGGAGACCTCCTCCCACGCGGTGCTCCGCGGCGCCCGATACATGACCTTGGTCAGGCGTCGGGGGCTGGTCGCCACCTGGTAGAGCGATTGGCCCTTGCAGCAGAGCGCGCCTTTGTTGATCGGGTGGCTGGGATCGCCCTCCACATTGATCACATTGCGGTTCATCGTCGAGACGATGAGACCGCAGCCCACCCCGCAGTAGGGGCAGATCGTGGTCGATTCCCGGGCGTAGCGCGTCTTGAGCGCCTCGGCATGGGCAATCGACGGACCTAGGTCGAGCCCCAGCTTCGATAGGACGCCGCCGCCGGCGGTCGCTCCTGCCGCAACCAGGAACCCTCTCCGCGAAAGCTTCATTGCAGGACCCCTCCCATTGCGTCGCTGTGATACCCCCTCATGACCACGTCTCTCAGCCGGGGGCCGAGGGGGCTGCTCCCGCGCGGGGGGTAATACTCCCCGGGCGGTAGCCTTCCCTCTCGGCGGCCACCGACAGGCTTGCCGTTCCTACATCCTCACAGAGGAAATCCACCGCGGCCTCCACGCCGGTCTCCCGTTGGTCGACCGCGCGTAGATAGCCGTGGCAGCTCTCACACACATCGATGCGGACTCCACGCGTGTCCTCCACGGCGAGGAAGCCGAGCTGTTCATGATCCTGATTCAGGCAGAAGGGACAGGTGATACGCGGGAAGCTCCACTCCAGATCGCAGAGATCGCACCACAGAGACCGGTGTCCCTCATCGCCGTAGTAGCGCCCCAGTCGGGCCGCGCCACCGCAGGCCGGGCAGCCGGCCGCGAGGGCGCGCTCGCCATCGGCCTGCAGGACGGGATGATCGCGCAGATCGCGCGCCAGGAGATGGAGGAAGGGGCGGCAGAGCTGACGCCCGCTCCAGTGTAGGAGATCCACGTCGATCTCCTTGCGTTCCCCCATGCGGCCCAGCGCGGCGCGATCGTCCTGCCAGGCGGCGGTGAACCAGGGGGCCAGATCGGGGTCCTCGCCCGTCGCGTCTGCTTCGGTCAGCCAGCTCCGCAGTTCCTTGGCGCGCGGCAGATGGGGTTCGATCGCGGCGAAGAGCCGGCGGGCGGCACTTGCCAGCAAGGGGGCAGGGGGCTGGGGATCGATCAGTCGGACCAGCGGTGTGCCCGCCCGCAAGGCCTCGGCTAGGCGTTCGGACTCGGGCATCCAGTCGGGATATCGCGACCCGATCTCAGCGTGCAGGGTGCGGCGGTAGGAGAGCAACGCCTCCTCGAGGGTCACCAGATCGGGAGAGATCCCCGGCCGCTCCAGCAGTGCTGTCAGGTTGGGGCGGGGTACTTCGGGGCCGTCCACTTCTTCCTCCCTATGAATGCCCGGGGAATCCGTCCCTCTGGCCTCGAGAAGCTGAGGCCCGATCTTCGTCGCCCATGGGGTGAGTGTCAAGAAACGATCAGGGCTAAGCGCTTGGGAGAGAATACGATGTCAGAGATGACACAATACCGTCGATCACTCGGGGGAGAGAGATCCTCGGACGCGGCGCCTCTGCGCTCCAGCGCGATGCACGCGTGACCTAGCGGTCGGCCCTTCCCTTCCCCTCCCGGGAAACGCCTCGGCGAAGGCCCGCAGGGCTCCCGCGGAGACTTCCTTCTGCAGGCGGGCGTAGCGCGTCATCATCGCCTCGGCCGCGGGCGTCAGGGATGTTCCGGAAGTGGGTCCGCGCCCGACGTGCGACTCGACCAGCTGGAACCCGAGGCGGCGCTCCGAGTGGCGAATCCTGGCCCACAATCCGCGATAGGACATCCCGAGGGCCTCGGCCGCAGCAGAGAGCGATCCATGTTGGCGAATCGCTTCCAGGATCTGCAGCCTCCCTGCGCCGAAGAGCACCTTGCCCTCCCCGTCCTCCAGCCAAAGACTGACTTGCAGGTGCATGCCCGCCGGGAGGTTGCCGGGGGAGGCATGTGTCGGCTCGCTCATCGGGGTTGGCTCCGCTTGGTCCCGAAGCAGCCGAGCTGGCAGTTGACGATGCGGATCTCGTTCTCGTTGCAGATCTTCCCGATCCGGCCCGGGGGGATGCCCAGCCGCTCCGCCGCCGCCAGAGCATCCCTGCAAACCAGCATGCCCTCCCGGACCGCCGGGCGCAAGGCCGCCAGGATGTCTTGATCCGTTCGATCAGTCATGGTGCGTGCCCTCCTTGCGTCTTTCACTTCGGGGGCAATCCCGCGGTCAAGTGGGCTCGCCCGCTCCCGTCCGTTCTTGTCCGCTCTTGTCCGCTCCGGTCCGCTCCGGTCCGCTCCCCCCCCGCTCCCGCCCGCGCCGCTATTCGACCCGCCGCGCCTCCTTGCAAACGATGTCGAGACGCTCCAACTCCGCGAGTATGGGCTGATAGATCTCCGGGTATACGGGGGCGAGCACGCCGAGTTTGGTGATCTGGCCCTCGAGGATCATGCGGGTGCCGATCGCTGCCGGCAGGCTCACTGTGCGGGCCATCGAGCTGTCTCCGCCGGGGACGCCGAAGTCGATCATCGTCGAGGTGATCGACTCGCGGTGATCGGAGAATTCCGCCTTGAACTGATGGTGGAGGACAAGCATGTCGCGCTCGTTCTTTTCATAGGAGAGTTTCTCGAGCATCCGCACTACGAGGACGTCGAGCACCGTCGGCGCTTCCGGTAGGGGGTCATCGCCGAAGAGCCCGAGCCACTCCATGCGGTGGATCGGTTCGGCATCGCGCGCCAGTCCCAGGTGGGCGGCAACGGCTCCGGCGACATCGGTCGCGCCCGCCGCGCTCGGCACGAGCAACCCGGCCAACTCCCCGAAGCTCTTGCCGGCGAGATCGTCGCGCCGGCTTTCATCCAGATAGCCGAACGTCCCCAGGGCCCTCATCGAGTCGCACCATCCCGGGTGGCGCAACGTGCCCCGGAACATGTCCTTGATTCCCTGCAGGCCATAGAGGTCGATGTAGCCGAGGCAGTCGCGGTTGGTGTAGCCCTCGAACTCGCCGGCCCCCGGGACCTGAACGGTTTCGTAGTGTGCGAAGAGTCCACTGCCCGGGATGTCGACGGTTTTCCCGTCGCGCAGGAAGCGCCCGTCGTTCTTGCCTGCCATCAGCACGCCGCGCGGGCTCCATGAGAACTTGTAGCCCCACGGGTTCGTGTTGGCCTCCGGCGCGGGCAGGCCTCCGCAATAGGAGGAGAAGCTGGTCACCTTGCCGCCCCGGCCCGCGACCTCGTGGATCACGCGCATGGCCGACATGTGATCGATGCCCGGGTCGACCCCGATCTCATTGAGGATCGTGATGCCCGCGTCCCGCGCTGCGCTGTCGAGCTCTTTCATCGCCGGACTGATGTAGGAGGTTGTCACCATCTGCTTGCGGTGCTCGATACAGAGTTGCGCGACCCGGACGTGATAGGTGTAGGGCAGCAGGCTGATCGCGAGGTCGTGCTCGGCGACGAGTCGCGAGAGCGCCTGCTCATCGTCGACCAGGAGTTGCAGCGCGCGCCCCCGGGGATGCCCCTCGATCAGCTTCTCCGCCTTCGAGACGGTGCGCGTGGCGATCGTCATCTCCAGATCGGGCTGGTCGAGCAGGTAGCGGACCAGGGGCCGGGTGACCAGCCCTGCGCCGAGCAGCAGTACGCGTGCCATGGAGTGCTCCTCATTCCCCCAGGGGCCGTCGCCGGCCGGCCTGGATGCCTCGGGTTCGTTCAAGCTTTCTCGATGCAGTCGGCAATATAGCCGAATTCGGGACGCAGTTGACCATGGGCCGCGATCGCCGAGCGTTTCAGCGGTTCCGGCAGAGCGAGCGTCTCGAAGGGCGCGGCGAGATCGGTCTCCCGGAGGGCGCCGATGAGTTCACGCAACGCGTGGCTGAAGTGCTCGCTCGACTCACGGGGCAGTTCGCAGGGCAGGTTGTCGACCGCCATCACAACCGGTCCGGGCCCGGCCACGCCGTTGCGGATCCCGCCGCTGACCGGATCGTAGACGAAGCAGGGATCGGCGGGGTCGGTCACCTTCAGGGTAATCTCGATGCTGCCCTCGATGTCGCAGGAGATGTCGCCGATGACGCGCAATCTCGGCTGGTCGCCCGGACCGTAGTGCCGGGCGACCCACTCCTTGGTGACCAGGCGTGGGTAGCGCTCGGTCCAGTAGATGCAATTGACTAGCACGCTGAGGTGCGAGAGATGGTCGGCGAAGATCGAACGGTACTTCTCCGGGTGGTCGTAGTAGTCCTGCAGGACGAAGGCCTGTGAGGCGTCCTTGGGCGCGACGAGGTCCTCTTCCTTGAAGACGACTTGATAGACGTGGTGATGGGAAACGGCAGTCGATTCCGCGAGCCGGGACAGCTCGGCGGGGGAGACCGTCTTGACCGGCAAGTGGGCGAGGATCTCCTGAGCGCCCTGGGAAACGTGGCCGTAGCCGGCGAAGCCGACCACCAGCGGGGTGATCGCTTGCGGGAGCCCGGATGTGCGGATCGAGTTGCCGGCCTGCGCAATCGCCTCGCCGGCGGCGGCGAGATCGTCGTATTCATGCGCCATGCGGATCGTGGTGAAGGGATTGTCGATGCCTTCCGAGGCGAGCCGCGCACCTAGGGCATGGAGGGTGTCGATCATCCCGGCGAGTCCGGCATGGCGGCCGAAGAAGACCAGCCGGCGACCCTGCGCGTCGGTGATCAACTCGTAGTCGAAGAGCGTGCAGCCGAGTTCGAGCAAGCGCTTCATCATCTTCATGTTGTAGGCCTGGCACTTGACCACGTGGGAGAAGAAGAGATAGCTCTTGCGCGGCAAGAGCAGCGCGGGGGGGATCTCCTTGACGCCCAGGATGAGATCGCAGGCGCCGAGATCTTCGCTGAGCTCTGCCCCCGCCCGCCGGTAGGCTTCGTCGGGGAAGATGCGAATTGGTGAGGGCTGCACCCGGAAGGCCAGGCCGCTCTCGATCAGGCGGCCCAGGTCGTCGGGTGTCAAGGACACGCGACGCTCCCAGCGGTTCTTATCCTCGCGGCGGATCCCGATCAGCATGCTCTGTACCTCAGGATGTCTCCGGTCGTGCAGGCTGTTCTACGGCCTTGCCGGCTGTACTTCGGCCTTGGCGGTTGCTCCTCGGCCTTTCCGGCTGCTCGTCGGCCTTGCCGGCTGTCCCTCGGTCTTTCCGGCTGTTCTCCGGCCTTCAGGAGGCGCAATCGGCCAAGAAGCCAGGGAGTATAGCACAGCCTTCCGCAAGGTCACACGCCCGGAGGCTTGAGATGAGTAACCGTTTGCGGTAAAATTATATGAGTCCTCGCATGGGATTCCCCGCGGGGGGAGTCTCTCCCTTCCCGAAGCGCCTGGAGGGGACAGAGACGTCTGAGGCTGGGCGCGAAGCGAAGGCGGTTCGGGATGTTCCACGGATTTCACCTCGATGCCAGGGCCTGCTGGACATGCACCCGCTTCCATGGGAGGGGCTGCGGCGCTCTGATGGCCGTTCTGCTCGTCGCGCTGGCCGCCCCCCCGGCGGCGGTCGGTCTCACACCCGCCACGCCTACCGCCGTCCTCGCGGATGTCACGCCGACCACCTCTCTCGCTCTCCCCTCGCCGGCGGAGGCGCCCTCGTCTGGGGGCAGCCGGGCGATCGTGCTGGCCGACTTCGAGAGCGGCAGTGCGCCCCTACAGAGCTATGACGACGAGGACTTCGATCCCGACGCCTGGGCGGTGCAGTCGGCCAACACCTATGCGGGGTCCGACTACGCGCTGCGCCTGTGGGGCAACACCTGGAAGGAGCTGCCGATCACAGCCCATTCTCTGAGTATGGAGACGGTCTTTCAGGCCGCGATCTACACCGAGGATCTCGGCGAGCTGCACGCCTTCGGGGTGGGAGATGCGAGCGAGAACGTGCTCTTCTACTGTGTATCGGGCGAGCAGCTCGTGCTCTCCGATCGTTGGAACGTCGTCTATCAAGGCGCCTTTGAGACCGGCGAGTGGCATCCCTATCGCTTCGCGGTCGGACGCGATTGGTTTGACACCTGGGGCTATCTTCCCGAAATCACCCGGCTGATCTTCGTCAACGATCGCGACGGCACCTCCCACGGCAAGACCGTCTTCGATGAGATCTACGACGTCACTGCCGAGCTGCCGCAGGCGCCGTGCGTTGCGATCGAGGTGATCCTGGGTGCTGCCTGGCGGCTGAGCGCCGGTGAGGCTGAGCGACTGCTGGCTGCGGCGCGCCGGCCGGATGGGAGCCTTCCGGCGGGATTGCCTGCATCCGGGTCGGGGGAGCCGCTCTATCGCCTGGAGGTCACGTTCCAGAGCCTGGTCGACGACCCGGACAGCGGCACGCACACCTATCTCTGGGACTTCGGCGACGGGACGACGAGCGACGCCGCCAACCCCTCCCACAGCTTCACGGCGACGGCCGACTACACCTTCACCGTCTCCCTGGATGTCACCGATGACACCGGCCTGTTCG
Organism: Candidatus Eiseniibacteriota bacterium; assembly: GCA_023129715.1. Taxonomy (GTDB): domain Bacteria; phylum Eisenbacteria; class RBG-16-71-46; order CAIMUX01; family WJJG01; genus JAGMBO01. Next base: position 3,078 of record JAGMBO010000041.1, on the reverse strand, counting down.
GTCGCGATACCTGCCAGGTGGCTGTCGAACCAGGCAGCGGGGGCGGGGTGGTCAGCATCAACTTCACCGGTGATATCTTCATGGGACGGGCCTATGAGAATCCGGGCGGGCTGATCGATACCTATGGCGTCGAGTATCTCTGGGAGCCGACCCTCGAGATCCTGGGCGGGTCGGCCGACATCACGGTGGTCAATGCCGAGTGTGCCTTCACCGATCGCGGAGAACGCCATCCAACGAAGAGTGTCGTCTTCCGCACCAGCCCCGAGAATGTCGCCGGGCTGGTCTACGCGGGTGTCGATGTTGCCTCGACGGGCAACAACCACATCATCGACTATGGTCTCGAGGGTCTGCTGCAGACCCACGCTGTTTTCGATAGCGTCGGCATCGTGCATGGTGGGTCGGGTATCAACGACTACTTCGCCCATCAGCCCTGCTACGCGACGCACGACGGTGTGCGCTTCGGATTCGTCAACTTCTGCAATCGCACCGGGCGCGAGTACAACTACCAGCCCTTCCTCGATGCCGGGGTCGACAAGTGCGGGTTCGGATACTGGCTCGAACCGAACATCGAGCGGGCGATCGCCCAGGCCGAGAGTCTCGCTGATGTCGTGATCGCCTTTCCGCATAGCGGAGAGGAATACGAGACCGCGCCGCCCGAGGCTCGGGGCCTCGGCGGCGGTTCTTACCTCGGGGGCCGGACGACAGCAACGTCTCCCATTAGCGTCGAGAACTGCCCGCCCTTCGTTCCCGAATCCGAAGCGCAGGAATTCAAGTTCCGCATCTGGCCGGGTGAATCCGACCGGCAACTGCGCTACCGGGCGGTCGATCTCGGCGCGGCGGCCGTCTTGAATGCCCACCCGCACGTGCTGCAGGGCTTCGAGGTCTACAACGGTGTCCTGATCGCCCACAGCCTCGGCAACTTCATGTTCGACCTCTACTACCCCGAGACGATGCCGACCATCGTGCTGCGCGCGCGGGCGGACAAGAGCGGCATACTCGGCTGGACGTTCAAGCCCGTCTTTATCGACCACTACGTTCCGGTGCCCTCCAGCGGGCGGCCGGGACGCGAGATCCTCGACCGGATGGCCGACTACTCGCGCCAGCTCGGGGCCTGGGTCGGGGTCGACCCGATGGTTCTGACCGGCACGATCTTCCTCGATCCCGCCGACGCCTATCCGGAGGTCTCCTCTACAGAGAGCACCGCGGCGCTGACGCTGCTTGCCAGTGACTACGTTTCCCAGCCGATCGCGCTTGCCGGCGACGGCAGTTTATCGGCGATTACCGCGCTCGCAGGTGTATCGCCCAGTGGGTGCGAGGTGCGCTGGGGGCGGGAGGTGCTCTGGTTCGGCCGCTTCGAAGAAGACGAGGGCCACCACATGTGGAACCTCAACAGCGGCGGCGAATGGCTTGACGATGTGGTCTTCTACGAAGGCGCACACGGCCTGGCGCTGCTGCGCTATCCCGAGGACAGCGACAATGTGATCACGATGCTCGAGAAACACCTGCCGGCGGATGCGTCGCTCTGCTACGGCATCAACGGGTGGATGAAGACCGAGAACGCCGCGGGGGCGAAGTTCTCCCTGCGCTTCTACAACCAGCGCTACACCTGGAGTCAGATCGTCACTCTGGATGCCGGGGATCCGGTCGATGGGACCAGCGATTGGACCTGGTACACCGCCGACTTCGATCCCGTGGGCGGCGCCGAGTACTTCAACGTCCGCTGCAATCTCGACCGCCCCGCCGCAGGGGCGGCGCACGCGTGGTTCGACGATCTCAAGGTTGTCGAATGGCAGGCCTGGCAGCCACTGACCCTGCCGATGGACGTTCCCTATCCGAACAACTTCCGGTTCCTGCAGATTCGCACTCCCGAGGCCGGCACGGCGGTGACCGTGACCTATGAAGAGACCGCGCTGACCGACGGGGGTCTCAGTGCGGCGCCGATGCGCGACACCCGCCGCCCAGTGGGCGTCTTGCTCGACCGGCCCGCGCCCAATCCGTTCCGCGGCGGCACGGCGCTACGCTATCGCCTGAGCGGCAGCGCGCAGGTCAGTTGCGAGATCTTCGATCTGAGCGGACGGCTGATCGAGCGGCTGGCAGATCGGGAATGGCAGCGCCCCGGCTGGCATCGCATCGACTGGGAGGCTCGCAATCAACCTGTCGGAGTCTATTTCGCGCGCTTGACCGTCAACCGCGAATCGCACGGAACGAAACTGATTCTCTTGAAGTAGTGCCTTCACGAGCCGGGTTGCTCACGAGCTGGTGCTGATCACGCCCTGGGCTCGTCGCCCGCTACGTCCGTCGCCCGTGGTGCCTTGCGCGCGGGGGACACGATCGTTGCGCCGACCGCGGGTGGCACCGGCTGCTCTGCTTGACGCGCTGCGCGCAAGAGGCTCTAATCCGAACCGGCAACCCCTGCCTGCCGGTTGCAGTAGCTACTGGCAGCTACCCGCATGCGCCGGCCGAGCCGCGAGACAAGCGATGCCCGCAATCGGCCGCGCAGTCTGCGTCGGTGAGAACCGCGAGGCGAGAGAAGGAGGCCGGAAGTGTCCGAGGAATATCATCCCCAATCGGCGGGAACCCCGTCGGCGGCATCATCCCCGCCATCACCGCCCGCAGTCCCCCCCCCTCCGTCATCGGGTGGGCCTCAGTCGGCAATGGTGCCCGTGAATGTGGGCGGGTCGCCCCCGGGGGATTGGTTCAGCCGGCTGCTCGTGCCGACTTACGAGAGCAAGGGGTGGCTGAAATTCCTCGGGATCGTCATGATCATCTCCGGGGGCCTGACGGCCCTGTCGATCGTCGGGCTGATCATCGCTTGGCTCTACATCTGGGTCGGGGTGCTGCTGTGGCAAGCGGGCGACCGTGCCAACACGGCCTACTTGAGCCGCGATCCCTCGATGCTCGAGCAGTACCTGCAGAAGATGAAGACGGTCATCGTCATCGGCGGCGTGATGACCGCCATTTGGCTCGTCGCCACCGTGCTCTCGATCGTGCTCGCCTTGGCCTTCGGCTGGATGGCGATGCTCGCCGAGCAGTTGGGTCGATGAACGCGCTCGCCTAGACCGAAGTTCCCCGACGCCG
>JAGMBO010000040.1 GCA_023129715.1 Candidatus Eiseniibacteriota bacterium | reverse complement strand
TTTCGACTTCGAGTCGGGAGACCAGGGCTGGGTCTTTGAGCGGTGTCCGGGAATCGGGGCCTTCATGGACATCTATACGGAGGCTGAGTGGTTTCCTCTCGTGTACGAGCCACCAGGCGCCGTTGAGTGCCCCTGTGGATTGTCGGGCAATGCGTTGCACTGTGCCACGGAGATCGTGAATAATCCGCGGCCGGGACATCCCCGAGGCCAGCACGAACTAATGATCAGTCCCGTTGTCGATCGTGGGCGCTTCGCGGGCGATCTAGGCTGGAATACGGTTCTGTCTCGCTTCGACGACTACGAGTGGCTCCGGATTGCCAGCCGGACATTCTATCGCCTGGGGTTCTTCTACTACCCCTTCTCCACGCCAGCGTTTCCGCAGCAGCGCTGGAGTCAGCGGCAGGGACAAGAACTCTGGTACTACCGCGCGGAGCATGCCTCTTGTATCCACAATCGGATCGATCGGCTGACAGCGCCGATCGATGGAGTTCCGCTGCCACCCTACTGGGAGCAGATGAGGTTCTGTGTCGAGGTCTGCACGGGTTGTGATCCTCCGTGGCCCTTTGAGACCCCGAAGGAGGGCATAACCAAAGGCTCGCCGATCATTGACAATGTGCGGATCGGGCTGACCAGCGGTGTTGATGCTCCCGGCATCGCTCTCGAGCGCGCGCACCTGTTCCATGACGGTTTCGGCCAGAACTCTCCCGACTTCCTCGATCCGGGAGATGTCTGTAATGTCAACATAGTCGACAACTTGCGCGATTGGCATTGGGAGCAAAATGACTGGCATGGCGATACGGCCGTGGTCCTAGGCCCGCCGGCTATGTTCCCCGAGCACACCTACCGGGTCGAACTGTGCTTCAAGGTCGCGAAGAGGGGGCCGCGCCAGGAGATGATCCCCGGCTACTCGGCGTGGAAGAATCGTCTGCCCGGCGATCCGGAGGCAGATTTCGTCTGCGCGATGATGGATACCGCGATGGTTGAGGTTGAGGGGGCGCTCGCGCCTGCGAAGAGCGGACGAGCGCGGGTGACCTACTTCCATGAGGACGATTCCGGCTTCGCCCCCGCGTTCGGCGATCGCACGCCCGAGCAGGAGATCCTTCCCGACCTCGTCTTCACCCCCGGTACCCGGATCGAGTACTACTACCGCAGCCGCTGGGAGCAGGGCGGAAGCGAGTACTATCGGCTTCCCGAGCAGGGTGTCTTTGAGATCGAATTCCTACCGATGATGACGACCGAGGTGTGCGGGTGTGATGAGTACGAGGTGATCTGGCCTTCGGTGCTCTACATCGATGCATTCAACGCCGGGGCAGAGGCGATCATCGTGGCAGCGTTGGAAGAGGCAGGGGTGACCTTCGATAAGTTCGACCACCTGGGCTTCACCTCGACCTCGTCACCTCGCACGTCCATGCAGCGAAGCTATGGCGGCACGACCTACAATCCGGGCGGCTACGGCAACAATGGCTGTACACTGGCCCAGCTCCTCGGCTACCGGCTGATCCTCTTCAATTCCGGTTCGTATGCAATGAACGTGGGAAGACGGGAGGACTTCGAGCTTCTGGAGAGTTGGCTGACGGCGACGGATTGCGGCTTGGGCGGGATCCGACGGGGCCTTATCCTGAACGGGGGCGGCATCGCGACCTTGATGAGCGACGAGGGCGACGATTGGTTAGCAGTTCATTTCAGTAGGGAAATCCTGGGAGTGACTGTCGTCGATCCGGCATACCGCGACTACAATAACGATGACTACAACTGCGTCTGGCTGACTCCGGCTGCCGGGGCGGGATTCGCGCCTGCGGTGCAGACGGCAGTCTTTGACAACGGCTGCCCCGAGATCAACGAATACGACGTGCTTGCGCCGACGCTCGGGACCGGCGCAATCGGGAATCTCATGTACGAACCAGGTAGTGGGGCAACCGACCCGATCTTCCCCGAGGTCGGATTCGCCCAGGTCGTCAAGGAGAGCCTCTCGGGAGCAGGTGATGTCGGAGGTTGGAAGTCGATCGTTGACGGCTTCAGCTACCACCATCTCTCTAAGGTCGGGCACGGGGGTGCGGAGTGCTCGGCGGAGTCGACTGCCGTCGTAGCGGGCATCGCGGATCTGCTGGCTGCCGAGCTGGTCTGGCTGACCGACCAGGGGGCGGCGCCCTTTGACGCCTGGAGCTATACCTGCGCAGACTCCACCGTCGATCCCGGCGACGATCCCGGCCCCTGTGGGCCGGTCGATGTTCTCTGTCGGGTGCGGCCCAATCCTGCGCACGCCGAGGTGAACGTTCGGTTCATCGCCTCGGGCAATCACCCGGTACGGATCTCGATCTACGATGTATCTGGGCGTCTGGTCCGAACGCTGCACGACGGGAGGGCCGAGAGGGGAGAGATACCGCTGACCTGGGATGGGCGGAACGATGCGGGGAGGCGATTACACAACGGTGTTTTCTGGGTGCAGATGAGCGCCGGGGACTATCGGTCGTCGAAGGAGTTGATCCTCCTGAAGTAATACGTGCCTTCGCTATCGCCAGTCTTGATGGTGAAGTGTGCGGGAACCGAATGGCCGGACTGCAGCTCCCCGCTCTGGATCATCCAGGCCTTCCGAGGATTCCATCGTACAGCGCGATCATCTCATCGACCCAATCTCCCACCCGGAAGTCCCGCAGGACCCGTGCCCGTCCAGCAGCGCCCATGCGCGCGCGCAGCGAGGCGTCGCTCACCAGTTGCGCTAGCGCCGTCGCCAGGCTCTCCGGGTCACGCCGTGGGACTAGGAGTCCCTCGTTCTCGCCAGTAATCGTCTCCTGGATGCTGGGGAGCTTCGTCGCCACCACCGGCAGGCCATGCGCCATCGCCTCGAGCAGTACCATGCCCTGGCCTTCGTAGTGCGTCGAGTGGGCAAGGATATCGAAGCGCGGATAGACTGTCATGGGGTCATGAACGTGTCCCAAGAACTCGACCCGCTCCCGGATGCCCAGCGCATCCGCCAGGGACGCCGCAGCGGCCCGCCGTGGGCCATCGCCCACGAGGAGCAGTCGGCAGTTGGTGTGCTGTCTGAGCAGAAGCTGAAACGCGCGCAGCAGGGTGTCGTGATCCTTCTGCGGCAGGAAGTTGGCCACCGAACCAATCACGATCTGCGACGACGATTGCGAATCGGGCGCCGGCGTCTTAGCCGGTGGAACGATACCGAGGGGATTGGGGAGGCGCAGGATCTTCTCCGGAGTCGTCCAGCCATGTTCGATGAGCAGGTCCCGGATCTCTCCGCTGACCGCGACATGCCGGGTGATCACCTGCTCACCCAGGTGCGCTGCCAGCGCGCCCAGGCGCCGGTGAACCGCCTGCACGACGCGTGCGGCGGGATGTCGAGCGGGCAAGACGTCAGAGCGCAGGGCCCGCGGTGGATTGTGCCAATGGTAGACGACCGGCAGGGGCCGGGCGCTCAGCGGACGAAACAGGGAGAGAGCCAGATCGAACGAGTAGTGCAGATTAATCAGTTCGATATTGTGAGTCCCGCAGATCTCCAGGACGCGCCGCCGGAGATTCGTTCTGTGCGGATGCCAGATCTGACGTATCTCGAGCACCGTCGCTACTTCGGCCAGTTCGGTAAGCCACGGACGCTGGCGTGGAAAGGCGAGGCAGAGAACGCCACCCCGCGCCCGAAGTGCCTCCCCGAGAGCAACGAGCTGCCCTACGAAGCCCCCGCGGAAGGGTGGTGAGTAGGCCAGGACATGGAGCACGCGCATCGCTACCTCGATCGCTCAGGCTGTCCATCCTCGATCGCTTAGGTCATCCACCCTCGGTCGCTCAGACTGTCCGTTCCCGATCGTGACGGGACCGCGAGAACTCGTCGTAGACTGCGAGCGTCTGATCGGCCATGCGTTCCAGACTGAAGTACCCGCGCGCGCGATCGAGGCCCGCGGCACCCAACTGCGTGCGCAGCGCCGGATCCGCCAGCAGCCGGCCAAGCCCGCCGGCCAGAGCCCGCGGGTCCGCGGGCGGGACGAGCAGGCCGGTTTCTCCATCGATCACGATCTCGGGGATCCCACCCACGCGTGTTGCCAGCACGGGGACCCCCCGGGCCATCGCCTCCAGAACCCCCAGCCCGAATCCCTCTCGCAGACTGGGCGCGATCAGTAGGTCGAGGGCGGCAATGACTGCGCGGCTGTCGGTGCGCCAGCCCAGGAAGCGCACGCGCGCCCGCGGCCCGAGGGCCTCGGCGTGACGTTCAAGACTCCGCCGGGCAGGGCCGTCGCCGGCAATCAGCAGGCTTGCCTGTGGATTGGATGAGGCGACAGCGGCGAAGGCATCGATCCCATCCGCGACGCCCTTCTGTTCGGTCAGTCGACTGACGATGCCCACAACCAGCGCATCCCGCGCCAGGCCAAGTGCGGCGCGAACTGCGCCCGGATCTTCAGGCGGTATCGCTGCGATGCCATGGTGGATGACTCGGATCGGCACCCGCGCGCCTTCCACGTCCCGGCTGAAGCGCTGCAACGCATGGGAGGCGGCGATTCCGGCATCGACCCGCCGCCAGAGCCAGCGGTTGACGATGCGGATCGGCAGCCGGCGGCGGAAGTCATTCCCATCGTGACGCGTAGTCACCACCGTTGGCACCCGCGCGTGGCGTGCAGCGGGAATGCCATGAAAATCGGCGTGGATGAGGTGGGTGTGGACGATCGTGGGTCGCTCGCGCCGGAAGTGCCGAACCAAGCGAGCCCAGAGACCCACGTCGCAATCTCCGCGGATGACCAGGCTCTCGGCCGGGACCCCACGCTCGTGAGCCGCATCGAGAAACCCGGGCAGGGGCTCGCGCGGCTCAACGAGCACCAGCAGGCGCGCATCGCATTCCCGGGCCCGCAACTCGGGCAAGAGATCGAGGAGATGGCGCTCGGCGCCGGCGATTCCGGTCGCCTTGATCAGATGGATGACTCGTTGCGCCGCTGTCACACTCGGGACTCTAGCATGTGCAGAGCCCCCGCGGGAGCATCGAGCTCCAGCGGGGGCGAGAGTGTGGCGGCCGGCCAGGGATTCCGCGAGGCGGGTCCTAGCCCTGCCGTTGCATTGCCCTCTCGATCTTCGCCCATGAATCGCGCAGTGAGACGGTGCGGTTGAAGACCAATTGGTCGGGACGCGAGTCGACCGCATCGGCGACGAAGTAGCCCAGCCGCAGGAACTGGTAGTGGCTCTCGGGCGTTGCGCCGGCAAGGCCGGGCTCGAGCTTGCAGCCGGTGAGGACCTCGCGCGAGTTGGGCGCGATGAAGCTGCGGAAGTCCTGGCCCCCTTCGGCCTCCATCGGGTTCTCCTTGGCAAAGAGATGCTCGAAGATGCGCACCTCGGCTTCGATCGCATGGGGCACCGAGACCCAATGGAGCGTCCCCTTGACCTTGCGGCCGTCGTTGGTCCACCCGCCGCGCGAGTTGGGGTCGTAGGTGCAGTGGACTTCCCTCACCTCTCCGGTCTGCGGGTCTTTGACGATGTCGGTGCAGGTGACGTAGTAGGCGTGCTTGAGGCGCACCTCCTTGCCGGGTGAGAGACGGAAGAACTTCTTCGGCGGCTCTTCGTGGAAGTCGTTGCGCTCGATGTAGACCTCCCGGCCGAAGGGCACCTTGCGGGTGCCCGCCGCTTCATCCTCGGGGTTGTTGATCGCGTCGAGTTCCTCGATGCGCCCCTCCGGGTAATTGTCGATGACAAGCTTCAGCGGCCGTAGCACCGCCATCACGCGCTGGGCGCGCTGATTGAGATCCTCGCGCAGGCAATGTTCCAGAAGCGCGATGTCGACTACGCTGTCGCGCTTGGCGACGCCGATACGTCCCAGGAAGTCTCGGATCGCCTCGGGCGTGTACCCCCGACGGCGGAGCCCGCTCAGAGTCGGCATGCGCGGATCGTCCCAGCCGCTCACATGGCCTTCATCGACGAGGAGCTTCAGCCGCCGCTTGCTCAACACTGTGTAGCCGAGGTTCAGGCGCGCGAACTCGATTTGCTGCGGATGATAGACCTCGAGCTGGTCGAGATACCAATCGTAGAGCGGGCGATGATCCTCGAACTCGAGCGAGCAGAGCGAGTGGGTGATCCGCTCGATCGAGTCGGAGAGGCAGTGGGTGAAGTCATACATCGGATAGATGCACCACTGCTTGCCGGTGCGATAGTGCTCGGCGTGCAGGATCCGGTAGGTCACCGGATCGCGCATGTTGATGTTCCCGGAGGCCATGTTGATCTTGGCGCGCAGCACGCGGCTGCCGTCGGGGAACTCACCGGCGCGCATGCGCCGAAAGAGGTCGAGGTTTTCCTCGATGCCCCGGTTGCGGTAGGGACTCTCCACGCCGGGTTCGGTCAGCGTGCCGCGCGTGCGGCGAATCTCCTCGCCGCTCTGATCATCGACATAGGCCTTGCCGCGGCGGATCAGTTCTTCGGCATAGGCGTAGAGCTGCTCGTAGTAGTCCGAGGCGAAGTAGCGGCGGTCGCTCCAGTCGTAGCCGAGCCAGCGGATGTCGCGCTCGATGACTTCGACATACTCCATGCTCTCCTTGGTTGGATTGCTGTCGTCCATGCGGAGGTTGCAGAGTCCGCCGAAGTCCTCCGCGACACCGAAGTCGAAATGGATCGCCTTGGCATGCCCGATGTGCAGGTAACCGTTCGGCTCGGGTGGGAAACGGGTTTGTACCCGGCCGTCGAAACGACCCGTGCGGTTGTCCTCGGTGACCGCCGTACGGATGAAATCGAGCTGTGGTTCTTCCGCCCCAGTGCCGGCCGCCTCGGTGGCGCCCTTTTCATTGGCTTCCATAGGGTTTCCTTCCGCTCCCTCTCTGGCGGAGCTGCGAGTTTCAGGTGCGTGGACCGAAGAGCTCCGCGTACTGCTTCTCGAGCGCCTTGCGCCGTTTGCCAGAAATCCCGCCCAGCAGTTCGATCGCCTGCCGCAACCGCATGCGCACGATGTCGGGCCCGAGGATCTCCATGGAGTCGAAGAGCGGCGTCCAGGCCTTCCGGCCGCTGAGGGCGACATAGAATGGCTTGCCGAACTCCTTCAGCTTGATCTCGAGCCGCTCGGCCGTCTCACGAAAGAGGCCGTCGAGCGCCGGGGCGGAGAAGTCGCGTTGCTGCTCCAGCCGCCAGTTGACGAACTGGAAAATCTCTACCAGCTCTTCCGCGCTGCGGCCCTTCAATTTCAGGTCCTCGAGCGCAACCGGCACGCGATCGGCGAAGAAGGCGGCGGTCAAGTACCCCCAGTCGGCGAGGGTCTCGAGGCGCGGCTGAACGAGTGGGACGATGCGCGCAAAGGTCTCCGGGTTGAGTGCCCACTCGGTGAGCTTCGCCTGCAGCGTCTCGGGCGTGTAGTCCTCGCGCAGGTAGCGGCCGTTGAGCCAGCGCAGCTTGTCGACGTCGAAGACGGGCCCGCCGAGCGAGATGTCCTCAAGCTTCAGGTTGGCGACCATCTGTTCGAGAGTGAACTTCTCCTCTCCGCTGGGCATCAGCCAACCCATCATGCCGAGGAAGTTGAGCATCGCCTCGGGCAGGTAGCCGGCCCGGCGATAGTAGTTGATCGAGGTGGGGTTCTTGCGCTTAGAGAGCTTCGATTTCGTCTGGTCCTTGTTGCGCAGCAGGGGCAAGTGACAGAAGACCGGCGGTTCCCAGCCGAGTTGCTCGTAGAGCTTGACATGCTTCGGCACCGAGTTGATCCACTCCTCGCCGCGGATCACATGGGTGATGCCCATCAGGTGATCGTCGACGACATTGGCGAGGTGATAGGTGGGGAACGCGTCGGACTTCATGATGATCTGATCGTCGACCGAGGCCCAGTCCTTGTGGATCTCGCCGCGCAGGAGGTCGTGGAACACGCATTCGCCCTCCAGCGGGACCTTCATCCGCACGACGAACTCCTCACCGGTAGCCGCGCGGCGATCGGATTCCTCGGGCGGGATCTCGCGGCAGTGGCGGTCGTAGCCGGTATCGGCGCCCTGGCGCGAGCGCATCTCGGCCAGGCGTTCCCTGGTGCAGAAGCAGCGGTAGGCCTCTCCAGCGGCAAGCAGCCGGTCAATCTGCTCGCGGTAGATCGCGGTGCGCTCGCTCTGCCGATAGGGGCCGAGGGGGCCGCCGACGTCGGGGCCCTCGTCCCAGCTCAGGCCGAGCCAGCGCAGCGAGGCGAGGATCGCGCGCTCCGATTCGGGTGTGGAGCGAGCCTGGTCGGTGTCTTCGATGCGCAGAATGAACCGGCCGCCGCGCCCCTTGGCGAAGGCATAGTTGAACAGCGCCTGGTAGGCGGTGCCGACGTGGGGATCACCCGTCGGCGACGGCGCGATGCGTGTCCGGACCTCGGATGGGGACATGTCGACCTCGGCGTGTTGCAGCCGGGATGGCGAACCAGGGGAGCAGCAGCGTGACTGATCGGCCCGCTCGGCGATCCCGACGTGTCGGATTCCGACAAGGGATGGTCGACGGTCGCGGCGGCATAGTCAAGCGCGCTCCCATGCACACGCGCCTTTGCGCGGTCACCCCAGCGCATTGCAGCTGATGGCGCTATCGTCCTTGTCTGTTGCCTCGCAATCAGTTACAATACGCAGGCAGATCGCGTAAACTGGCGCAACCGATCGAGTCCCACGTCCGAGGGAGGCTATCATGTGCCGTAGAAGAACGCGCCGTTCCCTTCTCTTCTCGCTGGTCCCGTCTCTGCTTGTCGTGCTCAGTGGCGCAGGGGCACCTGCGCTTGCCACCCTGCAGGAGGATTGGGTCGTTCACTACGATGCTGCGGGCTACGACGACCATGGCCGGCGGATCGCCTGCGATGCGGCGGGGGACATCTATGTTGCCGGGAAGAGCCACAATGGTTCCGACTACGACTATGTCGTTCTCAAGTACGATGGGGCGAGCCATGTGCTTCTCTGGGATCGGATCTACGACGGCGGCTCGGGCGATGACGTCCTGCGGGGGTTGGCGGTATCGACTGCGGGGGTCTTCGTCACCGGGGAGAGCTGGAACGGCGACGACTACGACTATCTGACCCTCGGTCTCGATCCCGCGGATGGATCGCTCACATGGCAGAAACGCTACGATGGCGGGCGCGGCGACGACGAAGCCTATGCGGTGGCGGTCGATGGCAGCGATGTCTATGTCACTGGGGAGAGCCGAGGGCTGCTCAATGACAATGTCCTGACCGTGCGCTATGACGCGGCGAGTGGCTCTCAGGGCTGGACGGCGAGCTACAATGGGGGGCTCAACGACTACGCCACGGCGATCACCGTCGACGATGCGGGGAACATCTACATCGCCGGCGGCACCGCCCGCTCCCTTACCGGGCTCGATTTCCTGACCGTCAAGTACAATGCCTCGGGTACGGAGCAATGGACCAAGCGCAAGGATGGAGCCGGGACGGTGGAGAGCGACCCCGATCTGGCCTGGGATATCGCCGTGGCGGGAAGTACGGTCTATGTCATTGGTCAGATGAACGGCTTCCTGGGGGCGCTGGATTACGGCACCGTTGCCTACCGGACGTCCGATGGGTACGAGCGTTGGGTCGCCACCCACGACGGCCCAGCGAACGGCATCGATATCGCTCGCGCGATTGCCGTCGATGCGGGCGGGCGCGTCTGGGTTACGGGTACGAGCCTCAATAGCGCTTCGTGGGGCCAGTCGTGCATTGTCACGATCCAGTATGACACGGCGGGTGCCCAGCAATGCCTCCGGACGCATTGCTCCGGCATGCCCTATGCCACCGAGGAAGGCCGAGATGTCGCGATTGATGCCTTGGGCCGGGCCCATGTCGCCGGACGGCTCTACAGCCCCAGCTACGACTACGATTACTCGCTCGAGATCGACGATCTCAGCTGTGGCGCGGCCTGGAGTGATGTCTATGATCGCGCCGGTGGCGATGACGATGCCTATGCCATCGCCATCGATGGAGATGCGATCTATGTCACCGGGGAGAGCTGGGATGGCGGCGAATACGACATCACGACAATCAAGTACCGTGATGTACAGGAGATCACGGTCCTTGAGCCGAATGGCGGAGAGCAGTGGTATGTGGGGACCGAGCACGAGATCACGTGGAGCTCATCGAGTACGAGTGGCGTGGTGGCGATCGACTACACGACCAACGGCGATGATCCGTCACCAACCTGGCAGACCCTGGTCGCCAGCACTGCCGATGATGGCAGCTATCCGTGGGAAGTGCCCCTGATCCCGGACGAGCCGGCTGACCGATGTCAAGTCCGCGTCTTTGATACCACGGATGGCGACCCAGAGGATACTTCGAGCGGCTATTTCGAGATCTACCGCTTCACGATCGGGCGCGATGGCTATGGGTTCAACAACACCTCCTACCATTCGACCTACGACGAGGTGTGGCCACCCCCATGCTGGGAAGATTACTCCGCCTATCCCTACACCGAGTGGCCCTTCTTCGACTGGGAGGCGGCCGTGGCGAAACGGATGGAGGAGGAGGCGGGCGATCCCTATCCCGCGGACTACGCTTTTCCCAGCTGGCCGATGTTCGTCGACGCGTTTGGAGAGGCGAAATGCTACTTCAATCCCCCACCGGGGAACGTCTGGTTCCGGCCCTCGGCAGTGCTCTACTGGCTGCAGTGTCCCAAGATGCACTACGGGTCCTGTTTCGGCTTCTCTCTCTCTTCGTGTCTCGTCTTCAACGAACTGGTGAGCTTGGGGGCGCTTTTCCCCGGCTACAGCCAGCTCTACGATGTTCCGGCGGGAGGCTGCAACGAGACGGCGGGCAAGATGACGGTCAATCGCTATCACGCCCGCATGTTCGGTGCCCAACATCTGGCGCATCAGTTCGCCAACATTCTCACCACCGGGCCGACCGAGACACTCAATGCGGTGAGAGCCATGCTCGCGGGCGAGGAGCGCAATCATCGATTCCTCGCGATGTGGCGGGACGACCTGCAGATGGCGCACTATATCGTGCCCGTCAAGACGGCGTCCCATCCCACGGACCCCGATATCGAGTACCTCTATACGTATGAGAACTTCTATGCAGGTGACGAGACGATCCGCTACACGATCAATACGGCGACCGATAGCTGGGACTATGTCTTTGGCGGTCAATGGCATGGCCAAGGCCGGGGTATCTTCTTGATGGATGAGACGGCAAGCTACCTCAGCCAGCCTCCCTTGTTGCCCTATGAGTACTCGGGAGATGTGCAGATCACGGCCAATCCACAGGTGGGGGTCAGCTTCCAACCCCTCGGGCGGCAGCGGGGTTGCCAGCAGGCCTTCCAAGCCGTGGCCGGAGCGACTCCCTTCAGTCTCGAGGATGGTGCGTGGGCTTGTGAATTCGATTCCCTAGGTACGGGGAGCTTCTCGTGGGGCGTGTTCACGGATGCGGGAACCGCCCTTTCCTATGAGCGCGATGGAGTCACCGACACTGAGACCGACGAGATGTACTACGAAGGTGATGGGCAGAGTGTAGTCGTCGAGAACCCCAGCCCGGCCGCGCGCACGCATAGCATGAGTGGCTTGAAGATCTTCGCTTCCGAGGAGCGCCTGTGCGCAATCGAGCATATCGGGATCGCGGGGGGAGGAACGCTGCGCTATGAGATCCAGAGTGATGGTGGCCTGCGGGTCGAGAATGCGGGCGATGCGACGGGCTACGATCTGCGAGCGCTGATCGCATCGGCGGCCGGCTATGAGACCTTCACTCACGAGGGCGTCAGCCTTGGTGCCAACACTGCCCACCGCGTCCATCTGAATTGGCTCGATCATGGTGATCAGCTCTCGGTGGATATCGACCTCGGGATCAATGGTAGCGTGGACGAAACGATCTGGTTGCTCAATCAGGAGGGCTCTGCTGGTGGACCGTCGCCCTGTGTGGGCAGCGATCCCGATCGGCTCGCGCTGTCGATCGCACCCTATCCGGCGGCGCGGCGGGCGGTGATCGTTTTCTTTCTCCCGGCAGCGGGTCCCGTGAGGCTGGAGATCTTCGATCTGGCGGGGCGGCGGGTGGCCCTGCTTGCGGACAGGCCGCAGTTGGCGGGCCGGCATCGCATGGTGTGGGAGGCCGGCGATCAGCCTGCCGGCCTCTACTTCTGCCGGATTGCTGGAGGAGGGGAGCAGGTGACTAAACGGCTCGTGATCCTGCAGTAGCAAGAGGTCGCTGTGTAGTCTTGTCCCAAGGCGTCGCCTCGCGGAACTGCTGCTTGGCCCAAGAGAGCAGGGGTGATCGACGTCAGCTCTTTCTTCCGATCGGGTCCACTACCAAGCCGCCATTGCCCTGCAACCGCGCCACGCTCCAAGCTGGCTCAATCTGGGAGCCGTGGCCTAGTGCGGTTCCATTGCGACGATTTCTTGACATCGCATGATCCTGGGCGACAAACTGGTTGTTGGGCGAAGGAGGTATCTCCGTGATGGACAATGCGATACTCAGCGCTAGTCTTGAGGACTACCTGGAGGCGATACTCCACATCGTTGCTGAAAAGCAGGCGGCCCGCGCGAAGGATATCGCCACACGCCTGCGCGTCCACAGCTCTTCGGTCACCCAGGCTCTCCAATCCCTGTCGCAGAAAGGGCTGGTCAACTATGCGCCCTACGACCTCATCACTCTGACGCCGCGGGGGACAGAAGCTGCCAAGAGCGTGGTGCGGCGCCACGAAACCTTGCGTGACTTCTTCGTGAAGATCTTGTCTGTCGATAAGGATATCGCTGATGAGACTGCCTGCAAGATGGAACACTCGCTCGTGTTGCCCATTCTGGGGCGACTGATCCACTTCATGGAGTTTGTTGAAGCATGTCCACGCGCCGGTTCCACCTGGCTCGACGGATTCCGCTACTACTGCGAGCATGAAGACATCCAGGGATGTTGCGAGCCGTGCATCTCATCGTGTCTGGAAGAGGTCAGGAAGGAGCGACAGTGAGCACGAGCACAGCGAGCACGAGCACAGAGATTGAGGGTTGCGGACCTCGGTTTTGATCACGTTTGCTGAGAGGCTCGTCAGGGTGGATGCCCTTGTGCGGGCGGTGTCACCGAGTTCACGTGAGCAACTCGGGCGACGTCCAGTTGGGCCTCTTGTGGAGGAGGGTGTCTTTACCTGCCCACGCCTGCCGCGATAGATCATTGCACTGCGTCATCACTACCAGCGCTTCAGTGGACCTGATCAGCGACATTGGGAACGCCGGTCGACCGTAAGGAAGAGCTGACGTTGATCATGTCGGTCGTCTCGCCGGACTCGGATACCTGAAGCCCGAGGGCCCCAGACGCCACCGCCTCGTATCCGACGAAAAGAAACCCCTTGACCTGAAGTTGGTGGGGACGTAATTCTTTTGGCTCGCCTAACACGCGAGGCACCACTTGCTGCAAGAGGAGCCGGATGTGACGGCAAGTCAATCAGTTAGCACGAACCGGGATGACTGCCTCAAGGCCATTTCCCGTATCGGGACAGGAAACCAGGTCAGGGGGAACCAGTCCAGATGCGGTCTCGGCCAACTGCTCGTGAGGCAAGACTGGGAAGGGAGGAGTCACTTTGATCGGCGTCACTGTTCCGATACAGCCATCGATCTCAGGGAATCGTCGCGCGGGGGATGTTACTTATCAGCAGCGGCTTTTCGCATCAAGAGGCTGCATCCTGCGCCCGCTGCTGCTTCTCACTGGAATGCTCCTGATGCCAAGCACCGGGAAGGCCGTGGCGTTCCCCGCGCCAGAAGTCCACGCCTGTGTGACAGTGCAGGCAGAGTTCCTCGGCGATGGGCCTCCATTGGCGACCTCCTTCGGCCCTGGCGTCAATCGCTACGCCGTGCGACACGCGACGTTCGAAGTCGTCGGAGAGGTCAGTGAGTACGTTGAGTACACCCTCGAGGCCGGCGTCGCAACATGCACGGGCGGCGGGCAACTCCTGCTGATGGAAGGAGGTGTGCACTACAGGGTTCTTCGGCATGTGAGATTGGGCATTATGAAGGGACACATCCTGCGGGGGTTCGACCTGCGTCAGGAATGCGTCGCGGTTCTTACTGCCGAGAAGCCCCTGTGGGCACTGGCCTTCTCACCATGCCATCCCATCGGCGCGGTATGCGATTTCGAATTGGACATGGAAGGTCACATGGCTCTTGAGGGACAGCTGGCCTACCTGAATGGGGCGGCCAGCACGCTCGACGAGGAACACGATGCCAATGTCGGCCTCGTTTTCCACACCCCCTTGGAGGGCCTGTCGGTCGCTGGGTACTACAACGACGTGGAGTTGGACCTTGGCTACTCAGATGATTGGGAGCAGCTCCACGGGAACGGATACAGAGCAGGCATAGGTATCGACTGCCAGACCCACAGTGCTTTCCTGCGCGGAGAGTATTACGCCGGCAAGGGTTTCGCGAGAGGTGTCGGCATGGGCGAGTACGAGACCTCGGTCCACCCCGAGGATCACGAGATGCGGGCGTATTACGTGGAGGGAGCCTACTTGATCGCAACCGGCTTCCAGGCAGCACCCTATGTCCAGCCCTACGCCAGGTATCAAGTGTGGGACAGAGCATCCAATGGTCCGGAGGATTTGAAGTCCCGCTATGCGACTGTAGGGATCACCATGGGACTCGGCGACGGAGACTCCTCTCTCAGGCTTGACTACGAAACTCCGACGTCAGTTCCCGCAGCCGCGGAAGAAGAGGCCAGCCGTCTGGTCGTCAGACTCCAGGCCAAGCTCTGAGAGAGATAGGTTGAGACAAGAAGATGGGGGGTTGTTGGTTATGAGGATATGTCATCTCCTTCTCGTGGGGCTCCTATTCGGCACGCTCGCTCTGCACGCCCGAGCGGACACGATAGCACTCCCACCCACTGATGATATGTACACCGATCCTGAACACCCGGAGACGCCACCCGAGGAGACTGAGCTGTGGGTGGCCAACTACTCCGGTGGCTGTGGGACACATCGTGAGCGGACCATGATCAGGTTTGATATCAGCGATGTCCAGGACACAGTGAATGACGCCGTCCTGCATATCTACCGATGCTGGCGCTGCCCGGGCGACTACTACACCGACACCCATTTTCGTGCGATTACCCAAGACTGGGATGAAGAAACATGGCCCTACACGGAGCACGTACCCCACGAAGACACGCCAAGGGTGCAATACACCTTCGGACCGGATCTCGGCTGGTACACAATCAACATCACGGATCTTGTGCAGGCATGGGTCGATGGAGAAATCGAGAACTATGGCCTCGTGATCAGAGCATACAGCGGAGAGAAGTGCAGCCGGTTTCGCTCGAAGGAGCACTCGAACCCCGCTGAGCACCCGTACCTCGAAGTTGACTACTCGGCAACAGGCGTCGCGGATCACCTGACAGTGGAAGGGGCCACACATCTCGTTGTCGCGAATCCTATTATGGGGGAGGCGACATTGGGCTACAGGCTGAAGAGCCCGGGGCCCATTTCTATGGACATTTATGATTTGCGTGGCCGTCGGATCCGGAATCTTGTGGACCACCGTTGGTCGCAAGCCGGGATCCATGAACTCACTTGGGATGCCAGAGACGAGGCCTGCCACAGGGTTCCTAGGGGGGTTTTCTTCTGTGTCTTCAGAACCACTAACCAGGTGCTGTGCAAGAAACTCCACATAGTTGACTGAGGCGGGCGGCATTCATCATGGACCGGCCAATGCACGGAATCGGCCTGCACGGAGAGAGCTTCATCCCCTTGCTAAGCGGGTCGGGTATCGGGGCGGCTTCGGGGTCCCTTCATCGAGCCGTGCGTTCCTGAGAACGTCATGCCGCATGGCCCCTCGACTACTGGAAGGGCCTGGCCTAGGAGGCCTCCTCCAGGGCCCGCTCCAGGATCCGCCGCAGCGGGGTATCGGCGCCATCGAGGCTCCAGCGGGGGACGTTGCGGCCGTTGACGTAGATCGCCGGGATGCTGCGGAAGCCGAGCCGGCCGCCCGCCTCGCCATCCGCGCGGATCGCCGCTGCCGCCGGATCGCCCATCCGGGCGCGGGTGAAGGCCGCTCGGTCCAGCCCGAGCCGGGCCGCCTCGCCCAGGACCGCCTCCTCGGATAGCTCGGCCTGGTGTTCCATCAGCCAGGCATGCATTGCCCAATAAGCATTGGGGCCGCCGAGCCGGCCAGCCGCCTCGGCGGCGGTGGCGGCGAGGCAGGCGAGCGGGTACTTGTCGATCGGGGAGGCCGGATTGCAGCTGGAATTAACCGGGTAGTGGCGGAAGTGGTACTGCGCCGCGGGCAGCTCCTCCAACAGAGCGCGGATGGCGATATCCGCCTCGGCGGTGTTGGGTTCCTGGTAGTCGCCCCAGAGGACGATCGTCGCCCGGGGATCGTCGGCTCCCAGGCTCCAGATCTGTGAGTCGGCCGGCAGACGGACCACGCGCTGGCCCTGCCAATCGTCGATGTATTTCTGCAGGGCCGGCGGCGGCTGATCGGCTTGGGCGGTGCGCCGGGGGGGATCCAGGGCCAGGATTTCCTCGACCGTGCGCGCGACCGCCTTGGGTGAGCGGACGCCTTTCATCTCGATGCCGTTGATGAAGACCATCGGCGTGTAGTGGAGTCCCAGCCAGAGCGCCTCCTCGATGTCCGCTTGCACGAACTCGAGCGGTTGCGGGCTGCGCATGATCCCCGTGAAGGTCTCGATGTCGTATCCGAGCTCGCCCAACTTGCTGCGCAGGCTCTCGCGGTCGAAGGTGCCTTTGATCTTGAACAGCCAGTCGTGCATCTGGTAGAAGCCCTCGGCGCCGCGCAACAGTCCGGCGGCCTCGGCGGCCCGTGCCGCCCAGCAGGCGTTTGGATGCAGCGTGCGCACCGCATGCGGATTGCAGGCCTCACACATCGGGAAGTGCTTCGTCGAGAAGGAAACATTCTCGTAGCGGGCGAGCAGCTCCATGATGTCGTCTTCGATTCGCCCGCAGTCGGGACACTGGTAATCGGTGATTGTCACGATCCGCACGGCGGCTTCCTCGGGGCCGAGCAGGTAGCGCCCGGTGAATGCCTCCTCCCAGGGTGAATCGTTGGCCGCGGAAGAGCCTGCCGCGGGGGTGCTCGCGGTTCCCGCCGCTGTGGAAGCCGCCGCGATCCGCTCGGCCGAGGCCTGACGTTCCGCTTCCTGCTCGCGGACGAAGCGCCCCGACTCGAGCGCCTGGACTGCGCCCAAGACGACCGAGATGGCCAGGAAGGCGCCGATCAGCACGCCGGTCGGCCGCCAGGCGCGCCACTCCGGCGGCGGCAGCTTGATCCGGGCGAGTTCGACGATGATCCAGAAGGCGAAATTAGCGAGATGGGCGGTGAGGCAGTAGTTGCAGGCGTAGCCGGCAAGGACCAGGACAGCGACAAGGCCCAGCGAGATAAGGGCCCCGACGCGGACGATTAGGCGGAAGAGCGAGTGCACGCGAGCGCGGGCGAGCAACCAGGCGACCAAGGCGCCGATGAAGTAGGCGAAACCGAGAAACGCGGTCGGCCAGTGAATGACCGGCAGGCGCGCCCAGGCGCTCGCTGCCGCCCGGGCGCAGGAGCTGCCCTCGCCGCAGCCCGGCAGGCTGAGCCCGCCGACATGTTCGAGGACCAGGAGGAGCGACGCGCTGCTGGCGAGCAGCAAGCAGAGCGTGCCAAGGATGACCAAGGACGTGCCCGAACGCTGCATGTGCAAGAACCCTCCCACCGTTCGAACCGGCAGTCTCCGTGCCGCGGGGCTTAGTAGCCCGCCATGCGGGTGGTGAAGACGAGCAGCACCTCGTTGGGGGCTGCCTGCGCGCCCTCGATCGTCGGCGCCGAAGTGACCGGGATCCTGCGACCCGGGAACTCCATTCGTGCCCAGGCCTCGATCGAATAGGTCGAGAAGATCGCTGCCCCGAAGACCCGGGGACTCATCTCTTCCCCGCGCGCGGGCCGCACCCAGGTCGGCAGGGGCGGGCCTTCCAACACCGTCCCATCCGGGGTCTGCTCGAGCAATACACGCAGCCGGCCGAGGAAGTTCTCGCTGACCCGCGTTGCCTGCCTCCACTCCGGGTAGCGGTGAATGAGTGGCGAGTAGACCGCCAGCCAGGTGAGGAGCACGACCATGAGCAGCATCGCAGGCGCCGCGGCGTAGCGACTGATGCCGGGCTCGGAATGCACTTCCTGGAAGAGACCTTCAATTGCGGCGCCCACGGTGACGCCTAAGCCGACCACCGGCAACAGCATGTACCAGGGGGACATCTCGGCGACGATGGCGTAGGAGAGCCCGATCAGGGTGAGCCAGGCCAGCCCCAGCAGCCCGGTTCGCAGGGGGTGAACGGCTTCAGCTCCCGACAGTCCGGCTTGCTGCGCGCCTAGCGGTCCGGTCTGCCGCGCGTCCGACGGTCTGGTCTGCTTCGCGCGCGACGGTCTGGTCTGCTTCGCGCGCGCGGTCTTGGGGCGGCGCGCCGCCGTGGGTCGCCAGCGCCGGGAAAGCACCGCACTGGCGAGAAGAGCCACGGCGAGCAGGATGACCAACCAGGTCATCAACGATGTGGTCCGCAGCGGCCCCTGCGGCGCGACCAGCAGCTGGGCCATGTGGGCGAAGTAGTGCGGGAAGCGATCAAACGCGCCGGCGAAATCGGTCGTACTGTGGCCGCCGAGGCCTCCAAGTACCAACATGCGGGCGAGCATGACGAGAACAAATGCCCCGATGTGGGGCAACAGCGCCCATCCGGCGCGGCGCGCGCGCTGTGTGAGTGCAGGCAGCGGGGCGCACAGGAGCACCACCAGGAAGCTCAGACCCGGAAGAACGAAGCTCGTTTCCTTGGAGAGAAAAGCGAGCAGGCTGAAGAGCGCCGGCAGCAGGGGGAACCTGCGTCCAGCGAGCGCCCGCGGCGAGAGCTGCGTGGCCAGGGAGAGCAGCATGAACAGAGCGCAGAGGATTTCGGGCCGGCGTGGGGGAACCGGGAGCACCTCGATGTGGGTTGGGTGAAGGAGGAAGAAGAGCAGGGCGGCGAGCGGGCCCAGCCAGGCGCGCGGACCCAGCAGGCGGCGCATCAGCCCGTAGAGTGCGAGCGCCGCGGCGGCGAAGAGTAACACGTTGGTCAAGTGGAAGCCGAAGGGCTGCCGGCCCCAGAGGGCGGTGTCGAGCGCGATCGTCAGATTAAAGACCGGGCGGTAGAAGTCGCTCGGGTAGAGGTCGACCATCAGCCGTTCGCTGAAGAGATCGACGGCATCGCCGGGCGAGGCGACCCGGCTGGTCAAGAGGATCGGATAGGTGTCCCACCCCAGCAGGGCGGTGCCGCCGATCGAGATGAGCAGGACCGCGGCGGCGATGAGGGTAAGAACGATGGCAGCGATTGTTCCTGCGCGACCTAGCAGCATACCGCTTCCGCCCTCCCGCTCGCCGAGACGTCCTGCGTTCATCCGTCAACCGCCGATATAGCCCAGGCTGCGCAGCCGCTCGAGCTCTTCCTCCGGAATCTCCGCCGGCTCCTGCTCGATGATCGCCCGCTCCTGCATCGTCTTGATCATCGCCCTCAGCCGCCGGGCGAATCCCTCGGCCTCCGTCGGTTGTTCGCTCGCCAGGTTGCGGTCCTCGCGGAAATCGTTCGAGAAGGCGTAGAACGCGATCTGGCGAGCGCGTTCGTCCATGACCACCTTGCGATCGAGCGCCGGATCGATCAGGCAGCGGATGTCGCGTCCCGCGCGCCGTGTGTCGGCGTAGACAGGAAGGGAGGGCAGCGCGCGGCCCTCCAGCGCCGGCCGCAGGCTCGTGCCTTCCGCCCCCGGTGGCGCCGGTAGGCCGGCCAGATCCAGAATCGTCGGCATCACATCGAGGTTGCGCACGACATCGCCGACCACTTGCCCGCCCGCCCGGGCGCCGGGCAGCCGGAAGAGGAGCGGGACATTAATCAACGTGTTGGTCACCGCCTTCGAATGCCCCCAGCGTCCCTTCTCGTTGAACTCCTCGCCATGGTCGGCGGCGATGACGACCAGGCTGCGATCGAGGATGCCGCGCTCCTCGAGTTCGGCGAAGAAGAGGCGGAGCTGATCGTCGGTGTAGCGGATCTTGCGGTCGTAGTCGGCAATCGTGCTCGCAGTCACATCGCGCCCTTCATTCGAGCCGAAGAGATTCTGATACCCGGGGTGCGGCTTGTATACCGGCGGCTCACCATGCTCGTCGAAGTGGGGATCGAAGAGATGGACCCAGAGGAAGAGGTTCTCTGCCGGTGCGGCGGCCCCGGCGCTGCTCGCATCGATCGCCGCGAGCGCCTCGGCCAGCGCGCAGTCGGCCGTTCCCCACATGCACTCGGTCTCGTTGAACTCATCGAACCCCTGCGCGAATCCCTGGCGTTCGATCAGGTGTCCATTGGTCGAGATCCCGACCGTGCGATAGCCATGCTCACGGAAGACCTCGGCTAGGGTGACATGGGCAGCGGCGAAGATCTCACGGTTCATCGCCTCGGCGCCGACGCGCGCGGGCTGGGGTTGATCGTCCTGGCGAGGCGGGGGGACGACCCCGTCCTTGATGCCGAAGACCGGTGGGGACAACGAGGAGATCAGGGTCAGCATGGCGGGCAGAGTCCAGGAACTCTGCGAGAAGCAGCGCGTGAAGTAGATGCTCTCGGCGGCGAGAGAGTCGAGAAACGGGGTCGTTTCCCGCGGATAGCCGCTGCGCGAGATGTGATCCTCACACAGGGTATCGATCGTCAGGAAGATCACCGGCGTGCCGGGGGGGAGCGTCCCGAGGTTCTCGCCGGCGCGCTCATCGCCCGTGCCCGGTCCCGGGGCGGGTGTCGGATGCCGATCGGGAGAGGCGATCAAGAGCACGACGACCCCGAGCAGGATCAGCGCCGGCAGCGGCCACCAGCGCAGCAAGCGGGTGCCGGACGTTGGCGCACCTTGGCGGGATGCCTCGGTTCTGTCGGCGCCGTGATGAGCAACACCGGCTCCGGACGCAGCATTCCGCGGTGCATCGTGTCGGATCGCCTTCGCGTGGGTAGCATCCTGCCGAGACGCACCTGCATCCGGTGCGCTGCGGCCCGATCCCTTACCTTTGCCCCTGGGTTTCTTCGCCACGGGATGACCTCGCTGGAGGGTTTTCGTCTTCTGTGGCTTCTGCGGCCGTGTCGGGCTTGCCGCCGATATCAATGTAGCCGAGCGAGCGGAGTCGTTCGAGATGTTCGGGCGGTAGCTCGGGCATCTCGGTGCCCGCACCTGCCTGGCGGCCGAGGTCCGCGAGGAAGTCGGCGAGGGTCTGCGCCAGGCTGGCCGCCAACTCGGGCTCCTCGACGATCCGGTTGACGCTTTCGAACGCATCGTCGGGATACCGGTAGAGCTCGTGATCGCCGTTGGACGCCCAGATCAGCTTGTCGGTTCCCGAGATCACCGCGCGTAGCTCGCGATCCCAAGTCGCGGGATCCCATTCGGGATAGGCGCGTTTGACCGCCGCCATCGGATCGCGGAAGACACCGAGCGACTCGACTACCCGCACGCGCGAGTCGGGGGCGGAGGGCAAGCTGACCGCGCCGCCGGCGAGAGCCAGGCGTTGTTCGATCCCGGCGAGATCGAGCAACGTCGGGACGAGATCGTAGTTCATGACCGGCCGGCTGTCGCGCGCGGGGGCGAACCGTTCGGGGTAGTGGATGATCAGCGGCACACGGATCAGCGGGTTGTAGACCGAGAGCTGGTGGCCGAGCATGTGGTGCTCGCCGAGATGCTCGCCATGATCCGAGGTCAGGATGATGATCGTATTCTCCAGTGCCCCGTCGGCCTCGAGCGCATGGATCAGATCGGCGAAGAGGTCATCCAGCTCAGCGATTGTGGCATCGTAGGTCGCCGAGGTAATCGCGATTTCCTCGGGGCTGTATTCCGCGAGACCAAAGGTATAGCTCCATTGCGGAACCCAGCCGCGGTTGATCTGATAGGACTGCGCCACCTGGTCGGGTGACATCATCCGCGCGCGGTAGTCGGCCGCAGGGATGTAGGGGCGGTGGGCTTCCATGTAGTTCAGGAACGCGAAGAAGGGGCGTTCGTCGTCCGAGACGCGCAGCCAATCGCGCAATCCCCGCTGCGCCAGCTCACCGCTCGCCTTGATGTCCCAATTGCCGAACTGGCCGCGGCGGATCTTCTCCGGCAGACGGCTCGTCTGGTCTTGGGGACTGATCTTGCGGCTGACGATTTCATAGGCCGCCTGCCGGTACTTCGGATCCCAGGGATGCTCGCTGAGATCGAAGCCCTGGTCGAAGTTCTCCTCGGCGGCGATGTGCGGGTTGGCCGAGTAGAGATACGTACGATAGCCGGCCGACTGGAGGACCTCGGCGATCGTCGTGAACTCGTCATCGAGATAGAGCCGGCCGTTCTGGGCGCCATGCTGGCTGGTCAACAACCCGGTGAAGAACGATGCGTGCGCGGGGACCGTGTAGTTGGCGGTGGAGACGCAGTCCTCGAAGACGAGGGCATCTCGGGCCCACTGCTCCAGGAAGGGCGTGGTAGGCTTCTCGTAGCCGTAGAGGCTCAGCCGGTCGGCGCGGACAGTGTCCCAGAGGATCCAGAGGACGTTGGGACGCTCCGGCCCCTGCGGGCCTCCGCATCCGGGGCAGCCGTGAAGAAGGGCGAAGATGAGGCCGAGGACGGGCAACGCGCCGGCCAGGTGGAGCCGGAGCCGGCCCCGCGGCCGGACGCCATGAATCTGAGAATGTGTCATGCGCGCGCCTCTTCGGGCGAGGCGCCACGCGTGCAGCGCCCGACGCATAGGCTTCTCCAGATGCAACCGGTCCATCGGATGACCTAATGCACTGCTACATAAGGTCTTGCGCGACTGATCCGTGTGCCTGGTCTCGAACCACAATCCTGCGGATGATACGCGTCGCGATCTCATCTGTCCATACCGCGTGCTCCTGTGCGGGTTCCCGGAAGAGAGGCGCAATAGATTGCGGGATGGTGAGTTGCGCGTTTTCCGATGCGGATGGTCGAGCACCGAGAGAGGCCAGGCGATGGGCGGCGGACCCCGGGTTGCCGGTGCGACGATGGCAGCGGCGCGGTCAGCGCGCGATCAGCACGCGATCAGCGCGGGGTTCCACCAAGCCACCCGCGGCGTTATGCTGGCGGGGATCGGCAGACGCGCCCCACTGGGGTGGGCCGCTGCGCGGGGAGGAGGCGAACCGTGTCGGGCTTCTTCGCGAGGTTCCTCATCGGGTTCTTTGGGCTCGGGTTCACCACCGCGATCGTGCCGGGCATCCAGTTGTGCGCGGAGAACGCGTTCGGGGATGCCCTCGCGCTGGGCGCGGCGGCCCTGGTCCTTGGCGCGCTCAATGCGGTCGTCCGGCCGGTGCTGGTTTTCTTCACCCTTCCGCTCACAGTCGTGACTCTCGGGCTCTCGGTGCTGGTGCTCAACGGCCTGTTGCTCTGGTTGACCTCGGCGGTCGTGCCGGGATTCCAGGTCTCGGGCTTCTGGTCGGCGATGATCGGGACGATTCTGCTGACGATCATCTCGGCACTGCTGAATGCGTTCGTCCGTGACAAACGCGAGCGCGGGTATCGCTGATCCGTGAATCCGGAATCTAACTCTTCGATTCGCAAGGCATTACTGGAGCCGTCTTCCTCTGTCGGAAAGGCGCAGGCACTTGGGGCCGCTCGCCGAGGCGCGCGCGTTGGCGCAGCGGGCTGGATGCGGGGCCGCTCGCCGAGGGCTGCGCGCATTGCCGCAGGGGGCTGGATGCGGCCGTTCACCTCAGTGCCTATCGCAAGTCGAAGGTTCGATTCGGTTGCGATGCGCTTGCGCCTCACCTTAGAATCCGTGCTTATCAGCATTGATTCTGGATGGCGCGCCGGGCCGCTCTGGTGGCGGTGTGCGGCTGTCGCCAGAGGGCCGGCGTAGGCTCCAAAGAAAGGACGCGACCATGGCAGATCAGATCCTCCCGATCGTCATCCTCAATGGCCGCCCTGCGGCGGGGAAGTCCGAGGTCATCGACTACCTCAAGAAAACTCCCCTCGAGGAGCGGATCCGCCGCTTCCACATCGGAGAATTCGAGGAGTTCGACGACTTCCCGATCCTGTGGGAACGTTTCGAGGACGATGACATCTATCAGCGCCACGGGAAGCCACGCCTGATTTCCGATACGGTCTTCACCTATGAAGGCAAGACGCTCGATGGCTATGTTTTCAAGGACCAGTTTTTCTGGGACTTCCTGATCGAGAAGCTCAATTTCTTCTATGCCAGGCGGCTGCGCGACGTGCCCGACTACCACCAGACGACCACGGCGATCCTCGAGTTCGCGCGCGGCAAGCAGCATGGCGGGTTTGCCGAAGCCTATTCCTACCTTTCTGATGACGTCCTCTCCAAGGCATCCACGATTTACATCAACGTGACCTGGGAAGAGTCACTGCGCAAGAATCGGCGCCGGCGCAATCCCGACCGCCCCGACAGCATCCTGGAGCACTCCCTGGAGGACAAGAAGATCGAGTATCTGTACAAGGAATCCGAGTGGGGGGAGTTCTCCGGACAGGATCCCGAGTACCTGCTGGTCAAGGGCCACAAGGTACCCTACGCGGTCTTCGAGAACATGCCCGAGAAGACGGACAAGCCGGAAGTGTTGGGCGCCCATCTCGAGGAAGTCTGCGGCAAGCTGTGGGCACTCCGTCAGCGGAGCTAGAGACGTGGCCCAAGGCACGAGGCTGGAGCCGGGGCTGGAGCACGAGACTGGAGCATAGGGGAGCATTCCCTGGGAGTGGGAAGGAGATAGGTTGTGGCGAACATTCTGATCTTCCTGTTGATCATTGTGGGTGTGGGGTTCTTCACCCGCCTCTCCGGGAATCCGATGGGGCATTCGTCGGCCTTCATGCGCCGGCGGATCCTCAACTGGGTGCCCCTGGGCGTGACCTACGCCTTGCTCTACATGGCGCGCTACAACCTGACGGTTGCAAAGATCGCCTTCGGCTCGCTGATGGACAAGTCGGACTTCGGCACGATCTTCGCCGCCGGGACGATCACCTACGCCTTCGCCTTCGTGATCAACGGGCCGCTGACCGATAGGATCGGCGGCCGGAAGGCGATGCTGATCTCGGCGACCGGAGCGGCGGTGGCCAACGGACTGATGGGACTCTTCACCTACATGCGACCCGAGACCAATATCGTGCTGGTCTTCTCGATTCTCTATTCGATCAACATGTACTTCCAGAGCTTCGGTGCAGTGAGCATCGTCAAGGTCAACAGCCACTGGTTCCATGTGCGTGAGCGGGGGATGTTCGGCGGGATCTTCGGCATCCTGATCTCGACCGGGATCTTCTTCGCCTTCCAGATCGGCCAGTTCATCGTCGACTGGCTGCACCGCACGGAGTTGCCTGGTGGCGGATTCGAGGTCTCGCCTCCCTACTGGGTCTTCTGGATCCCCTCGCTGCTCCTGCTCGTGTTTGTGATCATCGACTACCTCGTCGTCCAGGATCGTCCGAGCTTGGCGGGCCACAAGGATATCGAAACGGGCGATGCCTCGAGCGGCGAGGATGACACACCCGATCCGGTGCTGGTGATCCTGAAGAAGGTCATCACCAACCCGATCGTGCTCACGATCGGCGCGATTGAGTTCTGCACCGGTGTGCTGCGCCAGGGGATCATGCACTGGTATCCGATTCTGGCGAAGGAACTTGGTTACTATAAGACTTTCTTCGTGACCGACAACTGGGGCGCGATCCTCTTCGTCGCCGGCGCAACCGGCGGGATGACCGCGGGGTGGATCTCGGACAAGGTCTTCGGCTCGCGCCGGGGGCCGGTGGCCGCCTTGCTCTATGCGTTGCTGTTCTTCTCTGCGCTCGTGATGGCCTTCGCGATTCCGAACAGGTGGGTCTTGGGCGTCTGCGTTTTCGTGATCTCCTACTGCGTGATCGGCACGCATGGCATGCTTTCGGGCACCGCCTCGATGGACTTCGGCGGGCGCAAGAACGTCGGGACGGCGGTCGGACTGATCGACGGGCTCGTCTACCTCGGCACCGGCCTGCAGGCGCTCTGCATTGGGTTCATCACCGAGAGCGGGAAGGGCTGGACCTTCGGCGGGTTCCTCACCGACGCCCAGCGCGGCTGGTCGATCTGGCCGCTCTTCCTGCTGCCGTTCGCGCTGATCGGCACGATCCTCGCGATCCGCATCTGGACCGCGATTCCGGAGGCGGCGCGCAAGAAGGGCGTGCCGGGGGATGCGCCGACGACCAAGGCCGGCAACGGAGAAAAGTAGGCAACGGCAACCAGAATGAGGGCGGCACGGCAACCACATAGCGAGGGCTGGACGGCAACCACACAGTGAGGGCGGCACCGCATCGCCATAGCGGCCGGGTACGGCATCCATGGTGACGGCGTCTAGCCGGCGGCGTTCAGCCGACAAGAACTAGGGGGCGAGGCGTACGATCGTGCGCCTCGCTGTCTGATACCCGTGGCGGACCTCGAGGTAGTAGACGCCGGGGGCTGCCGGCCGGCCGAAGCGGGTCCACCCATCCCAGGTCGCCGAGAATTGCTCCCCGTCCGATCCCGCCAGGCCGTGGGCGATCCGCCGTCCCAGGGGATCGTAGACGGCCCACTGCGGCGGCAAGTTTGCGGACGGCCCGTCGGACGGTCCGTCTGAGGATCTCCCGTTCGAACTCCCCAGCACCGGGCCGGAAATCGCGCCGCCCGCGCCATCGATGCGCAAGTGCAGGCTCCCGACGAATGGGTTCGGCAGGCATCGCAAGCGCAGGGGAGTGCCGATTGCCGCCGCCGGGGCACCGGCATCTTCCGCAACGTCGGATGGATCAGGATTGAGGAAGAGGACGAATGCCTCGCGTGAGGTGCGCCGGTGGCCGCCCAGGTCTTCGGCGGTGACCCACCAGCGGTAGGTGAGATCAGGTGAGAGAGCGAAGGGTAGGGCCAGCGTGGTGTCGCCTCCCGCAGGCAGGCTCCATTGCTGCAGCGGATCAGCGGTATTCTCGATCCAGAGTGTATAGGCGAGCGGATCGCCGTTGTCCGGATCACTGGTCTGATGCCAGGTAAACGCCGGCCGGTACGCGGCCGTCTCGGCGCTGTCCGCGGGAGTGACGAGAGAGAAAGGATAGGGGTAGAGGATCGGCGTGTAGGTGAGCGCGGCCGCGGTATTGATCCGTCCCCAGCCCCATTGTGTGTCGGGTAATGCAGCGCGGTCGGCGGTCTGCATCAGTGCCTCACGCACATCCATCGGGTCCCACTCGGGATGCGCCTCGAGCAGCAACGCGGCCGCGCCGGCGACCAGGGGTGCCGAGTAGGAAGTCCCGCTGCCGCGGCCATAGGCGTCGGGTTCGGCAGCGTAGGCGACATGGGTCAGCACACCGCGGGCGAGGACCTCGGGCTTGATGCGCCCGTCGTAGGTCGGGCCGCAAGCGGAGAAGGAAGCGATCTGGTTGAGGCTGTCGACCGCCCCGACCGCGATCATGCTGTCGGCGTCGGCCGGCGTGCCGAGACTGCCCGTGTCACACGCGTAGTTGCCCTGGGAGTTGACGCACAGGATCCCGCGGGAGGCGGCGATGTCGACGGCGACCGAGATCACCGCCGTATCGCCATCCTTTTCCGGGAAGGTGTAGCAGAAGCTGTCGTCGAAGCAGACGTAGCATAGGCTCGCGCTGGTCAAGACGACACCCTGAGCATCGGCCCACTCGAGGGCGGCAACGTAGTTGTCCTCCTCGGCCTGCGTCTCGGAGCCGACATCTTCGGTCTTGGCGAGGTAGAAGGTCGCTCCGTAGGCGGGACCGACCACGATGCCGGGCGCATAGGCCCCCGCTGCGCTCCAGGTGCCGGTGCCGTGATTGTGTTGCCACTCGAGGTCCTCGGGCTCGTTCTGGACATCGCCATCCTCGAAGATGAAGTCCCATTGACCGAGCAGCTCGACGGCGTCGAAGGCTTGGTGATCCTTGCGGAAACCGGTATCGAGCATCATGAAGCGCAGACCGTTGCCCGAGTAGCCGAGCGCATGCACGGGGGGAACACCGATTTCCTCAAGCTGCCACTGGGCGAGTCCATAGTCCACCGTGCCGTAGGCGAGCTCGGCGCCGGCCCGCGTCGCGCGGCGCCGGGGATCCAGAATGACCTCCAGTGGACGTCCCTCGTCGTCGACCCCGGGGCCGATCGAGGTGCGCCGCGCGATCGCCACCGGTCGCACGGCGATGACAAAGGGCAAGGAGCACACGCGGGGCAACGCGCCGGGAGTCAGCTCGATGCTGACCGCGTTGAGCCAGCGGCTGCGATGGCGCAAGTGGCCGAACTCGGCCACCTGGGCCACATAGGCCTCGCAGAGCTGGAAATCCCGGGCATCGGGAAGCGCGGTGCCGGTGGCGCTTGCCCGGGCGCGCCGGGCCCAGGCTTCAGGAGGGAGGCGATCGGCGATGGCGAGGATCCGATCACCGTCGTCGAGCAAGCCGCTGAGCGCCGAGCTGTCAACCTCGGGGGCGCTGCCGCGATCCGCAAGGAAGACCCAGTAGGGGCGCGTGGTGGCACCGGGGTGGGCGGCCTGTGCCGCAACAGCCGGCAGAAGGATCGCCATGGCCCATGCAAGACCGATGCTCATGCAGCGCAAGGTGTTTTCTCCCAAGGTGTTGGCGCGCCCCTCGTGCGCGGCCCCATCCAGGGGGACCGGGGGGCTCCAGCCCGGAGCGCTGCCTGTCCGGAACGCGCCAGCTGGTGCGGCGTTCCCCTGCGGCACATGACGGTCCCGCGGCATGCCCTCCGCGCTAAGTATGCCAGGTTTAGGCGATTTTGCCCAGG
Source organism: Candidatus Eiseniibacteriota bacterium (assembly GCA_023129715.1). Taxonomy (GTDB): domain Bacteria; phylum Eisenbacteria; class RBG-16-71-46; order CAIMUX01; family WJJG01; genus JAGMBO01. Next base: position 91,505 of record JAGMBO010000040.1, on the reverse strand, counting down.
GAGCTAGCGAGATTCGACGCCGTCGTTTCAGGGTCAGAGGCTGAGGAGTTCGGTTTCGTGGAAGTGAGGGGGGGCCGCGCCAGCCGGAGCCGGCGCGGGCCGCATCAAACGCACCATCAGAGACGATGCGTCCCCGTCAGAGGCATACCCTCAACGCTCCCCGGGGGGTTCCGCCTGCGGGTGGAACCCACCCCGGGACTACTGGCCCGGGCAATCCGCGATCGTGAAGCCCTCGGTCTCGGTGTACTTGCCCGTCTTCAGATCGTAGATCCCGATCCGATAGCTGGCGCACGCGAGCGGCGGATCGTCACACACCGCGACCTCCCACTCGAAGGATCCGCCGCTGGGCGTCGATTCGGCGATGACGCGGCACTCGACGTCGTCTTCGCAGACGAGGACCAGCCGGGCGAATTCGCCACAGCAATCGGATACCGTCCAGCTGATCGTCATCGTCTCACCGATACAGTAGGTCTCGCCGCCCACCGGGGAGAAGATATCGGCCAGGCAGGGCACGTAGGTCCCCGTGAAGTCTCCGCTGTCGTCGGAGACGCTACTGTCGAGATCGGTGATCCTGATCATGAAGGTCGCTTCCGAGCCGGCGGCACCGCATGGCGCGGCGAACCAGTCGTAATTCCCCGTGTTGGGTGCCGACTCTGTGATCGTCGCACAGTAGGTGCCGTCCTCGAACAGCTCGATCTTGACGTAGTCGCCGCAGCCTGCCGCGGCATCCCAGGTGATGGTTTCCATCTCGTAGAAGCAGACCACCGTTCCATCGCTGGGATAGATGACCTCGATCGTGCACTCGCCGGCCGCCGGTTCGATCGTGAACGGACCGTCGCTGAAATCCTCGCTGCCCGACTCAGGGTCGGAAATGTGCACCTGATAGCCCTCACTCTCCCCGTCGCACTGCTCGGCGATCCACTCGAAGGAGAGATCGTTGGGCGTAGAGGCGGCCAGCACGCGGCACAGGGCGCCGTCACGCCAGAGTTCGACACGCACGAAGTCGCCGCAACAGCTCGAGAAGGTTTTCCACCAGGTGAGCTCGATCGTCTCACCGACCGTGTAGACCTCGCCGCCATTGGGGTCGATGATGATCAGCTGGCAGGCCGGATCAATCTTGAATGAAAGGTCGCTGTTGTCGACCGCGCCGGTGGTCAGATCGGTCACCCGCAGGCGGTACCCGGTGGTGGCCTCTTCCGGCTCGATGTTCTCCCAGAAGAAGGGTGCGCACATCTCGGCGGTCCACAAGAAGGAGCCGTCGTTCGGTGTCGAGCCACTGATCTCGATGCACGGCTGATCGAAGCGCGTCAGCTCGAGCATGACCTGATCACCGCAAGCTCCGCTGGCATCCCAACGCAGCTCGTATTCCTGTTCCACGCAGAGGCGCTCGCCGGTGTTCGGCCAGAGGACCCTGACCGTGCAGGAGTCGATGATCCGGAAGATCCCGCTCTCGCCCTCGGCGCCCGACTGGAGATCGGTGATCTTGACGGTGTATCCCTCGCTCCCATCGCACTGGGCGGCGGGCCACTCGAAGGCGCCGTCGTTCTCGGTGGCAGCGGCGAGCTCATTGCAGAAGGCGCCATCTTGGTAGAGCTCGATCTTGACTTCCTCGCCGCAACAGGCTTCCGAGTTGGATGTCCAGGTGATCTCGACCGTCTCGCCGACTGCGTACTCGTCGCCCTCGATGGGGCTGGTCACCGTGAGTTCGCAGAGCGGCTCGATCGAGAAGGTCGCGTCGCTGGTGTCCTCGGCGCCCGACTTCGGATCACTGATCCGAACCATGTAGTTCTCGACCCCGGAGCACTGCTCGGCGGCCCACTGGTACTCACCATCGTTGTCCGTTGAACCGGCGATCGTCAGGCAGACTGCATCGTCTTGCAGCAACTCGATGACGACACTGGTGCCGCAACAGGTCGAGTAGTCCCACTCGATCACATAGGGCGTTCCAGCACAGAGCACCTCGCCGCCGTTCGGCCAGACCACGCCGAGTTCGCAGGGCGGGTTGATGCCGAAGGCGGTATCGTTGGCGTCGGAGACTCCACTGTCGTTGTCGGTCACCATAAACTGGTAGTCCTCGGTCTCGACGCCGCACTGCTCGATCGGCTTCCACAGGTAGGATCCGGTGTTGGGGGCGTTTCCATCAATGGTCAGGCAGGAGCTTCCTTTCTGCAGCAGCTCGATCGTCACCGTCTCGCCGCACCCGGTCGCAGTCCAGGTGATCGTCACGTCGGCGCCGGCACAGAGATACTCGCAGGTGAGATCGTCGACCTCGAGTTCGCAGGGCGGCAGGAAGCTTACGTCGATGCAATCGAAGGCACCCGTATCGATATCGGTGACGCAGATCTCATAGTCCTCGGTCCACGATCCGCACTGAGCCGCGATCCAGTCATGGTCCCCGTCATTGGGGGTGTCGGCGGCGATCACTTCGCAGACGGTGCCGTCGTGGAGCAGTTCGATGGTCACGTTCGGGCCGCAGCAGGCTTCGAACTCCCAGCTGATCGGCACGCTCTCGCCCACCGTCAGGACCTCACCGCTGCTGGGGGAGGTGATCTCGATCGCGCAGGGCGGGTAGATGCTGAAGACATCATCGCTGACGTCGACCGCCCCGCTCTCCAGATCGGTGATCCGGATGGCGTAGCCGCTCTCGGCCGATCCGCATTGCACGGCGGCCCAGTTGTAGTCGCCGTCGTTGGAGGTGGCGGCAGCGATTGTCTTGCAGAGGGAGCCGTTGTTGAGCAGCTCGAGCTTGACCGTGTTGCCGAAGCAGTTCGTCCGGCTCCAGCGGATCGTAAGCGCCTCACCGCCGCAGAACTCCTCCCCGCCGTTCGGGAAGATCACATTGGCATCACCCTCGCCGATAGTGAAGGCCCAGTCGATACCATTGGCCGCCCCCGTGGCCAGGTTCGTCACGCGGATGGCATAGCCGTGCGGATAGCCGTTGTGCTGCTGAGCACTCGGCCATGTGTGCAGGCCGTCGTTGACCGTCGATGAGGCGAAGGTGGTGATCAGCGCACCGTAGCGGAAGAGCTCGATCTTGACCCGGTCGCCGCAGCAGGCGGAGCCGGGGTCCCAGACGATCTCGACCGGGTCGCCGACGCAGTAGAGGTCGCCGTGGCGCGGAGAGTCGAGGACCACGTGGCAGGCGGCCAGGATCGTGAACGAGGCCTCGCTCTCGCCCCAGGCGCCGGTGCTCAGGTCGGTGACCCGAATGGTGTAGCCCTCGTCGTAGCCGCCCGACTGCTGCGCATCCCAGCTGTGGGCGCCGTCATTGGGCGTCGAGGCGGCGATTGTCGCCCAGCCGCCGCCGGCGGTGATCAACTCGATCTTGACGTAGTCGCCGCAGCAGGTCGAGCTTGTCCAGGTGATCGAGACAGCGTCGCCTTCGCAGAACTCGGCCTCGGCGTCGGGCGCAGTCACGGTGATCGCGCAGGGCGGGTTGATCGCGAAGGTCAGGTCGCTTTCATCGAACGCGCCGGTCTCGAGATCGGTGATGCGGACGGCATAGCCATCCGTCGCTCCGTCGCACTGCGCCGGGCTCCAGGGGTAGGAGCCGTCATTGGCGGTCGCCGCGGCGATCGTCGCGCAGACAGCGCCGTCATGCAGCAGCTCGATCTTGACCTGGTCACCGCAGCAACTCGAGGGGGTCCAGAGAATGTCGAATTCCCCGCCCACACACACCGACTCCTCGCCGTTGGGCTCTTCGACGGTGATCACGCACTCGGGGAAGATCTGGAAACCGAGGGTGGTCTCGTCGGTGCTGCCGGTGTCTAGATCGGTCACGCGAATGGTGTAGTCTCCGGTGGCCCCATCGCACTGCACCGGATTCCAGATCAGACTGCCGTCGTTCTCGGTCGCCGCGGCGATCGTCAGACAAACGACACCGTCGAGCAGCAGCTCGAGTCTGACCTCGTTGCCGCAACAGGCCGAATGGGTCCAGAGGATCTCGATCGGCTCGCCGAGGCAGAAGGCCTCTCCGCCCTCGGGCGCGGTGAGCACGACGGTGCAGGCGGGTGCGATCCCGAAGGTCGCGGACATCTCGCCGATCGCGCCGCTCAGCTCATCGGTGATCCGGATGGTATAGCCCTCGGTCGCGTCCCCGCACTGCTCGGGATTCCAGGCGAAGCTTCCGCTGTTGGGGGCCGACTCGGCGATCGTGCGGCAGACGACGCCATCGAGCAGCAGCTCGATGGTCACCAGCGAACCGCAGCAGTTCGACGAGGCCCACTCGATCAGTACCAGATCGCCACCTACGCAGATGAGCTCGCCGCCCTGGGGCGATCCGATCTCGATCGCGCAGGGCGGGTCGATGCTGAAGCTCGCCGGGCTCTCGGCCGAAACGCCCGTCTCGAGGTCGGTGACGCGGATGGAGTAATCACCGGTGCCACCGGGGCACTGGGCGGCCTCCCACGCCAAGCTGCCGTTGTTGTCGGTCGCCTCGGCGATCGTCAGGCAGACCTCACCGCCCCGCAGCAGGTCGATGCGGACCTCGTCGCCACAGCAGGCGGAGGCGGTCCACTCGATCATCAATACCTCGCCGGCGCAGAGGGTCTCACCGCCCATGGGGCTCGAGACCGTCAGCACGCAGGCGGGGAAGATCTGGAATGTCGCCGCGCTCTCAACGGAGACGGTGGTTCCCAGATCGGTAATCCGAATCGTGTAGTTGTCCGACTGCCCGTCACATTGGGCCGGATCCCAGAGCAGGGCACCGTCGTTCTCGGTGGCCGCGCTGATCGTCTCGCAGACCTCGCCGTCGCGCAGCAATTCGATTATCACCTCGGCGCCGCAGAATTCGTTCGGCGTCCAGATGATCTCGAACGGCTCGCCGACGCACAGCGCCTCGCCGCCATTGGGGGCGAGCAATTCGATCTCACAGGTCGGGGGCGGGATGAAGAGGATTTCGAGACTGCCGTCGGTCACGTCGAAGGCGCCGCTGGTCGTGTCGGTCACGCGAATGATGTAGCCGCTGGTGAAGCCGGCGCACTGCTCGGTCGTCCAGTCGAAGGCCCCATCGTTGGGAGTCGCCTCGCTGATCACCAGGCAGACCTCGTCGCCGCGGATCAGCTCGATCATCACCTCGTCGCCGCAGTCGTCGCCGCTCGTGCCCCACTCGATCGGCAGCGTTGTCTCCAGCTCCCACGTGCCCCCGCCCGGCGGCGAGGTGATCGTCAGCTCGCAGGGGACGAGAATCTGGAACGGGCCGTCGCTCTCGTCCACGGTTTCCGTATCGGGGTCGGTGATGCGGATGGTGTAGCCGTCGGGCCCGTCGCACTGGGCCGCGCCGTACCAGGCGAAATCGCCGTCGTTGTTCGTTTCCCGGGCCAGGGTGCGGCAGGCAACGCCGTCCTGCAGCAACTCGATCTTCACCTCGCTGCCGCAGTGGTCGCCGTTCCAGGTGATCGGGATCTGGTCGCCGACGTAGTAGCGCTCGCCGCCATTGGGCGCGATGACCTCGAGCTCGCAGACGACGTCGATGCCGAAGTCGTCGCTGCTGTCGTGCGCGCCGGAAGTCAGATCGGTGATGCGCACCGTGTAGCCGCAGGGAGAGCCGCCGCAGCAGTCAATGAGCCAGTCGAATGATTCGTCATTCTGGGTGGAGTCGGAGAGCGTCATGCAGAGAACGCCCAGCCGGTAGAGGTCGATCTTGACCCAGTCGCCGCAGGTGCCGGCGGACTCCCAGAGGATCGTGTAGAGCTCACCGGCGGTGAGCTGTTCCTGGTAGGTCGGTTGGGTCACCGTGAGAGTGCAGAGCTCGGGGTTGACCGGCTCGCGGATCTCGAAGGTCGATGCACTGAGATCGGTGGCACCGCTGGTCGGCTCGGTGATTCTGACCTGGTACCCGTCGATCTCCTCGTTGCAGAGGGCCGGAATCCACTGGTAGGCGAGATCGTTCTCGGTCTCGGCCGCAATCGTCAGGCAGACCTCGCCGTCATGGAGCAGCTCGATCTGAACCGTTTCGCCGCAGACGCCGCTCGTGGACCACTGAATCGAGGAAGCCTCGCCGACGAGGAGCGTCTCGCCGCCGTTGGGGGCGATCAGCGTGATCGTGCAAGGTGCAGGTGTTCCCGTGATATCGAAGGTGCCGGCCGTCTCGTCGCTCACCCCGCTGTCGAGATCGGTAATCCGGATGCCATACCCGCTCGTGTCGGCCGCGCACGCCGCTGCCGTCCACGTGTAGGCGCCGTCGTTTTCCGTCTCCGCGCTGATCGTCTGGCAGTTCGCGCCATCGAGCAGCAGCTCGATCTGAACCAGCTCGCCGCAGGCAGCGGACGCATCCCAGGCGATCGAGACCGCCTCGCCCGCCGGATAGCGCTCGCCGCCGGCGGGGGCAGTGAGGGTCAGCGCGCACTGGGGCCCCTGGGACGTCGAGATCGTGAAGGTCGCGTCGCTCACATCGGAGCGATTGGCGCAGGCGGCGCCGAGAGTGATCCGGATCTGGTAGCCGGTGGTGTCCTCACCACAAGTCTGAGAGGCCCACTCATACTCGCCGGAGTTCGCGATGCCCTCGGCGATGACGGCGCAGACCTCGCCGTCACGCAGCAACTCGATGTCGAGAGCGCAGTTGCAGGGACCGTCGCTCGACCAGGAGATGGTGTGGGTCTCACCGGCCGTCCAGACCTCCCCCCCGTTGGGGGAGGTGATCGTCACATGGCAAGTCGGACTCGTCGAGTCATCGTCGCCGCAAGTAGCAAGAAGAAGACCAATTGCCAGGACGCCCAGGACTCTGACGATGCGTCTTGTGTGAGACATAGCGGCAATCCTCCGAAATATCTTACTCACTGACCAAAACCTGCTGTCGTGGATGCTGTTGTCGGGATTCACCTCTGTTCGGGTCTGGGGCCCCTGTGGCTCCAGCCCTCCCGTGACTGGCGAAGTGGCCCATTTCCTTGAAGGCCGCCTCCGATTCAGACGGCGCGGTCTTGCGGCTCGCAGAAGCAACAGACGCGGTGGAGTAGCATCCTCCGCGCTGTAGACCGCACCGGATCTCGACTCCTCGACACTCCATGTGGAGTCGCTACAACAAGTTTGATCCTCCGCCCCTCCGGTTGTCAAGCAGACGCCGGGGAATCGACCGCCGCGACGACCGATTTGGGCCGAAAATGGCGCAAAGGGGCCAATTCGTTGTCCTACATGCAGTAATGGCACATCCGTCGGGATGGCGCCGGGGGTGCTCAGGGATCCGGAGTGACGGATGTGTCCCTCGATGCGCCGCCCGGAGGGGGTCCCCGGCACGACCCCGTGGCCGCATGAGGGGCCTCGGTCCGTGCCACAGGGGGGGGATCTCCTCTCGCTGCGGGAGGGGGGCGCAGCGCGCGAGGCGCGCAGCGGGAGGCGCGTGGCGGGAGGGGTGTGGCGCGTGGGGCGTAGCGTGAGGGGTGTAGCGCGAGGGGCGTAGCTTGCCCTTATCCCCCTCCGATTGGTAGACTTTGCCGCTCATGTGCGGAATGCCGATCCCGCACGGCAACCCCCGCGGCGAGCAGAGGGAGCTGTTGATGAAGATCCATGAGTATCAGGCCAAGGAACTGTTCCGTGCCCATGGGATCCCGGTACCGCGCGGGAAAGTGGCGGACTCGGCGGAAGCGGCGGTCGAAGCGGCTGTTGCGTTGCAGGCGCAACTGATCGCCGTCAAGGCTCAGGTGCATGCCGGAGGGCGCGGCAAAGGGGGCGGCGTCAAGCTCGCGCGCGGCACGGAGGAAGTCGGCGAGCTCGCCGGGGCGATCCTGGGCCGGCCGCTGATCACCCCGCAGACGGGTCCCCAGGGCGTTACCGTGCGTCAGCTGTTGATCGAGGAGGGCTGTCCCTTCGAGCGTCAGCTCTACGTCGGCGTTGTGCTCGATCGCTCCGCCGAGCGGCCGGTGATCATGGTTTCGGCCGAAGGGGGTGTTGAGATCGAGGAGGTTGCCCGGCAGCGTCCCGAGGCGATCATCAGGGAGCATTTCGATCCGCGGACCGGGGTGGCGGCTGAACGGGCGCTGCATCTGGCGCAAAGTCTCGGGCTCGGCGCGGATGCCGCCAAGCGGGCCGCGGCGATCATCCAGGCCCTGGCCCGTATCTATGTCACGGAGGATTGCACGCTGATCGAGATCAATCCCTTGGTCGTCACCGCCCGGGGAGAGGTGGTGGCGATCGATGCGAAGTGCAACCTCGATGACAATGCTCTCTTCCGCCACGAAGCGCTCGCCGAGCTGCGCGACCGGAGCGAGGAGGACGAGCGCGAGGGGCGTGCCGCCGACTGCGGCTTCTCCTATGTGTCGCTCGACGGCGACATCGGCTGCATGGTCAACGGCGCCGGCCTGGCGATGGCGACCAACGACATCCTTACCCTGGCCGGTGGGGCGCCGGCCAACTTCCTCGATGTCGGCGGTGCGGCCGATCCCGAGCGCGTCACGGCCGCCTTCCGCCTCCTGCTCGAGGACGAGCGTGTGCGTGTCGTCCTGGTCAACATCTTCGGGGGCATCGTGCGCTGCGATGTGATTGCCAAGGGGATTCTCGAAGCGCTCAAGGTCCTGCCGCTCGAGGTGCCCCTGGTCGTGCGGCTCGAGGGCACCAACGTCGAACAGGGACGCCGCATGCTGCGCGAGAGCGAACATGCGCTGATCGAGGCGAACAGTTTCGCCGAGGCTGCCGAGAAGGCCGTCGCCGCCTCGCGGGGAGGTTTGGCATGAGCATCCTGGTGAACAAGAAGACGCGGTTGTTGGTCCAGGGGCTCGGCCGGGTCGGCCGATTCTATACCGATCTGATGGTGGAGTATGGGACTCGCGTCGTTGCCGGGACGCGTCCGGGCAAGGGCGGGACGAGCTACAACGGCATCCCGATCTACAACAGCGCTGCCGAGGCGGCCCGGGAGGTCGAATTCAATGCCAGCGTGATCTTCGTGCCCCCGCCGGCCGTCGCCGAGGAGATCCTGGCCGGTGCCGAGGCGGGAGCACGCGTGATCGTCGCGATCACCGAGGGCGTGCCCGTGCTCGACATGGTGCAAGCGAAGGCGGAGCTTGCGCGGCGCTTTTCCCAAGTGACGTTGATCGGGCCCAACTGTCCCGGGATCATCTCGCCCGAGGAATGCAAGATCGGCATCATGCCCGGCTACATCCACCATAAGGGACCGGTCGGGATCATCTCGCGTTCGGGGACCTTGACCTACGAGGGCGTGCGGCAGTGCAGCGAGTGCGGCATCGGCCAGTCGACCTGCATCGGCCTGGGCGGCGACCCGGTCGTCGGCATGTCTTTCCGCGATCTGCTGGCGCTCTTCGCTGAGGATCCCGAGACGCTGGGGGTTCTGATGATCGGTGAGATCGGCGGTGCGGCCGAGGAAGAGGCAGCCGCGTTGATCGCGGACGGGTATCCCAAGCCGGTGGTGGCCTTCATTGCCGGCAAGAATGCTCCCCCGGGGAAGCGCATGGGACATGCCGGCGCGATTATCGCCGGTGGCAAGGGGACCGCCGCGGAGAAGGTGGCGGCGTTGGAGAGCGCGGGGGCGACGGTCGTCGAGAGCCCCGCGGAAATGGGCACGGCCATGGAGCGCGTCCTGCGGGCGGGGTCCCTGTTGTAGCAGAGGAGGCGAGCGGAGGCGATGAGCAGACCTACAATCGTGACAATGCCGGGGGATGGGATCGGCAAGGTTGTCCTGCCCGAGGCGCTGCGTGTGCTTGAGAAGTCGGGTTTCGCGGCTGACTACGTTGAGGCGGACATCGGTTGGGAGTTCTGGTGCACCGAGGGCAACCCGCTGCCCGAGCGGACGATCGACTTGCTGCGCGAACACAAGGTCGGCCTTTTCGGGGCGATCACCTCGAAACCCAAGGGTGAGGCGGCCAAGGAACTGCGCCCCGAAGTCCGGGACCAAGGGCACGTCTACTACAGCCCGATCGTCAGCATGCGCCAGCGCTTCAACCTCGACCTCTGCATCCGGCCCTGTCGCTCGTTTTCGGGTAATCCGCTCAACTTCATTCGCAAGGGGCCCGGCGATACGGTGGAGGAACCGCCGGTCGATGTCGTCATCTTCCGCCAGAACACCGAGGGCCTCTATTCGGGGGTCGAGTGGACCGGCCCGCCCGAGCATGTTCGCCAGGCGCTCGACACCCACCCGCGGTTCAAGGCCTACGCGGATGTGCCCTCCGAGGACCTGGCCATCTCCTGCCGCATCTTCACCCGCTCCGCCTGCCGCAGGATTGTCGAGGAGGCCTTCAAGTATGCCCGCGAGTTCGGCTACAAGTCGGTGACGGTCTGCGAGAAGCCGAACGTGATCCGCGAGACCTCGGGGATGATGCTCGAGATGGGGCGTGAGGTTCAGAAGCAGTACCCCGAGATCGCTCTCTGGAACACCAATATCGACGCGCAGATGATGTGGCTGACCAAGAACCCCGAGGACTACGGCGTGATCGTCGCCGGGAACATGTTCGGCGACATCGTCTCCGATGGTTTCGCCGGCCTGGTCGGCGGCCTCGGTTTCGCCTGCAGCGCCAATGTGGGGGCCGACTGCGCCGTCTTCGAACCGACCCACGGTTCGGCGCCGAAGTACGAGCAGCTCTCGCCCTCGATCGTCAACCCGATCGCGATGGTGCTCTCGGCCTGTATGATGCTCGATCATCTTGGTGAGACCGAGCGGGCCGGGCGGATTCGCCAGGTGATCGGCGCGGTGATCGCCGAGGGCAAGGTGCGCAGCTACGACATGCTGAAACTCCCGGGTGGACCCGATGTGATCGCCAAGGGCGCGGCGACGACCGATCAGGTCGCCGACGCGATCATCGCGCGCCTCTAGCTCCGGGCATGGGCTTTTCCCGGCGTCGCGAGAGACGACTCGTGGCTCCGGTTCGGACCATGAGGAAACTCGACCATGATCACCAAGGAACAGATCGCCGCGCTCTTCGCCGCGCAGCTGGCCAAGATCGAAGATCCTGGGCTGCGCGATCAAGTGGTTGCGACCTGGGAGCTCGGGTGCCGGCGGGGTGGTTGGCAGACGATCGCCCGGCTCTCGCGCGCCGGTGGGATCGTCTTGCCCCCGGGATGCGGCCCCTGTCTCGGGGCTCACCAGGGCGTGCTCGCCCCGGGCGAGCGTTGCCTGAGCACCGCGAACCGCAACTTCAAGGGGCGCATGGGTTGCAAGGAAGCTGAGATCTACCTGGCGAGCCCCGCCACGGTGGCCGCCTCGGCGGTCGCGGGACGGCTCACCGATCCGCATGAACTCTAGGGAGGTGTGCCGATGCGAGTCTGGGTCTATGGAGACGACATCAACACCGACATGCTCTTTCCGGGCAAGTACACGTACACATGCAGCACGGCCGAAGAGATCCGGCCGCACTTGCTGGAAGATCTCGATCCGCAGTTCGCCGGCGAGGTCCAGCCGGGGGACCTGCTCGTTGCCGGCAAGAACTTCGGCTGCGGCAGCTCGCGCGAACAACCGGCGGTCGGGCTGCGCTCCGCCGGCGTGCAGGCGATCGTCGCCGGGAGCTTCGCGCGGATCTTCTACCGCGCGGCGATCAACCAGGGCCTGCTGCTCGTCGAGTGTCCCGAGGCGGTCGCCGCCTACCAGCCGGGCGCGGCGGTGACCCTCGATGCTCAGGCGGGCGAGATCACCGTCGGCGGACAGACGTTTCGGTTCCCCAAGCTGCCGCCCGAGATCCTTGCGATTCGCGACGCCGGCGGACTGCTGCCCTACACGACCCGCGCCCTCGGGGGGTGAGCGGGACTTGGGGGCGAAATGCGAGAGGAGCAGACCATGGATCAGGAAGCATTGCGCGGCCGGCACCTGATCAGCTGTCAGGAGTGGGCCCGCGAGGAGATCGACGCCGCCCTCGAGCTGAGCGTCGAGCTGAAGCGCCGCTACCGCCAACGGATCCCGCACCGCCTGCTGCTCGATCAGACTGTTTTCATGGTCTTCTTCGAGGCCTCGACGCGCACGCGCAATTCGATCGAGGCGGGGATCACCCAGCTCGGCGGGCACGCCCACGATCTGACGCCCGACAAGATGCAGCTCAGCCACGGGGAGAGCGCCCGGGATACGGCCAGCGTGCTCTCGCGCATGGGGGAGGCGATCGCATGCCGCAATTGCTTCTACAACATCGGCAACCGCTACCTGCGTGAGCTGGCCCGCTGGGCGACGATTCCGGTGATCAGCATGCAGGACGACGTCTATCATCCCTTGCAGGCCCTGGCTGATCTGATGACGATCCGCGAGCACTTCGGCGACGGCGCCCTACGGGGCCTGAAGGTCGGGATCTCGTGGGCCCACGCGACCTCCCACGCCAAGCCGCTCTCGGTGCCGCAGTCGCAGATTCTGCTTTTCACCCGTTACGGCATGGAAGTCACCGTGGCGGCGCCTCCGGAATTCCCGCTGCAGGCTGAGATCGTCGCCCAGGCGCGCGCCAATGCGGCCGAGCATGGTGGGCGGCTGACCTTCACAGATGAGATGGATGCCGCCTTCGTGGATGCCCAGGTGGTCATTCCAAAAAACTGGGGCGGATTCGCACACTACGATCCCTGGCCGGTCGAGATCGAGGCGCCCGAGCGCGAGGTTCACCTTGAAGCGATGCAGGCGGATCTCGCCAAGTACCGCGATTGGATCTGCGATGCGCGCCGGATGGGCCTGGCTGCCAAGGAAGTCCGCTACATGCACGCACTGCCGGCCGACCGGGGTCGGGAGGTCACCGATGAGGTCATCGATGGGCCCCAGTCGATCGTCTATGACGAGGCGGAGAACCGCCTGCACACCGGCAAGGCGGTCATGGCGCTGACCATGCCGGGCTCAATCACGCGCAGCTTGACCCCTGGCGGCGGCTCTTCCTAGACTGCGGAGAACGGAGTCGGATGGCCGGCGGTGTCTGCGGCGCCGCCCGGGAGAGATCGGGATGAGCCCCAGTGAGAGCGAGATGAGCCCGACTGAGAGCGAGACGCAGTCACACCTCGAGTACGGCGTCCGCCAGATGCGCGCCGGGGTGGCAGTTCTCCCGGGGGCGAGCGTGCGAATCACTGTACGCCAACCACCCAGCGTTATTCTCAAGGTGCCCTACTCGGCGAGCGATCCGCTCGACAACGAACTCGAGGTGACCCTCTACACGACCGACGGCCGCTACAACCAGACCCTGATCGCGGCGGAGCAGGAGCAGGAGGGGGGGCGGGCGATCCTGCGGTTCACGGACTGCCTGCCCGGGGCGCGCTACGGCGCACATCTCGCCTGGGTCGATCAGGCCACGGGCGAGAAGCGCGAAGCCTGCGCGCTCTTCGATGACGTGCCCTGGAGCCTGATGGCTGCTTCCGGCGAGCAGGCGGAGTCTTCCGGAGAAGGTGCGGAATGATCGTTCCTTCGGCGTCCTCGCGTGTTCCGATCCGGTCCGTGGTGACGACTCCGTCGCTGTCGACCCCGCATAGTCTGTTCCCAGCCTGCCGGGAGGTCCTCCGTGATCAGTAGCTCGGTGGGCGTTCTGACCGTCCTGGTCGGTGTGGTGGCCTTCTTCTTTTTCCTGGAGCGTCAGTTCCGTTGGCGGTTCTTCCAGTTTCTCCCGCCCCTGATCTGGATCTACACACTGCCGGTGGTGCTCGGGAATACCGGGGTCATCCCGCAGACAGGTGCCGTCTTTGATGGCCTGAAAGACCATGCGCTGCCGGTCTTCATCACGCTGATGCTGCTCGATGTCGACTTCGCGGCCATCGTCCGGGTCATCGGGCGTGGGATCCTGGTCATGCTGATGGGCACGCTCGGCGTCGTCGTCGGAGCGCCGGTGGCCTACTACCTCTTCCGCGAGCAGCTCGGACCCGAGGGCTGGCGCGGGTTCGGCGCGTTGGCGGGAAGTTGGATCGGCGGCACCGGCAACATGGCCGCCGTGGCCGGTGGGATCGAGACGCCCGCGGCCGAGATGGGGCTCGCCGTGCTGGCGGACAACTTGGTCTACGTCGTCTGGCTGCCGTTGCTGCTCGCCTCGCGGGCCTGGGCCGAGCGCTTCCGCCGCTTCTCGGGCGCCGACCCGGACCGCGTTGCGCGCATGGAGGCGGCGGTCGGCCGGATGGAGCGCAAGAGCAAGGAGGTGGAGATGCACCACGTCGTCTACCTCGTGCTCGTCGGACTGCTCGTTGCCGGCGCCTCGGCCGTGCTGGCGCCCTTGCTGCCGGAGGCCCCGCCGGTGCTCTCGACCGCGACCTGGAAGATCTTGCTGGTCACGACTTTCGGGATCCTCCTCTCCCTGACGCCCGCCCGCCGGATCCCGGGGAGCCATGCGGTGGCGATGGCGATCGTCTATGTCTTCGTCGCCTCGATGGGGGCAAAGGCCGATCTGGCGGGGCTCGCGCGTGCTCCGTGGTTCATCGCCGGCGCCTACGTCTGGATCGCGATCCATGGGGCTTTCTGTCTGCTCGGCGCCCGGATCTTCCGTGTCGATGTCCACACGGCGGCGATCGCCTCGGCGGCCAACATCGGCGGCGCAGCTTCGGCGCCGATCGTTGCCGCCTATCACCGCGAGACGCTGATCCCGATCGCGGTCTTGATGGCGCTCGTCGGCTATGCGTTGGGCAACTACCTGGCCCTGCTGACTGCCCAGCTCTGCTATCTCGTCGGAGGCTAGGCCTGTGGCAGAAGTGCTCCGCATCTTCCAAAGTGGGCCGGATGCAGCCGAGCGGGATCTGCTCGGGCACGCGGCCGGATGCCGCCGCCGTCGTCATCGCCGGCGAGGCCGAAACGCTGGGTGCGCACGCCGGCTGGAGCGAGATCACCGATCAAATGAGCGGGATCTGCTCGGGCTCGTGGTGGTGGTGGGGCTGCCGCACTCCCGGCCGTCGCAGGGCCCGAGCGATTGCCGCCGTGGCGGAGGCCACGCCGGTCATCGCGCTGGTCATCGTGCCGGTGCGGCGGCGGCCAGGCTCATAGATGCCCTCGCGCCGGGCCCAGTCGAGCACGACCTCGTAGAAGTCGCGGAAGCGCGGCCCATGGTGGAAGTACTTCAGATGTGCGAGCTCATGGCAAAGGGTATCGATCATGCTCGAGTACTTCAGTGGACGTCCCGTCGTGGCATGCGCTAGACGGATCTTGATGATCCCATCACTGTGACAGGACCCATAGCGGCGCTTGACGCGAGCGCTCTCCGCCTCGATCGCCCGGTAGCGGAGCCCGAAGCGGGCGGCGATGCGTTCTCCATCGGCGCGCAGGCGCGCCACCAACATGCGGCGTTCCGTCCGCCCGAGCTGGGCCGGCTTGGTCTCGCTTGCAGCAGTGAGTGTCACACTGCCCGAGGGAAGACGCCTCCGCCGCCCGCCGGCGGCTGGGCGTCTACCACCAAGTCTGAGAGTCCCCTGCATAAGTGAAGACCCGTTCCTCCTGACGCCCGTCCGTGGCGACGAGCCAGTAGAGCGCGCCATCCGGCACGTCGTGAAAGGCGAGCGGCCCCGCGTCGGCCACCCGCGTGCCGGCCGAGATCCAGGCATCGTCCCAGTAGTAGAGCTCGTACTCCTGTCCCGCGCTCAGGGGCGCCAGGCGGATCGACTCGCTGCTGCGGGCTTGCGCCCGGGTCGTGGTGCCGGTCAGCGTGAGTGTCATCGGTGCCTCCGGCCGCGGGTGCAGGGGGTGGCGTTGTCCCTGATCGTCGAGCAGGAAGGCGGGGCCCGCCGGTTGGAGTTCCTCCTCCAGATAGTAGGCGGGTAGGTAGACGATCCCGCGGCCCATGTCGCTGAAGGTTGCCATCCCCTCCGCGATCCGTCCCCAGTGGATTGCCTCCCATTCGCCCGTGTTGAAGACGCAGAGATAGGCGAACTCGACGCTATCGGGGATGGGCGCCTCCAGTGGGAGGGTCGGGTCGGTCACCGGCTGGTAGGCGCGGGTGACATCGAGGTAGTTCCTCCCGGCGAGCCACCGCGGGACTGCCTCCTCCTCATGCTTGATGAAGGCTAGGTTCTCCGGCTGGCAGGCGAAGGTCTTGCGATAGGCCTTGGCGGCGCGATTGGCCAGCTTGTATTCACCCGGGTGCGCCTCGGCGCCCATGAAGGCGATCACCCGTCCCTCCCGGTCGAAGATCGCGTTCCAGGCGTGATTGTTGCCCGTGTTGGCCCAGAAGGGCGTGTAGTCGCTGGTGACGGCCAGCCCATTGGCCCGCATGGCGTAGATCGCGAGATTGGTCATATCCTCGCAGCGCCCCATGCGGTTGGCGAGCATCTCGGCCAACCCCTGATCGGTCGGGTGACGGTAGAAGCGCGGGTCGAAGCGAAACCACCCCTGCAGATCCCGGTTGATCAGTCGGGCGGCCTCGATCGGATCGCTGGGATCGTGCATTTGCTCGGCCAGGCGGGCATAGCGTCTCAGGAAGTAGGGGCGCCAGCTCTCGAGGGGCTCGTTGCTGCCACGGTAGGGGAGCACGTAGGCGCAGAACTCCTCGAAGGTCAGATGCCGGGCCCAGGGCTTCTGCCGCCAGGCGCGCAGGGCGAGATCGATATTCTCGATCAACAGACTGGGAGGGATCAACGCGAGGTCGCGGCGGATCTCCTCGCGCTCGTAGTGGAGCTCTCCGAGGACCGCCTCGCGGGCGTCGAGCGCCGCGCGCAGCGCCTCGTAGTCGGGATAGTCGAGGACATCGAAGTCGATCTGCGTGCCGGCCGAATCGGCGAGGTGAAAGCGCGCGTAGCCATGCTTGCCCATGTTGGCGATCAGGAAGCAGGCGGCGGCAAGGGCGAGGCTATCCTCGCCGGCATGGTAATGGGCGAGGACGTGCTCGAGCGCCACCCGATGCCCTCGGGCTTCCTCGAGGGCGGCGTCGACCGCAGCCTGCCGGCCCGCCTCCGGGGCGAAGGCTCGCCGGCCCTGGTGGGCGCAGCCGCCCAGCACGATCAGGGCCAACGCCAGAATCGAGTTGCGCAGTAGTGGCCCCTGCATCAGCGGCCTCCCTTCCGCCGGTTGGTTGCGTGGCTCGCAATCCTCTGCCGATCATCCCCCGGATGCCCCTCGCCTGCAAGTGGCCTTCGCGACGGGGCCTGCGGGCGAGCCTGGCGATGGGAGCTTGCGAGCGCGCAGCGAGAGGAGGCCTGCGGGCAGGCCGGCGCATTCCCGAGGGGCATGAAAGAGCCCCGCGCTTTCGCGCGGGGCTCTCGCAGTAGCAGGCTTCTCTGTTCGTGCGGGTCTTACGACCTACTTGAACAGATTCTTGACGCCACCCCAGGTCTCGGTCTCGGCCGGAACCACCGGGCAGGTGTAGCCGTCGATCGTCAGAACGTACGGCCACAGCTCAGGATCCTCGCAGGTGTACCAGGTGCCGTCATAGTAGTTCTTCGACTGGAAGATCGCCCAGCGACCTTCCGCCGGGTCCATGTCGTAGACCAGCTCGCCCAGCTCGCGGCTGCCGAGGTGGATCCCCGCGGGGATCGTGACGGAGCCGTTGCAGTCGGGGGCGACCAGGATGTAGTACAGCGAACCAGTCGACTCGTAGTACGAGGTCGAGGTGATCGTCGTCAGCTCGAACAGATCGACCAGCTCGAGCCAGTCGGTGTCACGCAGGCCGTTGCCCTGATCGTCGTAGTGGTTGAAGATCGTACCACAGAAGACGATCTGGCCCTCGGCACACTCGATCTCACCGAACGCGTAGTTGTCGGCGTTGCAGCCGGCGTTGTAGAGGTCGTTGTACGGATCCTGACACGGCTCACCCTCGAGCAGCGCGCCTTCGGGGCACTCGGGCGGGGGCGGGCAGTCACGCACGAAGACGTTGATGACGTACGGGCCAGCCGATCCGCCCCAACCATCGAGGACGTAGAAGTACTTGACGCCAGCGTAGATGTACATCCACGAGATCTGCGACTGGAAGGCGTCGCAGGCGGCGCCATCGTCGTTCCAGACGATGATGTTCATGGCTTCATCGACGACGAAGATCATCGAGTCGTAATTCGACTCGCAGAGATCGAACGTGACACAGCCGTCGGCATCGGGCGTGTAGTGATACACGCAGTCAGGCGACGTGCCGTAGCCGAAGTCGATGTCGTCGGCGTAGTCCCACATGTTGCCGCTGTCATTGAACGGGAGGGCGACCATGTCGACGGAAGTCGCGAAGTCCTCACCACCAGCCTCGCCACTCGGGGGATAGGGACGCGGATCGTGGCTGCTGAACTTCTGGTACTGGTCACTCGACGTCTCGAGAGGCGCCGCGTTAGCACCAGCCGCCAGCAGAGCAACCACTGCGAACAAAGTAACGAATCTCATTGTGCTACCTCCAACAGATGCCTTTGGGTAGACGCTTGGGACACCACACTAAGTGATGCCCGCCCTGGTGATGTAGGCCGAAGCCTACCGTGCCCAAGTGTTCGGGACCCTCAGCAATTAATCCCGAATACTTGATTTCGAACTGCCGAGACAAGAATACCATTGCCTGAGGCAGCGTGTCAAGGTTGTTGTCCGGATAAGGAATGCTCAGCTCCATGCAGGTCGGTCGGATGGCCGGTATCGGCCTCTATGGGCCCCATCAATCCGGCGCGCCGCGGGAGGCGGTGGAGGATGTTGCACCAGCGATCCGGTAAGCGATGCAATAGCAAATGATTGGGGGCTAGCACGCTCTTCGTGGCTCGCGGTGGAGCTCTGCGGCATTCGATCGGGCTCCGTGGGGCCCTGACCCTCCAGCTGGACGCTCTTTCTTGCCGCGGTTGTCTTCGATCTAATGGGCCAGTACGATTTCGGGCCTTCCCGCGCCTCGCCACCGGGACCCACATCAGGGATGTTCCCGCCGCGGCGCACAAGCAGCTGTATAGGTGCGGATGCCCTGAGAGGGGGCCGTCAGGGGGAATGCATGGAGAGGGCCGCCTCGGTTCAGGTCCCCGATCCCCGGGGACCCCGCCACTCCTCTGGGGAGGACTTGCGGGAAGTGACCATCGTCGCTCTCCTGCTCGGCGGCATCTTGAGCATTGTCATGGGGGCGGCGAATGCCTACCTCGGCCTGTATGCCGGGATGACCGTCAGTGCCTCGATTCCTGCCGCGGTGGTCAGCATGGCGCTCTTGCGCGGTGTGCTGCGCCGGGGGTCGATTCTCGAGAACAACATCGTCCAGACGATGGCCTCGACGGGTGAGAGTCTGGCCGCCGGCGTCATCTTCACCGTGCCCGCCCTCGTCATGGTCGGCGCCTGGCAGGAATTCCGCTTCTGGCCGACCACGCTGATCGTGATGCTCGGCGGGCTGCTCGGCATCATCTTCATGATTCCGATGCGGCGGGCGCTGATCGTCCAGCGCCCCGACCTGGTCTACCCGGAGGGGGTGGCCTGTGCCGAGGTGCTGCATGCCGGAGAGCAGGGTGGGGGGGGGATCCGAGCGGTCGTCGTCGGTCTGGTGGTCGGTGGGGTCTTCAAGGCGCTGCTGAGCGGTGTTCACCTGATCCGCGAGACGGTCGAGGGCGCCGTCGCCTGGGGACAGCGGGTCTTCTATGTCGGCGCGGACATGAGCGTTGCCCTGCTCGCGGTCGGCTACATTGTCGACTTGCACATCGCCGGGTTGATCACCCTGGGGGGGGTGATCGGTTGGGTGATCGCCTTGCCGCTGCTCGGAGGCGTCGAGCCGGGCCTCTCGCCACTGGACACCGCCTGGGAACTGTGGGAGACGCAGGTGCGTTACATCGGGGTCGGGGCGATGCTCGTCGGCGGTCTCCACTCGATCTGGAACGTCCGCCGCGGGCTCCTCGCCGGCGTCGTCAGCCTGCGGGGTGTTGGGGGGGGGCGGGATCCTGGTACCGGGTCCCGATCGGGCCCAGGGGCCGGCTCGGGCGCCGGTCCCGGATGGGAGCCGGAGTCCGCCGCGGGGGAGACGGCCGCCGCTCCGGGCCCCGGCTCACTCCCGGGGCAGGCGGTTCTACGCACGGAACGCAACATGTCGTTTCCTTGGCTGGTGGGCATTTTCATCGTCACCGTGCTGGCGACGCTGCTCTTCTACGATCACCTGATCGGCAATACCGCGATTGCCACCCTGACGACGGTCATCATGATCATCGCCGCATTTCTCTTCGTCGCGGTGGCGACCTACATCGCTGGGTTGGTCGGATCGTCGAACTCGCCGGTTTCGGGAATGACGATCTGCGCGCTCTTGATCGCGGCCGGAGTGCTCTTGGCGCTGGGCGTGCGGGGCGACTCGGCGATTCTGGCGACCCTCGGGGTCGCCGGCGTCGTCTGCTGCGCGACCTGTACCTCTGGCGACGTTGCCCAGGATCTGAAAACCGGTCTGCTCGTCGGGGCAACCCCCGCCAAGCAGCAGTGGACCGAAATCGTCGCCGCGGTCATCCCGGCGTTCTGCTTCGCGCCGATTCTCACCCTGCTCCATCAGGCCTATGGGATCGGCACCGGTGAGCCGGGCAGCCTGCGGGCGCCCCAGGCGGCGCTCTTCGCCAGCCTGACCGAGGGGTTCTTCGGTGATGGGGACCTGCCCTGGAACCTCGTCTTCATCGGCGCGGCAATCGGGGTGGCCCTGATCGTCATCGATCGCTTCCTCGCGCGGGCGCGCAGTTCCTTCCGGGCCCATGTCATGCCGGTGGCGGTCGGCATCTACCTGCCGCTCTCGCTCGACATTCCCATCCTGATCGGCGGCCTGCTGCGCTTCGGCATGCGGCGGCGGGTCCGCGCCCGGGCGGTTGCGGGGGGGACTACGGCCAGCGAAGGGGGGGGGCATGGCGCGGGGGTGCTGTTCGGCTCGGGTCTGATCGCCGGGGAGGCGATCATCGGCATCCTGCTGGCGATTCCGATCATTATGTGTCCCGACCTCTTGCCCCGCTGGGGGGCGCCCGGGTTCGTCTCGCTGCTCCTCCTCGGCACGGTCGTCGCAATCTACGCGCGGATGGCGCGGCGATGAAAGGCGGCCGCCGCCGATGCGAATCACCGGATGGAACCGGTAGCGTCGGATGGAGCTGGTAGCGTTGGTTGGAACCGGTAGCGTCGGATTGATTGGACGACGAC
The DNA here is from genome assembly GCA_023129715.1 of Candidatus Eiseniibacteriota bacterium. Classification (GTDB taxonomy): domain Bacteria; phylum Eisenbacteria; class RBG-16-71-46; order CAIMUX01; family WJJG01; genus JAGMBO01. The sequence goes on along the minus strand of JAGMBO010000040.1, from coordinate 70,627 downwards.
GTAGCGTTGGAGGCACCCATGGGCGGGGCCAAGACCCCTGGAGTCAGAGTTCCACGCAATGAGAAAGAGATCGTGGCCTTCTCCGATCTCGCCTGTGTCGCCTTTGGCGTGGCGCTGGAACTCGGCCGCAAGCAAATCACCAAGCTCGATGCGGAGATGATCCGGATCGCACACAGTGGTCGCTCCATCGCGGGTGGCCTGGTGATCTACCCGATGGCTCAGTGGTTCGGCGGCCGTTGCGTGCCGACCGGAGGCATCGGCGTCGTTGCCGTTGCCCCGCAGCACCGCGCGCGCGGGGTGGGCGCGCGGCTGATGCGCGCCGCGGTCACCGAGCTCCACCGGCAGCGCACGCCGCTATCGACGCTCTATCCCGCGACCCTGGCGCTCTACCGCCAGGCGGGCTATGAGATCGCCGGCGGCCGCTACGAGATCACCCTGATGCCGCGATCGGTTCGCCTGCGCGACCGGGAGTTCGAGGTTCGCGCGATCCGTCCCCAAGATCAGGCGGCGCTGGCCGCGGCGCACCGGCGGGCGGTGCGCTGGTCGAACGGGCCGCTCGATCTCCAGTCGCCCGGATGGCGCAAGGCGATGGCCGCCTGGGGCAAGCCGACCCGCGGCTATGCCCTCTGGGAGGGGTCCGAGGTCGCCGGCTTCTTCCGCCACCTCGTGGAGTTCCCCGAGGAGACGTTGCGCGTCACGGAGCTCTTCGTCGACCGCCCCGCGGCGGCCCGGCGCATGCTGACCCTGCTGGCCGACCATCGCTTCCAGGTCGAGAAGATCTCTTGGTTCGGCAGCCCGGCCGACCCGCTGCTGCCGCTGCTTGCCGAGCCGGGCTACCGCGTGCGTCTCCACGATCACTGGATGCTGCGCATCACCGACGTCGAGCGGGCCCTGAGCGAACGTGGCTATCCGCTGGGGCTCGAGGCGCAGCTCGACCTCGAGGTGCGCGATGAGCTGCTGGCGGGCAACAACGATCGCTTCCAGCTCGAGATCGGCGGTGGGCGCGGGCGGGTGCGCCGCGGCGGCCGTGGCCGGATCCGCATCGATGTCCGCGGACTGGCGGTGCTCTACAGCGGCCACCTCTCGCCGCAGGAGCTACGGATGCGAACGGAGTACCTCGATGCCTCGCCGGAGCAGTGCGCCCGGCTGCAACCGGTCTTTGCGGGCTCCGCCCCCTGGCTGGCAGAGAATTTCTAACCGGCCGGTGCAGCCGGACGTCTCGCGGCCGGGCCGGCCCCGCAGATGCACCGGTCTGGAAGTGCCCTGGCTGCAAACTGGGCACCGGGCCGGCATACCGGGCCGGCGCCCTTGCCGCTGGACCTGTCGCTGGCTAGAATCGCCCAGATACATCGGCAGTCGGATCGCGACCGGCGGCGTCCACCCGTCGGGGCAAAGCGGAAGGAATGGTGTTCGATGAGAACGGCGACGATTGGCGCGGTGCTCTCAGGAGAAGTCCCGATCGGAGCGACCGTGACCGTCAAGGGCTGGGTGCGCACGCGGCGCGACTCGAAGGCGGGTCTCTCCTTCATTCACCTGCACGACGGCTCCAGTTTCGCGCCGCTGCAGGTCGTTGCCGATCGCTCGCTGCCCAACTACACGAGTGAGATCCTCGAGGTGAGCGCCGGCTGCGCATTGATCGCCGGCGGCACGGTCATCGAGTCACAGGGCAAGGGGCAGACGGTCGAGCTGCAGGCGCAATCGATCGAGGTCGTCGGTTGGGTCGAGAACCCCGAGACCTATCCGATCTCGCCCAAGCGGCACACCTTCGAGTACCTGCGCACCGTTGCCCACCTGCGCCCGCGCACGAATACCTTCAGCGCGGTGGCCCGCGTGCGCGATTGCCTCGCCCAGGCGATCCACCGCTTCTTCCACGAGCGCGGCTTCTACTGGATCCACACGCCGATCATCACGACCCACGACGCCGAGGGCGCGGGTGAGGTCTTTCGAGTCTCGACCCTCGATCTCGTCAACTTGCCCCGCTCGCCGCAGGGGGAGGTCGATTTCGCGCAAGACTTCTTCGGGCGCGAGACCTATCTGGCCGTCTCGGGGCAGCTCACCGTGGAGAGCTACTGCCTCGCGCTCAGCAAGGTCTACACCTTCGGGCCGACCTTCCGCTCCGAGAACTCCAACACGAGCCGCCACCTTTCGGAGTTCTGGATGGTCGAACCCGAGATCGCCTTTGCTGACCTGGATGCCGATGCGGTGCTCGCCGAGGAGTTTCTGAAATTCGTCTTCCAGGCGGTGCTCGACGAGCGTGCCGATGACATGGCCTTCTTCGCCCAGCGGATCGACAGCGATTGCATCCGCCGGCTCGAGGCGTTCATTGCCTCGAGTTTTGAGCACATGGAGTACAGCGAGGCGATCCGGATCCTGGAGCGGTCGGGTAAGAGCTTCGAGTTTCCCGTCTCATGGGGCATCGATCTGCAGTCCGAGCACGAGCGCTATCTCACCGAGGAGCATGTCGGCCGCCCAGTAGTGGTCGTCAACTACCCGCGGGCGATCAAGGCTTTCTACATGCGGCTCAACGACGACGAGCGCACGGTGGCGGCGATGGATGTGCTCGCCCCCGGCATCGGGGAGATCATCGGCGGCAGCCAACGCGAGGAGCGCCTGGAGGTGCTCGATGCCCGCATTGCCGAGCTCGGCCTGCCCGAGGACGACTACTGGTGGTACCGCGACCTGCGGCGCTACGGCACCGTGCCGCATGCCGGTTTCGGGCTCGGTTTCGAGCGCACGATCCAGTATGTGACCGGCATGGCCAATATTCGCGATGTGATTCCTTTCCCCCGCACGCCGAAGAGCGCGGAGTTCTAGCCCGTGTCGTGGCGCGCCGGCGGCCTGCGTCTTCTGTGCACCATCCTGCTCGTCCTCGCCTGGAGCTGCGGCGACGGCGAGCGGCGCCCGCGCAATGTCGTGTTGATCACGATCGATACGCTGCGCGCCGATTACGTCGGGTGCTATGGCTACGCCCGCGCACACACCCCGCATCTCGATGCGCTGGCGGCGGAGGGTGTCCGGTTCGCCCACGCCTTCTCGACGATCAACACGACCCTTGCCTCCCATGCGGCGATGCTCTCCGGCCTCCATCCCCAAGCGGCCGGCGTGCCACGCAACAGCTTCCCCGTGCCGCCCGATGTTCCCTTGGTCGCCGAGCAACTGCGGGCCGCGGGTTATACGACGGCGGCATTCGTGAGCGCCTCGGCGCTGCACTCCGGCATGGGCCTCGACCGTGGCTTCGACCTCTATGACGAACGCTTCACCTTCGAGGGGGACCAGGAGCAGCGGCGGGCCGAGACGACGACTCGCGCCGTGCTCGCCTGGCTCGAGAGGCAGCCCCCGGAGCCTTTTTTTCTCTGGGTGCACTACTTCGATCCCCACTATCCCTACTCGCCCCCGGCGCCCTTCGACACGCTCCATGGCGGCGGCTATCGGGGCCGGGCCGATGGATCGATGGACTACCTCCACCGGATCCAGGGCAAGAAAGACCTGCCACGGATCGTTCCCGGTCCCGCCGACCTGCAGCGGCTGATCGATCTCTACGACGGCGAGATCGCCTATCTCGACGCCTGGCTCGGCCCCTTGCTGGCCGATCTGGGGCGTCCCGAGCGGCGCGCGAGCACGCTCCTGATCCTCGCGGCCGACCATGGCGAGAGCATGACCGAGCACGACTATTTCTTCGATCATGGACTCGACGTCTACCAGCCGGCGATGGGGGTGCCGTTCTTGGTGCGCTGCCCCCCGTCGCTGAAGGTTGCGCCGCGAGTCGTCGACGAGCCGGTGCAGACGCACTCGATCGCCCCGACGATCATTGCCTATGCGGGCCTGCCCGTGTTCGAGGAGTGCCAGGGGCGGAATCTGCTGCCGTTGCTGTGCGGCGAGCCGGTCGAGCGCCGCCTCGCCTTCGGCGAGGCGAGCAAGCCGGCCGAGATCGAGGAGTCAGCTCCCGATGAGTATCGCAATCTCTACAAGGCGCAGATGGTCATCGATTATCCCTGGAAGCTCGTGCTGACGCCTTATCAGGATCGGGTCGAGCTCTTCAACCTCGAGGCGGATCCCGATGAGTTGCGCAGTCTGACGCTCGAGGAGCCGGCGCGCGTCGGTAGGATGAGCCGTGCGGTTCTCAAATGGCGGGAAGGACCGGTGCGGAGGGCAGAGCGCATCGATCCCGAGAACGAGCGCCGCCTGCGCAGTCTCGGCTACATCAACTGATCGCCGGGCCGCCCGCCATGCCCACTTGGCCATCAGGCACATCCACACGGAGGTCAGTCACGCTCGCCTGGCCATCAGGCGCATCCACACGGCGCTCAGTCACGCTCGCTTGGCCGTCAGGCACATTCACGTGGCGGTCAGTCACGCTCACCTGGCCGTCAGTCCCGCCTGCTGGAGAAGCCTTCCCGCCCGCCTCGTCGCGGCCGGCCGCGCAGATCAGCGCGGGACCCGAGGCCGTCGATAGTAGAGATAGACGTTGGGTTCAGCGCCCGCAATCAGCAGCCCCTTGGCGAAGAGCGTCCGCAGCCAGGGGAAGCGGGCGAGGGTGCGTTTCAATCCCCCGGCGCGCGGGTGATAGGACTCCGCCACCGCGTGCCCCAAGAACTCCTCGAAGACATTGACCACCTCGACACCCCTTCGGCGCAGTTCCCGCACGACGGCGGAGCGGGGGATGTAGAAGGTGACCGCAAGTTCCTGCTCGATCGAGGTGAGCGTACGCCCCGTGCGCCGCAGGCGATGGCAAAGGTGCGCCACGTGGGCCGCCGCATGGGGGCGCAGCCAGGTGACGAAGGGGGCGTCGAGGTGCCCGAAGTCGTAGGGGAAGCGGCCGTTGGGCCCATAGGAGAGCAGCCCTTCGCGCGAGATGCGCACGATCTCGGCGAGCGCCCCGCGCCAGTCGGGGAGGTGCTCGAGGGTCGCTGTGCTGACCAGCAGATCAATGGCCCCGTCGGCGAGCGGAGCGCGGGTCGCATCAGCCCGGATGACTTCCGTCTCGGGATCGCGCCACCGGGCGATCTCGACCCAGTCGGGATCGAGATCGAGCAGCATCGCGGTCGTGGGCCGGTAGCGCTGCCGGAAGGCGGTCAGGGTGCCGCCTTGTCCGCCGCCGAGGTCGAGGATCCTCTCTGGTCGCTGCGTGAGGTAGGGCTCTGCGGTGCGGACGAACTTGCCCTTCTCTCCGGTGTGCTCGACGCGGTAGGCGACATCCCGCTCGGCGCGCGCGCGCAGCTTGGGCGGCATGCCGGGATGGAGCAGCTTGCTGCGAACGCGGGTCTCCAGCAGCCGGCGCAGCTCATCAGGCGCGAGCTGCTCCTCGGACACCGTCTGCGGCTCGTCCCGTTCGGGGGAAGCTGCGAGCTCGGCTCGCTCAGCGGGAGTGAGGGACTCGTGGGGCAGGAGGCGGGGGATCCAGTCGATGACCGGATAACGCCGATCGCACGCCCGGCAGGCGAGGATGCCGGCGCAGAGGCGTCCCGTGCGGCCGAGCGCGTGTCGGCGGGCGACATCCAGGTTGCCATGGCATGCGGGGCAGCGAAGAAGGGAGAGCGTTTCGGGTCGCACCTGCCGGTCGGTCCTTTCCCTGTGGCCCCGAAGCCGGGTGGCTCTCTCGCGGGCAGGCCTCAGCCGGGTAGACTTCAGCCGGGTGGCCATCTCCCGGGCAGGCCTCAGCCGAGTGGCCCTGAAGCCGGGTAGGCCCAACCGGCCGCCGGGCGAGGATCTCTGTGCGAATCCTAGCAGCTGAGGGTCGCTGTCTCAGGAGAGAATCACCATCCGCGAGACCGTCCGCGCTCCCGCCCCGCGGACCTGGATGTAATAGATCCCCGGGCCGAGGCGCCGGCCCCGATCGTCGCGGCCGTCCCAGGTGACCAATGAGATCCCGCCGCGGGCCGCGCCCTGCTTTCCCAGCGTGCCGCGCTGGTTTCCGAACGTGCCGCCCTGGTCGTCGAGCGCTCCGGAGAGGTCACGCACGCAGCGCCCCTGGGCGTCGAAGACGTGCAGGGTGGTCGGGTAACCGGTTGCCCCCGCCCAGCGGATCTCGAGGTCCACCGGGCCGCGCGTGGGGGTCGGCGTCGGCGTCAGGGACAGTATGGATGGTGCGATCGTCCCCGCAATGGGTGCCGAGCTGCTCGCCGGCGTCAGCACGACAACGCTGCTCGCGCCGGCCGCCACCGAATCAACGGCGACCTCGACGGTGCCGTCGGGATACCGGCACTGCAAGGCTCCTCCCTGCGCCTGGTAGGTGATCTCAGGATCGGCTGGGATGAGGTGATGCACGTCATGCCAGGTCTCATGGTGGTGGTTGAGGACCGTCGCGACGATCACACCCGCGGGCTGCTCGTCGCGCAGGAATTCGAGGTCGCCGAGCGGCCAGGGGGCCTCGGTGTTGCGATAACCATCCCCGTCGGTATCGGCAGTGAAGAACTCGACCTGGCCGTCGACGACCTGCACGTAGCGCCAGCCGATGTCATCACCGAAGAGGCCGCGGCGTCGTTGATCCGGGGGCGCGCCAGGCAAGATCTCCTTCTCCAAGCTCCCTTGATCCCCGGCCCCGGTCGCCAAGGCCGCCTTCTCCGCCGACAGATGCTCCTCCTTGCCGAGCGAGGAAGTCTGCACGTGCAACGGATAGTCGGGGAAGGCGACGTCGCGGCCCCAATCATCCACGTGTTTGAAATCGTCGCGTCCAAGGTAGTTCTCTCCGCTGTTGAGAAAGGTCTCGAAGCGGTGCGTGTGCCCGCAGAGACAAAGGCTGATCGCGTGCGCGTTCATCAGATCCCGCACGCGGCCGACGTTCTCGGAGTTCCAAGTGAAGTAGTCGTAGTTGGGCCCATGCATTAGGAAGAAGCGCGGCCGGTCGGCGAGGGGAGCGAGGCCGATCAAGATGCTCTCGGCCCAATCGAGAGCTGGCGACTCAGGGCCGCGGCAGCGGTAGAGCTCGAGCAGGCCCAGATCGTCGCCTGTGTTGAAGGCGAAGAAGTGCGCGCCGCCGAGCTCGAGGTGGCAATTGCGATAGCGGTTGATTCGCTCGAAGTAGCGCAGCGGGTAGCCGGGATCGTAGCCGCCGTTGCTGCCGTTGTTGTAGTGATCGTGATTGCCCGGTTGGATCAGGATCGGGACTCGCAGCAAGGCGACCGCCTCGAGCAGACTATCGACGAAGGCCTCAGTGCCCGGGTCCTGGTTATCACAGATATCTCCGGTGAGGACGACCAGATCGGGCTGCAGGAAGTTGGCCTCACGCGTGAAGATGCGCAGGCGCAAAGCGGCGGAGAAGGCCTCCGCATCATACCCGATGTGGGGATCGGTGATGTGGATGAAGCGCCAGGTCTGCCGGTAGGTGGTGAGGACTCTCACGGCATGCAGACTGTAGAACTCTCGCTCCCCGATTCCGAGGCGGATATCGCATAGACCCGCCGGCGTGCCGATCGGGATCTGCAGGCTCAGCTCCTGGATCCGCTCGAGTCCGGGGGCAAAGAGCTGCACCGCGAGATCGCTTCCCGGCGTCAAGTCGTGCGCAGAGAGTGCGAGCACCGTCAAGGGCCAGACGTTGCCCAGTGGATCGACCAATTGGGCCCAGGCTTCGCCGGCGGTGTAGTCGCCGAGCAGGCCGACCAGCGCCGGGAAGCTCTCTTCCGGCGTGCGGAAGACCGGCTGCGTCATCCGGGGTGCGATCAGCGCCCGGGAGAAGTAGGGACCCTCCTCGCCCAGCTCGGGCAATCCCGCCGACTCGTAGGCGCCCGCATCGACGATGCCCTGGATGCGACTCTCACCCGCGAGGTCTTCCGCCGGCAGCCAGCCGGCCGGCGGGCCGAAGCGGGTGCCGTAGTTGCGCGCGGGCGAGTCGTGCGCCAACCGGAGGTCACCGGCCGCATAGTCGACGAAGTGATAGTAGGCGGCGTCGGAGACGAAGAGGCTGTGCTCGCAGCGCTCGACGGAAGATGTCTGTCCGACGGCGATACAGTTGTACAAATCCATCAGTGAACAATCCGAGAGATTACCGCTCGGATGATCGGCGATCGTGCAATTGATCAAGAGCGCGGCATAGTCGGCCGTTCCATGACTGTCGACGCCATTCTCTCCATTGCGCGCGATCAGCGTGCCGATGATAGTGTTCGCCCCGCCGGCGACGCAGACGCCGTCGCCCCCGTTGCCGGTGAGCCGGCAGTTGATCACTGTCATGCCGGCGCCGTCGTCTCCGTCGATGCCGTCCCCGGAGTTGTTCGCGATTCCCGTCGTGCGAATCGTCGGGCATGCCGACGAGCCGGTGATATAGATCCCGTGCCAGCTCCCGTTGCGCACGGTACAGTCTTCAATCACCGGAGAGCAGTTATCGATCCAGAGCCCGCCCTGGTCGAGTATCGAGACCTTGCCGGCGTCTTCGATGATGCAGTGGCGCAGGCGCGAAGTGCTGCTCGCGATCCGCAGGTAGTTGTACTCCTCTGCGCCGGAGGCCGCCTGGAAGACGATCGGTTGCCCGGATGTGCCCTCGGCGTGCAGGGTCCCGTGGACGTCGAACTCGTACTCCTCCCAGAAGCTGTCCTCGAACTGGAAGACGACCCCCGGGGCGAGGGTCAAGGTCTCGCCGTCGGGAACCTCGATGTCGTCGACGATCCGGTAGGTCCCCGCGGGGAGATACCCCGAGAGTGCGCCCGAGAGATCACTGCCCTGGGCCGCCGGGCCGGAGACCAGGATCAGACCGGTGAAGGCCATGGCCCGGAGGCCGGGGCGATGTCGATCGAATCGTGCGGACATGATGTCCTCCCCGGTGGCTTGCAACCAGTCCGATCGCCGCCACGCCGGCGTTGGCATCCGTTGTCGAACGGGGCGCAACCCTCGACATCGCCGCCGCGCTGCGGTCGACTCTGATTGTACCGGCAAGCCGCGTCGTGGGGAATGGGGCAATTCGGAACCGCAATCGGCCATGCAGCTTACCCGATTTAGGGCGGACCACCTTGATTCCGGCGCGACCGGGAGGTATGGATACATGAGTATACAGGGACGTTCGACTCGCCCATCGGCGAGGGGAAGGAGATCACCCCATGCAACAGGGTGGATTTGGGGACAGCCTCGGCATGCCCGAAATCCGGCTGCCGCGCGTCGGCGGCGGGATGATCCGGATCATCGTCCTGGCCGTCGTCGCGCTGATCTTTGTCTTGACCAGCTTCTACACGGTCGGTCCCGAGGAGGTCGGGATCGTGCTGCGCTTCGGTGAATTCGTCCGCACCACCGATCCGGGCCTGCACCTGAAGATCCCCTTCGGGGTTGAGACGGTGAGCAAGGTGCCGATCCAACGCCAGCTCAAGGAGGAGTTCGGCTTCCGGACGCTCGCTGCCGGCGTGCGCAGCCAGTACGCCGCGCGGGCCTACGAAGGCGAATCGAACATGCTGACCGGTGATCTGAATGCGGCGGTCGTCGAGTGGGTCGTGCAGTTCCGGATCATCGATCCCTACAAGTTCCTCTTCCGGGTCCGCGACGTGTCTGCGACCTTCCGCGCGATGAGCGAGGCGGTCATGCGGCGGATCATCGGCGACCGCACGGTCAATGAGGTGCTCACCGTCGGGCGCCAGGAGATCGCCGATCTCGTCGAGCAGCGCCTGCAGCACCTCTGCGATCAATACGAGATCGGCATCAAGGTGGAGCAGGTGGTGCTCCAGGATGTCAATCCACCCGACCCGGTGAAGCCCTCATTCAACCAGGTCAACCAGGCGCAGCAGGAACGCGAGCGGCTGATCAACGAGGCCCAGTCGGAATACAACAAGGTGATCCCGCGCGCGAGCGGTGAGGCGCTGCAGACGATCCAGCAGGCTGAAGGCTATGCCCTCGACCGGGTCAACCGGGCGCAGGGCGATGCGGAGCGTTTCGTGGCGCTCTACAATGCCTACCGTCGGGCGCCGGAGGTCACGCGCAAGCGGATCTATCTGGAGACAATGGGCAAGGTCCTGCCACAGGTTTCGCAGAAGGTCGTTGTCGACGACGACCTGCGCAGCTTCCTGCCCCTGCTCAATCTCGCACCAGGCCAATCACGGCAATCGGGGCAATCGGGCCCGTCGGGCCGCTAACGAGGAGGTCGATCATGCGACTGCTAGTGATCATTCCGCTCGCCATTGTCCTGATCCTCCTCCTCGATGCCTTCTATGTCGTCGAGGAGCCGGAGCAGGTGATCATCACTCAATTCGGCGAGCCGGTGGGCGACCCGATCATGGAGCCGGGCCTGAAGGTCAAGATCCCGTTCATTCAGGCGCTGCACCGGTTCGAGAAGCGCTTCCTCGAATGGGATGGCGATGCCAACGAGCTGCCGACGAGGGACAAGCGCTTCATCTGGGTCGATACCTATGCCCGCTGGCGAATCAGCGATCCGCTGAAGTTTTTCCAACGCCTGCGCGACGAGCGCGGCGCGTACTCGCGGCTTGATGATATCATCGATGGGGAGACGCGCAATGCGATCGCCAAGCGCAATCTCGTCGAGGTGATCCGCAGCGTGAATCGCGATCCGCTGGTCACCGAGGAGAATCCCGAAGACGAGAACGCGCTGGAGGCGATCGAATTCGGGCGCGAGCGGATTCGCCAGGAGGTGCTCGATAAGTCGCAGACGCGCACCGAGGACTTGGGAATCGAGATCCTGGACGTGCAGCTCAAGCGGATCAACTACGTCGAGGAAGTCCGCCGCAAGGTCTACGAGCGCATGATCGCCGAGCGGCTGCGTATTGCCGACCGCTTCCGTTCGGAGGGTGAGGGCGAGGCGGCACGGATCAAGGGGGAGAAAGACCGCGAGCTGAAGCGCATCACTTCGGAGGCCTATCGCGAGGCGGAGGGGATCCGCGGCCGGGCGGATGCCGAGGCGACCGCGATCTTCGCCGCGGCCTACGACCGGTCGGCCGAATCGCGGGCCTTCTACAGCTTCCTGAAGACGATGGAGACCTATGAGACGGTCCTGGATGAGGAGACTACCGTGATCCTCTCCACGGGCGGCGAGCTCTACGGGCCGCTGAAGCGGTCCACGGGCCGCTGAAGCGGCGGGGGTGCGGCGGCAGCCGGCGAGTGACGATCGCCGCGCAGGGTGCGGCCCGGCGGCGGTGCCGCCGCCGGCAGCGCCCGCTGTCAGTGCCCCCCCCCCGCGCCGAATAGACGCCTGCGGCGCAATGCGGGAGTCATGGCAACCACACCTGCCCTCGATGTAGGGATCGTCGGGGCGACCGGGCTCGTCGGTCGCGAGTTTCTGGCGCTGCTCGAGCGGCGCCGTTTTCCGATTCGCCGCCTGCGGCTCTTGGCCAGCGAACGATCGGCGGGCAGCCGGATCGAGTTCGGCGGCGAGGAGATCACCGTCGAGGCGTTGGCGGGCGCCGATCCGGCCGGTCTCGATCTGGTCCTCTTCTCCGCGGGCAAGGAGGTCGCGCGGGCGGAAGCGCCGCGCTTCGCCGCGGCGGGGGCGTTGGTCGTCGACAACTCCTCGGCGTTTCGCGAAGATCCGGATGTCCCCCTGGTCGTTCCCGAGATCAACGCCGCTGAACTCGCCACGCGCCCGGTGAAGGGCATCGTCGCCAATCCGAACTGCTCGACGATCATGCTCATCTTGCCGGTAGCCGCATTGGAGCGGGCCTTCGGCGTCGAGGAGATCGTTGTCTCCACCTATCAATCGGTCTCCGGTGCCGGCCAGGCGGCGGTCGATGAGCTCTTCGGTCAGGCACGCGCCTTTGCCCGGGGGGAGGCCGAGACCTGGCAGCACTACGACCGCCCGATCTTCCTCAATCTGATCCCCAAGGTGGGCGAGCTGGGCGCGGATGGGGCGTGTCTCGAAGAGGTCAAGATGGTCGACGAGACCCGCCGGATCCTCGGCCGGGCCGACCTGGCCGTCTACGCGACCACGGTGCGCGTTCCAGTCGAACGCTGCCATTCCGAGTCGGTGCTGGTCCGGCTGCGCTGGCCCGTGACCCTCGAGGACGTGACCGCGGCGCTGGAGGGGGCGCCGGGTGTCGAGCTGCACGAGTTGCCGACGCCGCGAGAGCTTGCCCGCCGCGAGGCGACCTATGTCGGCCGCATCCGGGTCGGTGAAGCCGACCGGCGGGTGGTGCGCTTCTGGGTCGTGGGAGATCAGCTCTGGAAGGGCGCCGCGCTCAACACGATCCAGATTGCCGAGACCTTGATTGTTCAAGGCATGTGCACGCGGCGGGACGCCGCCGGCGGCTCCGCGGCAACGCCCGGGTCGTCCCGCGGCAACGCCGGTGACGGCATCGCAGGAACGCCCGGGTCATCCCGCGGCAACGCCGGCGCCGGATGAGTGGGGGAGGGGGCTAGGGCTGTGACCGGGACTGAGCGGAAGACGGTCCACGGCATCGTGGTCATGAAATTCGGCGGCACATCGCTGGCCACGCCCGAGCTGCGCGCCGCCGCGGCGGAACGGGTTGCCGAACGGGTCACGGCGCAGGTCCGCCCGGTGGTGGTCGTCTCGGCGATGGGGCGCCGCGGCGAGCCCTATGCCACCGACACGCTGCTCGGCCTGCTCGAGGATTTGCTGCCCGTGGCGCCACGCGAGCGCGATGCCCTCGTCTCCTGCGGCGAGGAGATCAGTGCGGTTGTCTTTGCCGGGCTGCTCACCCGCCGCGGCCTGCCGGCGACGTCGCTGCGCGGATTCCAGGCGGGGATCATCACCGATGCGCGCCATCAGGAAGCCTGCATCACCGAGATTCGTCCGGCGCGCATTCAGGCGTGTCTCGCCGCGGGGCACATTCCCGTAGTCGCCGGTTTCCAGGGCATCAGCGCCGATGGGGAGATCACGACCCTCGGACGCGGCGGCAGCGACACGACGGCGGTGGCTGTGGGTGTCGCTCTGGCTGCCGAGCGCGTCGAGATCTACACCGATGTCGACGGTGTGCTGACTGCCGATCCCCGCATCGTGCCGGGCGCGGGACGCGTCGCCCAGGCGACGCTCGAGGAGGCGGCCGAGCTGGCCTACAAGGGCGCCGACGTGCTGCATCCCCGGGCCGCCGAGCTCGCGCGCAAGGCGGGCGTGCCCGTTGAGATTCGTGACACCCGGGTCCCGCCGACGGCGGCGGGGACGGTTCTGGTTCCCGCCGGTGAGCATCCCGCCAGGCGCGAGGGGGGGCGTTGTGCGGTGGCCGTGACTTCCCGCGCAGGGATCGCGCAGGTCGCCGTGGAGGGCGTCGACTTCCTCGAGCATCCGGCTGAGTTGGAGGGGCTCTTCGCGCGTTTCGCCGCTGCCGGCATCACTCTCGATATGATGAGCATCGCCCCCGATCGGGTCGCCGTCACGCTCGAGGCGCGCTTCGTGGAGGAGGTCCGCCGGGTCCTGGCGGGGTTGGGCGGGAGCCTCCGGGTCCGGGAGCGGTGCGCCAGGGTGACCCTGGTCGGCGGTGGCATCCATGGGGTGCCGGGGGTCATGCATCGCATCGTCGGCGCCCTGGCCCGGGCCGGGATCGGAGTCTATCAGAGCGTCGATTCGAACATGGTGATCGGGGTGCTCGTCGACACAGCCCAGGAGCACGCCGCGGTGCGCGCGGTTCACGCCGAGTTCTTCGAATCACGCGACTGAGCGGGGGGAGCCTGGGCCTACTCGACCCCCACCGACATCTTCATGAACTGGACGCGCTCGAAGGCGCCCGGGTCTTCCGACCGCTCTTGGCTCAGCTTGCCGCGAAACGCGTCGATCTCGGTGTATCCATGCTGGTCCATCCAGGCGCTGATCTCGTCGTTCATCACGCGGATGTGATCGATCCCCTGGCGGTAGAGGACCGTCGCCACCTGGGTCGCGGCAGCGCCCGCGAGGAGCTGCTTGATCGCGCCCGCGCCGTCGTGGATGCCGGTCGAGGCGGCCAGATCACACTCGACTTCGCCCGACATGAGCGCCACCCACCGCAGCGGCAGGTAGATCTCATCGGGCGTGCTGAAGAGCGGGGCCGGGATGATCTTGAGGGCGTCGATATCGAAGTCGGGGCGATGGAAGTGATTGAAGAGCACCAGTCCGGCGATGCCGCTGCGGCTGAACTTAAGGATCGTCTGCGCGAGGCCCGAGAAGAAGGTGCTGATCTTCAGTGCCACCGGAATCGAACTGCGCGCGGTGACCTCCCGGATGATGTCGAAGTAGATCTGCTCGATCTGCGTTCCGGCGCGACGCACGTCGGCCGGCATGATGAAGACGTTCAGCTCGAGCGCATCGGCGCCCGCCTCCTCGGCCTGGCGGGAGAAGTCGGTCCAGGAGCCGGGGGAGACGCAGTGAACGCTGGCGATCACCGGGATCGAGACCGCCTGCTTGGCCTCCCGGATCAGGTTGAGATACTTGCCGACGGCATCGGCCTGCCCGTAGGCCCGCACATACTCGGCGGCCTCGGGATGCAGGAAGGAGTCCTGGCTCTTCTCGACGAGGTCGGCGACCTCGGCGGTGATCTGCTCTTCGAAGATCGACTTGAGCACGACCGCTCCCGCGCCCGCCTCGGCACAGCGCACGATGTTCTCGAGCGAGTTTGTCAGGCCGCAGCTTCCCGCGATGATTGGGCTGGGCAGGTCGAGACCGAGATACCGGGTCGCCAAGCTGGGGCGCTTCTCCGCCATGGGCTGCCTCCTCGCTTCCCGCGCGGGCGGGAGTGGATGCCTTCGATCCGGCCGGACGCCGGGGCGGGTGCCGGTCTCGGGCAGGGCCGGGCCTTGGTGGGGCCGACGAATTCGAGTATTGTCGTACCACAATCCGGTCGCGCCGATCCACGCCCATCTCGCCACGGGCCGCGGACGGCCCCGCGGCAGGGATCCAAGGGGACACGATGGCCCAGCGCGCAGAGCATCCGGTGGTGGCCGCGGGCCGGCTTCCGGTGACAGGCGCAGCCCGGATACCGGTAGCGGTCGGGGCGGCGGGCGCGGTGTTGATCCTGATGATCACGCTTCTCCTGCTGCAGAGTCTCGGCCTGACCGAGGGCCGGCTGACCTACGCGCTGGACGATCCCTACATCCACATGGCGATGGCCAAGAACGTGGCGCAGCATGGCGTCTGGGGCGTTACCAGCTACGAGTTCACCTCCTCAACATCGTCGCCCCTGTGGACATTGCTCCTGGGAGGGGGGTTCGTCGTAGCGGGCGTCGAGCCGACGATCCCGCTGATTCTCAATGTACTGGCAGCGGGACTCGTCATCGTCGTGGTCGGATGCATGCTGGATGCCGGCCGGCCTGGCCGCCGGGGGCTTGCCGCGATCGTCCTGATCGTCCTCGTGCTCTGCGTTCCGCTGGCGCCGCTGGTCATGACGGGACAGGAACACGTCTTGCACCTGCTGCTCGTCCTGCTCTTCGCCTACCTGGCCGCGCGCCTGCTGGATGGCCGGCAGCCGCTCGGTCCGCGGGCGCGGGCGGCGTTCTGGATCTTGCCCCCCCTACTCACCCTGGTGCGCTACGAGAGTCTCTTCGTCATTCTTCCGGTGATCATGCTGCTGGCCGCCCGGCGCCGCTGGGGCCAAGGGGTGCTCCTTGGTTTCCTTGCCCTCGCGCCCCTGGTGGCCTATGGGCTCTTCTCGATGCAGCAGGGTTGGGCGCTGATCCCGAATCCGATCCTGAGCAAGGCCAACCTTCCGCACGGGGATCCCGGCCAGATGCTGAAAAGCCTCAGCGGCTACCTCGCGCTGCGCCGGCTATTCGTCAATCCCCATCTGTTGCTGCCGGTCATCGCGGCGCTGGTCTGGCTCGTCCGCGCCCCGCGACGAGATGCCGGGGAGGGTTCGCTCGCCCGACCGCTGCTGACGATCTTTCTCGTCGCGACCTTCCTGCATGTCACCTTTGCCGACGTTGGCTGGTTTTATCGCTATGAGGCCTACCTCGTCGGCCTCGCCCTGGTGGGGCTGGGGATCGCGCTCTTCGAACTGCAGGCGGCCGCAGGTGGCGGGCGGCGCGGGGAGTCGCACGTTCGCTGGCGCCGACCGGCGGCGATCCTCTTGGGCATCCTCTTCGTTGTGGCCGTCGGTGACCGCGGCGTGCGCGCCGCACTCGCGACTCCGCGGGCGACGGCGAACATCTATGAGCAGCAAGTCCAGATGGGCCACTTCCTGGCACGCTACTATCCTGCAGCACCGGTGGCGATCAACGACATCGGGGCGGCGAATTTCCTGGCCGATATCCGCTGTCTCGACCTCTTCGGACTCGCCAATCGCGAGGTGCTGGCGCACATCCGCGCCGGCACCTATGGCGTGGAAACCGTCGACCGCCTGGCGCGCGCGCATGGCGCCCGGGTGGCCATTCTCCATCCCAATTGGCTCCGCACACCGGCGTCCTGGGAGCGGGTCGGGTCCTGGACGATCGAGAAGAACATCGTCAACGGGGGCGATACGATCGCCTTCTACGCGCTCGATCGGCTTGCCGCGCGGTCGCTCGCCGAGCACCTACGTGCTTTCGCCCCCCAGCTCCCGCGGACCGTCGTGCAGAGAGGAACCTATGTCGAAATCGGCTGATCCCCGAAGGCTGGCCGAGGTCTGGGAGCCGGCGGCGGCCCTGGCGGAGGCGTCTCGTTGCCTGCTCTGCGAGGACCCGCCCTGCCGGGCCGGATGCCCCTCGGCGATCGATCCGCGAACGTTCATTCGCAAGATCCGCTTCGACGATCTGGCGGGGGCCGCCCGCCATCTGCGGGAAGCCAACATTCTGGCCGGTGTGTGTGCCGAGCTCTGCCCCGTCTGTGATCTCTGCGTCGGGCGCTGCCTGCACGAGGCGCTTGATCGGCCGATCGACATTTCCGGATTGCAGCGCTTCGTTTGCCGCTGGGAGCGTGAGCAGGGCGGGCTCGCGGTCGCGCCGGTGGCGCCCTGGCGTGAACGCGTCGCGGTGATCGGCGCGGGACCGGCCGGCCTCGCCGGGGCGGCGGAGCTGACCCGGCGAGGATTCGCGGTCACCCTCTTCGATCGGGAACCGGAGGCCGGTGGACTGCTGCGCACGACGATTCCGCAGACGCGATTGCCGGTCGAGGTGCTCGATCACGACATCTCCTTGGTCGAAGCCCTCGGCGTCGAGTTCCGCATGGGCGCGGAGGTCGGCGCCCCTGCCGAGTTGCTCACCGGCGGCTACGCGGCAGTCCTGGTCGCCGCCGGCGCGGCCGAGCCGGTCCCCCTGAGGATCCCGGGGGATGCCCACGCGCGGGTGCGGATGGCGACCGCCTTCCTGCGCGCCTGTCGCGCGGGAGAGCCCCCGGCCCTTGGACGCCGGGTGGCGGTTGTCGGAGGGGGCGATACGGCGATCGACGCCGCCCGCGAAGCGCGGCGCATGGGGTGCGACGTCACCCTGCTCTACCGGCGCGATCGAGAGGTGATGCCGGCGTACGCCCCGGAGGTTGCGGCCGCCGCTCGTGAAGGTGTCGAGCTGCTCTACCGGGTGATGCCGCTCGAGATCACCGCTTCTGATGAGCCGGTTGCCGGGGAGGCGTCCACTAATGTGACGGTCGTGGGAGAGGGGCCGGCCGGTGTGACGGTCGCGGGAGAGGGGTCGGCCGGTGTGACGGTCGTGGGAGAGGGGTCGGCCGGTGTGACGGTCGTGGGAGAGGGGCCGGTCGGTGTGACGGTCGTGGGAGAGGGGCCGGTCGGCGTGCCGGCTGCGGGAGAGACGCTGGCCGGTATGCGGCTGCAGCGAGTTCGCTGGGAGACGGGTGGTCGCGCCGCCCGCCGCTATGTCGCCGATGGAGAGCCCTTCCTCTGGCCCTGTGACGATCTCCTCGTTGCGGCGGGTCTTCAGCCCGCGGGGATCGCCGGGCTCGAGACGGACAAGCGGGGTTGCATCCGCCACGATCCCGATACGTTCATGACCTCTCATCCCGGGGTCTTCGTCGCCGGTGATGTCGCCGCCGGTCCCGGGGTCGCCGTTTCCGCAATCGCCATGGCCAAGGCGGCGGCCGAGGCGATCGATGTGCATTTCGCGGCGACGCGTACACAGCCGGGAGCGGCCGGCGCCTCGGCGGGAGCAGCGGCGGGCGAGGGACCCGCGCGGAGCCTGTCGGCAAATCGTGAGCGTCGCTGGCCCCTGCCGGTTCATCATCCGCCCCGGGCCGATCTACGCGTGAGCTTCTGCGGTCTCGAATTCGAGAGTCCTTTCCTGCTGGCCGCCGGGCCGCCGACCGATGACCTCGATATGCTGCGCGATGCCTTCCGGGCCGGATGGGCCGGGGCGGTGCTCAAGACGACCTCGGTCGAGGGCACGCCGGTTCCGCTCGCCTATCCGATGATGTCGGGCATGGGGGCGCCGCTGGGTCCATCGCGTGCGATGGGGAATATCGATCTCATCTCCGAACACCACATCGACCGCATCGCCGAGCGCATTGCGACGCTCAAGAAGGAGTTTCCGGGCAAGGTCATCGGGGCGAGCATCACGGGCTCGCGGCGCGAGGAGTGGGAGTCGTTGGTGGCGCGCCTCGAAGCGGCCGGTGTCGACTGGATCGAATGCAGCTTCTCTTGTCCGCAGGGAACCCCGGGCAGTCAACCCGGGGCCATGCTGGGCCAGGATGCCGCGCTCGTGCGCGAGGTCGCCGGGTGGGTCAAGGCAGCCGCGCGGCGTGTGCCGGTAGTCATCAAGCTGACCCCCCAAGTGGCCGACATCGGGGCGATCGCCGAGGCTGCCGCCCAAGCCGGCGCCGACGGCATCTGTGCAAGCAATACGATTCCCGCGCTGATGGGGATCGATCTCGAGCGCGACGTGCCGCAGCCCGACCTCGAAGGGCAATCAACCTACTCGGGGCTCTCGGGCCCGGTGATCCTCCCGATCACCCTGCGCACGGTCGCCACGATCGCTGCCCGCGTGGACCTTCCGATCACCGGAACCGGGGGGGGGCTGACCTGGCGCGATGCGGTTGCCTGTATGCTCGCCGGGGCAAGCACGGTCCAGTTCTGCACCGCGGTCATGCACTTCGGCTTCGCGATCATCGATGATCTCGTGCAGGGTCTGGCGGGCTATCTCGATCGGCGAGAGCTGCGCACTCCGCGGGACCTGACCGGCGCCGCGTTGCCCCGCGTCGTCTCCCACGAGGCGCTTCCGCGGGGCAGGAAGGTCCGCGCGCAGATCGACGAGGCGCTCTGCATCCGCGATGGCCGGTGCTTCCGGGCGTGCTATGACGGAGGGCACCGGGCGATCCGCATCGGCGCGGAGCGTCTACCGGAGATCGATCCGGATCGGTGTGTCGGATGTGGGCTCTGTCCGCTCGTCTGCCCCGTGCCGGGCTGCATCCGCATGGTGACGGTTACCGAATGACGGGCGGGTAGGTGGGCGAGCAAGTAAGCAAGCGAGCAAGTAAGCGAGCGAGCGGGGAGGCGCCACCGGACGGGCAGCGCCTCCCCGGTTCAGTTCGGCACAGCGTTCCTTGCTCAGCTGGCATCCCTGTGGGTGGGTGGGCAGCCAGGATGCCTGCTGCCGGCACTCGAGTCGAAGGAGGGCGCCAATGAGACGTTGCGAGATCCCGGTTGTGGGGGGGAAGACCCCGGCGGTTATCGAACTCGTCGAGGGAGATATCACCAAGCAGGAGGTGGATGCGATCGTCAATGCCGCCAATCAGACCCTGCTGGGGGGTGGCGGTGTCGATGGCGCGATCCATCGCGCTGGAGGGCCGGAGATCCTGGAAGAGTGTGACCGACTGGGGGGATGCGAGACGGGGGATGCCAAGATCACCACCGGTGGACGGTTACCCGCCAAGCATGTGATCCACACCGTGGGGCCGGTCTACCGGGACGGCACTAGCGGCGAGCCCGAATCGTTGGCCAGCGCGTACCGCCGCAGCCTGGAAGTCGCCGATCAGCACCAATTGCGCTCGGTGGCCTTCCCCTCGATCAGCACCGGCGCCTATCGCTATCCGATCGAGGCTGCAGCGCGGATCGCTCTGGCTACCACCCGCGCGGCTCTTGGCGACTGTCGGCATGTGGGGTTGGTCCGCTTCGTGCTGCATGGTCGACGGGATTTCGAGGTCTACGAGCAGGTCCTGTCGGCGGTGATGGCCGCGGATGGAGAGGCTTGAGCCGGCCGGTTCGCCTGGCACGCCGGGCGGCACGGCTACTCAGTCCTGCACCGCAGGCGCACGGACTTTCGGTTCTCAGCCGCTCCGTGGCGTGGGCCTGGCCTTCACGCCTCACATCGATCTCGTGGTTGTCCTCAGTCGATCTGCTCCAGCCACTCCTTGATCTGTTCCACGGAGGGAACGCGGCCCGAGATCAGCATGCGGCCATTGACGATCAAGCCGGGGGTCAACAGAACGCCGGAGGCGACGATTCCGTCGAGATCGGTGATCTTCTCGACATCGGCATCGAGATCGAGGGCAGCGACGGCTTCGCTGACGTTCGCCGCCATGCGGTTGCATTTGGGACATCCGGTGCCAACGACCTGGATCTTACGCATCGCGCGGTTTCCTCCGCATCGTTCCGAGACCGGGCGGACGCATGAACTCAGGCGTTCAACTCGCCCAATCCGATCAACCTGCTGCCCGCTTCCCGGCACCCACGACCGCTGCGCTATGTACCCGCAGAACGGGTGCTCGGGTTCCGCAACTCTGGGAACAGGACCGAGGAGAACGTGCGGCAGCAGATCGAGCTGCAACTGGAATGCACCTTCGTGCGGAGCGGTCACGCTGGCTTTGTGCGGGGCGGCTATGCCCTGGCTTCGTGCAGGGCGGCTATGCCCCGGCTTCGTGCGGGGCGGCTATGCCGGCTTCGTATGTGGCGAGCATGCCGGACCTCGGATCAGCGCAGGACGATCAGGCTCTGCGTCGTCGACTCCCGGCCGATGTCGAGCCGGGCGAAATAGGTCCCCGCCGGCACCCGCCGCCCGCCGCCATCCCGGCCATCCCAGCGGTGCGTGTGATTGCCGGCGGCGAGCGCGCTGCAAATCAGCGTGCGGACCTCCCGGCCAGTCAGGTCGTAGAGCACCAACTCCACCTGCGCCTCCCGGGCCAGCGTAAAACAGACCGATGCCGTCCCGCGGCTCGGGTTCGGCAACGCACGCATCGAGATGCGTGCCCGAATCGGACGTTCCAGGTCCTCGATCCCCTGCGGACCGCACTGCAGCGGCAGGATTGCTAGGCCGCCGGTCTCCCCAGCGGCGATGTAGACGTAGTCCTCGTCGACCGACACACCGTTGGCCTCAGCCGGGGTCGCCAGCCCACCGACGACCTGTGGATCGAGGGGATCGGAAATATCGACCACCATCAGACCCCATGTGTCGTTCGCCACGTAGGCATAACCCTCGCCCAGGACCACGCCCTCCACAAACCCCGGCCAATCGGCCGTCGCGACGATCGTCGGGGCCGCCGGGTTGGAGACGTCGATCACCTGCAAGCCCTCGTAACCATCGGCGAGATAGGCATAGTTCCCCGCTGCGACTACCTGGAGGGCCGATCCCGGTGTGTCGACCGACCCGACGATCTCCGGGGCTGCCGGATCGGAGACGTCGATCACCTGCAGGCCACCCGAGGCGGCGTCCCCGACATAAGCGTGGCCGCCCGCGACCGCCACGCCGCGCGCGCTCCCCGGCGTATCGACGCTGCCGGCGATGCTCGGGGCGGTGGGAACCGAGATATCGATCACTTGCAGCCCCGTGCCCGAGTCGGCGATATAGGCATAGTTGCCCGCCACCGTGACGGCGTAAGCGTAGCCCGGCGTGTCGGCCGCCCCGACGATCACCGGGGCAAAGGGATTGGAGATGTCGATCACCTGCAGGCCGGAGCTGCCGTCGGCGACGTAGGCGTAGTTGACCAATACGATGATGCCGTGCGCCTGCCCCGGGGTATCGACGCTGCCGACGATCGGGGGCGCGGCGGGGTTCGAGAGGGAGAGCACCTGCAGGCCTGAGAGGTAGTCAGCGACGCAGACATAGCTACCCGCTGCCGCGACGCCCATCGCGATCCCCGGCGTGTCCCGGCTGCCGATGATCTCGGGCGTGACCGGAGAGCTCACCTTGAGGATATCGAGACCCGAGTAACCGACGGCAAGATAGGCGTGCTCGCCGACAACTGTCACGCCCTCGGCGTGGGCCATCGTCATGGCACTGCCCACCGTCTGCGGTGAGGCCGGCGTCGAGATGTCGATGATCTGCAGGCCCGCATCACCCGCCGCCACGTAGGCGTAGCTCCCCGCGACCCATACATCGGAGGCCGCGTCGGGGGTGCTCTCGGCGCCCACGACAGTCGGGTTCGCAGGGTCGGAGACGTCGATCACCTGCAGGCCGCCATCGTAGTCGGCCACACAGACAATGCCGCCGGCCACCGCCACGCCGCCAGCATAGTCGGGCGTATCGACACCGCCGATGATCTGGGGATCGGCAGGGTTCGAGATATCGATCACCGTCAGGCCCCACCAGCCCTCGGCGACATAGGCATAGTTGCCCTGCAGCGCGATCTTGGTGGAATAGGAGAATGCGTCGGAGACACTTCCGGCGAGGGTCGGGGCCGTCGGAACGGAAATGTCGATCACCTGCAGGCCAGCCTCGGAGCAGGCCACATAGGCATAGCTTCCGGCCACGGCGACGCCGTAGGCGCCGGCGGCGGTTACCAGGTTGCCGGCGATCATCGGCGCGCTGGGATCGGAGACATCGAGGATCTGTAGCCCCGACGCATAATCGGCCAGGTAGGCGTAGTCCCCCACCACGGCGACATCGTGGGCCTAGCCGGGCGTGTCCTTGGCGCCCACACCGAAGGCTGCGGTCGGATCGGAGACATCGATGATCCGCAGGCCCGCTTGGTAGTCGGCGATGTAGGCATAGTCCCCGGCGACCGCGACGCGCCAGGCGTAGTCCCCGCTGCCGGCACCCCCCACGATGTGGGGTCCGGCGCCGTAGTCGACGCAGTCCGACCAGCCCGCGGTTGGAAGACAGAGGACACCGATTGCGCCCAAAGCCAGGGCGATCATGATCCGATCAGACCCACTGGAACGAATGTTCCGCTTGATGCGCCCTCTGATGCTCCTGCGGTACGACATTACACACCCCCCCCTGGTTGTCGTGTGTCAAAGTCATCGGGGCAGAACCAAGTTCTGAGTCAATGGATACTTCTCCAATATTCTAGCATCCAAAGGAGGGAGATAGCCATGCCTGAGAAGGCTGGACCGCAGGCGGTGATCCGGTCGCGCTCGTCCTTCTTGGCTGGCATGCCTACCGGTCGAGTTCCGCAAGTTGCTCCCGGTACGGTTGCGCCCGCTCCGGTTTTCCCCAACGTTTGTATAGATCGATGACGTCCTCGAGCGTCTGCTGCCTGTGTTGGCGGGTTGCCGTGGGAGCCGCCTGGACGATCGGCACGCTCTCGATCAGATAGCTCTCCGCTTCCGCGTAACGCCCCTGCAGGGTCAGACAGCGGCCCAGGGTGCTCTCGGTCAAGGCCGTGCGCCAATCGCCTGCGGGAAGCTGCGCGCGCCGGATGCGCAGGCACTCGACGAGCAGCGGCTCGGCGTCCTTCGTCTGTTCGCCCTTGACCATCAAGAGGGCGAGTCCGAGCAGGGGATAGGCGACATCGGGATGATCTTCACCCAGGGCCTGACGGCGGATCGCAAGAGCTTCCCGGTAGAGGCGCTCCGCCTCGGCGCACTTGTCTTGGCGCGAGAGCAGCATGGCCAGATTGTGCAGATCGGTGGCCACGTCGGGGTGCTCATCGCCGAGCATCTTGCGATCCATGGCCAGCACTTCGCGCAACAGTGGCTCGGCCTCGGCGAGCCGCTCCTGGGTCGTGAGCAAGTCGCCGAGGTTGGCGGTCGCGGCGGCGACATTGGGATGTTCATTGCCGTGGATTCCCCGCCAGATCGCGAGCGCCTCGCGGAAGAGGGGGCCGGCCTCATCGTACTTGCCTTGGTACTTGAGCAGCGAGGCTAGATTGTTGAGCGCGACGGCGACCTGTTCCTCACGTTCGCCATAGAGCTCCCGTGAGGTCTGCAGGATCTCGCGGAAACGCGGCTCGGCCTCGTCATACTTCCCCTGCGCCCAGAGGACGGCGGCGACGTTGTTGAGCGCCAGGACGAAGCCAGGGTCGTTCTCGCCGGCGGCCTGGCGACGGATCTCGAGCTCCTGCTCGAAGAGGGAAGCCGCCTCGTCATAATTGCCCTGGTAGTATTGCAGGGTGCCCAGCGCATCGAGCGTCCGGGCGATATCGTGATGCGGCCCTCCGAGAACCCGGCGCTGTGTTGCGAGCGCGGCCTCGAGCTGCGGCTGGGCAATATCGTAGAGACCGAGGGCCATGTAGGTGCTGCCGATCGTCGTGCGCACCGAGGCCTGCACCTCGGGCTGGCCGGCCAACCCCGTTTCGATTCGCTCGGCCGATTCGTCGAGCACCTCGCGCACGGTGATCTCCCGCCCGAGCGCCTGCGCGGGCTCGACCGACTCGAGCATCTTCTCGAGAAACGTACTGACCTGCTCCGCCTTCTGCGCTTCTAGCCTCGCCCGCTCCTTGGCGCGACGCTGTGTCGCGAACATGACCGACATGGTGACGGCGAAGGCGGTCAACAGAACCAGCAGGCTGGTAGCGAAGGCGAAGACCCCCTTGTGGCGCCGGACGAGCTTGCGGAGCTGGTAGACCGCGCTCGGGGGACGGGCCATGATCGGTTGGTCGGCGAGAAAGCGCTCGATGTCCTCGGAGAGGCCCAGGACGCTCTGGTAGCGGCGGCCCGGTTCCTTCTCGATCGCCTTCAGAACGATAGTCTCGAGATCGCCGCGCAACTCACGGAGCAGACCGCTGGGCCGCTCGGGCGTTGCCTCACAGATCCGCTTCACCGCTTCCGGGACCGGCACGTGGGAGACATCGTAGGGCAGCCGGCTGGTCAGCATCTCATAGAGCATGACGCCTAGGGAGTAGACATCGCTGCGGACGTCGATCTCATCGGGGTCCCCGCGGGCCTGTTCGGGGCTCATGTAGGCTAAGGTGCCGGCGATCTGGCCGCGCTCGGTCACCACTGTTGTCGCACTGATGTCGGTGTCGGTGATCCGGGCGAGACCGAAGTCGAGGATCTTGATCTGCGGCTTCGGCGTCGGTCCGGAGATCCGTTGTCCGGAGTCGGCGGCGGGGATCACCTTGATGTTGCTCGGCTTGAGATCCCGGTGGGTGACGCCGCGCTGGTGGGCGTAATGGATCGCCTCGCAGATCTCCCGGAAGAGCGCCAGGCGCGCTCGGATCCCGCTGCGGATGTGGGATGGGTTCAGCGGATGCGCGCGCAGGTACTCGTCGAGATGCTCGCCCCGGGCGAGTTCCATGGCGAAGAAGTGGCGGCCATCGGAGGTGCGCCCGGCCTCGTAGATCGCGGCGATGCTCGCGTGCTTGAGCCGCGCGAGGGTCTGGGCCTCGCGCTGGAAGAGCTTGACCTGGTGCTCATCGATGTAGGCGCCGCCGCGGATGACTTTCAGGGCGACCAGGCGTTGGGGGCTGCGCTGCTCCGCCTCGTAGACGACGCCCATGCCCCCGGCGCCGAGCTGGCGGATGATCCGGTAGCCCGCGATCGTCTGAGGAGATTCATTCGGTTCGGGAGAGATCAGCGTGCGCTCATCCGTCATCGGGCCAGTCCCTCCCCGTGGGGTCAGCGCATCACGAGCACGCGAGTGAGCAGTCTGCGATCCCCAGTCTCCAGGCGAACGAAGTATACACCGCTGCCCGCTGGTGTCCCGTCGATTCGCGTGCCGTCCCAGGAGGCCTCGTAGTGGCCGGGCGGGAGACGATCGTCGAGCAGGCAGCGCACCAGGCGACCGACAGGGTCGAAGACACGGACGCGCACGGGGAGCGCTGTACCCGCACCGGGGAGGGCGAAGGCCAGCCGGGTGGCACCGCGGGAGGGGTTCGCGCCGGAGGGGTGCAGGTAGAATGCGGTCACCAGCGGAGACTCCGGGCCCGGGTCTGCCGGTCCTCCCGGATCGATCCCCTGCGGATTAGTGCACCCGATCGGCCAGGCGCCGATCAGGCCGCAAACGACCTGGTTGCAGGGGGAGGAGTTCCAGAGGTGGAAATCGCCCTGGGGGAGATTGCAGAACTGCGGGCCGAGGGAGAAGTTGCCGTCAACCCCGTACTGATCCGCGATCAATCCGGTCCAGTCGCCGCCGGCATTGCCATACAGGTCGCTGCAAGAGAACGTAGCGCCGGAGCCACTGACCGCTGCGCCAGAGATGCTGAAAGCGATGATCGTATTCTCGATGATTGGCAAGGCGATCAAGCTGATGGCCACGCCGGCTCCGGTCGATGAGCGGTTCCTGACCAGCGTACAATTCGTGAGACGGGGAGAAGAGCCGACGTCACAGAAGACGGCTCCACCCGAGGCGGCGGTGTCGGCGTCGAAGGTACACTCTTCCACCAGCGGATCGGCGAGACCGCCGCAGTAGAGGCCACCGCCTTCGGTGGCGAGGTTGCTCTCGAAGAGACAGCCCCTGATCGTCGGCGCGGCGTCGTACGCGCAGCAGACGCCGCCGCCGTAGTCGGCGGCGTTGTCGGAGAAGGTGCAGTCGATGATCAGCGGAGAGGTTCCGGTTGAACAGAAGACCGCCCCGCCATTGACCCCCGACCCGTTGATGATCGTCAGACCCAGCAGGACAGTATTGGGGCCCTCGCCGTTCGCGATGATGAATCCCCGCCGCGTTCCCTGGCAGTCGATGATCGCTCCCTGGCGTCCGCGGCCCTGTGTGCGAATGACGATCGCCTTCCCGAGCGTCGAGACGCGCCGGTTGCCCTGGCCCTGATAGACTCCGCTGCCCAGCTCCACGGTGTCGCCATCTTCGGCGACATCGGCCGCCGCCTGGATGGTCGCCTCATCGCCCGAGCCGTCCGCCTCGACATGGATGATCGTGCACCCGATCGGCCAGGCGCCGATCTGGCCGCATCCGGGGTTGTTCTCCGCGGCACAGGGGGAGGTGTCCTGCAGGGTGTAGGGAGATTCCGGGTGGAACTCGCCGCAGAACTCTGGATCCTCCGAGATGTTTCCGTCGACGCCTTCCTGCCCGGCGATGCAGCCAATCCAGTCGCCGTCCGCATTGCCATAGACATCGCAACAGGTGAAGGTGGCGCTCGAGGTCCCGTCACACTCGACCGCTTGGCCCTTGTTCATTGCGATGATCGTATTCTCTGCCACAGTCGACGACGTGTTTGTCAAGCTGATGGCGGACCCGGTCGATAGCTCCTTGCTGTTGTCGCCAAGCGTGCAGTCGTGCAGTTCGAGGGTCGAGGAGACCAGCCGCGCGCAGATTCCGGTGAACCTGCTGGAATTGCCGGCCAGCGTGCAGGTATAGAGGACCGCCTGCGCGTTGAGAGTGACGAACAGCGCTCCTCCCCAGAAGTCCGCCTCGTTCTCGAGGAACTGACTGTCAAAGCCGTAGAAAACAGCGCCTGAGCCCTCGCACCACACAGCGCCGCCGTTTTCCGCACCGTTGCCCACAAAGGTCGTGTTCTCCACAAAAGCCGTGGCCGAGTAGAGATGGATGGCTCCGCCGTCGCCCTCGGCGGTATTCCCGGAGAAGGTACAGCCCGTGAGCATCGGAGTGGAGACATCGGCGATATACAGTGCGCCGCCGTCATCCGCGAAGTTGCCCTCGAAGATACAGTCACTGACTTCTGCGAAGCCGGAGATGAAGGCGACCGCACCTCCTCGCTGTGCCGTATTGTTGGTGAAGATGCAGTTATGAATGGTGGGTGAGGCGGGGTTGCAGTAGATCGCACCACCCCAAGCGGATCCGGTGTCAACGTTTCCGTTGGTGATGGTGATGTTTTCAATCACCGTGTCGGGGTTCTCGCTGGACACAAGAATGAACCCGCGCTGCCCGGTCACGCCTCCGCAGTCGATGATGCAGGTTTCGGGATCGCCGCTCTCGGAATGAATCGTGATCGCCTTGCCGAGCAGCTCGATGTTGTAATTCCCCGTACCACTGAAGGTCCCGTCGGTGAGCGCGATCACATCGCCGTTGACTACCGCGGGGTGAGTCGTTGCCGCGTTGATTGTCGGGAAGTCGCCCGTGCCGTCCGGGCTGACGAAGTAGATCGCGGCGCTCACCGGCGTTGCAGCCACCGACACGAGGAGCAGGAGGGTTCCTGAGACCAGCAGGGCTGTAGGGGCCGGACGGCGCGCCGGGACCAGAAGGGCCGCGGGGGCCAGGCGGACCAGAAGACCAACGTGATCGATGAGGCTGGGAGAGAGGCGTCGAGTCGGGCGGCAGGGTACAGATCTCATGGCAGCCTCCCAGGCACGGTTGCACATCCATCATCCTGAGCGCAGAACACCATCAGGCACCAGGGGGAACCACCTGTAATGCTATCAAATCAAGGCCGTGTAGGGGGGGCAGAACCATGAGCCGGGAGGGGTTGGTTTGATATGCAACATGCTTGCACCGCGAATCAGGCAGTTGGGGTGCCCATCTCGCCTTGTTTGCGCTTGCAGGCGATCCCCTCACCCGGCGTTCGTGGCCAGCAACGATTGCAGGAGACGCACTCCGCGCGGCCTTCCGGGTCATTCTCCAGCTTGCGCGGCAGGTCGGGTTCGCGGATCAGGGGGCGGGAGAGCGAGACGAGATCGATGCCCTCCTCGGCGAGCAGTTGCTCCATCACCGGCCGCGAGCGCAAGCCGCCGACCAGGATGATCGGAAGCGGTGAATAGTGCCGCACCGCGCGCGCCGATTCGAGCAAATAGGCTTCGCGTTGCGGGCGGGTGATGCGTGTTTGCACCGCGCCCTGTAGCCCGGCGCTCGTCTCGATCGCATCGATGCCCCAGTCGGCGAGCCAGCCCGCCACCTCGGCGCCCTCCGCGACCGTCAGGCCACCCTCGGTGTGATCGCTCACGCCCAGCTTGACCAGTACGGGGAAACCCACTCCGACCGCGCGGCGTACGGACCGGGCGACCTCGTGCAGGAAGCGGGCACGGTTCTCCAGGGAACCGCCGTAGTGATCCGTGCGGTGATTGACGAGGGGAGAGAGGAACTGCCCGATCAGATAGCCATGCGCGGCGTGAATCTGAACGGCATCGAACCCGGCCGCGCGGGCCCGGCCGGCTGCCCGGCCGAAGGCTGCCGTCAGCTCGGAGATCTCCGTGGGAGTCAGTTCTCGCGGGACGGGACGGTTCTCCGCCGCGACCGGTGAGGGCGCCACCGGCTCGTCGACGACTGCTGGATCGCAGGCCCGCCCGCCATGATTGATCTGCAGGGCGATCCTTGCCCCGTCCTTGTGAGCGCATTCGGCGAGGCGCGCCAGCGCGGGGGTGAGCGCATCGTCGTAGGCGCCCATCATCTGCGCATGACACTTGCCCCTAGGATCGACATAGGCATGCCCGCTGATGATCAGGCCGATTCCGCCGTGGGCAAGTCGCCGGTAGATATCGAAGGTGCGCTCCTCGGGGCGGCCATCGGGAAGACAGAGCTTCTCGGCGGTGGCCGAGCGGACCAGGCGATTGCGCAGGGCCATCGATCCAATCTGAATGGGAGAGAAGAGCAGGCCCGGAGTCACTCGCCACCCCCCTTGCCGTTGTCTCATCGATTGAGAGATCCGTCCGGCCGATCCCAAGACCTTCTCGATACCGCCGTCACGCTGGTGCCGACAGGGCGAGGGCGTTGCCCGGGGACCGGCGCTACACGCGAGGAGTCTAGCGAGCGGTGCCCTGCTTTTCAGCAGACGACTCTTCTTCCGCGGGCTGCTGCTTTTGGGCGGCGGGGTTCTCGCTTGCCACCTGGCAAGCCCCTTTCAGTCAGGTGGAGATGCCCAGCTTGGGCAAGATGTAGGCTTGGAGCAAGAACCAACCGCCGACAACCAGTCCGACGATCAGGAGATCCTTCACGAATCCCTTCCTTTCGCTGCGTGCCATCTGCTTCCTATCGGATGCGATCATCCCGCACCACCTGTGATGCCTGCCCGGGGGCGACACCCGCCTGGCCCGACGGCGAACGACGTGTCCTGCCCGGGCGCCTCGGGCATCCTGGGCCCTCCTCGCGAATCTGCGAGTCAACGCGCCCAACGCGCCCAACGCGCCCAACGCGCCCAACGAAGTCCCTGATACCCCACCGGGCCCATTTGGTTCATCTTGCTATCCGGCAGAGCCGGAGACAGTTGGATGCCATGCGCGGCGGCGACTGGACCACCGCCGGCTGGTGGCGTAGGGTCTCACGACATCGGGCGCTGGGGCTGCACGGGTGGAGAGCAGCACAGGGAATCGATTGGGCCCTGAGCAGGGAGGTGTCTTTGGGGGCTGAGTCACCACAGGATCCTGGTCCGTCGGGCCAGGACGAGACCGCCACCCTGCTGGTGGGACCCGGCTATGTCGTGACCCCGGAGGGGATCCTGCCGGAGGGGGGTGTGCTCGTACGCGGCGGCCACATCGCGCGGGTCGGGCCGTATGCCACACTCAGCCGCGCGAGCACCCGCGCGAGTGAGGATGCCGCCGGACCGCCAGGACTCCTCGATACCCGCGGCGGGCTAATCATGCCGGGGCAGATCAATGCCCACATGCACTTCTATTCCGCTCTGGCGCGGGGCGTCTCCTTGGGCGGGGAGCCGGCCGAGAGCTTCGTCCAGATTCTCGAGCGGCTCTGGTGGCGGATCGACAGCGCGCTGGGTCCGGAGGACATTCGCACGAGCGCCCTCCTGGGCCTGGCCGAATGCATCCGCTGCGGCACGACGACGGTCATCGATCACCACGCCTCCCCGCATGCCTGCGAGGGCAGTCTCGATCTGATCCGCACCGCAGTCGACGAGGCCGGTCTGCGGGCCGCGCTCTGCTACGAGGTCAGTGACCGCAATGGACGCGAGCTGGCGCGGGCGGGGATTGTCGAGAATCGCCGTTTCGCCCGGGCGCTGGCGGCAGAGCCCGCTGACCGCATCGCCGCCCACGTCGGCGTTCACGCGCTCTTCACGGTCTCCGAAGAGACGCTCGAGCAGTGTGTCGCCGTCGCGCGTGAGGAAGACATCCGCCTTCATCTGCACGTTGCCGAGGATCGCGCCGATGTCGAGCACAGTCTCGAGCATTTCCGTGAGCGTCCGGTCGAGCGGCTCTGGCGCCATGGGGCGCTGACCGAGAATGCCTTGGCGGTGCACTGCGTGCATGTCGACCGCCGTGAGATCGAGTTGCTCGCGGCCACCGGAACGTTCGTTGTTCACAACCCTGAGTCGAACATGAACAACGCGGTCGGCTATGCGCCGATCCCCGAGCTTCTCGAGCACAACGTGTGTGTCGGACTGGGCACCGATGGGATGCACAGCGACATGTTCGCCGCTGCTCGCGCGGCATTCCTGCTGCAGCGGCATGCTCGGGGGGATCCGCGCGCCGGATGGGCCGAGGTTCCGGCAATGCTCTGGACGCACAATGCGCGGCTCGCCTCACGCCTCTTTGGACATTCGCTCGGGGTGCTGGCGCAGGGTGCGGCGGCCGATCTCGTCGTGCTCGACTATGATCCGCCGACACCACTGGAGGCAGAGAATCTCTTTGCCCATCTCGTCTTCGGCTTCGATGCGCGCCACGTGGCCTCGACCGTCGTGGCAGGTCGCGTGTTGATGCGTGACCGAGAGCTGCTGACGATCGATACTGCCGAATTGAGCGCGCGCGCTCGCGAGCAGGCCCGGGCGCTCTGGGAGCGCTTCTGATGGAGGGCTACCGGCTGATCTGTACCGACTGCGCTCGGGTCTACGATCCCGCGCAGGTCGACTACACTTGTCCCGAGTGCTTCGCCGCCTGGACGCCGGGAAAATGTCTCTGCGGGGTCCTGCGGGTCGAGTTCGACGAT
The DNA here is from genome assembly GCA_023129715.1 of Candidatus Eiseniibacteriota bacterium. Classification (GTDB taxonomy): domain Bacteria; phylum Eisenbacteria; class RBG-16-71-46; order CAIMUX01; family WJJG01; genus JAGMBO01. Next base: position 38,992 of record JAGMBO010000040.1, on the reverse strand, counting down.
CCGGGGGATTTTCCCGGTCTGAAGTCTGGAAGTCATTCCGAACCGCGGCCTCCCGACCAGCGCCGGTATGCCGGGCTGCTGCCGCTCGCGGATGTCTCCCTGCTGCCCGACCTGCCGGTTGGACCGACGCCCCTGCTGGGTCCGGCACGTCTGCGCGCGCAGATCCGCATGCCGCGCCTGTATCTGAAGGACGACACCCGGTTGCCGACAGGTTCGCTCAAGGATCGGGCGTCCAGCTTAGTCGTTGCCAAGGCGCGCGAGAAAGAACACCGGACGATTGCGACCGCCTCGACGGGCAATGCCGCGACGGCGCTGGCCGGGATGTGCGCGGCGAGCGGGCTGGAAGCGGTCATTCTGGTGCCGGCCGCGGCGCCGACAGTTAAATTGGTCCAGATGCTCCAGTATGGCGCCCAGGTCGTCCGGATCGATGGCACTTACGACGACGCCTTCGGCCTCTGTCTGCAGGCCGGCGATGACCTTGGCTGGTACAATCGCTCGACGGCCTACAATCCCTACACGATCGAAGGCAAGAAGACCGTTGCCTTCGAGATCTGGGAGCAGCTCGGTGGGGAGGTGCCGGATGCGGTGGTGGTTCCCGTGGGGGATGGGGTCATTTTGGCCGGCGTCGAGAAGGGCTTCGCCGACCTCGAGCGCTTTGGCTTGATCGCGCGCCAGCCACGCCTGATCGCCGTGCAAGCCGCGGGCAGTGCGGCGGTGGTGGCCGCCTATCGGGAATCCGAGAAGGCGGGGCGGACCGAAGGGGCGACCCGAGCGCGCGTCGAGGGAGCAACCCGAGCGGCCGCCGAGACGGCTTCCCATGCAGGAGCCGGGACAGGCGATCGTGTACCGCATGAGGATCGCGGGACCGTCCGTCCCCTCGAGCGGGCCGAGACGATCGCCGACTCGATTCGGGTCGCCGCGCCGGCCAACGGTCGCTGGGCCTTGGCGGCGCTGCAACGGACACGGGGCGCCGGGGTGACCGTCAGCGACGAGGAGATCCTGGATGCGGTCGGCCTGCTCGCTCGCGAGAGCGGTGTCTTCGCTGAACCGGCCGGCGCCGCGGCGCTGGCCGGGGCACTAGCCGCGGTTCATCAGGGGCTGCTCGATCCGGCCAGCTCGATCGTACTGCTGGTGACGGGGTCGGGGCTCAAAGATCCCGAGGCAGCGGCACGGGGTGTGGCATTGCCTCCGGTGGTTCCCGTGACACTGGATGCGCTGCTTGCTCCCGTGTCCGGTACGAAGGCGGTCAAGTAATGGTCGGACGGACGCTCGCCCACTACGAGATCTTGGAACGGATCGGCTCCGGCGGCATGGGCGAGGTCTACCGCGCCCGCGACACCAAGCTCGATCGGGAGATCGCTCTCAAGGTTCTCCCCGCTGAATGGACGGACGATCCCGAGCGGCGTCAGCGTTTCGAACGCGAGGCCAGGACCGTCGCCGCCCTCAACCATCCGAACATCGTCACGATCCACTCGGTCGAAGAAGCCGATGGCGTTGTTTTCCTCACCATGGAGCTCATCCGGGGGCAGGTGCTCTCCGAGCTGATTCCACCCCGGGGTCTTGCTCTGGACCGCTTCTTCGCGCTGGCGGTTCCGCTCGCCGATGCGGTCAGCCGCGCTCACGCTGCGAACATCACCCATCGGGATCTAAAACCCACCAACGTGATGGTCGATGACGGGGGACGCCTGCGGGTGCTCGACTTCGGGTTGGCGAAATCGGCCGTCCGGCGAGCGCCGGCGGACGAGACTGCCGGTACCCCGGGTCTCGGCTCCGGGGGCGCCACGGTTCCCCTGGAGTCGGATATCACCGGTGAGGGCAAGATCCTGGGCACCGCCGCCTACATGTCCCCTGAGCAAGCCCAGGGCAAGCCACTCGATCAGCACTCGGACGTTTTCTCGCTGGGGATTCTGTTTTACGAAATGCTGACCGGCGAGCGGCCCTTCAAGGGCGATACGCAGATCTCGACGATCTCCTCGATCCTGAAAGACACGCCTCCCTCGGTGACGCAGGTGAAGCGAACGCTGCCCCGCCACCTGGGCCGGATCATCAAGCGCTGCCTTGCCAAGGAACCCGAACGGCGATACCAGAGCGCGCTCGAGTTGCGCAATGAGCTGCAGGACCTGAAGGAGGAAATCGATTCCGGGGAGCTGTCGCTGTCGCCGGCAACAGTTGCAGATGCAGAGCCGCGGGCGCGCAGAGTGCTCTGGCTTGCCTTGGCGGCTGCCGGGCTCGCGGTCACCGCCCTCGTCGTGACCTTCAGCGGCGTTCTCAAGCGCCCTTCCATCCCCGAAGGAGACCCGTTGGCTGCCAGCGCGATCGAGATCGTCCCCGCCACCAATTCCGGAAACGCCGGGGACGCGGCGATCTCACCCGATGGCAAGTACATCGCCTACGTTCAGTCGGAGAAGGGGATGAGCAGCCTGCACCTGAAACAGCTCTCGACGGGGAGCGTGGCCGAGGTCGTCTCTCCTTCTGATGCCCATTTGAGCAGTCCGCAGATCCCCGCCAATGGAGACTACATCTTCTATCTGCACCGGGAATCCGGTATGGAGGTCGTGACTATCTGCCAGGTCCCCATGCTCGGAGGACAGCCTCGCAAGCTCATCGATGGAGTCAGGGATGTTCTCGCAGTCTCACCCGACGGGGCGCAGGTTGCCTTCGCCCGGTCAGTGGACGATCAGGCCGAGATTGTCGTTGCCAGCGTTGATGGCTTCGAGGAGCGCACCCTGCTCCGCCGCAGCCTCGGTCACTATGGGAGCATGGCCTGGTCGCCAGACGGCACCGAGATCGCCATCACCGACACCGCGTCCGCGGGCATTCTTGACTCGGGCTTGGCGGCAGTCACCCTGGACGGCAATCGCCTGCGGTCCCTTTCGGTGGACACCTGGGTGGCGGTCCTGAGCATGGCCTGGCTTCCCGGGGACCGTGGAATCGTTCTGGCGGGGTTCCGAAACTTCCGTTTCCACGAACCCGCCCGCCTCTGGCATGTCTCCGCGACCGACGGAGCGGTGCGCCCGCTGACCAGCGGCCTAACCAGCTATGGGAGTGTCAGCACCGACCGGACCGGAACGCTTCTGGCCGCAGTCCAGCAGGAAACCGAGCTCTCGATGTGGGTGGCGCCAAAGGCAGAGCCCGATTCAGCTCATCAGTTCGGGATTGCGTCGCGGATGGCGCACTGGATCGCCTCGGTCTCCTGGCTGCATGACGGGCGCCTGATCTACGAGGCGCTCGAGGGTGAAGCACTGCATCTGTACGTCTCCGATCCCGACGGCCGGAACGCGCGTCCGCTGACGACCGACGGTGAGATGAACATCGGCGCCACCGTCTCGCCCGACGGTCGATCGATCGCCTTCCTCTCTAACCGCTCGGGCAGGAGTCGCATCTGGATCGCGGATGCGGATGGCGGCGATCCCCGCCGGCTGACCAACTACTCGGGGGATGCGGAGGAAGTCTTCCCGCTCTATGCCCCCGACGGAGAGTCGATCCTCTACCACGTCGTGAAGAAGAAGAACTACAGCATCTGGCGAGCGTCCGCGACGGGAGGCGCCGGCATACGGTTGATCGAGTTCAACGCTTGGCTGGCGGATGTCCACCCCGACAGTGGGATCTTCGCCTGCTACGCCCTCACCGACCAGGGAGCGAGTTGCATTGTCACCGTCTCGATGGAGAACGGCACACCCATAGACACCCTGGGGATCAGCAGCGATGTGGTCCACTGGGCACGCGGCGGAGACGCGCTGCAGATCGTGCGCTTGGAGGGAGGTGTCGACAACATCTGGCAGATTCCGCTCGCCGGGGGTTCCCCCGAGCCGGTCACCCGGTTCGCCGAAGGGCGCATCGCTGATTTCGCCTGGTCTCCCAGTGGTGATTCGCTCGCTGTCCTGCGTCGCGAGACGAGGCGGGATGTCGTGCTGATCAGGAACTTCGAGGGACTGAACTAGATCCCCGCCCTGCGGGTATCGCTGGAGCTTGTCGTCGAGGTGCTGTAAGACCCCGCCCGCCTCGCCGCCCCCCAGCCAAAGGCTCTTAGTCCGCGGCGCCAATGCCATGACTTGGTCTAAGTCGAATCGCGATTGATCGTCCGTGCCGGGTCCCCTATAATGCTCATTGAAATCGCGATGGCCTGATTAGCTCCATCGCGACTCGTCCCCTTGATCCCCGGGAATGGAACCGAACCGTAGGGGGGTGTCATGAGACTTCCGATGTGTGCCCGTGTGCCCGTGTGCTCGCCTGTGCCCTGTTTTTCGGTCTGCACCTTACCGCCGGTCTGCCATGTCTCGCCGCCGGCAACGAAACCTCAGGAGAACGCGGCCGCGATCCGGAATGGACCGATATGACCGGGATGCTTCCCGCGGATGCCGGCGACTCTCAGGGAGTGTCCTGGATCGACTACGACGGTGACGGCGATCTCGACCTGTACATCACGAGCTTTGATATGGCGAATGTCCTGTACCGCAATGCCTACAGCGGCACCGCCTTCGTTTGGATGCAAGGCCACGAGCTCTCGGATCTAGGTAACGGCAGCGAAGCAACCTGGGGCGACTTCGAGAACGACGGCGATCTCGACCTCTATCTGGTGAATTACACGCAGCCGGACCCCGGAAATTCCCAATCCAATGCACTATTCCGAAATCTAGGTGCGGGGGTATTCGATCGGGAAACAGACGGGCCCCTGGGTGATGCGAATCCCGGATTCGCGGGGGACTGGATCGACTATGACAACGACGGGGATCTCGACCTGTTTCTGTTGAACGAGCATTATGCGGGAGGGGACTTGAACCGCCTATTGCGCAACGACAATGGATCATTCACCGACGTCACGCCCTTATGCCTCCAGCGGGGCTGGTGCGTCGACGCGGCGTGGGCGGACTACGACAACGATGGCGACATGGATTTCTTCTCCGCATGTCAGGGACTCTTCGAGAACGATGGGCAAGGGGGATTCATCGATCATTGGTGGTGGTATCCTGGAGACGGGCCGGGCGGTGCCGCAGCCTGGGGTGACTATGACAACGACGGCTTCATGGATCTCTTCCTGTCGAAGGGCTATCTTTTTCGCAACGACGGCGGCAGCGGAAACTTTGATGACGAAACCCACGGAGATCTCGGTAGCTGCCAGGGTTCTCCCAGCTGCCATGACAATCCCCTATGGGGGGACTACGACAATGACGGCGATCTCGACCTATGCCTCATGGGCTCCTTCTTCGATGGCATGAGGCTCTTCCGCAATGAGGGGCCGGGGGGCTTCGTCGACGTAACGGCCTCTCCGTTGAGCGACTGTTTTGCCATGAACGGGGCCTGGGGGGATTACGACGAGGATGGCGATCTGGATCTCTTCGTCGTTCAACCGATCTACTCCGGCCCGGTTCCACCGCCCCAGGACGACGATCATCTCTTCCGCAATGAGATCGGACACTTGAACAACTGGCTTCACGTCGATCTGGCAGGTGATGTGTCGAATCGTTGTGGGATCGGGGCCCGGCTGCAAATCAAGGCAGGCTCTCTGACAGCGTGGCGGCAGGTGTGCAGCGACGGAGGTGTGAACGTCCATAACTCGCTTACCGTCGAGTTCGGCCTCGGAGCCCACACGATCGTGGATACGCTGCGAGTCTTCTGGCCCAGCGGACAGATTTCGCAGCTCATGCAGGTTGCGCCGAATCAACGGATTCCAGTGTCGGAGGCGGATTTGGCTCAGGCCTCTGAAGACCAGTTCGTGAGCTTTGGTCAGGTCGTCACGGTGGACGGATCGGGTAGCGTCGACTCTCAGGGCGGCAATCAGATCACCTACTCCTGGTCGATTCCTGAGGGGGCTTGGCCCAACGCCACCCCATATGTCGAGGAGCTCAGTCCCGACGACTCGGTTGCCTATCGCTTCGTAGCTCCCTCAACGGTTCAGAGTCTCTTGGTGCGCTTGCAGGTCCACGATGTATGGGGATATGACGACTATGAGGGCGTCATCATCACCGTCTTGGAAGATACGGAGCGCGCCGTCTTTGTATCGGATGATCCTAGCTGGGGCAACGATGGCAACAGTGGCGGCTGGAACGATCCCTTGGCGACGATCGACTACGCCGTCCAGAAGGCGATGACGTACTCGCCACCCGTACCCGCCGACATCTACCTCCACGAGGGAGACTACCCGAGCGCCGGCATCACCATTCTGGAGGGCATGAGCGTCTACGGCGGATTCGACAAGCCGGCGCAGACCGGCGGCGAGACGATCTGGATCCGGCCACAGGCCGACTACACGGCCAATGAGCCGACCACGATCGACGCGCGGGGGAATTCGGCGACGGCGATTACAGCGCTGTCGGTGAATGACCCCACCTGGATCGAGGGGCTGACGATCTACTCCGGCGACGGCGCGGATGGTTCCGGTCGTGGCCAGGCCGGCGAGAACTCGATCGGGGTCAAGGTTACCGACAGTTGGACCGACCTGATCATCTCGAACAATGTCATCCACGCAGGTTGCGGGGGCGACGGGGCTCCTGGAGCGGCCGGAGCGGTCGGGGTTGCCGGGGCTGAGGGAAAGGATGGTCACAAGAGAGGCAAGGGCGGCGGTGGAGGTGCCGGAGCTGGTGGACACAATGGTGGGAGGGGTGGTGGCGGCGGCCTCACCTGGATGCTGGACGGGTTCGATTGGGGTGCGATGCAGGAGTTCCTGGACGACGTCGGTCGTGTGGATGGATACCGCGGCGATCGGAGTGTGGATGGGATCTCCGGTGGGGCGCGGGGCACAGCGCATGTCGCCTTTGACGCATCCAGCCCCTTCTATGTCGCCATCCACGGAAACGACGGCGGCGAGGGCTCATCCGGAGGGCCGGGGTCCGGCGGGATCGCGGGCGAGGGCGGCAGGGGCTGGGGCAGTTTCGAGTCGGGCGATTGGATCGGAGTGAGTGGGACCGCCGGCGGATCGGGAACACCGGGGCAGGGCGGTGGTGGCGGCGGGGGCGGTGGCCCCTGCCTGACCATGCGGTGTTATCTCAGCGTTCCCTTCGTAGGCTGCGTGCCCCCGTTTCCTCTGCCCTTCTTCTACTACGGTGGTGGTGGCGGCGGCGGCGGCGGTGGTGCCGGTGGGGGACTTGCCGGCGATGGGGGTCAGCCCGGCGGCGGCAGCTTTGCGATCTATCTCAACAACTCCGTGCCGGTCATCAAGGGCAATGAGCTCCACACGACCGGCGGCGGCGCCGGAGGGGCAGGAGGCTCGGGCGGCGACGGGGGAGCCAATGGACCCCACGGCGAAGGGGGAGGGCCGAGTGCTGTCACGATCGATCCCCCCTTGAATAGTCCTCTCGAGGACGCCGGCGATGGCGGTGACGGAGGCTGGGGCGGTCATGGCGGTGGCGGTGGCGGCGGCGGCGGTGGCATCGGCGGGTGCTCCTGCGGCATCATGCCGGATCGGGACAGCCAGGTATATGAGACCAACAACGACTACACGGGCGTTGGTCCGGAGGGAACCGGCGGAGCCGGGGGCGAAGGGGGATGGATCTTTGGCTCCAGCGCCGAGGCTGGAGCAGCGGGTATGTCCCGCGACATCTGCTCGGGATCCCGGTCCTACAAGCCGTTCAGTCCGATCCTGGTCAATCCCGGTGAGGAGATCCGGAACTCGCTCCCGATCGTGGGAATCTCGGGCGTGAGTTTCGGCGTCAACTTCTCGGGAAGCGACGTCATGCTGACGCTGGAGTCCCCGACCGGGCAAGAGATCAATCGCGATACCGTCGATCCCGACGTTGTTCACATCAAGGGCCCGACCTACGAGTACTATCAAATCGAAGAGCCCGAGGAGGGAACCTGGTGGGTCGTCCTGACCGGCGTCGAGGTGCCTAGTGGAGGCGAGGAGGCAATCGTCAGTGTTGCTGAGGTTCCGGTCAACCAGGCCCCAATCGCAGATGCCGGCGAAAATCAGGCGATTCAAGGGACCAGCTTCGACGGGGCGATTGCGACGCTGAACGGCAATGCGTCTTCGGATCCGGAAGAGGACTTTCTAACCTACTCCTGGGCGGATGCCACGATGGCGCCTGTGGGCAGTGAGTCCGTCGTAGAGGTTCCGGCCGGTTTCGGCCCACAGGTCTTTACCCTAACGGTCGAGGATGAACGTGGCCTAGTGGATACGGACCCGGTGACGATCACGGTCATCGACACGATCCCGCCGGAGCTCTCTCTCAGCACCCACATAGTCGAGGCCAGCACCCTGGAAGATAGTGTGGTGGTTCTCTTTACAGAACTCGCCACGGCCATCGATGTCTGCGATCCCGCGCCGGTCGTGAGCTTCGATCCCCTCAGCGGCAGCTACTTCCAGATCGGCGCCACCCAGGTGGCCTGCTCTGCAGTCGACGCCTTCGACAATACTGTCGTCGACAGTTTCTGGGTGTTCGTATCGCGTCCCACCGTTGAGGTCTCCGGCAGCGTGTTCATGGTCGACATCACAACTCAGGAGTCATATCCTGCGGCGGCCCTGACCGTCTTTGTCAGGGCTCCGGAAGGCATACTCATTAGCGAGTGCCTCACGGACAGTGCGGGGGTTTTCGCCTGCGAGGGACTGAGCGTTGATTCGACGTACCACTTCATCGTCGAGGAGCTAGCGGGCTGGATCGCGGTTCCGGATACCGGCGTCGCGCATGTTCAGTATGGGTCCCCCGAGATGCATTTCTACCTCAAGCTGGATATCACGGATTTCGAGGATGCAACCAGCGGTCCTGTTGGGGATGACGGCCCCGGAAGGGGCATTGCCTGGGGCGACTATGATAACGATGGAGATCAAGACTTCTACCTCTCGCAACTAGGTGAGGCGAATATCCTCTTCCGCAACGAAGGCGATGGATCCTTCACGAACGCCACCTCCCCCCCCCTTGACGACTCCAACGAGGGCAGAGGGGTTGCCTGGGCCGACTACGACAACGATGGCGACCTCGACCTCTATCTCGCCAATGACGGCCAGGCCAACAAACTCTTCAGGAATGATGGCCTTGGCGGTTTCGAGGATGTCACGGGCGGTCCTGTGGGCGACACCGGATACGCACAAGGAATCGCCTGCGGCGACTATGACAACGACGGCAACGTAGATTTGTACTTGGTGCGAGGAAACGAGTCGAACGTGTTGCTACGCAACTTGGGTGACGGTTCGTTTGCGGATGTTACTAGCTACCCTCTGGGTGACCAGGGCGATGCTAGGGGAGTCGCCTGGTGCGACTATGACTTGGATGGAGATCTCGACCTCTATTTGGCCCGATCAAACAACAACCGGCTTCTTCGCAATGATGGTGACGGCGACTTCACTGATGTAACCAGCGGTCCACTTGGAAATAGTGCCCGGACATATGGTGTTGCGTGGGGTGATTATGACAACGACGGGGATTTCGACTTGTATATGGGGAATGCGGACAGACCATGCGTGCTCTGTCGCAACGATGGGTCTGGTGTGTTCACGAACGTAACCAATGCCACGGGGTGCCTTGGTGATGTTGGACGGGCGCGCGGCGTGGGCTGGGCCGACTATGACAACGACGGTGACCTGGACCTGTATGTTGGCAGTAGAATAGGTGCCGATCGATTGTTCCGCAACGATGGATCTGGTACATTCACCGATGTTACCGATGCGCCTTTGGGAAGTACGGTCGGATGCTACGGCATGGCCTGGGCCGACTACGATTCTGATGGAGATCAAGATCTCTACCTGGCGAACTGGAATACTCCGAATGCACTCTACAAGAACAACGCTGGGAACTGGAACCATTGGCTGAAGGTGCGATTGCTCGGCTCGTTCTCGAACGCGAGCGGCATCGGCGCGCGCGTTCGGATGGTCTCCGGTGGTGGGGGCCAGGTCCGAGAAATCTCGGGCGGGTCGGGCCTCTACTCACAGAACTCCCTGGTGGCTCACTTCGGACTGGGCACCTGGAGCGTCGTCGACACTCTGTACGTGTACTGGCCGAGTGGATTCATCAGCCGGGTGATGGACGTCGCGGCGGATCAGACAGTTGTGGTCGACGAGGAGGCTGCGGGCATCGGCAATCCTACCGAGGTCGTGGAGACGATCAGGCTGCACTCGTGTCTGGCAACCTGGCGGGCATCTGGTGCCGCCATCCGGTATGATCTGCCTGCTGCTGCCGATGTGTCGATTCAGATATTCGATACGACCGGTCGTCTCGTCCGAACCCTACTCGATCATGAGTCGAGGGGACGGGGGCGGCACGCGACGACCTGGGATCTGAGGGATGATCACGGTCTGCCGGTCAGCACGGGGATCTACCTGTATCGGCTTGAGACAAAGGAGTTTAGGGGGTCATCGAGGATCGTGCTTATTCGATAAGTCGCCCTGAGAGGGTAATATTGCTGCCATAGCAGCAATTGCGGCCGCATTTCTGATTCTATCACTTGACTCGCAGTCCAAAGCATATCATATTGCTGCCATGGCAGGGATTCCTGTTGCTTTCCTGGTTCTACCACTTGACTCCTGGCCCAAAGCAGGGCAGATTGCCGCCATGGCAGCAATACTAGCTGCGTGACGAGGGATCAGCGGGGGTTCATGACCACGCAAGACTGGACCATACGGCTGGGCAACGCTGTACGGAGCCACCGCAAGGCCGCCGGTCTCACCCAACAGGGTCTTGCGCGCCTCGCCGGGGTCGGCAAGAGCGTCGTCTACGATATCGAGAAGGGCAAGGCCACTGTCCGACTGGAGACCCTGATGCGGGTCCTCACGACCCTCAACATTGATCTGCTCTGGCGCAGTCCGCTCACCGGCCGGGCCGAAGGGGAGCCGAAGGATGCGTAGCGCCAGGGTCCTGGTCCACGGTCGGCCTGCGGGAGTTCTTACGGAGATCGAGCGCAATCGGCACTATCGCCTCGCCTATGACAGGGACTACGAGGGCCCGCCGATCTCGCTGGCGTTACCCTCCAAATCCGCGCCCTATGAATTCGACCGCTTCCCACCATTCTTCGACGGCCTCCTGCCGGAGGGCGATCGGCTCGAGGCGTTGCTGCGCCTGGCGAAGATCGATCGCGACGATCCCATGAGCCAGCTTCTGGCGGTGGGACGGGATCTCGTCGGCGCGGTCACCGTGGAGCCGGCGGATGAGGCTGCGGCATGAGGCGGTGCCCGATCACCTATGAGTCGCTACAGGCCGGCGAATCGACCTACTCCCTTCGTGGCCTACGCCGACTGTCACGGGCGCTCTCAGACCTGGAGGATCTCCCCTATGACGCCGAGGAGCAACTGCGAGAGGCCGCCCAGCGGGCGACGAAGATGTCGATCCAGGGAGTCCAGCCCAAGCTCAGCGCGAAGCTGCTGGTCAAGGAGGGACGCTTCGCAATCGTCGATCGCGGAGGCGAGTACATCCTCAAACCACCGAATCCGCGGTTCCCATGCCTCCCGGAGAACGAAGACCTGACCATGCGGCTGGCCGCGCAGGTGGGCATCGAGGTTCCGGTGCACGGCCTCGTCCGCTCGCGCGACGGTTCCTGGACCTACTTCATTCGACGCTTTGATCGGCTGTCACGCGGCCGCAAACTCGCCGTCGAGGATTTCGCCCAGCTTGCCGGCCGCACGCGCCAGACCAAGTACGACGCCAGCATGGAGCAGGTCGCCGCCCTGGTCGAGCGTTTCGCTACCTTTCCGGTGGTGGAGAAGCTGGAGCTGCTGCGCCGCACGCTCTTCTGCTTCCTGACCGGCGGCGAGGATATGCACCTGAAGAACTTCTCGCTGATCACCCGCGGGCCGCGCGTTCAGTTCTCTCCCGCCTACGACTTGGTCAACTCGACCATCGTCCTGCAGCGTGCAAGGGATGAGCTGGCCCTGCCCCTGCATGGCAGGCAGCGCAACCTGCGCCGGCAGGATCTTCTGGAGTACTTCGGAAGCGAACGGCTGGGGCTGTCCCCGGGGGCGATTGATGAGATGCTTGAGAAGGTGGCCGCGGCCCAGCCGGAGTGGGACTGCCTGATCACCGCGAGCTTCCTGCCCGAGGTTCTCAAGGACTCGTATCGCGAGCTTCTGCGGGAGCGGCGCGAGCGGTTGGCGGGCCTTCGTTGACCAGATGGCATTGGACCCGATTCGAGTGCGGGGCGGCTCGGCGGCCTTCCCGCTCGATATCGTACGCCGCGCCGCAACCAAATACCTGCAGAGACTGGCAGGCGGTAGTCGTGCTGGACGCCGCCGAGAACCGGGAGAGCCAGGAGCTTCCCGGTTCTCGGTGGAGGCTGCTTCAGCTCAGGGTGCGGGTCCGGGATCCTGTGAATCGCCTGCGATGGCCGCCCACCATTTGAAGCCTTGGCGGTGCCAGCCCCTCGAATGCCGCATGGATGTCGTCGTTTCATGGAACGGCGACGTGCTTGTAAGACCCCGTGATTGAAAACGTTGCCCGTCTTGTCCGCCTACGCTAGCTGCCGGATCCATCCTGGCAGTGACGACCTCCGTGGGATATAATCGCAGCGCCGCAAGGCCCTTGAACGTGACGCTGATGCCGTGAGGTAGAAGGGGGGGGGTGATGTGGCGTCTGTACGCTAGTCTTCTGCTTGCCGTCCTCGTTCCTTCACTCGCCGCTGCTCGGACATGGTACGTCCTGCCCGATGGCAGCGGTGATGCTCCGACGATTCAGGCCGCGATTGATTCAGCCGATGCCGGCGACATCGTCGAACTCGCAGACGGGACATTCACTGGAGACGGGAACTACGACCTCGATTACGTGGGCGAAACAATCACGGTGAGATCGCAGAGCGGGGAGCCCGAGCTGTGTATCATCGACTGCGAGGGCAGTCCGGGCAACCCGCACCGAGGGTTCCATTTCCACTCCGGTGAGACATCCGGTGCGGTAGTGGAGGGTCTTACTATCACGAATGGCTATCAGCCCACTGATGTCTATGGCGGCGCGATATACATCACCAGCGCCTCCCCGACCCTCACGAACTGCATCTTCACCGGGAACCATGCCGACTGGGGAGGGGCGATAAGCTGCGAGTACTGCTATTCGGCGATCAGCGACTGCATCTTCTCCGGGAACACCGCCGGCGGAGCAGGCGGGTTGGACTGCGGGGTGTCCTCCTCGCCAACAGTCACCAACTGCGTTTTCGCCGGGAATTCAGCGCAGGGTGCCGCTGGAGGAATGGCCGCTTGGGATGGCTGTTACCCGATTGTCACGAACTGTATCTTCGAGAACAACGAGGCTGACATTTCCGGAGGGTTTCACTCCTTCGCGTTCATTTCCGCGTCCCAGACGCTTTCCGGCTGCACCTTCCTCGGCAATTCGGCCGTCAGCGCGGGCGGCGGTATGGGTGTGTGGGGCGCATCGCCGTCAGTTACATCCTGCACTTTCTCTGGCAACGCGGCTCCGGAGGGGGGCGGACTGTATGTCTTCGGCGCCTCCGCCTCCGTGACACTGGAGAACAGTATCGTCGCCTTTAGCACAGCGGGAGAGGGCGTATACAGCGGATCCGTCGGCAACGTCACCCTCACTTGCTGCGACCTCTTTGACAATGCCGGAGGCGACTGGGTGGGGAACATCGCTGATCAGTCTGGCAGCGCTGGGAACATCGGCGCGGATCCCCTTTTCTGCGGCGGGGTACACTCTGAATCCCCTTACACTCTGTGGGATGACTCTCCTTGTGCCCCTGACTACAACCCCGGGTGCGGCCTGATTGGAGCATGGCCGGTCTACTGTGTCCGGACGATCGTCACGCCCGATGGCACCGGCGATTATCCCACCATCCAGGCGGCAGTCGACGGGGTTGGGGGCAAGACGAGGAGCGTGGATGTCATCGAACTCGCCGCGGGGACATACACGGGCGAGGGGAATCGAGACATCTCCTTTCGCGGGAAGGCGATCATCATCCGGACACACGGCAGGGTCCGGCAGGGAGCGATCATTGATTGCCAAGGACTGGGACGCGGTTTCGTCTTCAAGACGGGTGAGGGCCCCGGATCGGTGCTTGATGGAGTGACGATCATCGGCGGCAACAAGGGCTTTGGAGGAGCAATCCTCTGTTCAACCGGCACCTCCCCCACGATCCTCGACTGCATGCTCGCTGGCAATGCTGCTCAGACTGCCGGCGGCGGAATATGTTGCGGTGCCAACGCCGCGCCTACCGTCAGCGAATGTACATTTGACAGCAACTCGGCCAACGTTGGCGGTGGAGTATCATGCGGCAGCAACTCTTCTCCCGCGCTCACCAGCTGCACGTTTGTGGGCCATTCAGCCCCGAGCGGTGGCGTCATCCATTCGCTCAGCATCCTGCCGGCGCTGGCGAATACGATCATCGCCTTTAGCACCCAGGGGGTGGCTGTGGCGGGCAGCGCGATCACACTCACGTGTTGCGATCTCTACGGAAATGCTGGCGGCGACTGGGTCGGCCCTATTGCAGGCCAGTTTGGCATCAACGGCAACTTCTCCGCCGACCCGTGCTTCTGCGACGCCGATAACGGCGACTACCACCTGTGGAACTACTCGCCCTGTAATCAGGTGGGTTGTGGCCTGATCGGTGCCTGGCCGGTCGGGTGCACAGATCCGCAGGCCGCTGAGGCGGAACCGGATCCTCAGGTGCTCTGGGCGAGTCTGTCTCCGAATCCCGTCTCGAGGATCGCCCGGATCCGCTACGTGCTGCCCACGGGAGCAGAGCAGTCTGCCCGGCTAACCATCTACGATCCCGCCGGGCGCGTGGTCCGGACTCTCATGAGCGACGGCCAAGCCACTGGCACCCTCACCTGGAACGGCACGGACGCGCTGGGGCATCGAGTGCCAGCAGGGGCGTACTTCCTGCGACTCAGCGTTGGAGAGGAGAAGGTGGTGAGGAGGGTGGTGGTTGTCAGGTGAGATCGGCATCTGGGTCCGGCACATGAGTTCGCTGGGGTGGCAACGAGCGAACCCACGCAATAGAGGAGGACAAGTCATGCGCATCACAAGCATAGTTGCAGTGGGAGTAATGGTCGTCATCTCTCTTCCTGTCCTCGTGCGACCAGCACTGGCCGAGGAGCCGATGCTCGCCATTCGGCAGGTAGGGGGCCAGAGTTCGATCTACGCGATTGCCGATGTCACCCGGCTTGAGTTTGATGGCGATACCCTCTTCGTAATGGCCTCCCATGGGCCTGACCGCTTCTCCAACGACGAGATCGAGAGGATCGAGTTCCTGTGGGGCTTCTCGGGTGTCGAGGACCCCGGTGAGATCGTCGCGGCCTTCAAGGCCATTCACCTATTCCAGAATCAACCCAACCCCTTCGCGCCGGAGACACGGATCGACTTCGAGCTTCCCCGCGAGGGGCCCGTGGAGTTGGCGATCTACAGTGTGAACGGGCGTCTGATCCGTTCCCTGTTGAAAGAGAAGCGCTCAGCCGGGCCGCATACCGTGCGGTGGGACGGTCGAGACGATGATGGCCGCAAGGTTGCCAGCGGAGTCTATTTCTACAACCTGACTGCCCCCGGAGTTCAAGAGAGCAGGCAGATGATCCTGCTGCCGTGACCGACGGGACAGGAATGGCGACGAGGCAAGCAAGTGTGATCATTGGCAGCAGGAGGAGGATAGAGTAATGAGACGACGCATCATGGTGGTGATGGTTCTGGCGCTGGCTTTTGGCGCAGCGGCGAGTCAGGGTGAGTGGAAGATGCGGATGCACAAGGGCGCGACTGTCGAGGAACACAGCTTGGGAGAGATTGACAGCCTGACCTTCTATGACGATCCGAACCCGATCCCGATGGTCACGGTCCCTGCGGGCGTCTTCATCATGGGTGACGGGGTGGCCTACTGCGGGGAGGACGAGCACGAGGTGACCCTGACGCGGGACTTTTACCTTTGCAAGCACGAGGTGACGAACCAGGAGTACCTGGAGGCGGTGCAGTGGGCATATGACCAGGGCTATGTGACTGCCACGACCACTTCGGTGCAGGACAACCTCGACGGGAGCACCGAGAAGCTTCTGGATCTGGACAATGACTACAGCGAGATCCAGTTCGATGGGGCTGGGAGCTTCTACCTGCGGGAATCGCCATCGAGTGCAGCGCAGAGCGCCTACCCGGGCGGCTACGACCCTGCGGACCACCCGGTGAAAGAGGTCACCTGGTACGGGTCGGTGCGCTACTGCGACTGGCTGAGCCTTCAGGCGAGTTTGCCGCGGGCTTACGAACACAGCGGTGACTGGTCGTGCAACGGGGGAGATCCGTATGGGGCGCAAGGCTACCGGCTGCCGACGGATGCGGAGTGGGAGTACGCGGCGCAGTGGGATGACGAGCGGATCTACCCGTGGGGGGATGAGGCACCGGATTGCAGCCGGGTGAACTTCGGCCCTGACGAATACTGCGTCCTTTGGACCTCCCCTGTGGGGAGCTATCCGGACGCGCCGGAAGCGTTGGCCCTCTCGGACATGGCGGGGAACGTGTGGGAGTGGTGCAACGACTGGTGGCTGTGCGATCTTGGGACGGCTTCGGTAACCGATCCAACTGGGCTGACTAGTGGGACTTCCCGTGTGGTTCGCGGCGGCGCCTGGACCACCGGCGCCAGCGAGTTGCGCTGTGCCTATCGGATCCACTACATCTCCCCGCAGTACAGCGACTTCGACTTCGGTTTCCGAGCTGCCAGGACTGCGAGCCCTTGACCATTTACCCTTTTCCCCCGGCCGTGGTCCGCGAGAAGTCCATTCCGAAACAGCGTGGTCGGTCCGGCGATTGATTGACTGGATTTGCGGTCGCGTCGGAGCGGGGAAAAGGGCGTGTCGAGGCCGTCTCGCAGTCAAGTTCGGGCGTGGGACAGTGCTCCAACGACCGGGGACATGTGGGCCGATCTGCGGCCATGCGGAGCAGCGAACCATTCCGGGACTATGCTACCAGTCGATAGTCGTGCTGAACGCCGCCGAGGACGGGGAGAGGTGTGAGCTTGCTGCGCTGTGGGGGAGGTTACGGGGCGAATTACGGATCACGATCAATGGAATTGAAGCGCTACGGAGTTTTCGGCAGGGGGCCAGTTCTGAAGGTCGCCGTTGGGGACCAGCGCGCCGGCTTGCCGTCCCACCCCCCCCGCACCCGCCAGTAGTAGGTGCGACCACTTTGAAGCACGCCATCGCGGCGCAGCTCCGGTTCGGAGAGGCATGTCTCCTGCAGGACCAGGTGCTCGAATGCCCCATTCAGCGAATCGACTTCGACCTCGTAGAGAACCGAATCGATGCCCCACAGGGGATTCCACTCCAGTTCCAGACGCAGACTCTCCGTCGCCACGCCGCCCCTGGGACCAATCAGGACCGGAATCCGCAGCACTGCCTCGCGGAACACGAGCACACCAATCCAGAGCAGTAGGGCGGCAGCAAGGATTCCGACCCGCAGAGCCTTGATCTTCCCGGCTGGTCCCGCCTTTTCTCCTGGTGGATCCGCAGGCCGAATCATGGGTGCCTCCCCGAATCGCCAGCAGGCCGACTGCCGCCGCGGGGCGCCCGCCGCCTCACTAGGCGCCCTACCAGACCACGCCCCCACCAAGCCGCCATCAGAAGCAGGGTGACGCCACTGATCCCCCGACCCCAGCCCGCGCCATTGGCGCCGCGATAGGCGATTCGGATCTCGTGCTCGCCGGCCGGGCCGAAGAAGCCGACGAAGCCAGGACTGACGTTGAGCAGCGGCACCTCCTCTCCATCGACGAAGGGGCGCCACCCATGATAGTAGGCGGTCTTGAAGAGGTAGAGATGCTCGGCGGTGGCGGTGTAGTGCGCCCGGTGGTCGTGGCGCACATTGCGGGTCTCCCGGATAGTGACCTCATGCCCGACGCCTTGCAGAACCAGGGGATCGATGAGCCAAGGCTGATCACCCGCCACCACGGCGGGCAGGTCAACGAACGGCTCCATGGTCACGACGACGCCGCCGGCCCCCTGGAACGCTTCGAGAAGGCGCCGCGCTTGCCGTGCATCACGCTCACCGGCGAGCTCGTAGTCGACCAGGAACACCGCAGCGAAGCGTTCCGGATCCAGCTCCAGCCGCGACACCCGCTGCTCATCACTCAGTACCAGGGGAGGAAGTGCCGCCGCCGAGGGTAGACTGCTGTAACTCATCAACCATTCGTGGCACATCTCTTCCCAATGCACGCGACTTGCCAGAACCAGGATGGGCTTCGTCCGAGCATAGTCGAAGCTGTGGAAGGATCCGAGCAGCCGATAGAGCACCCATGAGCCGTCTTCGACCAGCGGCATGATCCGGGTGCCGAGTGGCAGGAACTGCTCCCGATTCGAGCGATGGGCGAGAAGATGTCGCACGTTGTAGAGCGAGAGCAGATTGGAATTCCCCGCGGCCTCTTTGCGGAAGTGTTCATTGAGCATATGGTTCGCTCCGCCTACCTCGACGGCGAAGAACCCGCTGATCACGTTCGTTTGATTGAGCAGCGCAGGGGCGAGGTTGAGATAGTAGACTTCGGTTGGATCCGCCTCTCCCGCCGGTGCGCCATAGAGTCGCGTCAGGGGCGGAGATCGGCGGAGCGCATCCAGGCAGGCGGCGAAATCGCGGTCGCTGTGGGCCAGGACCCGACCCGAAGGAAGAAACTGCGAGCCGCGCGTATCGGCAGGCCGCGTATCCACCACCTGCGACGAATAGGCCCACCGTTCCCGACCGGGACTGAAGACCGCCGCCAGGGCAAGCACGATCACCAGGATGGCTGCTAGCAGATTGCCCGTGGAAGGGCGACGGTTGCCCGTGGTTCCAGGAAACCGAGACCGCGCGAGGACATAGACCTGCCGCAGGATTGTGCCCAGGGCAACACCCGCCAGCACGATGGCGAAGAACTCGAGCAGGAACACGGCATGGATGTACTGGAACTGTCCCTGCAGTGGAATCCATGTAAGGAGGGGTACATCATCCGGGCCGATGAAGAGGAGAAAGGAAGCCAGAAACCCGCACGCCGCCAGGGCCGCGCCCGCGTGTTTGAGCCGAAACAACGCGAGCAGCAACCCCGCCAGGGCGAGCCACGAGAGGATCGGAATCCGCGCCACCCCCGCGTTGTCATGCCAACCCCAATCCCCCCCGCCGAAGCGGCCGGCCGCGGTGGTGTCGAGCAGGCCTCCGTTGATCAGGAGCTCTCCTGTTCGCGCGGCCGTCTCACAGATCACCTCGAATCCACTCCGCCAGGTGGCGCTGTACCCCCCGGTTCGCATGATCTCCGGCGACAGCTCCATCGGCACGAGATAGAACGCGCTCAGCATGACGATGCACACCAGCAGAACCGCCAGGCGGCCGAGGCTCCGCAGTCCGAATCGTCCTCCCTTGCCCAGTAGCAGAATCAGCCAGTCGAGTCCCAGGACGAGAACGAGACAGAAGGCAACGTAGGGATGTCCGAGCAGGATGATCGCGCCTAGGATCGCCGCGAGCAGGGGAGACCGCTCACCGGCCAGCGCACGATGTCCCCAAGCCACGGCGATCGGGAAGAGCAGGATTGGGACAACTTGTTTGGCAAGTCCAAGTGTGAAATAGGCATCCAGTGTGTGGCCGAACGTGCTGATCGGAAGTAGACTGAAGAGTGCTGCCGCACCTGCCTCCAGGGGACGAAAGCGCAGTGCGCGCATGAAGTAGAATACCGCTCCGGGGAAGGCGACCATGCAGAACAGGTAGATCAGCTTGCTGCTGAGGGCCAGAGGGATGTGCTCCCCCGAGATCATGTGCAGGAAGACCACTAGACTGTAGAAGAGTGGCGGGCGCAGAACGAATAGGGGCGCACCGACTCCGTAGACGTAGCTCCAGCCGAAAACACTCTGCTGCGCCTCGAGAGAATGTTTCAGCTCGTATGCGTAGGCCAAGTGGATCGCATCATCGCCGGCACGGTTGTGGCCCGGCTCGAGGATCGGGGCGGTGAGCAGGTAGCCGAAGAGGACTGCCACTCCGAGCAGGCCCCATCCGATCCAGGCGGGAACCTGAGTCGCAGACCGACCCGAGAATCTGCCAGATCCCAACATCATTTCACCGCATGACCTCGCTGCACAGGAGATCGACCAGCCGGTGGATGTCCTCGCTTCCCATACCAGCGTGTAC
Source organism: Candidatus Eiseniibacteriota bacterium (assembly GCA_023129715.1). Lineage (GTDB taxonomy): Bacteria > Eisenbacteria > RBG-16-71-46 > CAIMUX01 > WJJG01 > JAGMBO01. Next base: position 19,022 of record JAGMBO010000040.1, on the reverse strand, counting down.
AGGGAGAGTCAACAGGCGGCGGCGGTAGTCCCAAGCACCGGGGAAGGCCTCCTGATCTCCATCCAGCCCATAGTTGGTCTCCGAAACCCAGAATCCCTGCTGCCAGAGTCGCACGATAAGCCGCTCGCGAGCCGTCCCCTCCGGCAGGAGAATCGGGAACCGCAACAGGGGCAGCGCGGGTGACTCTCCGCAGGCGAGTTGCACGCTTCGGTGGGCCGCTCCGCGGGAGCTCCCAGGGCGGGTGGTCCCCTCCGTCCAGCCGGCCAGCAGCCGCCGGTAGAGCCGCTCGTTCTCGTGCCGTCGGTCGCGATCGGCCTTCAAGAGAGGCAACAGGCGGAGCCCGAGTGCCGCGGAGAACGCCCACAGATGTCGGGTGCCCGGACCCTCGTCACGTGCCCGACGCGCGACCATTGCCACGAGCGCCCGGTGCGCACGGGGGCGCCAAAGGAGTGCATAGAGCAGCGCTTGCATGGCCGCAGCGAGAGCACCTGCGGCAGAGGAGACGGATGTGGCGTCCATTTCCGCAGGCGGACCAGGATCCGTTCGCCCGTCTGCCTGGTCCGCAAACGGCTCGTCCGCCCCGCCGGGGTAGAGGGCCATGCCACCACTGAAGAGGGGTACGTGCTTCCCGGGAGCGAAGCTGAAGACATGGGCTCGCGCGTGGGGTACCAGGGGGGGCAATTGAGGGCAGAAGGCTTGGGCCCCGTCCACCACCGTCGGCACCCCGGCTCGCTGCGCAATCTCGCTGCAGGCCGTCAGGGTGCCCGCGACGCCGAAGAGCGGAACCAGAACAACCGCCGCGGCTGGTTCCCGCAGCGCCCTGGCCAACGCCGAGGGATCGATGCCACCCGTAGCCGCATCGAGATCACAGGCAACCGGCTCGCAGTCCGCTTCGGCGACGGCCTGCCTCACCGCCCGACAGCCAAAGGCCGGCACGATCACCCGTCGCGTCCCCGTCTGGCGGGCCAGGCCGGCGAGACATCGGCTGATCAGGGCGCGCGCCGAGGTGCCGAGGACGAGCGTTCCGTCCCATTCCATCGCCTCGCCCAGCGCCTGGCGCAGGCGCTCGGCGAGATGGACGCGTCGGGAGCTCAGCGCCTCGAAAAACGCGCCGACAACGTCGGCGCTGCGCAGCGGAGCTCGGGCCACCGGCACCACCCGGCCCCACGGAAAGGGGCGCCTCATGACTCTCGAATCCCCATGACGGCAAACGCGCTTCCGGCAAGCTGGCCCAGGCAGCGACCAAGCCGCGACGTACTCCGCACGCGCAACGGCTGGAACCAAACGCACGATTCGATGACCCGAACCCCGCCCGCCGCCAGGATCCGCTGCACCGACCTCGGGGAGTGAAGATAGGGATTGAGCGGCCCGGCGGGCTTCAGCGTCGACCACATGCGGCGTGCCAGCGAGCGGTGCAGGCAGGAGAAGATGATCCGGCCACCCGGGTGGGTGATACGCACGATCTCGGTGATGAGGTCCTCCAGGTGCGGAAGATATTGCGCAAGTTCCACGACCAGGGTTACGTCACAGCTCTCTCCGCGGAGCGGGAGTTGCGCGGCACGAGCCTGAGCGCCCAGCAAACCGCGACCGCCGGCCAGGCGAACCATGCCCAGGGCCAGATCGACGCCGAAGACACGGTTGGTCTTCGCCAGGTCAGTCGTGAGCAGACCATTGCCGCATCCGATGTCGGCAATTCGCAGGCCGACCAAACCCGACAGCCACCGGGAGACGACCGCTTGACGGAGGCCGTAGCTGGCGGCGTTGGAGTAGTCCGCCGTTCGGAGATCATCCCGTGCCAGAGCGTTGCGGTCGAAGTGCTCCCGGAAGCAGCGTTCCCGCACGCCTGGTGATCGGAACCGAGACATCGATCTTTGCCACTCCGTGAGCCACTCAGTGAGCCATGCGCTGCCGTGGACCGCCAGTCTTGGAGGCGCGCTAATCGCGCTCCCTTCCATCCCGGATGGGCCGCGAACGGGACCACCTGCTGCGCAGGAGATCCCCAACGAGTTGCGCCGTCCGGTTCACTCCCCCTGCGAGAAGCGCGAATGCCGCCGCGAGCAACCCCGTCAGGAGGGTGACGAAGGCCACCTCGAGGATGCCGTAGCTCAGGATCACCTCCCGCGGCACCCCCAGCGGGGCCATCAATCCAATGAAGATCAGCTCGCGCGAGCCGAGGCCGGAGATCGAGATCGGCAGGTAGGAGGCCACTCCTGCCAGGCCATAGGCGAGTGCGAATTGCGCCACGGGCGGCTGCGGCCCCACCGCCCGGAAGATCGAGTAGCTGACCGCTAGATTGAGCCCCCAGATGAGCAGACTCAAGGCAATGGTGAACCACAACCAGCGCCCTCGGAGAACCAGGAGACCGTCCGTGAACTCCGCCCAAGCCTCCGCCGGCAGTCGTTCGCGTACCCAGGCGGGGAGCAGGCGCCCCATCCGGCCAAGCCCGCCCGACGCTCGCCGCGCCTGCCCAGAGCCGACCCGCTCGACCGGCTCGCCACCGCAATCGCCCGGTCGGCGGGCGAGGCGGCGCTGCCCCAGCCAGAGAAGCAGGAAGGCCGCGCCGACGACCCCGAGAGCGGCCAGGATCGCCAGGAGGGCCCCGGGGAGTCCACCTAGGGACCAGCCCGCCGGCACCCACTCGCTCTCGTTTCCCGCGCCGAGGCCAAGACCGAACGCTCCGGCCACGAGGACTGCGGCAGCCAGAAGCGTGATCGCAACATCGAGGATCCGGTCGAGCAGCACGCCCGCCGCGGCGCGCGCCGCCCCCGCACCCCGCGCTCGCAGGAAACTCCAGCGGATGAGCTCCCCGATACGCCCCGGAGTGACACTGCCGACCGCCGCTCCCGCCGTGTAGGCGGCCAGACTCCCCCCATAGGGTGCGGGAATCCCCTGCAGCGACAGGCAGACCAGCCAGCGAACTGTCTTGAGCACGTAGACCAGGACATAGAGGAGTACCCCGGCGACAAGTGGCATGGGCGCAGCCTGGCCCAGGATCTCCAGGATCCGCTGCCGATCGGCGGTCAACAGGAGACCCCCGAAGAGCAACAGTCCGAGCAATGGAAACCAGGCATGCCAGCCGGGCCTGCGCTTCTGCTTCCGCTGCTCCACGATCACCGAGCCTTCCTCCGCAACGAGATTGTCAATGTCACTCCCTTGCTGCCGATTCGATTCGAGGCCATTCCTCCAATCGCACTTGATTGTACTGTTCGGCTACGTCGTGATGTGGCGTCGAATCGCCGGCCCTATCCAGCGCGCCATCCCCACGGGCAGGCGCTGCCAGATCCTGATCAGCGCCCCGAAGGCGGGATTGTCGGGATGGAGGCTGGGCAGGTTCGGCCGCGCCCGCTGCCGCGGGAAATGGTACATGTATGGTGAAATCACCGCCTCGGCACCCCACTGCATCTTGTATCGGTACGTCCCACTTCCGATGCGGCTGCGGCCGAGATCGAGATACTCCCAACCCTGCTCGATCCCCTGTTCGATGAGTCGCCAGTAGATCAGGTTGTTCGGACACATCTCCAGCGATGACAGGAGGGCCAGGCAGTTCTGCAGGACCGCCCCGCGAGATTCGCGCAGCAGGAGAGCTGCCGCCACGGGGTCACCCTCATGATAGACGACGTAGACCCGCGCCCGCGCTGCGAGCAGCGTGAAGAGACTGCGGAACCACCGCCTCCCGTGGGCTGGGGTACCCAGGTCCCGCATCGCCCGATCATGAACCTTCAGGAAATCTCCGCGCTGTTCCTCCGGAGCTTCCCTCATGGTCAGGCCACTGCGAATACTCTTGCGCACCTGATTGCGGGTCTTGGGTCGAAGACCATGCTTCCACAATTGGCTCGCGTCTCCGCAACGCAAGTCGATGACCGGCGAGCAGAAGTCTACAGCCTGGACCCAGGCATCCGGCCAATCGTTTGGTCTGCGCTCTTTGATCTCCACGTAGCGACAGTGACGCCGGCTGGCCTGGGCGGCGGCCGCGTCGCGCAGTTGCGCCGCGGCTTCCGGGCTGGTGGCGAGGAGGCCGCCATAGTTGGAGAACGGAGAGGAGACCGCCACCCGCTCACCGAGGATCGTCCGCATCACGAAGAGCGGCAGGAATCCGACCAGCTCCTTCCGGCGGCGTGCCAACAGGTGCAGCGGTCTCACTCCATAGCTCCCGGCGATGTGCCGCAGCCAGGCGGGCTCGTGGTAGATGGAAGCCTGTGGATGGGAGTGCACGAACGTCTCCAGCTCGCCACCCGCCGACAGATCATCCGCCGCCGCCGGCCCGACTGTCAGCCGATCCCACCCCTCAGCCATCAATCACCTTCCTGGCGCCGGAGGGACACTTGCCCGATCGGCCTCCTCTGTCAGCGCGCCGAAGTCAACGAGTTGGATTCCCCTTTCCCGGCAGGCCGCACTCACCAGCGGATCAGTGAGCGTCTGCAGCTCCCCCTCGCGATGGGCATCGATGAAGGCTCCCCCGCAGTGCGCGCTGATCTCGCGACACTCCTGATCCACGAGTCCCGGATGCACCACCAGCTCGCTGATCCCCGAAGCTACGCGGCGCAGGATGCGCAGCAACTCCCCGACTGTCAGGTGCCCAGCCGCCGTTAGCCCCACGGTCCGGTCGGGCGCGCGCAGCGGACGGATCCCGGCTCTTCCCACCAGCGCGAGCCCCAGCGCTGTTCCCGTGGCGAGGCCGATCATCTTATAGCTGCTTCTCCACAGGAGCACCCGCGGAGTCAGCCGCTCGAAGCTCACCCGCCGGAACGCCGGGACACCGATCGCCCGGCCGAGTTCGACCAGAATCGGTGCCAGACCGGGCAGGGCATGCAGGTGCTTCTCGCTATCCAGATGAGTTGGGCGGATGCCTGCTTTCAGCAAGCGTTCCGCCTGCGCCCGCCACTCCCGGGCGATCTCGAGCGGAGAGACCCGCCGCCCCCACAGATCTCGCAGCAGAGCGGTCGCCGAGCGACGGAAGAAGCCCTCGCGATCCACGAGCGACGGTATGCGTTCCGGCGCCGCCGCTGCTCTTCCCCGCACCAGATTGAGATGCAGACCCACGCCCAGAGCTGGATTCGCCCGGGCAAGGTCAACCGCACCCTCGAAACCAGGCATGTTGACCATCACGGACGTACTGGAGACGATTCCGTTCTGGTGGCCCGCAATGATGCCGCGATTGACAGAATCCGACCAGCCGAAGTCATCCGCATTAACGATCAGCTTCTTCATCCTCGAATCCAACGGTTTCCTCAATGGAGTAGATCGGCCGATCGCTCGTATCCGCATACATCTTGAAGATCATCTCGCCGAGGATGCCGACACAAACAAGCTGGATGCCCACGATCATCGTCAGAATCATCAACAAGAAGAGGGGACCCCGCTCCTCCATGATATGCACGTGGCGCGTGAACTTGACATATACGAGATAGAGGAGTGTACAGGCCGAGAAGGCGCCCATCAGCAGCCCGATGGACCCGAACAGATGCAGGGGTCGGCTCATGTACTGGGTGAGGATCTTGATCCGCATCAGGTCGAAGAACACGGTCAGCGTTCGTCCCAGTCCATAGTTCGACGATCCCCCCGGCCGCAAGCAGTTCGCAACCGGGATTTCGGTGACGCGGAGTTTCATGTCTTTGGTCAGCGCCGGGATGAAGCGATGGAAGTCCCCGTACAATCGAACGCCGCGGATGACATGTCTCCGATATGCCTTGAAGGTCGTCCCAAAGTCATGAATGGGAATGCCCGACAACTTGGCCATCATCCAGTTGGCCACGCGGGAGGGGAGACGTCGGCAGAGAGCTGAGTCCACACGCTGCGTCCGCCAGCCACTGACGATGTCGTACCCCTCGGCCAGCTTATCGAGGAAACGGGGAATCTCCTCCGGCGAATGCTGCAGATCGCCGTCCATCGCCACCACGGCATCGCCGCGGGCCGCCGCGAAACCGGCCGCCAGGGCCGCAGTCTGGCCGAAATTGGCCCTTAGTCGGATGATCTTGATTCGCGCGTCCGCCTCGCGCAATGCCCGTAGTGTGCGTGGCGTAGCGTCCGTGCTGCCATCGTCGACGCAGATCACCTCGTAGGACTGTCCAGCAGCCTGCATGGTCGCTGTCAGCCGCCGGAGGAGCTCTGCGATACTGGCCTCCTCGTTGAACAGGGGAATGACGATCGAAACCGCCACCGCGGGAGCGGCCACGCCTGCGGGCCGTTCCCCTTGCGATGCGCGCGGAGTCCCACGGATCTGGTCTCTTCTCATCGGTGAGCATCCAACTCCTGGGCGGAACTCCTCCGCGTGCGCCGCCAAACGGTGATCGTCGCGACGATCACCAGGAGCAACCCCAGGCCGGTCCAGAGCCGTGGCGAGAGGAAGCGACTGGGCAATACGACTTCGACCTCGCCCCGGGCAAAGGAGGCGAAGAGAAGGCCGTCTGCCTCGTAGGTCAGAATCGCGAAGATCGTGTAGCGGCTTCGTGGAGTGGCCGCGAAGTTGCGCAGATGGAATGTGATGTCTTCCTCGCCGAGCGGGTCGAGGACAACCACCTGCTCCTTCTCAAGTGCGGGGAGCTCCCGGGGACCATGGAATCGCACCGCAACCTCGCGGGCCGTCTCGCCCTGATTGTGGAGATGGAGAGACAGCGCCGCCTCGTCGCTGATGCTGGTCGGATCAATCGATCCGAACACCTCTGAGCGGCGCGCCGGTCCAATCCGCAGGAGGTAGACAAGCGGCGACGAGAAGGGATGGAGATTGGCATCGGAGTACTCGATCAGCATCGCAACCGCGTAGGTACCGACACCTTCCCGTTCATCGATGGCGAACGGGAAACGGTAAGCCTCACCCGGATGCAGCGCCTCCACCATGGGGCTCTGCCGGACGATACCCTGGAGATCAATCGAGACCTGAACATTCACTGCCGGCTCATCGCCATCGTTGCGGACATGGATCGAGAGGGTATCCGCGACGTAGCTCGGCGTTGCCGAAATCGTAATCACGTCAGCCCGCGCCGCGGGGGGACAGCTCACAGATGCGAGCAGTCCGAGGAGAAGCGGCCATCCATGGTGCCAAGCGCGGTGAGGGAACACTCCCCGAAAACGGAATCGGGACAGTGTGCTTCGAACAGTTTCGGAAGTTCTCTCATCGACTGACAATGTAGGTCCTCCGCTCGATGACTGCCGCTCGCCCCCCTCTTCTGCCGGGCGCGGCATGGTCACCGGCGCGCCAAAGCGCCGACGCATACCCCCGCGCGCGGATCATCCTCCCATCCCATCTGACTGCCGGCAAGCGCATTCTATTGCCGATGATGACGTGGGCGTCGGCGAAATGCGGGTCGTCTAGCGGAGAGTGCCATCGGCGGACCAGCGGCATCGTGTGCTAGAAATGAACGGGCGCTGCTCATGGACGCACGAGCAGCGCCATTGCTCCGATGCTCCGATAGGATCCGCCGAGCCGGCACTGGGCATCACTTGCCGGCGTAAGAAAGCGTCAGCGTGCGCCGACCCTCCACGCCGACCAATTGCCAGACCCATCCTGGTGCCTGGGCCACGAGAGCATTCATGGTGTTTCGCAGGGACTCGTCCTCCACATCGATCGAGACCGGCATGTTGGGTGCCCAGACACCGTCGTGCACCAGATAGATCCCGAACCTTTCAAGATGGAGATCGCTCTCCCACAGCAAGTCCATCAGACCGACCTGGGCCGCGTGCACCGACAGGTGCACCTGCTCGGCGTACGCATTCTCGGGCAATAGATTGACCAGTCCGTGCTCGGCATCGAACTCCCAGCGGTAGCCCCCGACATCCGCGACGATCTCATCGAGGACCGCCCGCACGGTCACCCCCTTGACATCCAGGTTCACCCGGGGCTTCTCGATTGCGCCCGTGTGCTCGTCAATGGAGTTGAGTTGCTCATAGCAGACCAGGATGTGGTAGTCCTGTAGTCGGTTGACTGCCTTGCCGAGGCTTGCGTCGCGGGCGATGACTTCCGCCAGGGGGCGCTCGAGGATCGCGCCATCAACCGCCGGGGACTCCTCACCTGTCACGATGACGGGGGCACCCAGCGTGCCCATGACGCCCGCGAGGAACAAGAAGCGCAGCGTGCCACCAGGAACACATCTCATCGTGCCGAACCTCCCCGCCTGCCGCGGCCTATAAGCTTGTCGTCGTCGGCGGTCCGGCGTAGACCTCCGTCGAGACGAACGGCCCCCCGGGCCCGCTCTTGGTCGTCGTGAAGCGCACTCCGGCCGCAGGCCGCCACAGTTTGCGCTCGATCGTGTTGTTCATCAGGTTGTGCCATCCGTTGCCATCATGGCAATCCCATTCGTATCGCTGGGACGCGATCATGTAAGCCGGCAGACGCTCGCGGACCGGTTCCAGTGGTACGCCTGCGGGACCGATCCGATGCGTATCCACCGCCTGACCTGCACTGCCGATCCCGGGCACCTCGATGATCACCCGAGACGGTGTTGCTCCCCAATCGTTGCGCGTGTAGTCGACGACCTCTCGCAGATCGTCGCCTGCCAGGTCGGCCAGCTTGCCCGATGAGCTCTGCCAGTGAACCCCCACGCGCAGACCATAGCCCAGCCCGGTAGCATTCAGGGTCTGCGTGCCATTGGTCCATCGAGCGCATGTGGTCGTGCTCGTCGTGGTCGTAGTCGTCGTGGTCGTTGTAACCGTCTCGCTCGTCGAGGTCGTCGTTGTGACTGTGGTTGTCGTGCAGGTGGTGCTCGAGGTCGTTGCCGTAGAGGTCGACGTCGTAGTCGCAGCAGTGGTTGTGGGCTGAATCGTCGTCGAGGTGGTCGAGACAGTCGTCGTTGTCGTCGTGGATCCAGTCGATGTCGTCGTTGCTTCGGTCGTTGTACTGGTCTCGCTCGATGTAATGCTCGTTGTGGTGGTTGTCTCGGTGGTCGTCTCGGTGGTCGTTGAAACAGTCGTCGTGGTCGTGGTAGATGTCGTCGTGGATGTCGTCGTCGTGGTCGTCGTCGTCGTGGTCGTCGTCGACGTGGTCGTCTCGGTCGTCGATGTGGTCGTGGTGGTGGTGGTCGTGGTCGTCGAGGTTGTCGTCGTCGGTACCTCAGACACAACGGAGACTAGCCAGTTCCAGTCAACCAAGGAAACATAGCCATCGAGATAGCCCCAGAGGTATCCGGTAAGGCCGGCGGCATAGGGAGAATCGACAATCAGATAGAGTTCCTGCGTCTGCCCCGAGTAGTTCGCGTAGACGAGTTCGGTGGCCGAGGGAACGCCGTCAAGACAGCTCTGCGCGGGTTTCGTGGGGTTCTCGACGAGGTAGATGACTCCCACCCCGGTGTCATCGTAGAGCGTTGCCGAGAAGACCCCGCTGTCGGGAAGCGCCACGAAGTAGACGACGTCAGGACCACTGGTATCGAACTCTGGCAGGCAGCCTTCGACTCCATTCCAGGCCTGATAGTCGTCCCAGGCCAGACGGGTGTCGACATACTCCTCGAACTCCCCACAGAGAGCCGGAGAGTACTCATAGGTGTCATGTGCCACCTCGGCAGGGAAGGGAAACAGCACTTCCTGGATCGCCAGAGCTTGGCAGGCAATCGCCGGTGGGATGACATTGGGATGCTGCCATCCCGCAGGGAAGTCCTGGCCTGCCAGGATGTTCGTCCGGGGTGCTCCCCCCCCGGGTCCGTTCTCGTCAGCCGCGATGTACCAGCCGAAGTCCTCTCCCGGCCAGTTGGGCCAGAAACCGATGAAATGCGGGCCCATGATCTCGACGAAGCCAAGAGACACTTCGTGGAAGGAGACCTCCGGCCACACTGCAACCGGCCCGGGGTTGTAGCCGGGGAAACAGTAGAGGACCTCCCCAGGATTCCCCCCCTCGTCAGTCCAGATGACGATGTCCATCGTCTGATTCGTCTGCCCTCCCGCCTGGGAGAGGCCGAAGATCACGGTCTCGAGAATGCCCGGGGTATCGAAGTACTCTGCGAAGGCTCCCGTATCCGGTGGGGCGACGGTGAAGTCAGACCAGGCGTAGGCATTCTCGTACGTTCCATCGTCGTGGTACAGGTGTACATAGGTATCGCGATCTCGCGTGGCTTCCGGCCCGTGCTTGACGACACCCGGGGCATGGCTGAACCCAGGGCTGTGAAAGCCACTGTCACCAGATGCTGATGACACCGTCACCAGGAGTGACAGGACGATCGCTGCCCCGGCAAGCCACGTGCTGGCATGGCCAATACTCCAGCTCCGGAGCGCCGTCCGAGGGGCTAGCGCGCTACACTTCATGGCGAATCCCCTTGTCACCGTCACTACATCACTACCCGGACTCCCTTGGCGACCGCCAGGGGAGTTACCACCCGCTCTGTGGAGTTACGCGTCATCGGTGTTACCTCAGCAGGATCAGCGAGCGGCGCATCGTCTGCTTGGGAAGGGCGAGTTCGTAGAAGTAGACACCAGAAGAAACACGGCCACCGTCATTGTCGCACCCATCCCAAGTGAGGATATGGTACCCGGCCGGGAACTCCTGATCGTGCAGCGTCCGGACAAGACGTCCGGAGAGATCATACACACGAAGCGAGACGATCGTTTTCTGAGGCAGCCCGAATGGAATCCGCAGATCGGACCGCACGGCGGGATTCGGGAAGCTCTGCCCCATGAAGGCATGTCGAGGCGCGTTCCCCTGGACCCCCGGGGAGGACTCGTCGTCAGGAACGGCACTGGCATAGGGGAACACGCGCGGATGGCCGGTCTCGTATTGGACCGTGGTGACGCAATCCCCGCCCACGAGATGATGTCGAAGCTTTATTGGATGACTCTCGGTGAGCTGGATGAGGCTATCGCCGAGGACGAATTGCAGCTCAACCTCGAGATCCCCGGAATCGAATCCGTCATAGCTCGCGGGCGTGTCGAAACGGACTTCGACCCACCGCATCATCCCGGCAGGCACGGAAGCGGGTACGTACACAAGGTTCACATTCTCGAGGAATGGAGGAACGACGCCAAGGGCCGCTTCGCAGTCGAGCAGGTCATCGGTCGCGGAGTTCACGATCCAGAGTCGCAAGCGGCAGTCAGCCAAGCCGAGGTCGGTCGTGAAGGTCTGCGGGGTCTGGGCCGCAGCATCGACAATGGGCAGAAGACCCACAATCACGAACAGAACCCCGACGGCTGGCAGGACGGAGCGTGCGGTCGCTCTCATCCGAAGCCCCCTTTCACTCATAATCTGTACTATTATGTGTCCTAATGCGCGATGGCGTCAAGGCTGTCTTTGCTGGAACGCCGAAACCCCTATCATTCTTTGACTTAGGCAGTTCGCAGGCCCTCTTGCCGTCACGACCCCTCGCCAGGGCTCCCCGCTCGCGGTCGGTTCCGCAAACGCCAAACGGCGTGCCTGCGGGCGGAGTCCTGCCGCCGGTGGGCGAGGAACAATGAGCCGGCGCCCCATTCAATATCCTGCGCCGCGCCGCAACCAAACCCCTGCAGAGAGACAGGCGGCCACAGGGGCGACGTCATGTCCATGACCGCCGGTCAGCGAAGAGAGCGGCGCCTGCGCGAGCAGCCCCGGACACTCGGACTCCACTCCCCTGAGCGTGGCTGACGCACCATTGACCAGACGCCCGTCGCACGACGATCGGAGATCAACCAACAGGAGGATCCCATGAAGGGCATGCCGACAGCATTCCTGGTAGTCGTCTGTTTCCTGGCGGCCGCATTGTACGCACCCGGCGCGTCGGCGGACCCATGGGCCCCCACGGCCAAGCAGCCGGCCGGCGGCCGGGGGTTCGAGATCGCGCTCAGCTACGGCGCTCCGACGATTCCCACGTTCTATGCCTGTGTCCACAATCACGATGCACCGTGGCCATCGAGCTTCATCTACAAGAGCATGGACTACGGCGAGTCCTGGGAGGAGATCTTCCGCGAATCCAATCTCTACGCCGTCGAGACGCACCTGTTCGATCCGGAGGTCGTCTTCGTCGGGCGGGATGCAATTCGCACCGGCGGCGACACCGGGCTCTACCGTTCCCTCGACGGGGGTGGGAGCTGGCAACCTTGCCAGAACGGGATCGACCGCCCGGCGATCGGAACGATCACGATTGCTCCATCCGACCCCGATGTCGTCTATGCGGGGGCAGGCCGGTGCTGCAGCGGGGGCAAGCTCTATCGCAGCATCGACCGGGGCGATACCTGGACGAACGTGCTGCCCCTGACTAGCCCCGAGGCCGGCAACATCACCGAGATTGTCATCCATCCCTGCGAGCCCAAGATTGTCTTCTTCTCCTGCGTTGCCCTCTACCCGACGCATCGCGGTATTTACAAGAGCAGCGATGGCGGCGACACCTGGCGGCAGGTATTCAATGGCACGCCCATCTATTCGCTCGCGATGTCCGAGACCGATCCCGACGTCCTCTATGCCGGCGGCTCTCCCTACTTCTTAATGAGCACCGACGGCGGCGAGACCTGGAGCACGATCGCGACCCTGCCGAACCTGGCGCAAGACATCCAGTCGATCGCCCTCCACCCGACCGAGCCCGATCGCATCTGGATCTCGCGGCGCGTGAGTGGTGTCTGGTATTCCGAGGATGGGGGGTACGCCTGGGCGCCGCAGAACAACGGCATCTGGGTGACCGACATGTGGTACACGCGGCTGACCCTCGATCCGCTCGTGCCCGACTGCATCTATGCGGGCGAATACGATGCCGGCTTCTTCCAGACGAGCGACGGGGGGCAGCACTGGCGCCAGATGAGTAGCTGGCAGCCCGCGCGCTCGCTGAATCGGGTGATCTGTGCCACGCCCGAGGGCTTCCTCTGCGCCCTGAGTTCCATGGGCACCCCCGAGATCTCCCCCGACGGTGGCTTCACATGGTCGACGACCCTGCGTAGCAACCCCCTCTCCGGAAGAGGGGATATCGTCAACCCCGCGGCGGGCGTCTTTCTGCTAGGCCTCGCCTACTTGCCGACCGCTGACAGCGATGGCTGGCGGGAACTGGTCGATGCCGACTTCTACGAGTCTCGGATTCTGCGCAGTGACGATTGGGGCTACACCTGGTCGAGCCGCTACGTGTTCCCGGGCGAGGCGCGGCTGTGTGATCTCGCCTCCGCTCCGTCGCTTCCCGATCGCGTCTATGGCACGGGCGTGTACTACGATTGGATTCAGGGCTGGCTCTCCTTCGTACTGCGCAGCGAGGATGGAGGCGTGACCTGGGACGAGAGCGCCACGGAGCTGCCCTACGATCTCACTTGCCTGGCCGTCGATTCTAGCACGCCCGACCTTCTCTACTTCGGCGGCGAAGAGGGTGAGTTCCTGGCCAGCAGGGACGGGGGCGTCACCTTGGAGCATCGCAGCAACATCGGTGCCGCCATTCGGTGTCTGGTCGTGAACTACTCCAGCGACACCGGGATCTATGCCGGGACATCCACGGGTGTCTACCGCAGCGGAGACGGCGGCCACACTTGGGTGGCGGCAAGCACTGGGATCGCCTGTGTGGGTGTGCAGGATCTGGTGATCCACCCCGAGATGCCCTGCTGGCTCTGGGCGGTGGCCGCGGACGCCAACGGTGCCGGGCAGGTTTACGTCACCGAAGATAGCGGGCAACACTGGATCGAGCAGGGCGAAGGGCTGCCGCCCGATGTGGAGGTCCGGAGGCTCGACATCGCGCCTCCCTGGCCGTCCAGTTCCGACCGCGAGCTCTATGCCGCGACCTCGGAGGGCGTCTACCATCGGCAGGCGGTCCCCAACGACTCGGGCACCTGGGATCCTTGCCCGGGCAGCCAGAGTGTCGAGGCGTTTCCGACAGTGCACGTGCCGTTCGGTGCGAGCATGCCCAATCCCTTCCGGGACTGGACCTCGATCCGTTTCGAGATGCCGGCAGCCGGAGAGCTGGATGTACGCATCGTGGATGTGGCCGGCCGCCAGGTGCGGATGCTCGCCAGCGGCCGTCGCGAAGTGGGCCCGCAGGTCATCCGCTGGGATGGTCGCGATGACGGTGGTTGGAGGGTCGCCGCGGGTGTCTATCAGTGCCTGATCCGCGCGGCCGATGGCGAGAGCCGACACACGATGGTGCTGGCGGACTAGACTCAGTGATCCGAGGCTTCCTCCAGCATGAGCCCGGGCGATCCGAGCGGGTCGCCCCGGGCATGCTGCATGCTCGGCTCCGACCAAGGTCCCTGTCAGAACATCCAGGTAGCCTCTGGCCGTCTTGCCATCGAGGCCCATAGATCGCGCCAGCTCGGACGCGTTCCATGTCTGTCCGTGGTAGTGCGCCAACATCGTCCAGAAGCGGCGCATGGCGGGCGCCGGGATCGAGATTCCCAATTGAGGGACATCCCTTTCGAGGAAGGTGCGGATGAAACCCTCGCGCCAGGCCTGACTGTCCTCATCGGTTGCTGCCAGGAATGAACGCGGGAAGCCGCCGCGGATCCACAGGCGGACCAGTGATTGCGCGCCGACCTCATCGAGATTGAGTCCTCCGAGATCGACGAACTCCACGCGCCCGGCGAGCGATTCGGAGACTCCCTCGATGAGCTGTGGCGACGCGCTGCCTAGAATGAGGAAGCGCCCCGGGGCGCCCTCGCGGTCTACGAGCACACGGAGGACTTCGAACAGCTCGGGCTTGCGTTGGATCTCGTCGATGATTACAAGGCCTCGGATGGCCGAAAGGGCCGACTCCGGGTTCTGGAGCCGGGCGATATCCTGAGGGGATTCGAGATCGAAAGACGTGGCCGGATGTTCTTAGGAGATCAATCCCGCCAGGGTCGTCTTGCCGCACTGCCGTGCCCCGAGCAACGCGACGATCAGGGCCCGCTTGAGAGCAGTGGAGATCCTCTGCGTGTAGGTGAGTCGCTGAATCATGGCTCCATGGTATCCATGAATATTCGGAGCGGAAACCTCAATATTCATGGAAGAACCTCCGCGGCTGTGTGCGATGGGAAGGGGCGAGACGAGGAGAATGCGAACTCGGGCACGGGTTTGGCAAGGAACGGCGCAGGGTAGTCGATCAGCCGATTCTCTGACCGGAGCAACTCCAGGAAACGCAGGTCGATGGAGTTGTTGGGAGCCACAGCGATGGAATTCCCGGGACCGACAGGCACAAGGATCGAAACCACGATGCTCCTTCTGCCTACCGGCTCCGAATCAGCCTTCGCGTCTCACGATAGGGTCCTGCATGGATGCGGCAGAAATAGACGCCGGAGGGGAGCGCCTGGCCGCGGTGATCACGCCCGTCCCAGAGGATCTGCCGGTGGCCGGCGGGCTCACGCGCCCCATCGACCAACGTCCGGACGGCCCGTCCGGTGATATCGAGGATCTCAATTGTCACCGGTACGGCTTCGGGGAGCTCGTACGCGATTACCGTACGCGGGCTGAACGGATTCGGCCGAGATGCATAAAGGCGATAGCGCCTCGGGAGCGATTCCGGGAGCACCTCACTGGGTTCCTCCACCTCCATCACCAGCGTATCGGCACGAGTAGCGCCTTCATCATCAGTAGCGGTCAATACCGCTGGAAAGATGCCTGCAGACGTGTAGCGGTAGTAGACCACGTCTTCGGGAGGCGCTATCTCGACCGGTGGACTCCCGTCGCCGAAGTCGAGGCTGGCCTCGACAATCAGGCCGTCGGAATCATAGGCTCCCGCGGCGAAAGCGACATCGGTCTGTGTGTCGACACAGCAATCGCTCGAGCATTCACCCCCATGACAGGGCGAGGCGCCGAGTACGGCGACGGGGGCCATGTTCTCCGTTGCGGCCATGAGCACGGCATGTGCCGTTGCACCCCGATCTCCCAGGTAGGCCCCGACCAGGGAAGCCCCCGGTTCGTGAAAGAAGTCGAACCAGAGGTACGGTGGGCATGCATCTGAGTGGGGATGCTGCCCCTCGACGAGGCTGACGGCGAAGTCGTGTCGCCAGTCGTGTCCACCGATCAACTCCAACGGATCCGTCACTCCACGATACCGCGCCCCTTTGCATAGGAGGCTGCCCGACAGAGTCCAGATGTCCGCATCGTAGCAGGGTGTGATGTCGACCGGCTGGCCGTCCTTCCAGAGTGCGCGGGTGGGATCGTAGATGTTCCCCGTGCCACCCGCCATATTCCAATGGCTATTCGTGTAGTTGATATAGTCATCGTAGATCCCGCGCGCCTCGCCGCGGGTGATGGCCAGATGTGGATATCCCGTCGGCGTCGGGTCGGCGGTGTCCCAGCTGTCCCACTGCATCCAACGGCAGGCGAGGATCGCCCCTCCGACGGTCTCGAAGATAGAGTTGGTGGCGCCCGTGTAGTAGCGCGGTCCGCCGTCGGAATGCTGGTTGTAGTAGACCGCGTTCGGCAAACGGGTCTTGAGTCGCTGATTCACATATACGCCGCTGGGCCCCATCTTCCGCTCGGCCGTTTCCAGCCCGAGAACCCAGAAGCTCGTGATGTGCGAGGCCACGGAGTTCGACGCGCAATCGAGGCAGGGCTGCCAACCCCAACCCCCCACGAGGGTCGGATCCACGGTTGCATCGTTCTGCGCGGCCACGGCGAAGTCGACGAACTGTTGGACGACGAACTCCATGAGCTGGCCCGACACCAATGGCGATGCCACCTGCACCGCGGTACCCTCCAGGCCATTGGCCGCAAGCGCAGCCAGCATTAGCCCGCCCCGGCCGAACTCGTCGCCGAGGTGAGAACTCACGTAGTATCCGGTCAAGTCATTCGTCCCGGCGAGCGCGGGATACCCGTCATCTCCCTCGTCTGCCGCGGGAATCGCATAGCTGCCCATCTGCATCAGCAGGTAGTTGGTTGCGCGAATGACATCTTCGGCATAGGGATCGTGTGCATAGCGCCAATCGTTCTCCTCCAGGAATTCGGGTGGGACGGGGAGACCCATCGGATCGTAGGTTCCGACCGGATACGCCCCGTAGTGGCCATGAGCGAGCATGGCCAGCAGGAAGAGCGCGGTCACTTGGCTCCGGTGTGAATCCGGGCCCAAGTAGCCGGTGATCGTGGCCGTGCCCGATCCGATGCGCGTCATCTGCTCATGCAAGTACCAGAGAGCATCGTCAATCGCGACCATGCGCATGACAGCCAGATCGTCATCAGCCGCCTGCTCTGCCGCTTCCGGGCCTGGCACCGTAGCGTCCAGAAGCACGCAGTACGAGGCGAAGACCGGGTCGGCGGGTATACCATCGGGGGAAACGGCAGTTGCGACCTGAAGAGTGGCGATATACAGCTTTTCCTCGCTCACCGCAGGATCGACGTAGGGGAGGACGCACGCACCGTCGATTCGATAGGCATCATCCAGATACCAGCTGCCAGTGGGGATGGCCGGAGTTCGTCCCAGGCACGTATCCCACACCCCGTTCCCGTCGAAGTCCCAACGGAAGTAAACGCTGGCGCAGCCCGCATCCCTGGCGATTGCCTTGAAAAGGATGGGTCGGTCATTGTAGGCGAGATGGGGGATTGCGGGGTGAGACGGATTCTGCGGCACGGGAATGACCTGGAAGGCCGCAGCGAACGACGTCATGACGAAGAGAAGAACCAAACTCAGAAGAGTGCACGAGAAGTAGCTGCAACGGATGCTCATGGGAGAACCTCCTGTGTCCAATCGCTGGAGAACGGTTCTTCGGAGGCCAGGGACATGAGTCGCTAGGTGGTCTGAATGCCTCCAGGCCACAACAGTATGATAGCGTCTGCCGACATCGGAGGCAACCTGATTCCCACCTGTGATTCCCACCTGTCCATCCCAACTACCCCATCTGCGCCGTCAGTGCAGGGCCAGCGGGACTCTGATGCACTTCTCGGGAATGGGGAAGCAGGGTGTCTGCCCATCAGAGGGGTGGGGGATCGCCGCATTCGGGACCGACGGGTGGTTACACTGTCTTGGGCTGCCAGCCTGGGTTATGCTCACCGCTATCATGAGTGAACGCGAATCCGTCCGTTGGACCTGGAATCGGTACGCACGAACGGTGGTGCGCCCGCCGGGGGGCCGCGCCGAGCAGGAGCGCTATCGGGAAAACGGCGACCGCAACCCCGAGCGCACGCCGCTCGACCCGCGGGCCGAGGGTCCCATGGAGCACCTATCGCGCTATCTCCGGGCACTGCCGTTGGCCGTTGGGCGAAAGGTCCTGGACGGTGGTTGCGGGTACGGGTATGGCTCTCTGCTGCTCGCCGCGGCGGGCGCGGCCTCGGTGACCGGCGTCGATGTCGAACGTGACGCTCCGCGAACGGCTGCAGCGATCGCCTCCGAGGGGGCAACCACCGGCGCTGCGCGCGTCCGGTACGCCGCAGGGGATCTGGGTCGCCTGCCGTTGCGTGCCGGTGCCGTCGAGGTGATCGTCGCCCTCGAGGTCTTGGAACACCTGCGTGATCCCGAGTCCTTCCTGCGCGAGGTCAGCCGGGTTCTGGCCCCCGGCGGTTGCCTCGTGCTCTCCACGCCGAACCGCGGTCTCGTGTCGCCCGGATGGACCATCCCGCCCAACCGCCACCACGTGCGCGAGTACGCGCCGGAGGAACTGCGCGATTTCCTCGCGCCCCACTTCCTTGAGGTGGAGTTGGAGGGGCAGATCCCCGGGCCCGCGCTATTGCGGCGCCGGCGAGAGGGTCGCGCCGGGCGGCGGCTCGCGGTGGCCGTCGAGCGTGCGGTCGGTGTTGACCCGCGGCAATGGATCCCCGCGCCGGTGCGGGCACGGCTGCGGCGGCTGGCGCAGAGGCTGGAGCATCACAGTCCGAAGGCATCGAGTTCGGAAGGTGGGCGGGAAACGGCACCCGACGCAGCTCACCGGCCCACTCCGGACGCGGGTGCGGACCCAACGATAGCGGCGGGAGCGGGCCCGAGTTTGGCCGCGGGAAGGCCTGTTCCGAGGGTCCTCAACTCCACGGTGCTGAAGTCCCGCATCCGGGCATGGGTCGAGGCCGGTCTGCGGGCCTCCGGCCCGGAACTGGATGGCCTCTATGTCTACGGTGCGGCGAAAGACGGCGAGCAGTTGCTTGCCTACTGCCGCAGGCCGCGGGGGTCCGGCCGGTGACCGTCCGCCGCATGAGAGCGGTGGCGCCAATGAGGACTTTCGGAAACCTCCTGTTGTGCACCCTTCTAGTGTCGTGTCCCTGCGATAGC
>JAGMBO010000004.1 GCA_023129715.1 Candidatus Eiseniibacteriota bacterium | reverse complement strand
GAGATCGAATCGGCGGCAGCCAGGGCAATGATGGCCGAGTCAGTGGAGGCGTCAGCAGGAATGGCCGATGACAGCAGAGCGGCCTCACCGGCCGAGAGATCGGCAGGCGACCAGAGAACCGACACGCCTGCAATCGAGGCGAGCACTACGACTATGAATGCGCCGAGATTGTCCCGGACCCTCATCCGCTCAGTGTCCCTGGTCGTCGCCTGCGCGTGGAGACATTGGGGTCGACCCCGAGTATTTCGCTTGTTTATACTCGCTTGCCCCGCATCGGTTCTCCGATGTGGGGACCGAATTGAGGCCCTCCGGTCCGCGGCCCACAGGGGGAAACCCCAGGGTCGAGAACCGGGCCAAGCTAGCACGACCAATTCATTGCGGTCAACACAGTTATGGCTCTGTGATGGCGCTGCTTGAACGCTATCTGCTCCGCCAGCTCCTGAGGCCCTTCTTGCTCGGGGTTTCGGTGGTGACCTTTCTCTTCGCGATGGACTTCATCTTCGACTACCTCGACCTATTCCTGGGCAAGGGCATCTCGGCACTGATCGTGATCAGGCTCTTCTTCCTGGGCCTCGGATGGATCCTGGCCCTCTCGATTCCCTGCGGCGTTCTAGTCGGCGTGCTCGTCACGTATGGCCGGATGGCCCAGGACAACGAGGTCGTCGCCGTTCGTGCCAGCGGCATCAGCCTGATGCGCATCTTTGCCCCCGCCATCTGGGCCAGTCTCGTGGTGGCGATCGGCCTGACCCTCTTCAATAACTATGTCCTTCCTGACATGAATCACGCCTATGCCAACCTGATGCTGGCGGTCAACAAGAAGCGGCCCACGGCAGAGATCCAGGAAGGCGTCTTCATCGACGATTTCGACGGTTATGTCATTTTCATCGGCCGTCTCGACGACCGTAGCGGCGAGATGCGGGACGTCCTGATTCATGACTTCAGTCGCGAGGAGCAGTCGCCGCGCGTGATCACCGCCAAGCGCGGAGAGCTGCGCTTCGATGCCGGAAAAGCCACTCTCAGCCTGCTGCTCGAGGATGGTGAGCTCCACGAAGCCGAGGAGGAAAACGACCCCATCTACCGGAAGATGGAATTCGGCCGCCAGCGCTTCGACATTCTCGGCGTCCGCGAGATCCTCGAGGAAACCCGCAATCGCTCCCGCGGCCAACGGGAGATGTCGATCCAGGCCATGAAGGCACGCGTCGCGGAACTCGATGAGGATCGCCTCCGCTATCAGACGCGCAGCGCGGAACTGATCGAGAAGATCGGCGCTCAGTCGATCGAGCAGCTTCCCGGCATGCGCTCCGAAGCACCCTGGCACGCCCCCCTGCTCACCTGGCTGGGCCGGTCCCCCGAAACCGAGCAGGCCCCCGCCCTACCCGACTCCTTCTGGACGCCCCAGCGCCGGCGCCTCGCCGAAGAAAGCAAGGTCGCCTCGATGCAGGCGCGGGCGGCCTGGAAACGGATGAACCAGTACCAGGTTGAGATCCAGAAGAAACTCGCGATTCCCTTCGCGTGCATCGTCTTCGCCCTGCTCGGGGCCCCGCTGGGCATCCGGGCGCGGCGGGGAGGTCTGGCCGCGGCTTTCCTGAGCGTCGGCTTCCTGCTCTTCTACTACCTTTGCCTTCTCGGCGGTGAGCAACTCGCCGACCGCGGCCATGTAGCGCCCTGGATTTCCATGTGGCTGGCCAATCTGGTGCTGGGAATCCTCGGCATCTGGATTACTCTGCACATGTGTGACATCCGTCTCCATCGCTTCGGGAGCTCCCGGGGGCGTGAGGGCCGCTGAGCCGTGCTACGCATTCTCGACAAGCATGTCCTGCGAGAGTTCCTGCTCTACGTGCTGCTGGGTATCTCCACCTTTGTCGGCCTCTACCTGATCGTCGACCTCTTCGAGAAGATCGACACCTTCGTCGACCATCGGGCAAGCGCCGAGCTGATCCTCGCCTACTATCTCTACAGCCTGCCGGTCATCGTCATCCAAGTGCTTCCGATCGCCATGCTCCTCGCCGCGATCCTCGCCTTCGGGCAACTGCGCAAGTTCAATGAGATCACCGCCATGCAGAGCTGCGGGATCTCGCCCCTGCGCATCTCGGCGCCCGTGCTGGTCCTGGCGGCAGTGATCACGCTTGGCGCCTTCGCCGTCGCCGAGGGGGTCGTCCCCGACGCCTACCGCCACCGCGAGCAAACGATCGAGGTCAAGATCAAGAAGAAGCGCCCCCCGGAGAGCCTCGGCCGCAGCAACATCCACTACATGGGGCGTGGCGGGCGGATCTATGTCGCCAAGCAGTTCGACCCCCGCCGGCCGGAATTGAGTGAGGTCTCGATCCAGTTCTTCCTTTCCGACAGTTCCGGGCCGCGTATGTGGAAGCGGATCGATGCGAGCCGGGCACGCTGGCGGGACGACGGAATGCTGCACGTGGAGAATGGCTACCTGCGCACCTTCGAGGGGAACACCGAGCGCCTGGCGGCGTTCCGGCGCTACGGGGACAGCCGCATGGAGGAACGTCCCGAGGAGTTCCTACGCGTCGAGAACGACCCGTTCCTAATGAGCCGGCGCGAGCTCAGCAACTACATCCACCGCATTCGCGAGGGGGGCGCCCGAGTCCACAAGTATCTCGTCGACTACCATCTGCGCGCCGCCTTCCCATTCGCCAACTTCGTCATGGTGCTCCTCGGCACCTGCCTCTCCTTGCGCGTGCTGCGGGGAACGGTCGCCCTCGGCTTCGGCATCTCACTCTCACTCGGCTTTGCCTATTATGGATTCCTGCGCGTGGGCCAAGCCTTGGGCTACACGGGCTATCTTCCCCCCCTGCTCTCCGCCTGGCTGGGAAACATCTTCTTCGGCGCCATCGGCACCTTCCTCTTCTGGAAGAGCAACCGCTGAGTCTTCTGATTCTCGTCTGCTCATGCCCAGTTGCCGGTCCCGACGGCCCCCTTCGGGCGCCGCGAGTCCTGCGACCTCGCTCGAGGACAGACGAAAATCGGAAAGTTCAGCCGGCCACCGAGGAGGCGGCGCGCTCGAGGAAGGCGGCCAGGAAGCCGGTATTGTAGACACCGCGGCAGAAGCTCTCGTCGGCCATCACCACTTGGTGGAAGCCGGCCGTTGTCGCCACACCTTCGACGACCAGTTCCGAGAGGGCGCGCCGCATGCGGGCAATCGCCTCGTTGCGATCACATCCGCGGGTGACGATCTTGGCGATCAACGAGTCGTAGTGGGGCGGGATCGAGTAGCCTGGATAGAGATGGGTGTCCACGCGCACGCCCGGTCCGCCCGGCGAGTAGAAGTAGTCGACCGGCCCCGGCGCGGCCCGGAATCCAGCCGCCGGATCCTCCGCATTGATCCGACACTCGATCGCATGACCAGCGAGACGGATTTCCTCCTGCGCCTTGGGCAACGGTTCGCCCTGGGCCAGCCGAATCTGCAGTTTGACCAGATCTTCCCCGGTGACCTCCTCGGTGACGCCATGCTCCACCTGAAGCCGGGTGTTCATTTCCATGAAGTAGAACTGGCCCTCGTCATCGAGCAGGAACTCCATCGTCCCCAGACTGCGGTAGCCCACCTCGCGCGCTCCCCGCGTGGCGGTCTCTCCCAGCATGCGGCGCGTCGCCTCATCCAGGGCCGGGCTCGGCGCCTCTTCGATCAGCTTCTGGTGGCGCCGCTGCACGGAGCAGTCCCGCTCCCAGAAGTGGACGACCGCTCCATGGGCATCACCGGCAAGCTGGACCTCGATGTGACGGGGATCGATGATCAGCTTCTCCAGATAGAGGTCGCCGTTGCCGAAGGCCGCCTGCGCCTCCGCCGCCGCCATCTCGAAAGCACTGCTCAGGCCTGCCGGCTCGGCAACCACCCGCATTCCCTTGCCGCCGCCCCCTTCGCGGGCTTTCAGCAGGACCGGATAGCCGATCTCATCGGCAAACCGCTGCGCCTCAGCAACATCGGCGACGACCCCCTCGCTTCCCGGCGTCACCGGCACGCCGGCGGCGCGCATCGCAGCCTTGGCGGCCGACTTGTCCCCCATCTGTTGGATCACCTTGGGGGGCGGACCAATGAAAGTGAAGCCGCTCGCCTCGCAGGCCTCCGCGAAGCGGTAGTTCTCTGCCAGAAACCCATAGCCGGGATGCACCGCATCGACATCGGCGATCTCGCAGGCGCTGATAATGTGGGAAACATTCAGGTAGCTCTGCTGACTCGGCGGGGGACCGATGCAAACGGCCTCATCGGCCAGCTTGACGTGCAGCGACTCGCGGTCGGCCTCGCTGTAGACCGCAACGGTTGCAATGTCCATCTCGCGCGCGGCGCGGATGATGCGCACGGCGATCTCCCCGCGGTTGGCGATCAGGATTTTGCGGAACATCGGCCCTCCGGCTTCGATCGGCCAACGGTGGCGGCGCGGCACTCGCTCTGCGGAAGGGGTCCCAAGTCAGCCCGGCGGTTCAGTACTATCCCCCGGCGCGTCTAGCCGCTGCCAAACGCGCTCAGGCGGAACCGACCGCGTCTAGGCGCTCCCAAACGCGTCCAGGCGCAACCGACCGCGTCTAGCCGCTGCCAGACGCGTCCAGGCACTGCGCCGCGCCCCGTCTAGGCACTGCGCGCCGGCGGCTCCTGGCGCTGCTTGCGTACCGAGCCCAGCCGCCCTTCCGTGGAGAGAGTATCCGCATCCGAGGCGTCCCGTCGATCCCCTTCTGCCGGCGCGGAGGACTCGTGCTCGAAAGCCGACCACGACGAATCGCTGGTCGCATGGATACCGCGGAGACGCAACTCGAACTCGGTCGGGGTCGTCGAGTGGTGCAGCGCCTCCTCGAGCGTTACCAGATTTCGGCGGTAGATGCTCATCAACGATTGATCGAAAGTCTGCATGCCGTATTGGCCGACCCCGTCGGCGATCACGTCGCGGATTTGGGAGGTCTTCTCCGGATGTTGCAGGCATTCGCGGATTGTCTCGGTGTTGATCATCACCTCGATCGCCGGCACGCGTCCCCGCCCGTCGGCCCGCGGCAACAGCCGCATGGAGACGACCGCCCGCAGCGACGCCGCCAGCAGATAGCGGACCTCCTCGTGCTGGTGAGGGGGATAGAAGGAGATGATCCGGTTGACCGTTTGGGCGGCATCCATCGTATGCAGCGTGCTCAGCACCAGGTGCCCAGTATCGGCCGCCATCAGGGCAACGGTCATGGTTGCCTGGTCACGAATCTCACCAATCAGAATCACGTCCGGATCTTGACGGAGGATGTACTTGAGGGCCGCCAGGTAGTCGGCGGTGTCCTGACCGACCTCACGCTGGCTGATGATCGAGCGCTGATTGCGATGGAGGAACTCGACCGGATCCTCAATGGTGATGATGTTGCGTTCCACCTTGCGGTTGATCAGATTGATCATCGAGGCGAGCGTCGTCGACTTACCACTGCCGACCGTTCCGGTGACGAGAACCAGTCCCCGGGGCTTCATCGCCAGCTCACTGACGACGGGCGGCAGGTTGAGATCCTCAATCTCCGGGATCATCAGGGGAATGCAACGGATCGCACCGGCAATCGTCCCGCGCTGATAGTAGAAGTTCGCCCGGAAGCGGGCCAGGCCGGAGACCCCGAAGGAGAAGTCGGCCTCGTGGGTTTGGCCGAAGGACTCCTGCAACTCGGCGGGCACGAGGCGCGCGGCGATCTCTTCCATGTCCTCCTTGCCCAGTGGAGGGCTATCAAGTGCGCCGAGCTGGCCGTCGATGCGCAAGACCGGCGGCGCCCCCGCACGCAGGTGGAGATCGGAAGCCCCCTTGGCAATCATCTTCTCGAGGATTCGGTGCAGATCGATCACAGGCATATCCTCCTGGAAGGCGTCGATCGAACGAGGTGAACACTTGCGCCGGACGAGGATGCCGAGGCGTCAGGATGCCTCCCGGCGCACCATGAAAAGCGGCTGATTGAAATCGACGCTCTGTCCATTCTCGACCAACACCTCGACGATCTCGCCGGCAATCTCCGACTCGATCTCATTCATGTGCTTCATCGCCTCGACGATACAGACGACCTGGCCAACCGTCACACGACTGCCCGGCTCGACATAGGACCGCGTCGTGGGCGACGATGCCCCGTAGAAGGTGCCGACCATCGGTGACTGGATCGCGACCAGCCCGCTATCGCTCGCGGCGGTCGTTTCAACAGCCGGATGACCGGACGCCGCCGACGCGGCGGACGCCTCCGCGTGCGCTGCGGGCGCCGGGCTCGGCAGGAGACTGCCCGCTGTGGCCGCGGCCGCCGTGGGCTGCTTGGCGATGCGGATCGACGTCCATCCCCGGCGCACCTCCAGCTCCCCGATTCCGCTGCGCTCGACCAGTTCGATCAGTTCTCTTATTTCATCGACACGCATCGCCTGTCTCTCCAGGATCGATCGCCGGCCGCCCAAGAAGGGGTTTCGGCGCAATGCACTGCCAAACCAACAGTTACAACCTACCTGGTCGCCCGCTCGATGTACTCGCCGGTGCGAGTATCGATCTTGAGTTGGTCCCCGATCTCGATGAAGAGGGGCACGTTGACCGTCAGGCCCGTCTCCATCTCCGCCTGCTTGTTGCCCCCTTGCGCGGTGTCCCCCCGCAGTCCCGGCTGGGTCTGCTTCACCGTGAGGACGACATGAGGAGGAAGCTCGACGAGGAAGGGCTTCCCCTCCCGGCTCAGGATCTGCGCCGTGCCGTTCTCTTTCAAGTAGCGCCGCGCATCTCCGATCTGGTCTGCCGAGATAGCGAATTGATCGTAGGTCTCGAGGTTCATGAAGTGCAGCAACTCCCCATCAGCGTAGAGAAACTGCGCGTCGCTGCGCTCGAGACGGACCTCCTCGATTTTCTCCCCCGCACGAAATGTCTTCTCGATCACCGCGCCGGTCTCGACCTTCTTCAGCTTCGTGCGCACAAACGCCCCACCCTTGCCCGGTTTGACGTGTTGGAACTCGACGATGCGGAGAGCCGTTCCATCCAGATCGATGATCATTCCATTGCGGAAATCTGCTGTCGTTGCCATCGGCGCTTCAGCCCTCCCAGCGACCCCGGCGCAGTCGACCGGCCGCCCCATCTCAAAAACGGCGCGCCCTCCACGGGGGGGGGTAGAGGCACGCAGGCTGGATCGAAGACCGTCCCCCCGACCACCAACGGCAAGACGCTACCAAACCCCTCTTCCCCTGTCACCCTGGCAGGGAAATCAGCTCGGGCCGGAGGCCCTGTCACCCTGGCCAGAGGAATCAGCTCGGGCCGGAGGCCCTGTCACCCTGGCCAGAGGAATCAGCTCGGGCCGGAGGCCCTGTCACCCTGGCCACGGGAATCAACTCGGGCCGGAGGCCCTTTCCGCCTCGGTGGGAAGAAGCTCGAAGGTCTCTGCAATTGCTTCCAAGATCCTAAGTTGCGGCAACTTCTTTCCCGGAGGATTGAACACCGCCAGGTCGATCAGATAGAGCCGGCCACCGGCGTGGAAGCAGTAGATCTTGAAGGGTCCCCCCATGGGCGGGTTGTCGTTCTGGTAGAGGCCGTAGATCTCGAGCGCCTCGTGGCCCGCGAAGCGCACATGCCGCGTCCGCGTGCGGGATGAATCCACTCGATCGCCGCCGAAGTACAGGTTGGCCAGCGTATCGCGCACGGCCGCGCAGTAGGTCGCCAGGCGGCGATCGTCGTTCTCGAGGCGCTGCTTCTCGTAGTAGATGAAGAGGAAGAGCACCGGCTCGCCGGGCAGGATCTTCTTCATCCGCACGAACCGGTTGCTCGCGTGCTCCTCGACGAAAAACTCCCGGGGAACGCGGATCCGGTAACCGTGCCGCTCGGCGATTCCGGCCGCGAGATCCTGCTGTTCGCCGCTGATAAAGAGCGTCTTGCCCAGACCGTCGATGACCTTCTCATCGAGCTGCGCGAGCAGCTTGGTCCCCTGGCGAGCCAGGTAATCCTCCCAGGCCTCCCGGTCGGGCGCGTGAATACAGAGCACCGTCTGGCCGTCGGCCCATGCGTCGGTGACGAAGACATGCCCGGTGCCGGCCGCGACGAAATTGGCATGCGCGTCCCGCCCGAGCAGACTGCGGGTGGTCTCCGCGCCCCAGCGCGAACCGGACAGGTCGCCCAAGATCACCAGCGTTCGATAACTCTTCATCCGCCCGAAGCTGGTCGAATCGGTGACGAACACCTTATAGGGCGACTCGGGACGTACCGGGGTGGCGACAGGTCTGTTGAGCAGATCGAGAAGCGTCTCGGTGCGCGAATCGCTCCGGGCGAAGTCGCTGAAAAGCTCGATGTCTTGATTGGGCCCCACGGCAGCGACCAGCGAGCTCGAGCAGCCCCCCGGCCCCAGAGCCAGGATTGCAGTGCCCAGGGGGAGGAGGATCAGCGCAACGATCCCCATCCCCCTCCGCAGCCGGAAACCCATTGCGGCAGGATCTCCAGCGACATCCGCCGACTTCCCATCCCCGAACCACGGTCTCTGGATCTCGTGCATGCGCGCCTCCCCCAGCCGTACAACCGGCCCAGGCCCCCGCAAGGAGTGTGCGAGAGCATCCATGGATAGCGTAGTCGGAGATGAGGAGCCCGTCCAGAAACCTTCACGCAGCCGCGGGCGGCCTGCGGGGATCAGGGGGGGGGAGTCTGCGGTGCGGTCGATCGCCGTCGATCGCCACCAATGGAGGACTGCGGATGTTGTCCGAGAATCCGCAGTTGCCGGCGCAGCTGCTTGATCATCTGCTGATGATGCAGGATCTCGCCTCGAATGGCGCTTCGCTCGCCCAGCAGCCGTAGCCGACGGGCGATCACCTGTTCCCCACTCGCCCGGTCTCCCATGCGCACGCGGAGCCGGTGGGCAACACCGTCGCGTTGGATATCGAGCGCGACCAGCGTTCCGGGAGAGGTCTGACCGACGAGCTCGGTGAGCTGCAACGGATTCTCTACCGCCGTAGTGCCGAATCTCAGAATCAGATCTCCGGCCAGGATCCCCGCCCGGGCGGCAGGGCTTTCCGCCAGCACCTCGGAGACGACGATCCCATAGGACCGGCGCAGGGAGTCGCGGCCGACAGCGGGGCGGGGAGGCGTGCTGACTCCCAGAAAGCCCATCGGCAGATCGGGAGCTCCACAGGTCCGAATCCCTCGCACCGCGTCAACGACCAACTCGGCAGGCACGATGACACCTGATTCCCAAGGACCGCCGCCGCTTGTGCCCGCGGCCGCCAGCGGGGACCGACCATGGGAAACGACGACTCCCGTGATCAGGCCGATCCACTGGCCGCTGAGCGTCACCAGCGCTCCTCCCCCATTCCCGGGGAAGAAGGGCGCCACGACGCGCCAGGCGATCTCGACCGAATCCCCGCACGGGATGCGGGCGGTCTCGACCGCATCCCGGTGGGCCAGCGCCAGCGCCGGCTCACCCGGCCTGCGCCCGCGCCAGGGACCATAGGCAATCGCGGCGACCCATTCGGGAAGCAGCGCGGAGCGCTCGGGCCGCCGGGCCAGATAGGGAAATGGGCCGGGACCTTGGAGATTGAGCAGGGCGATGTGGAGATCCTCATTTGCGCCCTGATAGGCCAGCGGGACCTGGCGCCCATCGGAGAGGTGGGCTACAAGGCTGTCCCCGGGCTGTGCCACCATGTCGGTGGTAACCACGCAGCCCCCGGGATCGATGATCGCGCCCGAGGCGATCAACCGGCGATACGTACGACGGCGCCCCCCCTCCTCATTCGCGGGGTTTCCCCCAATCGGGGGACGATGGCAGACCACGCTGACGACGGCGGGACTCACTTCTTCGAAGAGCGCGCTCAGCCGACTCTCCAGAGCGGGAGAATCGGCGCCGGCCCGGCCACCAAGGACCAGGCCGGCAAAGATCGACACAACCGCCAGCAGGATCCCTGCCCGGTTCGTGCTAGAAGGTGATGAAGACGTCACTCTGCTCACCTGCGCCGCCAGTGACGGTCCTTCCGTAATCCAGATCCGGGTAAATGAGATCGCGCTGCGGATCAGTCACATACCGCTTCAGAATCAGCTCGGGTTCACTGCCGAGATGGACCGTATCGGAAATCGCAGCCAAATGCGTCAGATCAAGATCGGCCAGCGGACTCACCGCAGTTGCGCCGCCGGTCGCCCCAAACGCAGGCACCCTATCCGGTGCCGCGGATGCGGGCACCGCACGCCCATCGATCTCGGCGAACCCCGGTCCGGGCGCCGGCGAGGAATCGAACCAGGCGACCATCCGCGGCGCACCGACGCCGAGCATCAACCCCACCAGCAATCCCAACGCACCCCCGAACGCCGGCCGCAGAGAGCCCGCGCCAACCCAGGCGCGCAGCCGCTCGGTCCAAGGCAGAACCGGTTCGACCGGCGCGGGCCGCTCGCTGCCCTCGGCCTGGTGCAGCTTCGCCCGTAGCTGGGCGTAGAAATCCTCGCCCGGCTCCACCACGGGCAACCCCTGCAGCATGGCGACCATGCGCTGCACTTTGGCCAATTCCTCGTTGCAGTCCGGGCAGTCGTCGAGATGCCCGCGCAGCTTGGCCTCCTCCTCGAAAGTCATGTCTCGATCCATGTAGGCCGAGAAGAGGCGGCGTGCTGCCTTGCACTTCATGATATCTCCCTCCGTCCCAGAACCGGCTCTAGGATCTGCTTCAACGCGGTACGGGCACGATTGATGCGGCTACGCACCGTTCCTCCCGGGATGATCAAGACCTGCTCGATTTCCTCGTAGGTCAACTGCTGGATATCACGCAGCAGGATCACCTCCCGGTATTTCGGTGGCAGCTGTTGAATGGCTCCCATCACCGTTTCCTCGATCTGATGCTGCTGGGCCCGGCGATCGGGTCCCGGCTGCTTGTCGGCCAGGAAAGCGCCCGAGTCTCCCGTGGCTTCCACCAGGCCGTCCAGACTTGTTACCCCGCGCAGGCGCGCTTTGCGCCGTAGTTCGTTCTTCGCCAGGTTGACCGCAATGGTGTAGATCCAGGTGCTGAACCGTCCGCTGCGGCGGTAGCGCTTGCGGTGGAGAAACACACGAAGGAAAACCTCCTGCGCGATCTCGACAGCGCGCTCGCGATCGTAGATGAATCGGTGGACCAGATTCGTGATCTTGGCCTGATACCGCTTGACCAGGAGTTCGAAGGCCAGCTCATTGCCAGCAACGATCCTCTCCATGAGTTCTTCGTCGGGGAGATCGACCAGCCCAGAACCCGATTTCTCGTCGACCGGCTGCATGCCTCCCTATTCCTCCCCATCCTACCCGTCCCAGGACTTGCGGTTCCGCCTCCCGGGGGCAGGGAACTACCTACGGTAGCAGGAGTTCACTCCTGATCGTCCAATGCCTCGAGCAGTTCTCCGAGCTGGGGGTCCTCCGGCTCCCAGACCAGCCCGAGGCGGAGGGTCTTCTCCGCCTCGGCGGTGCGGCCGCGCTCTATCTGAACGCGCGCCAGATGGACGAAAATCTCCGGATGCCGCCCACCCTTCTCCACTGACTGCTGAAGCCAGTGCTCAGCTTTCTCCAGATGGCCCTTCTTGTACCAGAGCCACCCCATGCTGTCGAGAAAAGCCGGGTTCTCCGGCTCCAGCTCGACCGCCCGCTCGATCAACTCCTCCGCCCTGCTCAGCTGCATATCGTGATCGACCCACATGTAACCCAGGAAGTTCAACCCGCGAGCAAACTCGGGATCGCGCGCGATCAGCGAGCGCAAGATGTTCTCCGCCAATTCGATGTGACCGAGGAGCTCGAGAATCGAGGCATGTTCGAGCAGGATGTCCCGATCCTCGGGCGCCCGCCGCACTGCCTCGCGAATCGCGACCAGCGCCTGATCCAGGCGCTCCTCCGAGCGGTGGATTCCGGTGATCAGAACCCATGGAACGGG
Organism: Candidatus Eiseniibacteriota bacterium; assembly: GCA_023129715.1. Classification (GTDB taxonomy): domain Bacteria; phylum Eisenbacteria; class RBG-16-71-46; order CAIMUX01; family WJJG01; genus JAGMBO01. Next base: position 129,773 of record JAGMBO010000004.1, on the reverse strand, counting down.
GTTCTCCGCAGCAGCGGCCCCCCAGGCATGCAAGGCGCGCAGCGCGGCATCGAGCTCCCCTAACTCCGCCAGACAGAGAGCGTTGACCCGCCAGGCCTCCATATCCTCCGGCCGCAGACGCAACAGCCTCTGCGCACTGACGTTGGCCGAGTCGATCATGTTCTCGGCCAGCCGCAGGCGCATCCGCCAGCGGACGACCCGGTGCATCTCCGGCTCCAACGCCCACGCCTGATCGAAGAAGGCGAGGGCCTGCTCGTTCTCTCCCCGGCGATAGGCGACCAGTCCAAGCTGCAGCAAGGGCAAGGGATCGTCAGGATGACGCGCGCGATAGCGGCCGATCTCCTCCTCCACCTCGGTCCAGCGCTCTTCCTGCACGAGCAAGCGGATCAGGGACCAGCGTTGCTTCTTGTCGTCGGGAAAACGCTCGACCAGCAGCTGCTGCAGCCGGATCGCCTCATCGTGGTGCTCGAGCCGCGCCAGCAGGCCCTGCAACGCCTCCACGGCGATGTGTCGGCCGGGGTCCCGTTCGACGAGCACCCAGTACTCCTCAAGCGCCTCCTCGTCGCGTCCGACTTGCCCGAGCAAGCGGGCGCGGCGAAACTGGATGCCCGGCATCGAGGAGAGCTCGGTCATCCTGGTGACCACGGCAAGGGCCTCCTGATAGCGCCCCAAGCGTTCGAGCAGGCTGGCCAGGGTGTTGAGCTTGGCCACGTCGGCCTGCAGATCCGTCGCGCGCTGGAAGGACTCTACGGCACGCTCGGGCTCATGTCGGAGAATCGCCAGTGTCCCCAGGATCCAGTGGGCCTCCGCCTGGAGCGAGTCCTCGGCCACCGCGCGCTGCGCCTCGGCCAAGGCATCGTCGTGGCGGCGCAGCTCCATCAGGCAGGCCGCGATCCGGGTCGTCAGTTCGGCATCGCGGGCCCCCGCCTTCTCAGCGGCGCGGTAGTGCGCCAGGGCGGTCTTGTGTTCATTGTCATATTCGGCCTGGAGGCCGAGTGCAAACGCGGTCCAGACCTCGGTGCGCGAATCGAGGCTGTCGGGAACCGGCGAGTGAACGGCTGGGGCGACCGGCGCGAGGACGAGTCCCCCGAACAGCAGGAGCAGGAACAGACCGCCGCTCGGTCGGCCGGCGCACCGAATCGGGTCGCGGTTCTGACTCATCCCTCCCCCCTCCACCATGCCGCCTGCCGGATCACAGACGCCTCAGGAAAGGCCTTCCGCCAGGATCCCCGAGACCCCACCGCCGCGCACCCGCTGCGCACTCGCCCCCCGGAATCGTCTCGCGGGCAGAGATTCCGCGGCTCTGCGGCGAACCCTGATCGCTCGGACGGGTATCCCATCCTAGGAGCATGCACTGTGTTACGCTTGACGGGGACGCCGGTTTCAGCAATCACGCCCCGCAGCGATCACTTTGACACGCATCGCGGCCGATCTCTATACTGAACCTGTCGGGGCCACGACGGCTTGAAGACAGCCTGCGGCAGCCCGGCGCCGCTGGAACAGTGAGGCCAGCATGCACGATAGATCCAAACTCATCGACCCGGGTAGCAGGCGCTCCATGGGCCCGATCGTCCTCGCTCTGCTCGTCGCCCTCACCCTCTCAGGGTGCTACACCATGTTGCGACATCCGCGTGGGGGCGCAACGGGCGGTGCCACCACTGAGTCGGACTGCAGCCGCTGCCATGGCGGCACCGAGTCCTACGCCGCCGACTACTACCCCTGGGTCGAGTACTACGCCTACTCCAGCTCCCCCTGGATCAACTACTACGGTTCACGCTGGTGGGGCGACGACCACTGGGTCTGGTGTCCTGACTGCTCCGCCTCCGCCGAGGAACCGGAGACGGTCTTGAGCGGTCGCCATGGTTGGGACCGGCGCCCGCGACACGTCCAGACGGCCTTCGCCGACTCGACGCGCATGCGCGATCCGCTGGTCGTTCCCGCTCCGATCGCCGCCCCCTCAGCGGGCACGGCCCCGATCATCGGGGCCGCTCCAGCAACCTCCTCCAACCAGTCGGGAAGCGATCCCCAGGAAGAGGAGAAGGAGAAGCAGAAGCGCAAGCGCAGCATCCGCCGCTAGTCACGCGCCGCGGGGAAGCCCCCTGGGTCCGGCAGGGATGCTCGTCCCAAACGAGAGGGATCTGTCACCATGAACATTCACGCACCCCAGAGCCGCACGTCGCGTGCGGTGCCGACCCTTCTGTTCTTCCTGCTCTGCGCCACGGGAGGGGTCTTCTCCGCCTGGGGACAGGCGGACGTCTGGGTCCCCGAACTGCCGCAGACCCACGACTACGTGAGCAATGCCCGCGTCCTGGGCATGGGAGGCGCCTACCTGGCGGTCTCCGACGACATCGCCGCCCTGCGCTACAACCCGGCCGGCTTGGCACGGGTGCAGCGCGTGGAGTTCTCCGGCTCGATCAGCGACTTGGGCCGCGACATCAAGACGACCTACTACGGAACGGCAGCGCAGAGTTCGCTGACCCGCACGCGGGTCTCGGAACTCGGCTTCGTCTACCCCTTTCCGACCTACCGCGGCAGCATGGTGATCGCACTCGGTTACGCCGCCCCTTGGCCGCTCGACCGGGAGTACTGCCGCCGTGGGACGACGACGGGGGCTGAGCCGCGCACCATCCAGGAAGACATCTTCGAGGAGGGCCAGATCGGCGAGTGGAGTTTCGGCTACGCGATCGATGTCAGCCCGACCCTCTCCCTCGGCTTCCGCACCAGCTATATCCAGGGCAATCGCAAGCAGGACTGGGTCTACGCCGACCCCCTGCTCGAGACCGACATCCATGACGTTCTCGACGTCGACATCGACGGCTTTACTGCATCGCTCGGCGCGCTCACGCGTCTCGGCGGCTGGGGCCGCCTCGGGCTGGTCATCGACCTGCCCCAATGGATCACGCTCGATGGGACTGTCCTCGACGCGCCCTTCGACGAGACCTATGTCATCGACGAGGAGATGACTCTGCCCTTCAGCGTCGGCATTGGGGTCAGCGCCGCCGCACTACCGCGCCTGCTGCTCGCCGCGGACGCCCGCTTCACCGACTGGACGCAAATCGACTACGACGGCCCGATGCGCTACTACGAGGGCGATCGTCGGCAGCTCGCCTACGAGCGGGTCTGGGACCTGCACCTCGGCGCCGAGTACCTCCTCGATGTCGCCGAACTCCCCGGCCTCCGCCTGCGGGCGGGGTTCGCCTACGCGCCGGTCGCCTACCGGATCCTGCTCGAGGACCTGACTTCGGACAATCAGGGCTATGCTGCTCCCGTCTACCAGCCCGCCGACTTCGATCCCGATCGCTATACCGTAAGCGTCGGACTCGGCGTGCTGATCGAGCAGTCCATGACGATCGATGTGGCCTATGCGCACAGCGAGTTCGCCCGTGAGGGGCTCAATCTCGCGGAGGATCTCTCCGAGCAGCGCATCCTGTTGAGCGCGAGCTTCCGGCTCGAGTAGGCGACCGTCGGCGGGCATCGCCCCCGCTGGGCGTTGCCTCGCGCTAGGGAGCGCCTCCCGCTGGGGGTCATCCCGCACTAGGCAGCGCCTCCCGCTGAGCGTTGCCTCGCGCCAGGCAGCGCCGCCCGCTAGCCGTCGCGGGACTCCAGCCAGTGCGCGAGCTCGCTCGACCCAAGCGCGTCGCGGGCGGCCTGTTGCTCGGCCTCTTTCTTGTTGCGGCCCGCACCGCTGCCCAACACCTGGCCGCGGACGACGACCTCGATGCTGAAGCGCTTCTCGTGATCGGGGCCCTCTTCGTTGATCACGCGATAGCGGGGATGGACGCGCAGATGGGCCTGGATGCGTTCCTGCAGCAGGCTCTTGAAGTTCTGTTTCTCGGTATCGTGCAGGATGCGGCTCGAATGGCGCAGCAGCCAACGACCGACGAAGCGACGCGCCCCCTCGAGACCCTGATCCAGGTAGATCGCCCCGAGAACAGCCTCGAAGCCATCGGCAAGAATCGAACTGCGTTCCCCGCCCCCCGCCTCGCGTTCGGCATCGCTGAGCAGAATGAACCGGCCGAGCCTCAACCGCTCGGCCCGGTCGGCGAGCACCGGGCGGCTGACCAACAGCGACTTCTTCTGGGTCAGGTCGCCCTCACGGTCGAAGGGAAAGCGGTGATAGAGATGCTCGATGACGATCAGTTCGAGCACCGCATCGCCGAGGAACTCAAGGCGTTCATTGGAATCGGGGCCGTGGGCCTCTTCCCCACCGAGGTAAGACCGGTGCGTCAGGGCCCGCTGTAGAAGACCGGTATCGTTGAAACGCAGGCCCGCCCGGGCCTCGAAGGCCTGCAGCACCTCGTTGACATCCGGCCCGGCACCGGGATGCACAGGCCCACGTCGGCGCTCGCCGAAGAGACGGCGAAACCCACGCAGCCAGTGTCTATGCGGAGGCCTTGACCACCAGCGAGACATTATGCCCACCGAACCCGAGAGAATTCGATAGCGCGACCCTCACCTGCTTCACCCGGGCCTGATTGGGAACGTAGTCGAGATCGCACTCAGGGTCGGGTACCTCGTAGTTGATCGTCGGCGCGATCACGCCATGCTTGATCGTCAGCGCACAGACGATCATCTCGATCGCACCCGCCGCACCCAAGAGATGGCCCGTCATCGACTTCGTCGAACTCACCGGCAGGCGATCGGCAGCGGCGCCGAAGACCCGCCGAATGGCCGCCGTCTCCCCCTTGTCGTTCAGCGGCGTCGAGGTGCCGTGGGCGTTGAGGTAGTCGACTGCCTCGACCGCCAACTGCGCATCCTCCAAGGCCAGTTCCATGGCCCGGCCGGCCCCCTCCCCGGTCGGCGACGGGGCGGTGACATGATAGGCATCGGCGGTCGACCCATAGCCGACGAGCTCGGCATAGATCTCCGCTCCTCGGCGGCGCGCACGCTCCCACTCCTCGAGAATCAACGTGCCGGCCCCTTCGGACATGATGAACCCATCGCGCTCCTTATCGAACGGCCGGCTGGCATGCTCGGGATCGTCATTGCGCGTGCTCAAGGCGTTCATCGAGCAGAAGCCGCTCAAGGCAAGCTCAGTCAGGGGAGACTCACTCCCACCCGCCATCACGATATCCGACCTGTTCTCGGCGATCAGGCGGTACCCCTCGCCGACGGCGTGAGCGCCGGAGGCACACGCCGAGACGGTGCAGAAGTTGGGCCCCTTGGCGCCGAAGACGATCGAGAGCTGCCCGCTCGCCATGTCCGAGATCATCATCGGCACGAAGAAGGGACTCACCCGCCGCGGACCTCGCTTGAGCAGCACCTTGTGTTGGGCTTCGAGGGTCGTAATGCCCCCGATGCCCGAGCCGATGATCACCGCAAAACGCTCCGAGGGGACCTTCTCTTTCTCGAGCCCCGCGTCCGCGAAGGCTTCCTCCGCGGAGACCCATGCGTACTGCACGAACATGTCAGTGTGCCGCAGGGTCTTACGATCGATGAACTTCTCGGGGGCGAAGTCCTTCACCTGACCAGCGATCCTGCTCGTGAACTCATCCGAGTCGAAGCTGGTCAGGCGAGAGATCCCACCTCGTCCGGCCGTCATGTTCTCCCAGGCAACGGGAACACTGTTGCCCACCGGCGAGACCACGCCAAGCCCCGTGATCGCAACACGCCTCTTCATTGGACATCCTTTCGACGAACATAGCGGTCTGACCGCGACCGAGCGGCGCCGGCCAGCTCTTAGCTACTGGCCTTCTCCGCCAAGCGCTTCTTCAGGTAGTCGATCGCATCCCCGACGCGCGTCAGCTTCTCGGCATCTTCGTCGGGAATCTCGACACTGAAGGCATCCTCGAACGCCATGACCAACTCAACGGTGTCGAGCGAATCGGCGCCGAGATCGTCGATGAAGGATGCTTCGGGAATCACCTGCTCGGGCGTCACGCCCAGCTGCTCGACGATGATCTCGCGGACCTTTTCCTCGTAGTTCTCCATGTTCCTCTCCTCCTCAGTGGAAGGCAGTCTCCACAACAGCCATGTGCCGGGGCAGGCCCAGCCCTCCCGCGCTACACCTCATCCAGAAACGCCAGCACTTCCTCCGCCGTTCCCAAGCTCCGGCAGGAGAGGCTGCGATCGGTTGCCCGCAACAGACCCTTGAGGACCTGTCCCGGACCGATTTCGAAGAAGGCCGGCTCGTCGAGAGCAATCAGCTTCCTCAACGTCGGCTCCCAGAGCACTGGTTTGAGAAGCTGCTCGACCAGCAGGCCGCGGATCCTACTCTCCTCGGTCACCGGCTCAGCGGTGACATTGGCATAGACCGCGCAGCGGGCATCCGTAAGCGCGACATCCGCCAGCGCCTGGGCCAATCCCTCCGAAGCGGGGGCCATCAGCGGGGAGTGGAAGGCACCACTGACCTTCAGCTCGACGACCCGGCGCGCCCCGCGCGCGCCGAGCGTCTCCAGGGCCGCACGCACCGCCGCGCGCTCGCCTGAGATGACGACTTGATTGGGGGCGTTGAGATTGGCAGGGACGACGAGACCCTGTGTTTCCGCACACACGGCCTCGACCGTCTCACGGTCCGAACCCAGAATCGCGGCCATCGCTCCGGCGCTGGCCTCCCCGGCGGCCTGCATCAGCTCACCGCGGCGTCGGACCAGCCGGAGCGCATCCTCGAAGGAAAGCGTCCCGGCAACCACGTGGGCCGAGTACTCGCCGAGGCTGTGGCCCGCCGCGACAAAGGTCTCCGCGCCCCACCGGGGTTCCAGAATCGCCCAGACGGCCAGGGAATGAGCTAGGATCGCCGGCTGGGCGTTGCGGGTGGCCCGCAACTCCTCCTCGGGGCCTTCGAACATCAACCGTGTCAGCGGGGTGCCGAGGATTCGATCGGCCCGATCGAGCAGGTCACGGGCAGCGGGATGCGCCTGATGGAGATCCCGTCCCATGCCGACAAATTGTGACCCCTGCCCGGGAAAGAGCAGAACTCTCATTCGTGTGCCTTGGTTGCGCTTAGCGGTCGTCTCGCGACCGTCACGACCTCTCGTTGGTATCCGCTCGGGAGCCCCCGGCCGGCATCGCGCCGTTGGGGTACACCTCCCCCTGTCCGGGCAGATCCGCTGCCTCGACTCAAACGGCACGTTTGTATCGTTATCTCCCCTTCCGCGCAAGGGCTTTCGCCGGCCGCCTCATGGCGCTGCAGGCAACGATGTGGCACCTTGCTCGACCAGCACCCGGGTGATCGTCCCCTCGAGATCACCGCGGATCGCACGCAGGGCGACCCGGACGGCATTGCGGATCGCCCGGGGAGATGAGCGACCATGGCAGATCACCGAGATGCCCCGCGTGCCGACCAGCAGAGCGCCGCCATATTCCTCGTAATCGAAACGCCTCTTGATACCCGCCAGGGCCGGCTTCATCAGCAGGGCCCCGAGACGAATCAGGGGGCTGCGCTTGATCTCGTGAGCGGCCATGCGGGCCCCCACATTGGCGATCCCCCCGGCCAGCTTGAGAATCACGTTCCCGGTGAAACCGTCGCAGACGACAACATCCGCCCGCCCAGCGAAGATGTCCCGCCCCTCGACATTGCCGACGAAATTGAGCCGTTCCCGGTCGGCGGCCAGCAGCTTGTGGGCCGCCTGAGCGAGAGCACTCCCTTTCGTCTCCTCCTCACCGATGTTGAGCAGCCCCACGCGAGGGTTCTCCTGCTCGAGCACGAGTTGGGCGAAGATGCGGCCCATGTGAGCGAACTGGTAAAGATGCATCGGCTTGCAGTCGGCATTCGCCCCAACATCGAGCATCACGCAGCGCCCCTCGGGAGTCGGGATGGTCGTTCCGATCGCCGGGCGCTGGATCCCAGGCATTCGCCCGAGGTTGAGGAGCGAGGAGGTGACCACCGCCCCGGTGTTCCCGGCGCTGACCAGAGCATCGGCACGCCCCTCGCCGACGAGGGTCGCACAGCGAACGATCGAGACACCCCGCTTCTCGCGCCGCAGCGCCCGCGGGGCCTTCTCGTCCATCGCGATCTGCTCAGGGGCATGGACGCTGAAAAGCGGCAGGCGCTCGGGCTTCAAGCGGGCAATGATATCCCAGACCACCCGCTCGTCTCCGACGAGCAGGATGTCGAAATCCCCGTCGATCGTGCGGAGGGCCTCGACCGCGCCCCGGACAATGACCTCCGGGCCGTTGTCGCCCCCCATGACGTCGACAGCGATGCGGATGCGGCGTTGCGCAGCAGGCATGGATCGTCCGCGAGGCCTCCCGTAGGCCCTAGGCCTCCTTGACCAGCAGGACTTCCTCGCCGCGGTAATGACCGCAATGAGGACAAATCCGATGCGGTCGCTTGGCCTGACCGCAGTGCGGGCAAAGCACGCGCGCCATCGGGGTCGATGCCCGCCAGGTGGCGCGGCGCTTGCTGCGCCGAGCCTTCGAGTGTCTTCGTTTCGGCAGCGCCATCGGTTCTCCTTTCCATGCCGGGGACCGTCGGCTAAGACGATCCTTCCTGCTGCGGCCCCGAGCCGGGCAGTTTCTCCAATGCCCGCCAGCGCGGATCGCCGGATGGGCGATCGGCGCAGCGGCAAGCTCCGCTGCTCCGATTCTCCCCGCAATGCGGGCAGAGCCCGGCGCAGTCGGGACGGCAAACCGGCGTCTGGGGAATCCCCAGGAGTATCAATTCCCGAACCTCTTGCAGCAAGGAGAGTTCCTTGCCATCGTGAAAGAGCATCCCCTCGGGAGGGTCATCTCCGCGCTCGCGCTCGGTCGGCCTGCGGGCCACCACTTCGACCGGCATGCTGATCTCCGTATCGATCTCCTCCAGGCAACGCACACAGCGCTGGCGGATCCGGGTGGTCACCGCCCCCCGCACCTGGAGCTGCTCCCCACTGCGAACCAGTTCGACCGTTACCGAAACCGGCGCGAGAAAGTCGACCTCGACGACGTCGAGATCGCCCGCCGAGAACTCCTCGGAGAGCGTGCTTTCTCCCTGGGGCACATCGCGCAGGGTCAGGCGCAGTGGCTTCCGCGCATCCATCGCACCCCCTGGACCCGCCCCAGGCTCGCTGCCGCTGACACGCGGCAACTAGCGCTCTTCGCGATCGAGGGTCAGGCCGAAAAAACCGATCTCCGCCGCGGCGGTCTCCGGAGCATCCGAAGCGTGAACCGCATTGCGCGTCTTGTCGATACCAAAGTCCCGCCGAATCGTCCCCGTCTCGGCCTCTCCAGGATCGGTCGCGCCCACGACGCGGCGCAGATGGCTGACCGCATCCTCCCGTTCAAGGACAGCCGCACAGATCGGTCCCGACGACATGTACGCCACCAGGTTTTCCAGGAATGGCTTGCCCTCGTGGACAGCGTAGAAGCGCTGTGCCTCGGCCGGCTGCAAGTGTATCATCTTCAGCCGCCGCACCTGGAAACGCTCGGACTCCAATCGCGCCAGGATCTTCCCGCACAGATTCCGCTCCACCGCATCCGGCTTGATCATCAGCATCGTCTGCTGCGGCATCCTCGCCTCCTACGCTACGCCTGCTGCGCCTCTACGAACTCGGCGACCAGCTCGGCGAGCGTCGGTTGGCCGATCTCCTGCAGCTCGTAGCCGACGCGCAGCGAGGGCTGCTTGATCTCGACGATGCGCCGCAAATCGATCGGCGTCCCAATGATCACCGCATCGCAAGGAACCCGGGCAATCGTCGCCTCGAGATCACGGACCTGCTGATCGCCATAGCCCATCGCCGGCAGCAACGTGCCGATCTCGGGGTACTTGGCGAAAGTCTGTTCCAACTCCCCGACCAAATAGGGCCGCGGATCGATGATCTCGGAGGCGCCGAACTTGCGCGCCGCGATCATCCCGGCACCATAGCGCATCCCGCCATGGGTCAGGGTCGGCCCATCCTCAACGACCAGGACGCGCTTGCCACGGATGATCGCCGGATCCTCAACGGTCAACGGCGAGGCCGCATCGACGACGACCGCACCGGGGTTGTACTGGCGGATGTTCTCCCGCACCTGTTCGATCCCGGCCGGCTCGGCAGTGTCGATCTTGTTGATCACCAAGATGTCGGCCGTCAGGAAACACGTGCGTCCCGGGTAGTAGAGCAGCTCGTGACCCGGGCGATGGGGATCGAGCACGGTGATCGTGAGATCAGGCTTGTAAAAGGAGGTGTCGTTGTTGCCGCCATCCCAGATGACGATATCGGCTTCCTTCTCCGCCTCACGCAGGATCGCCTCGTAGTCGACCCCCGCATAGCAAACCGTGCCGTTGGCGACGTGCGGCTCGTACTCCTCCATCTCCTCGATCGTGCACTGGTGCTCGACCAAGTCCTCGATCTTCGCAAAGCGCTGCACACCCTGGCGGGCGAGATCGCCATACGGCATCGGATGACGCACGGCGACCGCCTGCTTGCCGAGATCCCGCAGGATCGCCGAGATGCGCCGCGAGGTCTGGCTCTTGCCGCAGCCGGTGCGCACCGCCTGGACCGCGATCACCGGCTTGGTGCTCTTCGCCTGAGTCGCCTCGATGCCGAGCAGGGTGAAGTGGGGACCGAGTGACTGCACCCAGGCCGCCTTGGCCATCACCGTCTCGCTGGAGAGATCGGAGTAGGCGAGCACGACCTCTTCAACATTCTGCTCGGCCACCAGCTCCGGCAGGCGATTCTCGGGAACGATTGGAATGCCCTGCGGATAGAGCTGGCCGGACAGCGACGCCGGATAGGAACGTGCATCGATTCCCGGGATCTGGGTCGCGGTGAAGGCCACGATCTCCACACCGGGATCCTCCCGGTAGACCATGTTGAAGTTGTGGAAGTCCCGGCCCCCGGCGCCCAGGATGACGATGCGCCTGCGTTTCCCGTCCATGATCCCTCCTGCCATGTCCCCTAGGTTCCAAATGCAAGCGACGGAGAATAGCAGATCGGTGGCGGGAAGTCAAAGCGGGCGGGCGATTAGGCGCATGCGCCGGTCCTCGCCCAACGCCGGGGGGCCGGCTGCGGCCAACTAGCCGCGCGGAGCGGAGGAGGGGCCTGGGGGATCCGCAGGCCGGCGCAGCCGCGCCAGCAGGCCGCTGGTCGAGCGCCCGGGAACCAGCGGCAGGCGAACGACTTCTCCCCCATGGGCCTCGACGACCTCGCGGCCGACGATCTCACCATGGGCATAGTCGGCGCCCTTGACGAGGATATCGGGCAGCAACGTCTCGATGAGTCTCAACGGGGTGTCCTCTGCGAAGAGGACGACCCAGTCGACGGGGCGCAGGGCTGCCAGCAGGGCGGCCCGATCGGCCTCTCCCATCAGCGGGCGACCGGGGCCTTTCAGGCGCCGCACCGAGTCATCGGAATTGAGCCCCACGACCAGATCATCGCCGAGCGCGGCGGCCCGCTCCAGCAGCGACAGGTGCCCGGCATGCAGGACGTCGAAGCAGCCGTTGGTGAAGACCAGCCTCCGCCCCGCCTCCCGCTCCGGCAGCCAGCGGCGGCGCAGTTCCTCCGCCGAAAGCACCCGCGCTGCGGCCGGTTCGACCCTCATGCCTGCTCCCGCCCGCCTTCGATCGCGGCCCAGCTCTCGAGCAACTCCTCCCGCGTCACCGTGGCGGTCCCGAGCTCACGAATCACCACCCCGGCGGCCTGGTTGGCGATCCGGGTCGCCTCTTCCATCGAGGCTCCGGCCGCCAAGGCCAGGGCCAGAGCGCCGACGACCGTATCACCCGCGCCGGTTACGTCGTAGACCTCGCGCCCGGCCGAGGGAATGTCGCAGCGCTCGTGATCGGGCGTGAAGAGCGACATGCCCGCCTCGCCACGGGTGATCAGCAGGTGCCGAGCATGGAGCTGGCGCAGCAGCTGGCGCCCCACTTCCTCGAGCGTCTCCTCGTCACGAACCCGGGTCCCGGCCGCGAAGGAGGCCTCGTGAACATTGGGAGTCAGTACGGTGACTCCGCGATAGCGGTGGAAGTGGGTCTCCTTCGGATCGACGCAGACCGGGTGACCGGTGGCAATGAATCGCGGCAACCACTGGTCGAGCAGGCGCTCCGAGATCAACCCCTTGCCGTAGTCGGAGATCACGATCGCATCGGCCCGCTCGAGTTCGGCGGCGATGGCTTCGGAGAAGCGCCCGCGGGCGTCGTCGCCGAGCGCGCCGTCGCTCTCGCGGTCGATGCGCACGACCTGCTGGCTGCGGGCGATCACCCGCGTCTTCTTGATCGTCGGGCGCTCGGGATCGGTGACCAGCCCGGAGGTGTCGATGGCACGCTCCTCGAGGACACGTTTGAGTTGAACCCCAGCCTCGTCTTCCCCAATCACCGAGAGCAGCACCGGCTCCCCGCCGAGACGGCGCACGTTGTGGGCCACATTGGCCGCCCCGCCGAGACGCGAGCTCTCGCGGCGCACGGTGACAACCGGGATCGGGGCCTCGGGCGAGATCCGCGTCGTCTCGCCCCAGATGTAGTGATCGAGCATGGCATCGCCGAGGATCAGCACTCGGCGGCCATCGAAGCGCTGCAGAAGTTCGCGGACTCGCTCGAGATCGGGCTGCATGCATCCCTCACGACGGATGGTGGCGCGCCTGCAATCGGTCGATCACGAAGTTGACCACAGGAGCGGGCGCGTCGCAAGGGCTGGGCGATCCGGTCTGGTTTGCTCGGAGGCCGGGTCATCCCGGCCAGGGATCGGTCCGCCTCCGACCTTCCGGGAGGACCGTCAGGAAACGCGGAGGGCTAGATACCAGGCCCAGATATGCTCGCCGACCAGCACGACGATCGCCCCCGCGGGGGCAAGGAAGCAACCGAAGGGCAGCGGAGTCTGGCCCGTGGCGCGCCGGCGGGCAAGGAGCAGGATGCCGAGCACCGAGCCGGCGAGTGAGCCGAGCACGACGGTCAGCAGAAAGCCCTTCCAGCCGAGGAAGGCCCCCAGCGTGCCCGCCAGCTTGATGTCTCCCCCACCCATCCCGCTGATGCCGCGCAGCTTCTGGTAGCCCACCGCGATCAGCAGGAAGCTCAGCACGCCCACGGCAGCGCCGATCAGCGCATCGATCCGCCCGACGCCGACGAGCGGGGCGGCGGCAATCCCGACGACGATGCCGCCGAGGCTGATCTCATCGGGAATGATCCGATGGTCGAGATCGACGAAGAAAACGACCACCATCGCGAGCAGGAAGACGGCGCGCACGATCGCCGAGAGCAGGCTGGGAGAGGCCCAGGCGGCGAGGGCGAGGCAGAGGACCCCGAGCAGCTCGACCAGCGGGTAGCGCCCCGAGATCGGCGCGCGGCAGTGACGGCAGCGGGCGCGCAGAAGCATGAAGCTCAGCAGCGGGATGTTGTCGTAGGCCGCGATGCGCGTCTCGCACGTCGGGCAGCGGGAACGGCCGCGCCAGAGGGATTGCCCCAGAGGCAGGCGGTAGATGACGACATTGAGGAAGCTGCCGAAGGCGAGCCCGAGCATGACGACCCAGAACCAGAAGAGGGGGGTGGTGTCGGTCCAGGCGGGCATGCCAACCTCCTCAAGGCACCGGCCCACAGGCCACCGCCTGCCGGGTGGAGGTCCTGTGGCTCAAACGCTCGGGTGTCCTCTGCGCATCGCCGACTCAGAAGTTCGCCCGGCCAATCATGATAGAGCAGCCGGGCGAGAACCTATCGACCTCAGACTCTAGTTGACGGTTCCGGAGATCGTCGTCACGACGTCTCCGTTGAAGCTGGTGACCGTGATCGTGACGATGGATGTCCTCGGATCTACATCCAGCGCGTCGTCATCAGTCAAGATCACCTCGAACTCCGTATACGCCGAACTCTGCGTATCCGGTAGCGTGAAACTGGTGACGCCGGCCAGTTTCCCTTCCGTGGCAGCGACGGAGATGCTTGTGCCCTCGGTCAGCGGGTTGAAGTTGGCGTCGCGCACCTGGAACTGGATCGTGACCGCACCCCCATTGGGCACGTCGAATCCTGCTTCAGGTTCCAGGATCTCTACAATCGTCGAACCGGACCACATCACATCGCCACAGGTCTCGATCCAGGCACCTGACTTGTCCACCGTCTGCGCGCAGACCGTGACGAGCCCATCCCCGCCGGGAATCTGCGGGAAGGGCGCCGCCGTCACTTCGTCCACCGTCGCCTCACCATGCTCATTGGTGCCCGCACTGCCCTGAACGAGGCCGTACTCGCTGTAGAACCAGACGCGGGTTCCCAGTGGGACGGGATTGCCCCACGCATCCCCGACGTAGCCAGTTACGGGATTGTGGATCCCAGCATGCACTAGTCCGGCGATATTGATCTGTTCGAAGGCGATCCCGAAATGTTCAACGTCGGGCTGATCCCCGTGGATCGCCACCTTGATCGGCTCCCCGAGAAGCGTCCCAACCGATGCCGAGACTTTCACGACACCCGACTTCGTCTGGGCATTCACCGTCGTTGTCGCCAGTCCACGATCATTGGTCGTCGCCGAGAGCGGGCAGAGATATGCATCGGTCTCACCGGTCACCGGCTCGATATGTAAATCCAACGTGACGGCATGATCGAGATCAACTGGAATCCCATTGCAGTCCTGAACCTCGAATATCATTACGGCCGTCTCATGATCTCCGGCGCCCACAACGCCAATACTAGGGGGATCGGTGCTGATCTCCTCGATGTGAGCGGCTTCCTCAGAGACGAACTTGACATCCACGGTCCGCTGGAACTCCCCCGCCCTTGCCGAGACGCGCGCCGTCCCGGTGACCAGCGGGTCGGAACGCAGCCAAGCCGTGGCCACGCCATTCTCATCCGTTGGCGACACCCGGTCGATTTCGCCCTCGCCCGCCGCAAAGCTCACGATCGTTCCAGGAAGCACGGGATGGCCATGCACATCGGTGACCGTAGCGGTCAGCAGGGTCGACTCAATTCCATTGGCGAGCAACGTCGGGCTCTCGGTGGTCAGGGTCAGACGCCCCACATCGAGATGAACCAGCTCCAGGGAGGTGGTCTCCGTCGCGCTGCCGGAGCTGGCCTGGACGCTCACCGTCCCGGCCGTCGTCCCGGCAATGTAGGTCGCCTCGGCAACACCGCCGGATGTGAGCCGTACGGGCTGGACGATAGTCCCGCCGCCCGAGAGAACGCTGAAGGTCACGGCGGTGCCATTCGGCACCAGGTTGCCGTCGGCATCGAGAGCTGTGGCGATGATCGTCGCCTGGCTCAGCCCGTCGGCGGACAGAATGGCCGGATCGGCCCCAAGCTCGAGTGAAGCCGCGGTCGGCAAGGCGGCAATCATCACGGTCACACTGTCCCGCAAGAGATCACCAAACGATGCCCGAACCGTGGCCGTTCCGGGCGCGGTTCCCGCGATCAGGCGGGCGGTTGCCCTGCCATCGGCGTCGGTGTCCACTGGAGAAGTGACCGTACCGAGGGTAGTTCCGAAATCGACTCTGGCTCCCACGATCGGATTGCCCTCATCGTTTACCAACAGCGCAACCACGTTGGTCTCCGAGGCGCCGTCGGCCAACAGCGGGGGCATGTCGGTAGCGAGTGAAAGCGTCAGCGGACTGAATGCGACTGCCGTCGTCGCGGTGAGCGTCTGGCCGTAGTAGACGGTCACCGTGGCGGCTGTTTCGCCCGGACTCGCTCTCAGTGTTGCCGCCACCACTCCGTCGCTACCCGTGATCATCTGTCCCTCGATCGATCCGGCGCTGGTGCCGAAGCTGAGAGACTCATCGCTCAGTGGCACGCCCCGGGTCGTCTCGGTCACCATGGCCACGATCTCGCACTCGCTCACGCCGTCGGCCGGAATCACTGCCGGGTGCGCCTCGGCGGTGATCGTGATGCCTTTCATCGTGATCTGAGCGATATCCTCAATGACTGTCGCAGCCAAGGAAAACACCCCCTGCGTGCGGGGACGCAAGAGAGCTTGATTGGCGGGCTCCTGTAGTACCGATGACTTCAGCGGCGTCTGGGTGACCAGAATGCGGGCCCCTGCAGCCGCTGCCATCGTCTCTCCCGTCGCCGTGCTCGCCTGCGCGGTCACGGCAGCGATCACGTCCTCGGTCGAGGCAGTGCTGGTCAAAGTCGTCTGGGCGACACCCGTCCCACTCGTCGTCGCATAGGGCTCGATCGCACCATGAGTCGTCACAAAGACCACGCCCACGCCATCGAGACCGCGACCGGCGGCGTCAACAACAGTCGCGTAGACGGTGATCTCATCGACACCATTGGCCAACAGCGGAGGAAAACTGCGCGCGAGGGCGATGTCATCCGGCACGTCGGAGGGTTCCCCTGGAGTTCCTCCCGGCCCGGTGGGCCCATCATTCTGTTTCTCGCAGCCGAGGAAGGGAGACAGGAGAAGCATCGCCATTCCGAGGGCGAAGAGAGCTGACTTCATCGTTCACTCCTTGGTACAGGTCGCTCCAGCGAGCCACCGAACACGCCGAACCTGCTACCCACGCAGAAAAGCCCAATAGAAGATCGCAAACAGCAAGACCGCGAACATGATGATCGTGACCGTTGGCCCGTAGGCTGCGATCAGCGGCTGCGCGAAAAAGGCGATTCTTCCCCAGATGTCACCCAGCCCCCCCTGGACACCACTCCACCAACTGATGAAACTCTCCGGAAGGACCGGCGTGAACCGGCCCTCCGCGGTCCAGCGCAGCCCCAAACCACGCGCGACTAGATAGATCGCGACGAAGATTACGGCAACGCGAAGCAGGAATCCGAGGAAACGCACCACCGGTCCCCGCTGGCGCCGCGTGTGCTGCGACAGCCCCCTGGGCACACCTACGCCCAGGCGTTTCGCCGGCTGCTTGCTTCCGAGAAGCTGCACACCGGTCAACTTGTTGAGGAAGATGAAGCCCTCGTGCCACTCACGCTCGAATTCCTCGCGCTCCCGTTGCCCCGTCAGGCTCTCGGCTCGCAGGCTGCGGTACCGGTTGAGCAGCTCCGTCACCTGGGTGAGCTGCCGCTGAGCCTCCTGCCCCAAGTTGGGCGGCACAATTGATGTCAACCAAGGCACTTGGGAGGCGAGTCGGGCCTGGAGTTTCAGGAACCGCTGTTCCTGTTCGGCCGTCGTCTCCCGCTTCCCCAGACAATCTAGCACCAGGTCGCGGTAGGTGACCCAGCCCTTGATGAACCTGCGCAGCCTGGCCTTCGCGCGCACCGAGTCGAGCATCTGCAGACCCTCCTTTCACCAGCAGACCCCTCAGACCAACAGGCGGATCTTCTCCGTATCCTGAAGGCGGGGGATGATGCTGGCCGCATCCACGATCCCGTTACGGTGCAGTTCCAGCAAGGAGTCGTCCAGCAGGACCATCCCTTGATCGTAGCTACTGGCAATCACGTTATCGATCTGATGGATTTTGCCTTCGCGTATCAGATTGCTCACTGAACTCGTGATATAGAGAACCTCCCGTGCGGCGACGCGCTTCGGCATATCCATGCGCCGCAGCAGAACCTGCGAGATCACCGCCTTGAGCGTCAGCGCAAGGCGGGTCCGGACCTCGGCCTGATCCTCCAAGGGAAAGACGTCGATGATCCGGTTGATCGTCTTCGAAGCGGATTGGGTCGAAAGCGTGCTGATGACGAGGTTTCCCGTCTCGGCCGCGGTCAACGCAATCTCCATCGTTGAACGATCCCGCATCTCCCCGACAAAGATGATGTGCGGCATCTGCCGCAGGGCACTACGCAGCCCAATGGCGTAGTTCTGCGTATCCGATCCCAGTTCGCGCTGGTCGATGATGCAGACCTGCGAGGACAGCAGGAACTCGATCGGGTCTTCGATCGTGATGATGTGCCGGGCGATGTCCGTCTCGGTGTTGAGATAGGATAGGAAGCTCGCCACCGTCGTCGACTTCCCGGCCCCCGTCGGTCCGGTGACGAGCACGAGCCCGTTGGGGGTCGTGAGCAAGCGGCCCATCAGCTTCTCGGTAATCCCGATGTCGGTGTAGTGAGGAACCGAGAGCGGCACGAGTCGCAGGACAGCAGCAACGGTCCCACGCTGACGGTAGACACTCACGCGGAACCGGGCCAGGTCGCGATAGTGGAACGCCAGGTCGAGTTCGAAGACCTGTTCGAAGGTCTTGCGTTGCTCTTCATTGAGGAGCTGGTAGGCGAGATCCTGGCTGTCCCGCGGGGTCAGGGGCGTGGCCGGCTCATTCGGCTCGAGGACGCCATGCACATGATAGGTGATCGGAGCCCCCGCACTGATGATCAGGTCGGAGGCCTCCCGGCGAACCGCTTCCTCGAGAACATCACCGATTCTCATCTTCGGACTCCCCTAGTTCCAGTCATCCCCAGCGGGCGTCCCGCCGGTCGCCTGAGCTTCCGAACCCTCATCCTCTTCCGAATCCCGCGGATCGAGTCGCGAGCCATGCATCTCCGGAGTCTGGGGAAGAGCAGCCCCCGCATCCCCGACCACACACGGCGTAATCTCGATCACCAGGTCGAGACGAGTCCTATCGATGCTACGATGCTGGAAGAGATAGCCGAGCAAGGGGATTTGCCCAAGGATGGGGACCTTCTTGACCGTCTTGCGCTCCTCTTCGGAGAGCAGACCGCCGATGTAGATCTTCTCGCCATCCTGCACGCGCACCTGCGTCCGCACCCGCCTGGTCGAGGTCTGGGGGAGATCATCGTCGGGACCGACGAAGCGGATGATTCGTGAAACCTCCGGTTCGACAAGCGTCGTAATGAACCCGTCGGCGGAGACACGCGGCGTGATTCTGAGACGCACACCCACATCGATCTTCTCGAGCTGTACGGTCTGCAGGGCAGCACCGCCAACACCCGCACTCGACAATGATGTGATCACGACCGGCACCGTCTCGCCGGCGAAGAACTCCGCAGAGGCGCCATTGATCGTGACGACCTTCGAGTCGGCGAGCAGCCGCGCCGTGCCGTCCGTCAGCATTGCATCGAGGGCGATCTCGAAGGCGTTCACCTGGCGGTAGTAGTCCAGCGTCTCGTCGGCCTTGATCACGCCGAGTTCGTTGGGCAACGCCCCGCGAGCCGTCTCCCGAAACGGCCCCTCGGCAATCACGGTCGACCAGTCAGTGATTCTCTCCCAGTCGATTCCGAGTTCTTGCAGCGCGGAGGTGTTGACTTCGATCAGGCGGGCGGTGAGCTGGACCTGGATTGGTTTGCGGTCCAGAAGCGCGATGATCTCCTCGATCTGCTCGACCACGGATTGCGAAGCTCGGACGACGATCCGGTCGCCGGCCGCATTGGCGGCTGCATTCTTGGTGAGCACTTCGAGCATCCGGCCCACCTCATCCGCGTTGGCGTACTGCAGATCGAACACCCGCGTCACAAGTCCCGTTTGAGTCTCGAGCCTGGCGACATCCGCGACCAGGATCGATTCCCCCACGCGCTCGTAGCCCAACCCTGCGGCTCGCACCACCAAGTTGAGCGCCTCATCGAAGGGCGTGTTGCGCAGATGAATCGATATCGTCCGGCCCATCACCTCGGGACTGGTGACGATATTGAGGTTGCTGCGTTCCGCGAGGATCTGAAGGATGTCGTTGACCGACGTACTGTCAGCATCCAGCGTGATCAGCGACGCAGCACCGCGATCCTGTCCCGATGCCATCGCCGGGAACACCAGCAGTACTACCAGCAATCCGAAGGCAGTGATCCCGACCTTCCGATTCACCCGATTCGGTTTCCCTGACATGCGTCTCCTCCTAGAAAGGGGAAAGGGAGAGAACAGCGCTCCGATCACCGTGGGTGACCGTGACGGCGGTCGATGCGATATCGGCCACTCTCCACCCAAGGAAGCTCTCGCCTTCATGCAGCCACCGCGAGCTTGCACTGCCCACACTGAGAATCACACTCGGGTTGACCGTGTCGTAGAGAATCGCGCGCAAGAGCGGTTCCCTGACCAGGGGCTCCGGATCGATTTCCACCCGAGGTCGATACTCCACCGGCGGATTGTCGAACGGATCCCGCTGCGCAACGACGACATTGGCCAACAGGCTATCCTTATAGGAGATAACGGCAGCGTGACTCGTCCAGGGAACCTCATCGGTTGCCTGGTTCATTGACGATTCCTGTTGGATGGCGAGCACCGCACGCACGGCACCCCAGGAACGGGCACCGAGGAAGACGCCGATCAGAACCAGCACTCCCAGACTGATCCAGAATCCGCGACTGCCGTGCATCAGATTGCCCATCGCCAGCGTTACCCCTTGGGATCGAAGATCGAGATCGCGAGTTCAGCCCGCAGCATCACTTCCCCTCGCCGGGTGCGGTCGCCCTCCACCACTTCGATCATGAACATCTCGACGGTTGCCAGTCGGGCACCTTGTTCGAGCGTGCGGATGAAGGAGATCAGCGCCCCATAGCTGCCGCGCACCTCGAGTCGGAGCTGAGTAATCCTGAACCTCTCGGTCTCACGACTCTTCTCGTGGCGTAACTCCTCACGCACCATGCGCGTCTGCTCGAGCAACTCACCCAGATAGGTCGCCGGATCGCTGCGCGGCGCGGCCAGCAGCACACCGGCCAGATTCTCTTGCTCCAGGAATTCGTGCAGATCTTCGACCTGCCGATCGCGCGCCTGGCGCAGGTCCACCTGCCGGCGCAAGCGGGCCCGCAGCGCCGTAAGGCGTTCGACTTCCTCGGCCTGCGGCTGGGTGAACCCCAGATCGATGGCCAGCGTCAGCACCAACACGGCGACGCCCAGGCCGAGTGCAAAGACCGTCAGATCCGACTGCGAGCGCGCCATCAATCAGCTCCCTGCGCCTGCGCGGGTTCGCAGATGATCCGAAAGTCGGTCTCACTCCCGATGCGCGAGACCTGCACGGCCGGAAAATCCTCTGCGATGTGGACATCTCCCTTCAGGGCCTCGGCGAGGCGGGCGACATCCTCCATGCGGGGCCGCGCGCCCCGGATAATGCCCCTCACCTCCAGCCGCGCACCCTGCCGGCGCCAGCTTGTCTGTCCGATGATCTCCGAGAGCCGCACACCCTCTTGGATGACTGTCGAGAGCGCCGCTAACTTGGGCATCCAGTCGATGCGCTCACGGCGCTCGGCGAGAACCTCCAGGGCAAACTCGGTATCAACGGGCGGTAGTTCAGGAAGCTGAGCCGCAAGCTCGTCGGTCTGCCTGCGCAGGGCGTTCGCCCGCTCCTGCAGCAGAATCCCGCTCGTCGTCAGCCCCGCCAATAGCGCCGCCTCCAGCGCGAGGACCAGCGCAAGTAGAGCCGTCCACAGGACCCGTCGCTGCACCATGCGCCGCTTGGCGGCATACTCTGGGTAGAGGTTGATCCTAAACATCGCCGCGGTTCCACCACTGACAGAGCCCCCAGGCAACCACGAATCGCGAACCCATACCCTCGACCTCCGCCGCGCCGCGTGTCTTGGCGAGTCTGTGCGTCAGAGGATCGAGGACGGCAACCGGACGCTCGAGCGCTTCCCGCAGGTCGCTGGCTAGATCGCGGAGCAGACTTCCCCCGCCGGCCAGGTGGATCTGGGCGACCTCCTGGCGAAAGCGCCCGCGGTAGTAGGTGAGCGTCTCGCGGATCCGTTCGGTGAGTCTCTCCCGATAGGCAGCCACTCGCTCACCGGCATCCTCGCCGGGGTGCCCCGGACCCACGGTCCGGCTCAAGAAGCCTCCGTTGCAGCCGGTCACATGCAGGCAGGCTCGTCGGCGTCCCAGATCGAGCAGGCCAACAACGCGCTTCGCCTCAAGCTCTCCATTCTGATGCGCCATCAGCGCATTCAAGCCCGCGAGCGGCTCCAGGTCAACGACCTCGGGCTCCAGCCCGAGGCGGGCCAGCACACGCACTGGGAAATCACGTACCTGCCGCGGCACGGCGGCCAACAGGACGCGGACCTGCTCCTGATCCTCCTCTTCGGACCGTGGGGCAGGACCCAGGATCTGGAAGTCCAGCTGTGGAGAGGACATGTCTTCGAGGTTGAGGTGCCTGCGCGCTTCGAAGGGAAGCGCCATGCGCATTTCGGCATCGCTCAGGGGAGGCAGGAAGACCTCGCGCAGGCTCGTCTCCTCACCGCTCACGGCAACCGCAATGCGGCCGAGGCTGTTCTTGCGCAGCCCGAACCGGGCGAGGAGACGACTCAACGCCACCGCGGCCGGCTCGGCCAAGTCCGCAGACTCTTCCGCCTGGGGCCAGGGCTCAAACCCGGCGTGCGTGATCGTCGCGGATTGATCAATCCCTTTGATCCGAACGATCTTGACGCTGCCGGTGCCCAGGTCGATTCCAGTGCGGATCTTCCCTGATCCGAACAAACGACGCCTCCGAGAATCGTCCCTACTCCGATGAGGCTGCGAGTTCCCGCCAGCGAAGTACCTGGAGGGTTCCCGCCGACCCCTGTGGCCATGTATCCATCAAGTAGTCGGGCAGGTTGGCCATGAACGCCCCATTATAGATCATATCCGGACCGCCGGTGCTGTTCCAGTTGCCCAGGCAGATCATGCTACCACAAAGCTCGAAGTTCGCATTGACCCAGACTGCATCTTGGGTCACGTAGACGAGCGCCGGCCAAGTTGGCGTGCCCATGCGAACCAGCGAGCCTCCCTGCTTCTGGAAGTCGTGCACCACCAGGGCAACCCCATAGTAGGGCTCCCAGATGATCTGCTTGACGAGGGTGACCCCACCCTTCCAACAACGATAATCGTACCGGTCCGCAAGCGTTGCTCCGGTGAAGCGAGTGTTGATGACCGTGGCATTGATGACCTGGTTGGGATTGGCATCGATAATCAGCTTAGTGATCCCGTCGGAGCCCGGCGGGTTGATCACCGGCTCTTCGCCGAAGTTGATGACCACCGCGATGTCTCCGGCATTGCGTCCGAAGATTCCGGTGGCATCGTCGAAATACTTGTTGATGTCCGCGGCCCCCTTGAACTCGAAGGTGAAAATCTTCTGGCCGGGGTTGTAGGTGGTGACATCCACCAGGCTGTCCCCCAGCGCGGTTGTGATGTCGACATCGTTCCCGTTGTAGATGCGCGCCTGATAGGTACTCCCGATCTTCGTGCCCCGCACCTTGTAATAGGTCGCATTCGGAAACGAGTCGACTTCCGTGTAGATCGGCGGCGGATTGATGGTATCACCCGTAGTGTAGGTACCGCCGCACTTGAGATGCGCGTCTTGCGGACCGAAATCGGCGCTTCCATTCACATGGACCGCTCCGGCGAGGCACAGGTTTCCGCCGACCGTCGCATCCCCCATGATCAGCAGAGTCAGCCCCAGGGCCGATGGAGGGACGGTGGCGAAGACGCCGATGCTGCGCTGCACGGCCCGGACCGTGCCGTCGGCACGCAGATAGACGACATTGTCCGCCCCGGGAAAGGTCGTATCGGTCACCGACAAGTCATAGACTCCACGACCCAGGGAATCTCCCGACCAGCCTGCTCTCCACGAGCGGTCCTCAAGGAACTTGGCCCGGGCGCGCTCGATCGCACCATCGGCAACGTAGAACGCCTCACTCGAGCGCTGGCGGTGAAGGGCTCCCTTCGTCTCATAGGAGGCCATGGCAAAGAAGGCCGCGGCCGAGATCATCACCACGAAGACGAATACCGTCACGGTGAGGAGGCTGTATCCCGCTTCATTGGGGCGGCGGATCTGCCATCGTCGTCTCATGACGCCTCCCTCCCTAGAACGCATAGGAGATATTCCGCGGCACCGCCCTGGTCTCGGCGCCGATCCGCACACCATCCGGATTGGCCAACTCCAGCAAGATCGATAGACTTGTGGTGTCGGCGTTCGGTGTGACGCCGAACTGGACGCACTGACGATCGACGAAGTCAACGCCATCCTGCTGCAAGCGACGGGACGCACCGCTTCCAATAGCTGCATAGGTATGCACCAGCGCACCGGTCTCGTCGTATGTTTCAAACTGATCAGAAGATACGACAACGACCTGTCTGGCAGCACGAATCGAGCGTGCCATTCCCTCCAGCGCCTCCGTGACATTCTGCTGCAGGACCACCTTGTCGCGCCCCTGTTCCCACGAACTCTGACTGGCGAGAATGATGCGCCCCAGGGCCAGGACGACCAGGAGCCCCAGGAAGAGGGCCACGGTGAGCTCGACAATCGTCAAGCCACTCTGGTGCCCCCGTGTCGCTCTCATCCCCACCTCCGTCTCGCAGCCAACTAGGAGGAGCCGAAGGGCAGCCCGCGTCCCAGGATCGTCGTCGCCTCGAGCGTGCGATCGACACTCGTGCCGCCGACATCCGCTTGCCAGGTCACCGTGAGGTGAACCGTCGCCGACTGACTCTCCGGTCCGGGAGTGATGGCGTGGGCCATCGAGTAAGTGCGGTTGTCCACCTGCTCGGTCACCGTGATCCCATCTAGACTCGTTAGGTCATCATAGGAGTAGTCGCGGCGGATTCCATCCAAACGCAACTGGGCAACCGCCGTCGCCTTGCGACGGTCCTCCTCGTAACCGAGCTGCACTCGTCCGCGCCAATAGGTCTGGGCCAGTCCGAAGAAGACGATCACCAGCAAGAAGGCAGCGATCAAGATCTCGAGCAGCGAGAAGCCCTCCCTGCCCTGCGTGCCTTTGGTGCGACGAAGGACTCCGAAATGAGGCGGCTTCAACACGTTCATCGCTCCCTCCCCGGGATACAGGTTTCCGGGGTCCGTCGCGACGGACCCCGGAAACTGCACGCCCTATGGCAGAGTCACCACCTGAGAGCCGTTCGAGTTAATGTCGTCCACCGTGACAACCACACTGGCACCAGTCATCTTGTTCATGCCGGTGGCCGTCACTATCAAGGCATCGGTGGTAGCCGGATTCGTACTCGTGAAGCTGTACTTGAAGTTGTCGCTTTGTGTCATATCGATGATTCCATCCACAGCTCCCGAAGCCATTGCAGTATGCCACTCCGGAAGCCCGGTTGTTGCATTGGGATTCTCCTGGGCGTCGGCCTTACACGCGGTGACGATTTCGCCGATCCGCCCCGTCGCTTCGGTCATCCGCGCGTTCTTGATGTACTTGCCGTAGATCGGAATCGCGATTGCAGCGAGAATCCCGACGATCACGACGACGACCATCAGCTCGATCATCGTGAAGCCCTTGCGGTTCTTTCTCCGACGTAGTGCCTGCATTCTCTTGTACCTCCCCTTTGCGTTGTTATCGACGCGGACGTTCTCGGGCAGCTCCGGCACAGATCCTCTTTCAGCCGATTCGTCCGACTACAACACGAGACTAGTAGCTATAGCCCCCCTTCATGATCGCCTCTCCCAGATGGAATATCGGCAGGAACATGGCCACCACGATCACTCCGATCATCGCTCCCACCAGCACAATCAGCAGCGGCTCGATCAGCGATGTGAGGCTATGCACGGCCGCCTCCACCTGCCGATCGTAGAAGTCGGAGACCTTGATCAGCATGCCATCCAGGTCCCCGGATTCCTCCCCGGTTGCCATCAACTGTAGCACCATCTCCGGGAATCTTCTAGTCGCTCGAAACGAGGCGGTGATCCCGTGCCCAGCCGCAATCGAGTCACGCGCCTGCCCCACAGCCCGCCCAACCACTGCGTTTCCAGAGGTTCCGCACACCAGTTCCAAGGAGTCCAGCAACGGCAATCCGCTGCGCACCAGGATGCCGAAGGTCCGGGCGAAGCGGCTCATGACCGCCTTGCGCACGATCGGGCCGAAGATCGGCACGCGGATAATGAAACTGTCCCACAGGTATCGGCCGACCCGCGTGCGACTGAGAAGATAGAGACATAGGAACAGACCGGCGAGACCAGCGAGCGTCAGCAGCGCGTTATTGCGCACCGCGTAGGAGATATCCAGGATGAGCTGTGTGAAAGCCGGTAAGCGCTGACCGAAATCGGCGTAGATGTCAGCGAACGTCGGCACGATCTTGAGCAGCAGGAACAACGTGGCGAGGAACGCAAAGACCATCGTGAAGGCTGGATACGCCATCGCCGACTGCACCTTCATGCGGATCGCGTCCATCTTCTCCAGGTAGACGGCCACATCCTCGAGGATGTCATCGAGGGTTCCGGCCCGCTCCCCCGCGCGCATCATGCTGATGTACATCTTGTTGAAGGCCTCGGGATGCGCGGCCATGGCATCCGAGAGCGTCTCCCCCTGCTCGATGCGCGTGGCGACATCGTAGACGGCCCGCGACAGGACCCGGCTCGAAGCGTCAGCGGCGAGCCCACGAAGCCCGCGCACGACGGGAATCCCAGCCTCGAGCACCGTGGCGAACTGGCGCGTGAAGAGAGCCAGATCGCGCGTCTTGACCGTCCCCATCGCAAAGCGGGAGAAGCGCCGCCCCCAGGATGCGCCTCCGCGCGCGGCGCGATCTTCCGACACATGGAGGACGACGTACCCCATGTCATGGAGTCCGCTGATCGCTTCATCCTGGGTGCCGGCGGAGACGAAGCCGCTCGTCTCTTCACCTGCCCTGGTCTTGACGATGTACGCGAAATTCCCCATCCTACTCCTCGGTTTGCGGGCCAGATCCTATTCGTCCCGCAGGCAGACGCGCAAAACTTCCTCGACGGTCGTGACGCCGGCGCGCGCCTTGGCCAAGCCGGTTTCCCGCAACGTTCGCATACCCTGCGCGGTCGCCAGCGCGCGAATGTCCGCGGCGGAGCGATTCTCCGCAATCACCTGACGCAGCTCGGGCGTCATGACCATCCGTTCGATGATCGCGACACGCCCCGAGAAGCCGCGGTTCTTGCACGCGGCGCAGCCGGCACCGCGCACCAAATGACTCCACGCCTCAACAGCGTCGGGTTCGGCACTCCCCAACGCCATCAGAACATCGTCTGAAGGCGTGTACTCCTCGAGGCAGTGGGGGCAATTCCGTCTCACCAGACGCTGGGCTGCCACGAGCGTGAGGGCACTGGCCGTCATGAAAGACTCGACCCCCATGGAGAGAAGCCGGGTCGCGGTGGCCGGCGCATCGTTGGCATGGATCGTACTGAAGACCATGTGCCCGGTAAGTGCAGCACGAACAGCCATATCAGCGGTTTCCTGGTCCCGAATCTCTCCGACCATGATGACGTCGGGATCCTGTCGCAGGAAGTAGCGCAGGGCGGTCGCAAACGTGACGTTCTTGCGCGGGCTGACCTGCACTTGATTGATCCGGTCCATCTGGTACTCGACCGGATCTTCGACGGTCGTGATATTGAGCGTCTCATTGCGTAGCTCGAGCAGGCTGGCATAGAGCGTCGTCGATTTCCCCGAACCGGTCGGTCCCGAGAGCAGGATCATGCCATAGGGCTGATGAATGGCATCCACGAAGATGCGATGGTCGTCCTCCTCGAAACCAAGATCGCGCAGCGCAAAGTTGAAGCTGGTCTTGTCGAGCAGTCGCATGACGATCTTCTCGCCATGGATCGTGGGGATGTCCGAGACGCGGACATCGACCTCCCGGCCATCCTTGCGAAAGGTGAAGCGGCCGTCCTGCGAAGCCCGACGCTCGGCAATGTCCATGTTGGCGAGGATCTTGATCCGGCTGATCACACCCGTATAGACGGCCCGCGGGGGCGTCAGGGCATCGTGGAGCAGTCCGTCGACGCGATAGCGAATCACCAGCCCCTTCTCGAGGGGCTCGATGTGGATATCGGTGGCTCGCGCCTGCAACGCCTGCGCGATGATCTGGTCGACAAGGTTGACGACGCCCGCCTCCTGCGCGCGGCGCTGGGCCTCTTCCTCGTCTTCATCCTCCTCGAGGATGGCAGTGCTGCCGACCTCGCCGACGACCTTGTCGATGAGCTGACTAACACTCCGGCTACCCTGGATCCGCTCGTAGTTCTTCTCACGCGCGGCCTCGAGCGCCGCGGGCGTCTCGAGAAGAATCTCGATCTGCCCGCGCTTCTCGCGCTTCGCCAGCCGCCGCAGATGGTCGAGCGCCTCGACATCGAGGGGATCGACCATGGCGACTTGCAGTGCATCGGCCGTGAGTCGGACGGGCAAGACATTGTGGCGGCGGGCGAATTCCAGCGGAACCAGGTCGAGGGCAGCGACTTCGATGCCATCTCGGGCGGGATCGAAGCGACGGAAGCCGAGTTGGCGAGAGAGGGCGTCGACGAGATCCGATTCCGAGATGTGGCCGCGACGGCAGAGGAGCTCTCCCAGGCGCTCCCGCGTCTCGGACTGTTCGGCCAGGGCGTCCTCGAGCTGCACCTCAGTAATCAGACCCTGGCGCAGCAGGAGATCGCCGATGCTTGGGGCCCTGCTCTGCATGCGGTTCCTGACCATCGTTCGCCTCAGACCCCCACGCAGGGCGCTCGGGAGAGCAACGCGCGCCCTCGACTACGCCAGTCCCACTCTCGATGCAAGTCCAAGATGTGCGACGCTTCGCGAACGTTCTCCGCGTGCAGGCGTCCTTCAACTCCCGCCACCAAGTGACGCTATTCTCCACTAAGCTCTCAGACAACTGCTATTTATGTCGGCAGTTCGCAGTTGCTTCTGTAGACTGCATTGTGGCACCGGGGTGGGTCGCCTCCCCGCCCCAACTGATTCTCTTGTGCGGGATTACGACAAAGTGAGGTTTTTTCGCCGAAGCGTAACGAACCTTCGCGAGTGAGGACCTTCGGGCGCTTTCATGCTATGGAATCCCGGGCTTAATCGGTGTGGGCGGCTCAGAGGTGCAGGAGGCTCAATGGGTTAGCACCAGCTTGCGAGTCTGAGTCGCTGCGCCGCTCTCGAAACGGCAGAAGTAGACGCCCGTCCCCAGCCACCGGCCCTCCCCGTTCCGGCCGTCCCAAGCGAGTTCGTGGAGGCCGGCGGGTTGAACACCTTCGAACAGGGTGCGCACACAGCGGCCGCCGATATCGAAGAGGCGCAGAGAGACGTGCTGGGAAGCTGCGAGCCGGTAGGCGATCGTGGTCGAACCGGAGAAGGGATTGGGCCGGCTGAGGGGCCCCGCGGGCAAGAGGAGCTCTGCGCCTCCATCCAGCCCACCCTGTGGGATCTCGTTGTAGCCATAGAACTCGATGTCGTCGATGTACCAGCCCTCGGCATTCACCTCACCATCGGAGCCGAAACGGAGGCGGAAGCGCACCGTGCCGCTGAAGCCACTGATGTCGAAGGTCGCCTCCTCCCAGGCAATGCTGCCCGAGAAAACCGGCGTCTCGGCGGGCCAGGGCCCCGGAGTGCTCCCCTCGCGGATCAGATAGGGGTAGCCGCCGACCGGCTCGATCTGGACCCAGGCGTTGCCGTTGACCGACATCTCGACGATGCCGCCGTCATAACAATGGTCGGGATGAGTGCCACTCGTCTCGGCATCCATCCAATGCCGGAAGCGCAAGTGGTTCTGATCGGCGAGATCGAGCGTGTCGGTCACCAGCGCCCCATCGGCGAGGTCGGCGTAGAGGCCGGTCACCGAGTCGTTGAACACCCACGACCAGCTCCCGCCGGGGGTGAAGTTGCGGTCTTCGGTGCGATGCCACTGGTTCTCGAAGTCCGGTGTCGCGATGTAGGTCAGCCACTCGCCCGCGCCCTCTTCGATGTCGTCGAAGAAGCCCCCGATCGGGAGCTCGGCCTCGAGCGTCACCGCCTGTCCCCAGTCGCCGGTGACGGCGAACGAGACGAAGAGCAGATCGGGATCGTCGCAACCCTCCGCAACGTGGATCTCGAAGTGCGGCGAGAGCGCCTCTGCCGCGCCGACGGGCAGGAGGGCGAGATCCGCCATGCCCTGAAGAATCGTCACCTCGGGATGGGGGATCGCCAGAATTGCCTGCAGGCCACTGGCCTCTTCATCGCCTGTATTGGTGAGGGTCGCATCGAGAAACACGGTCTCGCCCGGATCGATACGCCCATTGCCGTTGCCCCCGGCCCCATCGAGTACGGTGAGGGCTGCGAGTTCGATACGTGGCGCCTCGACCACCAAGGAGAAGTAATGGACCCAACTCGGGCGCCCGGTGCAGGTCATCGTCAGCATGAGTGGGATGGTGTGTCCCGGCGGCGCGGCCGGGTCGATCAACAGATCGAAGTCGTCGGCGCAGACCGCCGAGCTCTCCGGCTGGAGATCGGAGAAGGTCTCATGCGCGTCGAGGATCTGACAGAGCGTATCGGAGGTCGCCAGCGTCGCCGCGACCCCGGAGGCAACCACGAGCCCGTCATTTCGCAGGGTCACCAGCAGCTCGATCCGCTCGCCCGCATCGGCTCCGCCGTCGGCGTTGCCGTCGCTCCCGCCGGCTTGATCGTCGTCGAGCGTATGGCCCGTCATCACGAGATAGGGCATCTCGGGGGGCAAGACGCTCTGGATCAAGGGCGACTCGCCGGGAAGGAATGAGGCGACGCTCTTCGCCGGCAGGGTTTCCCAATCGCTCAGATCGGTGCCGACCGCCTGCGAGGCGACCTCCCAGCCATCGGTGCACGCGCGGTAGCACACCGCGTAGAAGCTGCGGTCGTCGGGATCGAAGCGCATGGCGAAGAGCGTATCCCCGGCGATGGCGACGCAATTGGCCGCGGTGACGATCGCATCCAACTCGTGCACCCGTCGCGCGGCCTCGGCCAGCGCATCGATCAAGGCATGACTCGGCGCGGGACCGCCCACCTCCACGCCCTGGTCGCGCAGCTTGAGCACGTAGAGCAGATAGAGCTCGCTGTCGAGGTACTGGTCGTAATAGTCGGGGGGATGGTGGTCGAGATAGTCGGGGGTTCCCTCGGTCAGCAGGCCGAGGAGCGCGGTGGTATCGATCGTCCCGTTGTGGGCGAAGGTTAGCCCATCACGCGTGAAGGGATGGGGATCGGGGACTCCAGTCGAGCCGGTCGAGGCATTGCGCAGATGAGCGATCGCCCGTGAGGGCACCAGTGCCACCATCTGTGCAACCGCCTCGGCGAAGCGGGGGTCATGCTCATGGTCCGCCGGCACCCCGCCGCGGATCGTCAGCGGGTAGCCCCCGGCTGGGGGCTGTAGAAGCTGGGAGTAGAAGCAGAGCCCCCAGCCGTCGGGGTTGGCGGTGCCCAGCTCGCGCAACGGGCTCGTGCCGCTGACCAGATGATCATCGAGCAGGCTGTCTTGCGGCGCCGTGGTGACGAGGCCCCAGAAGCGGCAGGCATGGTCGGCGGCGGCGGCGGCCGTGGGTCGCCTGGCCTCGCCGGTGCGCTCGGCAGAGTCACCGGGAAGCCAGAGGAGAACCGTTGCCACGAGAAGCAGCCAGGCGGCCGGGCGCGAATTCCCTGCACGAGATGCCAATCCAGGCCCCCTGTCGGTCTCCCGGCGTGTGTGCTCCGGGTCGTACGCACGAATCCAGTGTTATTCTACCACAAGATGACCCTCGTAACCCCGGCATCTGGTGAGTCTTCAATCGCAACCCCCTACTCCCCCTTGCCGAGGAATCCCTCTTCACGGAAGGAGAAGTAGCGCTCCTGAGCAAGGATGACGTGATCGAGCACCTCGATGCCGACCAGCTCACCGACCTTGCCGAGTCGACTGGTGATCTCGATATCGTCGGGGCTCGGTGAGGGATCGCCGGAGGGGTGGTTGTGAACCAGGATCAAGCTGGCGCTGCCCTCGGCGATCGCGGCACGAAAGACCTCCCGGGGATGCACCAGGCTGGAAGATAACGTTCCAATACTGACAACCTCGAGCGAGATCGGCACATGGCGGGCGTTGAGATGAATGACGAGGAAGTGTTCTTTCTGCGCCGTGGCGTAGACGCGGGCATATTCCTGAACATGGCGCGGCGATGAGATCGCGCGCCTCCCGCCCCCGCGAATCGCCCGGCAGCCGAGCTCGAGCGAGGCAAGTAGGCGTGCTCCGCCCACATCCCCGAGCAGCCGCCGGACGCGGCGGGGGCTGACGCGGCGCAGGAGCGCCGCCGAGCCCCCGTCGAGCAGACGCCCGGCCAACGCCAGACGTTGCGGTTCGGGCAGGCCCTCGCCGAGCACGATGGCAACCAACTCATGGTCGCTGAAGGGGCGTGGTCCCTGTTGCAGCACCGCCTGGGGATCGAGCCGGCGTGGCCCACCGATCTGGCTTGCGCTGTCGTAGGAGACTCTGTCCGATCTTGGCATTCACTACCTCCCATGAGAGAGGCATAGCCAAGTCGGTTCCAGAAATCAGTTCTGGGCGTCCCGCCCCGGCGGCTCGAGCAGGGCACGGGCGAACGTCTCGGGATCGAACTCGGCCAGATCTTCAAGGGTCTCGCCAAGACCGACGTAACGCACCGGAATACCGAGTCGATCGGCAATCGCCAGAATCACCCCGCCACGCGCGCTGCCGTCGAGCTTCGCCAGCACGATGCCCGAGACCTCGACCGCCTCGGAGAAGAGCGACGCCTGGGAGAGCGCATTCTGGCCGATGGTGGCATCGAGGACGAGCAGCACCTCGTGGGGCGCCCCTGGCTCCGCCTTGCCCAAGACGCGATGGATCTTGCTCAACTCAGCCATCAGGTTCCGGTTCGTCTGCAAGCGGCCGGCGGTGTCGACCAGCACGACCCCGCAGCCCCGCGCGCGGGCGGCGCTGATCCCATCATAGGCAACGGCGGCGGGATCGGAGCCCGGCTTGCTGCGGATCAGTTCCGCCCCGGCGCGCTCGGCCCAGATGCTGAGCTGCTCGAGGGCCGCCGCCCGGTAGGTGTCCGAGGCGACAACCAGCGGACGCAACCCCGCCTGCTGGTAGTGCCAGGCGAGCTTGCCGATCGAAGTCGTCTTGCCGACTCCGTTGACCCCGACGATCAGAATCACGTGCGGGCTGCCCCGTTCCGGAGCGTCGTTCGCGGCCGCCCGCGCCAGCGTCTCGGTCACCACCTCACGCAAGAACTCGCGGGCCTCCTCGGGTTCGCTGACGCCCGCCTCGCGGACGCGGCGCTGGAACCGCTCACGCAGGGAAACGGCCGTCTCGAGCCCGACATCGGCGCCCAAGAGGACTTCTTCGAGCTCCTCGTAGAAGGAATCGTCGATCTTGCCCGACCGCTGAAAGACCTGCTGCAACCCCTCGCCGAAGACCGCGCGGGTCTTGCGCATCCCATCGACGACTCGTTTCCAAAGGGTGGCCACGCCCCTGCCTCCTCTTGCTGTCTTCTGCACGCGCTCGCCGCGAGAGCACCGGCGCGCGAGCCACGCTTCTCTCACAGAGACCCGTCGATCTCAAGTCCGATCGAGCGGGGGCTCGATGGCGATGATCTCACCGCTGGTCACGGTGATGGCGCGCCTATCCGCATGGCTGTCCGTCGCTGGAGGTTCCAGGATCAGCCCCCCCTCCTCGGCAATGTCAGCGACCCGCCCCCCGCTGCCATCGGCGAGGGTGATCCACCGACCGATCAGCAGTGAGGCAGCCCGCAACTCCTCTCGCACGGCACGCCCCCCCCCCACGGAGAACCGCCCGAGGCGCTCCCGGAAAGCCTCGAGGAACGCCCGCAGCAGAGGCGCGCGGGGCGGAACGCGCCCCGCCTCGAGGCGCACCGAAGTGGCGCTCGCGCGAAGCTCGGGCGGGAAGTCGCGTCGCTCCTGGGCGAGATTGACCCCGGCGCCGAGGGCGACCCCGCCTTTGCCCGAGGATTCAGCGAGAATCCCCGCGATCTTGCGCCCCCGGCAGAGAAGGTCGTTGGGCCATTTGATCCCGCATGAGAGCCCGGCAACCTCTCGCAAGGCCTCCCG
The DNA here is from genome assembly GCA_023129715.1 of Candidatus Eiseniibacteriota bacterium. GTDB lineage: Bacteria > Eisenbacteria > RBG-16-71-46 > CAIMUX01 > WJJG01 > JAGMBO01. The sequence goes on along the minus strand of JAGMBO010000004.1, from coordinate 96,379 downwards.
GAGCGCAAGCCCGGCGATCGAGGTGATCAGCGGCCACTCGCGCCGTTCACGCGGCGGCCGGACTCCTAGACTGAACCAGAGGCCCTGGCGGGGCGAGAACCAGCTGCGCCCCCGGCGCCCGCGGCCCGCCGTCTGGAGATCGGCGACGATCAGCGTCCCCGGGCCGACCTCGTCGCGGCGGCGACGCAGTTCTTCCTGGGTCGAATCGACCTGCGCGAACCAGAAACACTCGCGAACCAGGGCGATTCCGCGGCAGGCATCCTCGAGGCGCATTTGATCGAGGTCGCCGTCGGACCCACGATCATCGCTCTTCGCCTGGGAAGATTGTCTCTCGGGCAAGCTGCTCCTCCCTCAACGCTCGGCGCACTCACGGGGCGAATTCGAGACTGAAATCGAGCGCCGGGGCCGAATGGGTCAGCGCCCCGATCGAGATGTAGTCGATCCCCGGCTGAGCATGGTCGGCAATCGTCTCGAGCGTGATTCCGCCGGAGACCTCGACGGCGATCGGCCCGCCGCGCGCACCGGGCTGCTCACGATTGTAGGCCTGGATGCGGGCAGCCGCCTCCCGAGCCCGTGCGGGCGTGAAGTTGTCGAGCAAGATCCGGGTGACCCCTGCTTGCAGGGCGCTCTCCACCTCGGCCAGATCGCGCGCCTCGACGATCAGCGCTATTCCCGGCACAGCTCGCGCGCGGGCGCGGCGGATCGCCTCGCCGAGGCCGCCGGCCGCGACGGCATGATTCTCCTTGATCATCAGCGCATCGTAGAGACCCTGGCGATGATTGCCGCCGCCGCCATGGAGAACCGCTTCCTTCTCGAGCCAACGTTGCCCCGGGGTTGTCTTGCGGGTGTCGAGGATCGCAACCCCACTGCCCGCTACCTGGGCGGCGAACCGGGCGGTGAGGGTGGCCACACCCGATAGATGCTGTAGGAAGTTGAGCGCCACCCGCTCGGCGGCGAGCAGGCTCGCTGCCGCTCCCCGCAGCCGCGCAACAATGCTGCCTGGCTCGACCGGCCGGCCGTCGGCGAGCGCCGCTTCCCAGACGATCGCGGGGTCCACGGTCGCGAAGACCCGCTCGGCCACCGCGAGACCCGAGACCACACCGGCCTGCTTCGCGCGGATCGCGCCCGCGGCCGCCACTGCATCGAGCGCGAGCGCAGCGGCGGTGGCATCTCCCGGGCCGAGATCCTCAGCCAGAGCCAGGTCGATCAACCGCCCAAGGGCCTCCTCGCGCTCGATCGCGTCCATTGCGCTGCTCTCCTTTCCGTCTCACCGGCCCAGAGCGATCCCATCCGGTCCTCAATCATCACAGAAGACGTATGGGAACAGAGCCAACCGCCTCAGCGCCGCTTCTTGGCTCGCCGCCGACCCGACGTCCCCGGCTTCCGCGCCCGGTCCCGCTTTCCCGCGTGGTTTCGTTCCTCCGTGCCTGACCCCGACCCCTCATCCTCTCCGATCGCAAGCTGCAGCTCGAAGATCCGATCCCGCAGGCTGGCCGCGCGCTCGTACTCGAGCTGGGAAGCCGCCGCCTTCATCTCGCGGGTCAACAGCGCAATCATCGCCCGGGGATCTCCCGCGATGGCCGGATCGAGCATTTGCAGCATCGCGTCCGGTTCGACGCTCCCCTGCTGCTCGACCTCGCGGTTGGCGACCAGAGTCACGCCGAGGATCTCCTCGGCGCTCTTGACGATCGAGCGCGGCGTGATGCCATGGGCTGCATTGTACGCGAGTTGGCGCTCACGCCGGCGCTGGGTCTCCTCGATCGCCCGGCGCATCGAGTCGGTCGTCGCATCGCCATAGAACACGACCTGGCCATGCACGTTGCGCGCCGCCCGCCCCGCGGTCTGGATCAACGAACGGCCGGAGCGTAGGAATCCCTCCTTGTCGGCATCCAGAATCGCCACCAGCGCAACCTCGGGCAAATCGAGCCCCTCGCGCAGGAGATTGATGCCGACCAGGACATCGAACTCCCCCAGCCGCAGCCCGCGCACGATCTCGACCCGCTCGATCGCATCGACATCCGCATGGATGTAACGCACGCGCACGCCGGCGCCGACAAAGAAGTCGGTCAGCTCCTCGGCCATGCGTTTGGTCAGCGTCGTAATCAGCACGCGCTCGTTGCGGCCCGTGCAGACCCGGATGCGTTCCAGGAGGTCGTCGATCTGCCCCTCGGTGGCATGGATCACGATCTCGGGGTCGAGCAGGCCGGTCGGGCGGATGACTTGCTCGGTCACCACCCCCTGGCAGCACTCGATTTCGTACTCGGCCGGTGTCGCCGAGATGTAGATCATCTGGTGCGCCACGTCATTGAACTCCTCGAAACGCAGCGGACGGTTATCCAGCGCCGAGGGCAAGCGGAAGCCATACTCGACAAGAGTCCCCTTGCGCGAACGGTCCCCCGCATACATCGCGCGCAACTGCGGCACACTGACGTGCGACTCGTCGATGACGATCAGGAAATCGGAGGGGAAGTAGTCGAGCAGGCAGGCAGGCCGCTGGCCGGGAGCGCGGCCGCTCAAGTGCCGCGAGTAGTTCTCGATCCCCTGGCAATAGCCCATCTCGCGCAGCATCTCGAGATCGTAGCGCGTGCGCTGTTCGAGCCGCTGCGCCTCGAGCAGCTTGCCCTCGCGGCGCAAGTGGGTCAGACGCTCGCCGAGTTCGCTCTCGATGCCGGAGATCGCGCGTGCGATTCGCTCGCGTGGCAGCACGAAGTGGGTCGCCGGAAAGAGTGCCAGGCGCCGGCGCGCCTCCCGCCGGGCGGCGGTCACCGGATCGACGGCGTGGATCGATTCGATCTCATCGCCGAGGAGCGAGATACGAAAGAGCTCTCCCGTGTGCGCCGGGAAGACCTCGATCAGATCCCCGCGCACGCGAAACGCTCCGCGGCGCAGCTCGAGGTCGTTGCGCTGGTATTGCATGCCGACCAGGCGCTCGAGGATCTCCTCACGCGTGATCTCCTGCCCCTGGTTGAGCAGCAGGGTCTGCGCCTGGAAGTCTTCGGGCGCCCCCAGGCCGTAGATGCAGGAGACGCTGGCAACGACGACCACGTCACGGCGCTCCAGCAGCAACCCGGTCGCTTGCAGCCGCAGGCGATCGATGTCGTCATTGATGCTCGCGTCTTTCTCGATGTAGGTGTCGGTCTGCGGGACATAGGCCTCGGGCTGATAGTAGTCGTAGTAGCTGACGAAGTAGCCGACGCCGTTATGCGGGAAGTAGGCCCGGAACTCACCGAAGAGTTGCGCGGCCAGCGTCTTGTTGTGCGAGATGATCAGCGTGGGGCGTTTGGCCCGCGCGATGACGTTGGCGATCGTGAAGGTCTTCCCCGACCCGGTCACGCCGAGCAGCGTCTGGTGGCGCCGCCCCTCGGCCAGTCCGGCGCAAAGCTCCTCGATCGCCCGCGGCTGATCGCCGAAGGGCGCATAGCGGGCCACGAGCTCGAAGCTCGCCGGTGTCTCCACGCTGCCCTGCTCCACGCCGCCCTACTCCCTGTTGCCCCCGCCGGCGGTGCGGGCTCGTCATCGCCCGCGCACATGCCGGTCTGATCGGTCTCCCACGACCTCCCGGCGCGACTAGCGCGTGAAACGCACCGTGTAGGTCACCGTCGCCGTCTCACCCGCGGCGACCGTGACGGTGAACTCGATGCGTGATGAGGACTTCTGCTCGTAGGACATGTTCGCATTCAATACCTTCCAGAATCCATAGAGGTCTTCCTGGATCAGAACCGTGGCCGCTGCGTCCTCCTTGCGGTTGCGCACTTCGATCTCGACATCGATTTCGCGGTCGCGGGGGCCCACCTTGCGCGAGGCAAGCTCGGTGCGCTCGACAACGAGGTCGAAGGCCTTGCCGATGAAGATCCGCAACTTCTCATCGCGCGGCGTGTGATCGATGCGATCCTCGCCGAGGAACTGCAGCTTCTCGCGTCGGTCACGCTTATACACCCGCACCGTCCCCTGGGGCAGCGGCATCCCGAGACCCAGCTCCCGGCTGTTGGTCGTCTCGAGCACGACCCGCACCTTGGCGCCGTCGCGCCGCGGGTTCGACTCGTAGCGCTTCTCGACATCACAGGTCGCCGGATCGAACAGCGCGAGCTGCTTGGTCTCGCGGTCCCGCAGGGTCGTGCGCCGGCCGAGGGTATAGAGGTGATACTCGAAAAAGGCCTCCTCCTCGAAGCCCGGGGCCTGCGCCATCATCATTTCGCCGAGCGCCGCGCCGCGTCCCTTCGCCAGCCTCTGCACCGGGGCAACCCGGTTGATGTCACCGGCCACGAGCTGTAGGTCGGCGTTGGGATAGGTCGCGCCGCTGTGGTTGTCGATGCTCACCCACCCGGAGAAATGCATGCCGGTATCTTCTTCATTGACCAGCGCGACGTACTCGGCATGCCAATCGAAGCCCCCGGTCAGATAGCTGACCTCGACATCCCGCGCCCCACCGCGCTCGGCCGAGAGCAGCCAGGCGAGCGTCGGGCGGGTAATCAACCCCTCGGGCAGGGCCGGGAACTGGATGTCGGTCACCTTCTCGCGAGTCAGGATCGTGACCCCCTCGCCCGGGTCGACCCCACCGAGGACGAGATGCTTCCCGCTCGCGCTGAGCAGCTGCCCCTCGTAGAGACGCCCCTCTTCGAGGATCACCTTGACGTCGGAATCGAGATAGCGCTCGAGGATCTTCTCCGAGCTCACTAAGTCGTAGCGGTAGTTCTGCTCCAGCACCACGAGGGGACTGCCGTCGATCGCCTTGAAGTGCACCGACGTCGGGTCGATCCGGGCGGGCACATCACGGAAGTCGACCCAGCCGGTCCCGGTGACGACCTCCAGCGAGCGCATGTCGCGCACCAGCCCTAGGTCGCGGTTGTAGATCGTCAGCGATAAGGCGCGTTCCTCCTCAGCCGCGGCCGGCAGGGGCATCCCGGCCAGCACGATCCCCGCCAGCAAGAACATCGTCATCCACCGCAGCCGGCCCACGCGGCCCCGCCGCGCGCTTCCCTCCCCGCGGTTCATGGCGACCTGATCGATCGAGAGCATCGTTCGCAACATTGTGCACCTCCTCTTGCAGAAATTGCGCCGCTCGGAGCGCCGGAGCCCCCCCCGGGGGAGCACGCTCCCTCCAGGGGGATTACCCCGCCGAGGGCCTGGGTATTCCCAGGTCGTGGGGATTTCAGTCCTCGAGGGCCTCGAGCGCATGTTCGATCTTGGCCCGGGTCGCCTCGAGCTGTCCCAGCTTCTCCCGCTCCCGTTCGACGACCTCCGGCTTGGCGCGTTCGATAAAGTCGACATTCATCAGTTTCTTGCGCGAACTCGCCTCGAACGCCTCGAGCTTGCCTAGTTCGCGCACCAGCCGCTGGCGCTCGGCCGCCAGATCGATGACTCCCTCAAGCAGCACGAAGATCTCCGCGCCGCCCGCCACCCCGGAGGCGGCATGGCGGGGCTTGGCGTAGTCGGCCGCCACGGTGAGTTCCTCGATGCGGGCGAGTCCCCGCAGGGGAATCTCCATGCGGGCCAGCGTCTCGGCCTCCTCCCCCACCGCCCGGATCCCGACCGGGACGGACTTCGCCGGCGAGACATTCATCTCGCTGCGCAGATTGCGAATCGCGACCACGACCTCCTGGAAGAAGGCGAGTTCCCGCTCGGCCGCCCCGTCGCCGGCATCGGAATCCGTCTCCGGCCAGGGACCGCAGATCAGATTGGGCACCTCCCCGGGCAGGTGGGCACGGATCTCCTCGGTGATGAAGGGCATCATGGGATGCAACAGCGCCAGGATGCGCTCGTAGACCCAGAGCAGCACGCGGCGGGCGCGCCCCCCCTCCTCCGGCGTGCCTTTCTGGATCCGCACCTTGGCGATCTCGAGGTACCAGGCGCAGAACTCCTTCCAGGTGAAGTCGTAGAGCAGATGCGCGACATCGGTGAAGCGATGCGCGCCGAGCCCGCGGTCGGTCTCTGCGATGACTGTGTTGAGCCGGCTTAGGATCCAGCGGTCCTCCAGGGCAAGAGGCCCCTCGGGCAGCCCCGCCGGCGGCACGCCATCGCGCAGATTGAAGAGAATGAAGCGACCCGCATTCCAGAGCTTGTTGGCGAAGTCGCGACCCACCTCAACCTTCTTGTTGCCAAAGAGGATGTCGTTGCCCGCGGGGGTGAGCATGAGCATCGTGAAGCGCAGAGCATCAGCGCCGAACTCCCCGATCACATCGATCGGATCGGGGGAGTTGCCGAGGCTCTTCGACATCCTGCGCCCCTGCTCGTCGCGCACGACCCCATGCAGATAGACCTCGCTGAAAGGCTCGCGGCCCATGAACTCACACCCCGCCATCACCATCCGGGCGACCCAGAAAAAGATGATGTCGGGGGCGGTGACCAGCGCGGTCGTCGGGTAGTAGCGTTTCAGATCCTCGGTCTCCTCGGGCCAACCCAAGGTACTGAACGGCCACAACCAAGAAGAGAACCAGGTGTCGAGAACATCTTCATCCTGGCGCCACTCCCGCACCCCGCACTCCGGGCAGGCCGCCTCCTGCTCGCCGCTCAAGACCATCTGCCCGCACTGTTCGCAGTACCAGACGGGGATGCGATGGCCCCACCAGAGCTGCCGGCTGATACACCAGTCGCGCACGTTCTCGAGCCAGTGCAGGTAGGTTTTCTCCCAGCGCGCCGGCACGAAGCGCACCCGTCCCGCGCGCGCCGCCTCAATCGCCGGCTCGGCGAGCGGCTTCATCTTGACGAACCACTGGTGGCTCACGGCCGGCTCGATCATCGTGTGGCAGCGATAGCAATGGCCGACGGCGTGGCGGAAGGGCTCGACCTTGATCAGTAGCCCCTCCTTCTTGAGCTCCGCGACGATCGCCTCGCGCGCGGCGAAACGGTCCATGCCGGCGAACTTCCCGGCCGCCTCGCTCATCCGCCCGTCCCCGTCGATCACCGAGACGACCTCGAGTCCGTGACGCCGGCCGATCTCGAAGTCGTTCGGATCGTGGCCCGGGGTCACCTTGAGCGCTCCGGTGCCGAACTCCGGATCGACATAGTCATCTTCGATAATCGGGATCTCGCGGCCGACGAGCGGGAGAATCAGGGGGCGGTCCTTGATCGCGGCATAGTGCGGATCTCCGGGATGGATCGCCACCGCGGTGTCGCCAAGCATCGTCTCGGGCCGGGTGGTCGCGACCACGATCCCCTGATCCGAGCCCTTGACCGGATACTTGATGTGCCAGAAATACGAGTCGACCTCCTCGTGCTCGACTTCCTCGTCGGAGACCGCCGTCTGGCAGCCGATGCACCAGTTGATCAGGTACTCGCCGCGGTAGATCAGTCCCTTCCGGAAGAGCCGCTTGAAGACCTCCTCGACCGCCCGGGAGAGCCCCTCGTCCAAGGTGAAGCGCTCACGCTCCCAATCGCAGGAGGCCCCCAGCAGGCGGAGCTGGCGGATGATCCGTCCGCCATAGGTTTCCTTCCATTGCCAGACCTCTTCGACGAAGCGCTCCCGACCCAAATCTCGGGCCTCGACCTGCTTGGCGCGCAGCGCGCGCTTGACCACGTTCTGGGTGGCGATGCCGGCGTGATCGGTGCCCGGAAGCCAGAGGGTCTCGAAGCCCTGCATGCGCTTCCAACGGACCAGCACATCCTGGATCGTGTTGTTGAGCACATGACCAATGGTGAGCGCCCCGGTGACATTCGGAGGGGGAATGACGATGACGTAGCGCCCGCGGGCGGCATCGACTGCGGGGCGAAAGTGCCCGGCGTCGACCCAGCGCTGGTACCAGCGTTCTTCGAAGCTGCTCGGATCGTAGGCCTTGGGCATCTCTTTCATAGGTCTGCTCCCTGGGATCTGGCTGCGGCGCGACCGCTCAGACGGATCGGGACCTCGTCGATCCATGGGCCGCTCGGATACTCCATCATTCGCCGAAGAGGGATCCGGTTTCCAGAAGAATGGAGGGTAGCAGAGGCACCCGGAGTGGTCAATGTTGCGCCACCCGCACATCGGATCCGGGGCACCGCACGCAGTCCGGCCCGATGCGCCGGGCCAGGGCGTCTGTCTTGCGGGCACTGCGTTCAGTAGAGCCTGCGGAGCGACTAGACGAGCGACTCTTCGCGGGGCAGAACTTCGACGTGACCACTGTTGCTGAGTGAGCGCTCGGCCGCCTCAAGGACGCGCACGACCCGCAGGCCGTCCTCGCCGGTCGCCGACGGGCGGCGACCATTGACCAGCGACTCGAGAAAGTCGGTCACCTCGGCCTGCAGCGGTTCGTAGGTCTCCAAACGAGGCGAGACGATGTCCCCCATGCGGTAGCTGAGCTGATACTCCCCGAAGGTATTCGGGTCGCGGTAGTTGACACCCTTGTCGAAGATCTTGACCTGCTCGATGTTCTGCGTGTCGTCATAGACGAGCATCTTTGCGCTGCCGACCACCGTCGTGCGGCGCAGCTTTGAGGGCGCCAGCCAACTCACCTGAACATGGGCGATCGTTCCGGAACCGAAGCGCATGAAGATAAAGGCGACATCCGGAATGCCCGGCTGGACGAAGTCCTTGCCGGTCGCCATCACCTCGGTCGGCATCTCATCGAGCCAGTAGAAAAGCATCGAGAGGTCGTGGGGCGCGAGATCCCAGAGCACGCTCGAATCCTTCTGGTGCAGCCCCAGGTTCACACGCGTCGAACTCACGTAGAAGATCTTGCCCAGTTCCCCCGAGCGGACGATCTCGCGAATCTTGCGCACCGGCGGGCTGTACTCGAACGTATGCCCGACCATGAGCACGCGCTTGGAGCGACTGGCGAGGTCGATCAGCTCCTCGCCCTCGGCGGAAGCCAGCGTGAAGGGCTTTTCGACGAAGACATGCTTGCCTGCCTCGATCGATCGCTTGGCCAGCTTGTAGTGGGTCATCGGCGGGGTTGAGATCATCACCGCATCGACATCGCGCGAGGCAAAGACCTCTTCGGCCTGGGTGGTCACCCGGACGCCGGGGTAGCGCCGCAGGATCTTCTCAAGCTTAGCGGAATCGACATCGCAGACAACGACGTCATTGCAGAGCGAGTTCTCAACCAGGTTCCGCACGAGATTCGGTCCCCAGTACCCTACCCCAATGACGGCCACGTTGACCATGCTCTCTTCTCCTTGAGATCCAGTCGATCTTGCTGCCGCAGCCAGATCCTCGGCGCGGCGATTCCCGCTTCTAACGCGCCCCTGCTCCGTAGAGCACCTCTGGTATCGTACGCCAAAGGATCTTCAGGTCCAGCAGAAAACCCCAGTTGGCGACATAGTAGAGGTCCAGCAGCACCATCTCCTCGAAGCTCAGCAGATTGCGGCCCGAGACTTGCCAGAGCCCCGTCATTCCTGGAGTTGCCCCCAAACGCTCCCTTTGCCAGTCGTCGTAGAGCTCGTACTCGAAAGGCAGGCACGGCCGGGGTCCGATCAGACTCATCTCGCCGCGCAGCACATTGATCAGTTGGGGCAGCTCGTCGAGACTCGTCGCCCGCATCAGCCGGCCGATCGGCGTGACCCGCGGATCGTCGACGAGCTTGTACACCGGCCGCCCCAGCGCATCCCGGCCCGCGGCATTGCCTTCCCGCACCAGCGTCGTGATGTACCTTCGGTAGTGTGTGTCGTCGTTGCAGGTCGACATGCTGCGGAACTTGAACATCCGGAACTGCCGCCCATTGCGACCCACGCGCCTCTGGGCATAGAGAACCGGCCCCGGCGAGGTCAGCTTGACGGCGAAGGCGATCAGGACCAGCAAGGGCAGGAGCATCATACCGCCCAGCAGGGTCAGACCAACATCCAATCCGCGCTTCAGCCGCCGTTCCCAGGCGCGGGGAGAGCGGCGGTCGAGCCGCGCCAGGGGAATCCCGCGATCCCGATTGATCGGCGTCCCCTCCACGAACATCCGCGTCAAGTGAGGGACGACCTGGACCGCAATGCCCATCTGGTGGAGCTCTCCGCCCAGTTCGACGGCCTGTACTCGTCCGATCTCGGGAGTGGCGATCAAAACCTCTTCAACAGCCAACGCATCGGCCAGCGGACCCGCCTCCTCCCAATCACGCAGGGGAAAAGATGCCCAGCGGCGACGCTCGCCCGAGCAGGACGGCACCCCCGAGGACCCAACCGCCACGCCCGCCAGACCGGCGACGACCACGCCCTCGGGATCGTTCGCTTCCAGTGCCGCCGCCAAACGCCGAGCAGCGGCGTCGTAACCGACGATCAGCACGCGCTGCGGCGAGACCGGCCCGACCTCGGCGAGGCGCAGCAACCTCCGGCAGACCAATGGGCGGACCGCCATCACGGCGATTGCCAGGACGAATGCGTGCTTGAACAGCAGCCAGCGGAAATCGCCCGGAGGATCGAGCGCCAGCAAGAAAGCGAAGGCCACAGCCACGGTACCGCTCCAGAAGAGCGCCCGCGCAGCCGCCGCCATCGCCCGCCGGGGGGCGAACAGGCTGCGGCGTGAGTAGAGGCCGAACATGCCTCCCATGATCAGGAAACTGACCACCAACACGGCGAAGAGCGCCAACAGCTGAGGGCCCATCTGCCGCGCGGGAGAGGCGAGCATCCCCCCATTCACCGGAAGGATCTGCAACGCGGCCCAGAAGCTCCCGGCGACCAGTCCGGCATCGAGCATGAATAGCCCCGGCAGGGCGAGCCCGACGGCTCGCCGCCCGGAGATGCGCTTGTGCGCACGCGCGTCTTCCCGATCATGAGGCCAGACGTTCCCGGCATCGCTCTCGGTTACCTGCGGCTGGGTGCCGAGTACCGTCAACGAGCCCTCCTCGACGACCGGCGCCGCGATCGCCCAAAGAGCCAACCCACTGTTTTCGCACAAGTTAGGTAAATCGGCCCTCGGGCCGATTTACCGCGCGAGCACCTTAGGCGAAGCCGGTGAGAAAATCAATCGCTTTCGCCCCCGCCTCCCCAGACCACCTCACGCCCGATGGCGGGGGAAAGCGGCCCCGCTCCCCAGCGAAGTTCTACAAGCACAAGCGATTCCGCGAGACGCTCGGAGCCGCGATCGGCTCCCCAGGGCGCGGCCCCCTCCAGCGCGACCAGCAGGCGATGCGGTCCTATCGAGGTCGTGCTCTCCAGACACCAGCGCCAGAAACCGCCCGGGGCGACGCGCTGCGGTTTCTCGAACCCGCGCTCTTCACGATCGACGCGCAGGCCCAGCAGGAGGTCATCGCCGGCCATCATCCAGAGCCCAGAGCGCCATCCCCGCGCGTCGCCGCCCATCGGGTGGCCCAGGGCAATGCCCCGATAGCTGTAGCCGCTAAGGAAAAGCTTGTGATGGTACCAGATGTTGCGCTTGACGACCGTGACGACGCGCAGCAACGCCAGCGCGAGCCGCGGGCCGGGATGGAGACGGGCACCGAACGAGCGCGCCGGGGCCATCGGGGCGATACCGCTGAAGCGGTCCTCGCCCGCATAGGTGTAAACCATCTCCAGGTCGTGGAGGCCCAGGCGCCGCTGCACCCAGTCCTGCGGGTGCAGGCAGGCGTGCCAGGCGAATTTCTGATCGCTCTCGCGGGCGGGAAACAACTCCGGCCCCGCCACCTCCGCACTCGACCCCTCTCCTTGGCCCCAGAAGATGTGCCAGAGGTCGCGGGGCGTGAGCCGCGAGCCGCGGCCCGCCCCGCCGAAGAGAATCGTCCGCCGCGCCCCGGCCGAGATCCACGCACGGGGCGCGTAGGTGGCGTGCATGCCCCAGAGCAGCGGATATGGTACGACCCGCTGGGCATCGTCGAGATAGCCGAGAAAACTCCCCGCGCCCAGCCGCCCGCCGACTCCGGGGAGCGACCATCCCTCGGTCCGCAGCGAGACCTGAGCGAGCGGCGCCGCCTGGTGGCTGATCAGCAACGCCCCGCCCGCCGGTCCCCAGTGCACGGGGATGCGGCCGGCGCGCAGGTACCAGTGGGCGGTGCGCCACCCCAGCCACACCTCGAGCAGCCGTCCGCGCGCAGACAAGTGTTCGCCCAGCGCGCCCCTCCAGCGCAGGGCGCCGCGCAGGCCGCCGCGGCGGAGGCGGACGCCCGTCTCGAAGCTCAGCTCGCCCGCCGTCGAGCGCCACCAGCCCTGCTCCTCGTCGCGCAAGAACCGGTCGCCGCCAACGCCGCGGGCATGAGTGATCGCCAAACGCGGCGCCTCCCAGCTCCAGGCGCTGGAATCGGGGGCCGCGCCCGCCGCCGCGGTCGAGAGAACGGCCCCGGCCGATCCCAGTCCGAGAACCAGGATGACGCCGGGGCCGAGCAAACAAGCCACCCAATGCATGCGTCCCAGGCTACGTCAGGGCGGAACGGCACACAATCGGTGAAGCGCGTCAATTGTGCACTAGGCGGCGAACTCCCTCGCCAGCGGGTTCTCCTTGGCCTCAGCCGCCGGCCCCACCTCCACCTCAGCGCCGGCGTCAGCCGGCCCCGCGGTCTCTACCTCGCCGTCGGTCGGCGCCTGCGCCGGGAGGGCGCCGACCGGCTCGCCGAATGCGCAGATCCGGTTGCGCCCGGTGTTCTTGGCCATGTAGAGCGCCTCGTCGACACAGCCGAGCAGGTGCTCGGCCGTATCGCCGTCGGCGGCGAAACCGGCCACGCCGACGCTGACGGTCAGCTTCTTGCGCCGGTAGAAGGTGTGCCGCTGGATGCGCGTGCGCAGCCGCTCGGCGGCGATCATCGCGCGATTCTTCTCCGTCATCGGCAGCAGCACGATGAATTCCTCGCCGCCGTACCGCGCCACGATGTCAGAGCTGCGCGCCCAGTGTTTCAGAATCGTGCCCAACTCGGTGAGGATGCGATCTCCCACCTGATGGCCGAAGTTGTCGTTGAGTTCCTTGAAGTTGTCGATGTCGAGGAACATTAGCCCGAACGGCACGCCATAGCGGCGCGCGCGGGCGATCTCGCTGTCCAACCGCTCGATGAAGTGACGCCGGTTGTAGACCGTCGTCAGATCGTCGACCGTCGCCAATCGTTGCATCTCTTCGTAGAGCAACAGGCGCTGGATCGTCGCCGCCGCCTGCCCGCCGATCAAGGCAAGCAGTCGCAGATGGTCTTCGCTGAAGGCTTTCGGGCGCGGATGACTCAGATTGAGCACACCGATCAGCTCTCCCTGAACGACCAGCGGCACCGACATGAAACTGCCGACGATCGTATCGTCGGGACGCCGCCCGCGATGAAGTTCACTCAGCAGGATCGGACGCTTCTGCGTAGCCACCCATCCGCTGAACCCCTCCCCACGATCGAAGCGGACGCCGCCGATCAGATCGACGTGCTGCCCGCGGCAAGCCACCGGCTGCAGGCTGCCGTGGCAGTCCTCGCGGAGGAAGAGAGTCGCGTTCTTGTAGAGAATCGCTTGCTGGATGAGGTCGAGGAGGCGCTCAAAAACCTCGGCCTTGCTCAGTGAGGTCTGGGTCATCCGACTAACCTCGAAGAGAATCTCAAGTTCCGAGTCTTGCCGGGCGATCTCGCCGAAGTTTTCGCGCATGAGAATCCGCGCGACCTTGTTGTTCAACGTCAACGCCGCCGCGAGCACGTCGGATGAGCGTTTCTGCGCCGCCGCCCGGTCGACTTGGTCGCTGAGCGTGCGGGATTCCTTCTCGCTGGTCAGGCCGCGTTCCTCGAGCACGCGGATGAGCTTGAGCTGGCCCTTGCGGAACTTCTCCGTCGCATCGACGAGTTGGCGTGATCCTGCGCCGTTTCTGCGTCGCATCGGTCTCCTCTCCTTAGGTTGGCGGCAAACACCGGCTGTCCTTCCTAGACCTGACCGAAGAATTCTTTGCCCGATTCCATCGCCGCGCGCATCCGCTCCTCGAGTTCGGGAAGCTCCTCGAGGCTGTAGCCGAGTCGGCCCAGGGCGGGGGGAAGCTCGGTCACCGGCTCAGCGGGCTCGCGTACGCCCATCCCGAGGATCCAGAGTTCTTCGTTGGCGGCTTGGACGATCAGCGTCAGCGGATCGAGTGTATCCGAGGCATCGTGATGCCGGCGGACGGTGTCGACCAGCTCATCGGGGAAGTTCCACTTGCGCAGCACCGCCTCGCCGACCGTGGTGTGGTCGATGCCCATGGCCTCACGCTCAATCTCCACACTGGGGCCTTCCCGGTTGTAGATCGCGCGCATGACCGGCTCGTAGTGATCCGGAATCAGCATATTGAGGACCAGCCGTCCCGTATCGTGGATCAACCCGCCGAGCATCGCCTCTTCCGGGTCGGCCGCCTGCGTCTCGAGCGCGAGCAGACGGGCGACAATCGCCCCGGCCGTCGAGTGCGTCCAGATCGCCGCCTCGGCAAAGGTCGGGGTCCCCGAGCGCCGTCGCGGCAGGGAGTGAATCACGACCAGATTGCGCACCGACTTGAACCCCAGCAGCGCCACCGCCCGACTGAGCGACTTGACGCGGTGGGGAATGCCGTAGTAGGCCGAGTTGCACATGCGCAGGATCTGGGTCGCCAAGCCCTGATCGGTGGCGATCAGGCGCGCGATGTCGGCCAGGCGGGCGTCGTCGGAACCTGCCAGACGCAGCACCTTGCGGGCGACCGCCGGAATCGGCGGGATGCCCCCAAGCTTCTCGAGGAACTGATCGATCTGGATGAGCTTCTTCTTGTCCGTTTCCATCACAACCTCTCCCTGGAATCGAACCGCACAACCAAGGGAAGCGCCTCCTCCCTAAGCCTCGCGGTCTCCCTCCTTCTCTCGACTGCGTTCGGTAACTACCGGTACCGGCGTGCGCCGCTCATGCACGGCCAACGCCAAGGTGACTTCCTCACGCGAAACCTGCAGGCGGCGGGCCATCTGCGGGATTGTCAGACCCTGAGCGACCAGGTCGCTCAATTGGCTCACCCAAGGCGCCGTCGAGGCCGCGGGCGGTTGCCTCGGCGGGGCGCGACGATGCACCGGTTCCTGCCACGGCCCTTCCAACGGCCGCTGCGGGCGCGTCGGCGCCGCCTCGACGGCCTGATCGTCGCCGAGCAGCCGCGCCGCCCAGCTAGCGGGAGGCGGTGCAACTGCACCCCTCACCGCGCCCTCTTCCAGCCTCGCCCCTTCACTCCTGTCTCCGAGATCGCGGTAAGCGGAGTTCTCGATCGGCTCCCCACGCTCGGTGGACTCAACCGCCCGGCCCGAATCCAGGGGCTCAACGAGTTCGGCATCGTGGCCGGACAGAGACGGCGTGTGCACTCCGCCCGTCTCACGCGCCGCCGGGGGCGCAGCCATGGTCCC
Organism: Candidatus Eiseniibacteriota bacterium; assembly: GCA_023129715.1. Taxonomy (GTDB): domain Bacteria; phylum Eisenbacteria; class RBG-16-71-46; order CAIMUX01; family WJJG01; genus JAGMBO01. The sequence goes on along the minus strand of JAGMBO010000004.1, from coordinate 81,221 downwards.
TGCCCGCTCGGCCTCGGCCTGCGCCGTTGCCAGCGTCGCCTGGAGCTCTTCCAGCGCCCCGAGTACGGAGAGCTGCAGCGTGCGCAGGCGCGATTCCTCGGCGTGCAGGCGCCGGCTCCACGTGCTCCAACCGAGCCCCAGTTTGAGGGCCAGGGAGACGGCGGTGAGCGCGAGCACCACGGTGCCCAAGGCAACCATGGCTTGACGGCGCCAAGAAAAACCTCGCCCGCCGAGCGCCGCGGCCCCCTCGGCGAGACGGAACTCCCGGGCGAGCAACTCGTCGCGGGCCAGCGCGAGCTGCTCGGCGCGCCGCATCGTCGACCCGTCGGGCGCGGCGACCGCAGACCACTGCGTCGAGGAGCCACCCGGCGCGGCACCACGCGGCGCGGCGACACCCGGATCGGCGGTACCCAGCGCAGCGGCACCCAGCTCGGCGGAACCCAGCGCAGCGGCATCCAGCTCGGCGGCCGGCGCCGGCGTGGCCCTCTCGCCGGCCACCGGCTGAGCGGGCAGGCGATCCTTGACCAGCGGCGCCACCGCGAGCAGCAAGCCGAAGGCGCCGCCGCCAACGAGCATCATCAAGAGACTGCGTGACTGCAGAACCGGCAACCGCCGCACTGACTTCCTACCTTCCATGGCTCCCAACTCCCTTAGGCCTGCAGATCGATCCGGCGGCCCTTGGCAGCCCCCGCCCCACCTGCCTCCGGGCCCTCCTCCGAGTCCCTGTCCTGGGACTCGGGCGACTCCGTAGATTCCTCAGGCTCCTGCGGGTGCTTCCCCGACGGCTTTCCGTCGGGCCGCCCGTTGCCTTCCTTCTCGGGATCGAGGCGCAACTCATCCGCTTCGGGCGCCTCCTCAACTTGCCGTCCATGGATCTCGGCCTGGTCGGCCAGGCGGCGGGTCGTCTGTTGCTGATCGACCTCGCTCTGGCGCCGGGACTTCTCTTGCATGCGTTCCACCGCCAACGCCTGGACGAGCACCTGTTTCAGATTGGTGACCTCGGCCATGATCCATTCCCGTCTACCGTGGCGCGCCCCCGAGCACCGGTGTGCGAACCTACGCAGCCATCAGGGTCGGCTGCATGCGCCCCTTGAGGCGACCGATCGCCTTGGTGTGGATCTGAGAGACGCGGGACTCGGAAATCCCCAGGGTCTCCCCGATCTCCTTCAGGGTCATCTCCTCGTAGTAGTAGAGGGCGATCACCAGGCGCTCCTGTTCGAGCAGCCCGTTGATTGCATCGAGCAACAGCTCGCGCGACTCCTCTTCCTGAATCGTCTCGAGAACGTTCTCGGCGGCGACATCCGCGATCACATCCGTGAGCCCGGCCAGATCGTGCTCGTCGTCGACGGTCAGCGTCTGGTCAAGGCTGAGGAGCGTGGCGCCGCGGACTTCTTCGACCAGACGGTTGTACTCGCCAACCGGCACGTCGAGTTCGGCCGCGACTTCCATCTCGGTTGCCGCGCGCCCGAGACGCTGCTCGAGTTCCCGGCAGGCCCGATCGATCTCGCGCGCCTTGCGCCGCGTCGAACGGCTGGCCCAGTCGAGAGAGCGCAGCTCGTCGAGCACGGCGCCCTTGATGCGCCAGACGGCGTAGGTCTCAAACTTCGTGCCCCGGCTCTCGTCGAAACGTTCCAAGGCATCGAAGAGACCGATCACCGCGGTATGGATCAGGTCCTCCTTGTCGATGTTCTTGGGCAACGTACTCGCGATTCTGTCGACGACGTACTTGACCAAGGGGGCGTACTTCTGAAGCGCCTCCGCCCTGACCCGCTCCGCGTCGGTCAGGCGTGATGGAATCGGCCGCCGTGCAAGCTTCAGCAGTGCGCTGGTCTCTCCCATGTTTCCTCCGCTGTCAGTTGTCGTGCTGTCCGGCGTCCCGCGCCGGCCCGCCGGCCGCGCGAGACGCAACGCGCCGCTAGGCGGCGCGTTTCTGCTCATCCAGCCCGGCCGCACCCCCATCAGACCCCGTCTGCGCGTGGTTCTCGTGGGCAACACGTTGCGTCACGATGACCCGCAGGAGGGCATGACCCACCAGACGACCGAGGATCAGAACCGCTGCATAGAGCACGCCGCCCACGACCAGGCTGCGCAGCACGATCGCCGGAACGCTGAGACCCAGCGCCACACCGGCCACCATCATCAGCGCCGCTCCCGCGACGCCGAAAATCTGCGCCCACGATCGGATCCACGCGTGCATACCTACCTCATCGCCGCAGCAGACAGCGAGGCGGGCTCACCCCCCGCCTCGTCGCCGACTCCGGCGCTCAACCCCATGAGGCGCTGGGCCAGCGCCCGCATCCCGGCCACCGCCCGGGCGGTGGGATAGCCCCGCACCAAGGCCTGCCGCTCCCGCACTGCGCGCCCGACGGTCTCGTCGGCCAAGATCACGCCATAGAGCTCGGGGGCCTGGCCGAGGAACCGCCGAGCAACGCGCTGAAGACGGCGGGTGATGCGCAGCGCCTCATCCGTCGTGCGGGCCATGTTGACCACCAGTCCCGGGAAGCGGTTGATCGGCCGGCCACTGAGTACCTTGAGCATCGCGTAGGCGTCGGCAAACGCCGGCGGTTCCGGCGTTGTGACCACCACGATTTCGTCCGCCGCCTGTCCCAAACGAAGGCTCTGGCGATGAATGCCCGAGCCGGTGTCGATCAGCAGGACATCCCGATCGCGGGCGACGGCTTCCAGAGAGCGCAAGAGGACTTCTCTTCGGTAATCGTCCAAATCAGCCATCTTCTCCACTCCCGACGAGGCGGGCAGGATCTCGATGCCCGCAGGTCCCCGGAGCAGGATCTCCTCGAGGCGGCAGCGCCCCTCGACGACGTCGAGGAGCGTCTGCTGAGGCACGAGCCCGAGCAGTAGATCGACATTGGCAAGCCCGAGATCCCCATCGAGGACGAGCGTGCGCTGGCCCATTTCGGCCATCAGGATGGCGAGGTTGGCGACCAGGTTGCTCTTGCCGACGCCGCCCTTTCCGCTGAGGAAAGCGACCGAGAGGGGCCCCACCGTCTGTGGCGCATGGAAGTTCATCGGATGATTCCTGTCTGGCGGAAGGCCTCGTGCCGGGCACCGCCCGGCCGCACCCTGCTGCGGCGGGCACGGCGGCGCGGAGCGGTTCCCTCACCGTGCGCACCACGAGCCGCTGCCGGATCGAGCCGGCGGGCGGGGGCCACCGGGACGCGCTCCACCGGCGCGCCTTTACCGAGTACTAGATCGACGATCCGCTCGGGCGTCGCTGCCTCGATCATGCCAGCCACATCGCGTCCCCACTGGAGGTAGGAGACGGGCAGGCGTGCCTTCAGAGAAAGACTCAAGATACCGCCGTAACTGCTTGTTTCATCGAGTCGTGTGAACAGAAGCGTCTTTGGATCCAGGCCGGCGAGCGAATCCAGGGCGGCCGCCAGATCGCGGACCTTCATCGTCGCGGGCAGGACCGCGTGAGCGGTGGCGGCGGGCAGCGCGGCAGTGCAGCGCTCAAGTTCCTCGAGCGCCTCCCGGTCATCGCGCACGAGGCCGGGAGCGTCGAGAATCAGCACGTCGCATCCCTCCCGCCAGGCGGGCGCTCCGGCCGCCAGATCCTCGGGCCCGGCCAGGGTCGCACACGGCACTCCGAGTACCCCGGCGTAGTGGGCCAAGGCCCGTCCGCCCGCCGCCCGGAAGGTGTCGAGCGAGATCAATCCAGGCACCAATCCGCGCTGTCGGGCGCGGATCGCCAGCGCGGCGGCGAGCGTCGTCTTTCCGGCGCCCGGCGGCCCGACGAGGAGGAGGACATCCCCGGCCGTGCCGGCCGGCAAGCGCGCCGGCTCGGCGAGCAGGTCGCAGAGACGCCGGCGCAACGGGGCCAGATCGAGATCGCCTACCAGGCTGACCGGCCCGCGTTCAGCAATCTCTTCGAGCAGCGCGAAGGCGAGGTTCGAGTCGACTTCCGCCGCGACCAAATCGAAGTAGAGATCGCGCAGCGGGAGCGGAATGCGCGAGAAGTGATCGCTGGTCACCAGGCGGCTCAGGTGTTCGAGGCGCTGGCGCAGCCGAGCTGCCTCTTCCTGCGGAGCAGCGTCCGCCGTCGGCGGCGTCCCCACGCGCCGGCGGTCGAGGCTGGTCACCCGCGGCCGCGACCGCGCCGTCGCGTCTGGGGGATGCGCGGTGTGGGGATGCCGGTCGGCCGCCGCGTCTACGGGATGCACGGTCTGGGGATGCCGGTCGGCCGCCGCGAGGACGATCACCCGCGCGTCCCTCCCGGCCCCTCTCGCCGCCTCGGCCTCCAGAATCACGGCATCGGGACCGAGGGCGCGGCGCACCGCCGCGAGCGCCTCCGCCATGCTGCCGGCCGTGAATCGCTGGATCTTCATCGCTCTCGCACTCCCCTCGCCTAGGCGGCGAGACTCTCACCCTTGACCGTCGCCACCGTCTGCACCGTCGCCGCCTGGGTCACCTCCGGGTAGGAGAGCACCACGATTTGCGGGATGAAGCGGGCGATGAAGTCACGCAGGTGGGGACGGAGGTACTCGCTGCAGAGCAGGATCGGATGCTGGGCCACCGCGAGTGCGGTTTGCACCGCCTCGGAGATGCCGGCCACGAGCCGTTGCGAGCGCGCCGAATCGAGCAGCAGCTGCTGGCGCCCCTCCTGGGCGGGCACGATCGACTCACTCAACCTCTGTTCCAACTTCGGATCGAGGGTCACGACCGAGAGCCGGCCGCGCTCGTCACGGTAGGGCCGCACGAGCGTGCGCCCAAGCGCCTCGCGGCAGCGCTCGACCAGAGCGTCGAGATCCTTGACCGCCGGGACGGTGTCGGCAAGGACCTCGAGGATGGTGACCAGGTCACGGATCGAGACCTGCTCGCGTAGCAGGCGCTTGAGCACCTGCTGCACACCACTCAAGGTGAGCAGGTTGGGAATCAGTTCTTCGACCAGCGCCGGATGGGTCGCCTTGACCGCATCGATCAGCACCTGGACATCCTGGCGGGTGAGGAGCTCGCCGGCGTGGGTCCGCACGACCTCGGTCAGGTGTGTGGCCAGCACCGCGCCCGGCTCGACGACCGTCAACCCCTCGCGCTCGGCGTCGCTCTGCTGCTCGGGGGTGATCCACACGGCGGGGAGGCCGAAGACCGGCTCCTGCACCTTCAGACCGATGATCTTGCCGCCATTCGCCGCCGGCCCCATCGCCAGCAGGCGACCCATGACCAGCTCGCCGCGGGCGATCTCTTCGCCGCGCATCTTGATCACGTAGCTCTCGGCGTTCAGACGCACGTTGTCCCGAATGCGCACCGGCGCGACGATGAAACCGAGCTCGTGCGCGATCTGGCGGCGGGTCAGTGTCACCCGGTGGAGCAGATCACCCCCGGCCGACTCATCGACCAGGGGAATCAAGCCGAAGCCAATCTCGATCTCCAGTTCGTCGAGTTGCAGGAGCTGCTCGGCGGGCTCGGGTCCCTCAGCCGGCTTGGCCGCCTCCTCGCGTTGCACCGCCGCGCTGCGCTGCTGCTCGCGGCGGGCGAGCATCCCGGCGGCGGCGGCGAGGGCCGCCAGCAGCCAGAAGGGCACCAGGGGCAGCGCCGGCACGCAGCCGAGCAGGAAGAGGATCCCGGCGGCAACCAGGGGCGCGCGGGCCTCACCGAGCATTTGATGGAAGAGCTCCTCGCCGAGATGCCGTTGTCCCTCGGTGCGGGTGACCAGGATGCCCGAGGCGGTCGAGACGATCAGCGCCGGAATCTGGGCGACGAGACCGTCACCGATGGTCAGCATCGTGAAGGTCCGCAGCGCCTCGCCGAGACTCATGTTGAGTTGCACCATTCCGATGACGAATCCGCCAAGGATGTTGATCAGAGTAATCACGATCGCCGCGACGGCATCGCCGCGCACGAACTTGGCCGCTCCATCCATGGCGCCATGGAAGTCGGCTTGTTGGGAGATTTCCTGGCGGCGGCGGCGCGCTTCATGCTCGTCGATCAGCCCCGCATTCAAGTCGGCGTCGATCGCCATCTGGCGTCCCGGCATCGCATCGAGGGTGAAGCGCGCGGTGACCTCGGCGATGCGCTGGGCGCCCTTGGTGATCACCAGGAACTGAATGACGACCAGAATCAAGAAGGCGACCGCCCCGACCGCGTAGTTGCCTCCAATGACGAAACTGCCGAAGGCGGCGATCACCTTCCCCCCATAGCCATGGAGCAGGATCTGGCGGGTGGTGGCGACGTTGAGGGCGAGTCGGAAGAGAGTCGCCAGCAAGAGCACGGTCGGGAAGGCATTGAAGTTCAGCGGCCGCTGCACGTAGATCGTCAGGGAGAGGATCAGCAGCGCGCAGCCGAGATTGGCGACCAGCAGCAGGTCGAGCATCGCCGCCGGCACCGGAATCATCATCACCGCCAGCACGAGCAGCACGCCCGCCGCGAGGAGCAGGTCGCTGCGTTGCTGTAGTCGGCTGGTCGCCATCGTGCTTCCCTACCTCCTAGGCCGGGTGCGCCACGCTGTAGCGCTGCTGCCTGAGCCGGAAGACATAAGCGAGCAGCTCGGCGACGGCGCGATAGAGGGTCACGGGAATCTCGGCATCGATCTCGACCCGCAGGAGCATGCGAGCCAGCGGGCGGTCCTCGACGACCGGCACGCCGTGCTTGCGCGCGAGATCCTTGATCCGTTGCGCCAGGAGTCGCTCGCCCTTGGCGACGACCTTCGGCGCATCCATCGACTGGCGCTCGTAACGCAGCGCCACCGCCACGCGGGTCGGGTTGGTGACGACGATGTCGGCGGTCTTGACGTTCTCCATCATCCGGCGCCTTGAGATCTCGCGTTGGACGGCGCGCACCCGTGCGCGCACCCGGGGATCTCCCTCGGTGTGGCGCAGCTCTTCTTCCACCTCGCGGTGACTCATCATGATGCTGCGCTCGAAGTCCCAGCGCTGGAAGGCGTAGTCGGCGATCGCCAGGCCGATCATCACCAGCGCGACGCGCAGGCCGAGCTTGAGCACCACCGTGGCGGCGTAGCCGTAGAGAGGCAACGGATCGGCGCCGAGCAACGCATTGATCCGCGGGATCTCCTCGCGCAGGGTCACGTAGGCGATTCCGCCGATCAGGGCGATCTTGATCAGGGATTTCAGCAACTCGACCGCGCCGCGCTTCGAGAAGATGCGGCCGACGCCGCGCGTCGGGCTCAGCGCATCGAGACGCGGCGCCAGCGGCTTCCAGCTAAAGACCAGACCGACCTGGGCGAAATTGACCAGCAGGCCGACGGCCAGGACGGTGCCGGCAAGCGGGACGAGGGTCAGCAGCACTTCCGGGAGTCCCTGGCTGAAATAGCCCATCAGGAGATCGGCGCGCAGATCGACCTGCCCGGTGGCGCCGAGAATCGCGCGGGTCAGGCCCATCATGCGCCGGAGCATGAAGGGACCGGCCAGGGCGAGTACCCCCAAGCTGGCCAGAAGGATGAAGGCGGAATTGACTTCCTGGCTGCGGGCGACCTTTCCCTCTTCCCGGGCCTGCCGCCGCCGCCGCGGCGTGGCGGGCTCGGTCCGTTCGTGAAAGGCGGCCTCGGGCATCTTGGCTCCTGCTCAGACTCGGTTCGGGCGAAAACTCTTCCCGCCGCTGGAGCGGGCCGGCACTGCAGCCCCCCCCCGGGGGATGGCGCGCGGGCGCTTCCCCTCCGGGATGGCGCACGGGCGCTCAAAAAGGCCTGGCAACCTACATGCCAGCAAGAAGCAGTAACAAATCGTGCTCGATGCCGGAGATCAGGTGTCCGACGGTTCTGTTGAAAAATGGGAGGGTTACGGCGATTCCCAGCAATCCCAGGCCGATCTTTACCGGAAATCCGACGATGAAGATGTTCATCTGGGGCACCGTGCGGGCGACAAATCCCATGGCAGCATCGGCCAGAAACAGGACAGCGATCAGCGGCCCGCCGACCGCCACCGCCACGACGAAGAGGCTCCCCGCCATTCCGACGATCTGGGCCAGCAGGGGGGCCGAGAACAGCGCTCCGCCGAGCGGGACGACCTTCAGACTCATGCCCATCGCCCGCAGCAGCAGGTGGTGCCCATCGAGGACCAGGAAGAGGATCAGGGCAAGGATCCCGTAGAACCCACCGATGATCGAGACCTGCCCCTCATCCTGGGGGCTCCAGACGTTGACGATCCCGAAACCCATCTGAACGCCGACCAGGGATCCGGCCATCCGCAGGCCGGCGAAGGGCAGGGCGGCGGCGAGTCCGAGCAGGATGCCGAGGAAGGTCTCCCCCGCGACGGCGATGAGGAAGGCGATGAGACTACCGGCCGCGGGCAGATCGGCAGATGGAACGAGCGGCCAGAGCAGCAACGTGCAGGCGGCACCGAGCATGATCTTAATGTGCGCAGGGATGCCCCGCTGGGCGAAAATGGGACCGGCGATGAAGAAGCTGATGCACCTGACCAGGAGCAGCCCGAAGGCCTCGGCGCCTTGCAGCGTGAAGAGCAACATCAGCGGAACCCATCCAGCCCACCGAGCAGCCGTGTGCTGAAGTCGAGGATGTGGTTGACCATCCAGGGGAGGAAGAGGAATAGGCTGAGCAGCACGGCGAGGATCTTCGGGATGAAGGTCAGCGTCATCTCATGGACTTGGGTCACCGCTTGGAAAACCGAGACCAGCAAGCCGGCGATCAGGCCGAAGAGCAGCATCGGACCGGCGACCATCAGCGCCAGCATCAACGCCTGCTGGAAGAGGGCAATCGCATCGGTTGCGGTCATCGATTGATTCCCTTTCGTAACCTATTGCCGAACGGGTTCTTGGAGCGTTCCGCTCATGTCTTGGATCCTCAGAAGCTGCGCACCAGACTACTGACCACGAGATGCCATCCGTCGACGAGTACGAAGAGCAGGATCTTGAAGGGCAGAGAGATCATCGCCGGCGGCAGCATGAGCATCCCCATCGACATCAGTACGCTGGCGATCACCATGTCGACGATCAGGAAGGGCAGATAGATGACGAACCCCATCTGGAAGGCGGTGCGCAGCTCGCTGATCATGAAGGCGGGGATGACGACGGTCAGCGGAAGCTGCTCGGGGCCCTCGGGCTGTTCGATCGCCGCCATGCCGGCAAAGAGCTTCAGATCCCTCTCGCGCGTCTGTTCGAGCATGAAGTCCCGCAGCGGCCCGGTCCCCTCTTTCAGCGCCTGATCGGCGGAGAGCTCACCGGTCAGATAGGGACGCACGGCCGATTCGTGCACCGCGTGCCAGGTGGGACTCATCACGAAGAAGGTCATCAGCAGGGCTAGCCCGACCAGAATCTGGTTGGGAGGCATCTGATGGGTGCTGAGCGCCTGGCGCACGAAGGAGAGCACGACGACGATGCGCGCAAAGCCCGTCACCATCAGCACGAGGGCGGGAGCGACGGTCAGCACCGTGATCATCAGCAGGACTTGAAGCGCGGTGGCGACCTGGCGCGGCCCCGCATCGGCGTCGCCCTGGTCATCGAGGCTGAAGGTCACCGAGGGGCCCGCCTGCGCAGTGGCGAACCAGCCGCCGGCGACGAGGAGCAGTAGGATCAGCGCGAGCGGGCGCATGCTAGGCTTCCCCACGCCCGGGATCCCCCCGGCGCCCGGTGTCTCCCGCGAGAACTGCGGCCAGGTGGCGGCCGACGCGATGGACCTCGCCGCGCAGGGTCGCCGCGAAGGGCGAGTCGGCGGCCTCCTCGCCCAGCGCCGTCGGGCGCGGAGCCATGTTCCCTGCCGGTGTTTCTCCGGCGATCCGCCCGAGCGCTCCCACACCCAGTGGCCCGGTGCCACCCGCAACCGCGAGCGCCGATTGCGCCGCGGCCGTCCCGGGCGCCTTCGCCGGCACCCCCAGCGTTCGCAGCGCGGAGATCTGCTGCGGCGTGATCCCGATCAGCAACGCCTCCCCCGCCACCTCGACGAGGGCCAACGAAGTTCGCGAACCGAGCGAACGCTGGGCGATGATCTCGATTCGGCTACGGCGCGCCGACGCGGTGCCCCGCCGTGACGCCCGGCGGTAGAGGTAGAGCACGGCGGCCAGCAGCCCGAAGACGAGGCCCAGGGCAAGGACGACGCGCAGCAGCATGGCTCCGGCGGAGAGGGTGAGCGGCTCGCTCATGCCGCGCCTCCCAGGCTCATGATGCGTTCTTCGGGTGAGATCAGCGACGTCAAGCGAATCCCAAATCGGTCATCGGAGACAACCACCTCGCCGCGGGCAACCAGGACACCGTTGACGAATAGGTCGACCGGTTCGTTCGCCTCCTTGGAAAGCTCGATCACCGAGCCGGGGCCGAACTCGAGGATGTCCTTGACCGGCACCTCGGTGCGTCCCAGCTCGACGGTCACCGGCAGCTTGACATCGAGCAACAAGTCGATGTTGGCCCGCTCGTGGGCATCGTGTCGCGACTCGATCGGCTGGAAGCTGACCGCGCGCACGACCGGTCCGTCGTCGTCCACGTTACCGAACGCCTCGGACTCACCGGCATCCCCGGCATTCCCCGCATCCCCGGCATCCCCGGTTGCCACGCTCTGCGCTCCCGGCGTATCCGCGGCGCTCTCCTCGGCCGCAGGTACCTCGGGCGACGGGCTCTCAGCGTCCGCCGGCAACGTCTCGCCCGCTGAGGGCGTGTGCTCCTCCGGAGGGCTCTGCTGAACCCGCGGCTCCATCGCTTCTTCCTTGGGGTGGCGTTCCTCGCTCATCCCGCGCTCCTCCCTCGGACGGGTGCTCCCGTCCCTGACGCTGTTGTTCCACAGCTTCGTTCCCTGGCTCCGCACCCGCGCCGCTCGTGAGCGGCGCCAGCCGTCCACCGAGCCGGACGGCCAACTGCCTGCCGACCAGACCTGGGTGACCGCTCAGCTTCGGTCTTCCCCCGACGAAGATCCGCAAAGGCTCCGCGATCCGGGTGCCGAGACGGATCACATCGCCCGGTCTCAAATGAATGAACTCGCCGATCGTCACACCGCCCTCACCGAGCCGCACCGAGACGGGCACCCGTCCCTCTTCGAGCCCGGCGACCAGCCAGGCGGTCCCCTCGGGGCTGCCCTGCGGCCGGAAGCCTACCGCGTAGTAGGCCGAGGTGAGATTGGCGATCCCGGGCTCGACGGCCACGAAGGGATAGCAGAGCGAGAAGGTCCCCTGGGCGTATTGGGTCTTCAGCTTGAAGGTCGCCAGCAGGATCGTCTCGGTGTCGGGCAGGAGGCGCAGCATGCTCGGGTGTTTCTCATAGCCCTGGCGCTGCGGGGTGAAACGGATCACCTCCGCCCACGCATCGCCGAGCACGCGCAGACTGTCGTCGACGAGCTGCGAGGCGAGGGTGGCCTCCAACTGGGTCAGTTCGCGCAACGAGGAGACGTTGTCGCCGCGTCCCCCCAGGAGCCGATCGATGACACTCAAGACCGTCTCGGTCGTGAGTTCCATGACGCCCGAGCCCTGCAGCGGCTCCATCGAGAAGGGATAGAGACAGGCAATCTCCGGAAGCCCGTGGACCCACTCCGCGTAGGTGAGTTGCTCCAGGGAGACCACCTGCACCTCGACCAAGGTCCGCAGGTAGCCCGAGAGCACCCCCGAGGTCGCGAAGGCATAAGCCTCGTGCAAGCTCTGCAGCTGGCGGAGTTGGTCTTTCGAGATCCGATTCGGACGGCGGAAGTCATAGTTCCACACCGTCCCCGGGGCCCCCGCCGTCACCAGCGAGGGCGACCGGTCGGACTCATCGACCGCCTCCGGCCCGCTCTCTTCTTCTTCCTGGAAGCTCTTCAGCAGAGCATCCACTTCATCCTGAGAGAGGATGTTGGCCACTATTCTACCCTCACTGCAGCACGTAGTCGGTGAAGTACAGATTCGAGACCCGCCCGCCGGCCAGGAAACCGTTGATCTTGTCAACGCAGGCGACCCGGATCTCCTCGCGCACCGTCGGATCGGTCAGCTCATCGAGATTGCGCGCCGAGAATTCCCGGATCAGCAGATCGCGTACCTGGGCCTTGCGAGTCTCGAGTTCCGCGATCACCTCGGGTCCATCCTGGGTCTCCAGGGCGACACCCAGGCGCAAGAAGCGCTTCCCGCGCGTCTCGGCCGGATTGATCGTCATCTGGTCGACGAGGAACTGATCGCCCGGCAAATCCGGTCCAGCTCCCGGCTCCCCTTGCCGGGGCGACTCTGCCACTTCCTGAACGGTGGAGCCGCCCAGGCCGGGACCGATGACGTCGGTCACCAGGAAGAACGTGCCGGTCGTCATGCCCCCGAGGATCAGCAATCCGAGGGCGACGCGCACGATCGCGCCGGGGAGCATGATCGGACCGAAGACCGTCGCGCGTTTGCGTTCCTGCGCCGCAGAGGTCTCGTCCTCCTGGGCAAGCTCGCGGGACTCCGCCGGGTCCGCCGCCTCGTCCTGCACTTCCTCGCGCCGCTCGTCTGCCATCGTCTCATCCTCCCGCTGCCCTCCGCACCGCGCCGCACCCCCCCCGGAGCGCCGGCCGCGTGACGATCGGCTAGCGTTTGACGTTGATCAGTTCCGTCAGCACCTCGTCGCTCGCGGTGATCACCCGCGCATTCGCCTGAAATCCGCGCTGGGCGACGATCATGTCGGTGAACTCCCGCGCCAGATCGACATTCGATTGCTCGAGCGCTCCGGGCGAGACCGTCGAGGCAATGCCCTCGCCGACCGCTCCGAGACGCGCGGTGCCCGAGTTGCTGCCGGCGAGATAGGCGTTGTCACCGACGCGGGTCAGCCCACCCGGATTGATGAACTCAGCAAGCACCAAGCGCCCAACCGGCCGGGAGACGCCGTTGCTGAAGAGCGCCATCAACTGGCCCTGGGCGTCGATTTCGAAGGAGAGCAACTCGCCCGCGAGGAGCCCGTCGGCAGTTCCCTGCAGCGTGCTCTCTCCGGCAAACATCGTCAGGCCGTCGAAGGCACCGACCGTGCCCCCCGCCAGGGAGAGGGAGAGCGTCTCGCCGGCGCCCTGCTCGATCGAGATCTGCAGCGCCTGCGGGGCGCGCCCGCCCTCGGCATCGAAGGTCAGGCCCGCCAGGCTGCCGTCGGCCGCAAAGCGCGCCCGCCCGGAGGCGCCTTCCAGGATCTCGACGCCGGCCCCGGAAACCTCGGCCTGCCACTGGAACTCGTTCGTCCCGGGGAGGCGCGTGAAGGCGAAGCGCAGGCGGTGGACATTGCCGAGGGCGTCGCAGACCGACGCCTCGGTGACGAAGGACCCGGCATCACGTGCCGACTGGACCTCGTTGAACCGTAGCGCCGTCTCGCTCGCCGGCCGCGCGGCGCCGGAGTCATCGGCAACCCCGAGTTGGAGGGCGCCGATCTCCGCCGTCTCGCCCGCATCAGCAGGGGATGCTGCCGTCAGGCGCCCCGTCTCCTCCAACGTGACCGTCAGGCCCGAGACGCCCGCCGGCGAGTTGAGCATCGACTCAAGGACATCGATCCAATCCCCAACGGTTGTTGAGGTTCCAATGACGATCTCAGCCGTGACCGCTTCCCCCCCGACGGTCGCCGACGGAGTCAGGACATCCCCCGCGGCGAGCAGTGGATCGGCCCCACTCGTGTCGGCGTAGAGCTCGCGCAGCACGGTCGCCCGGGTCGCGGCCGCCCCGGTGGCGTCGTAGAGCGCCCGGGAGCGCAGCAAACTGCCGAGTGGCTCGGAATCAGCGTCCAGATTGCCCGCGAGGGTCAGCACGCTGCTCGCCTGCGGCGGCTCGACGGAATCGAGCGGGATCGCCAGGCCCTGCAGGGTAGTGCCGAAGGTGCCGGCCGCGCGGTCATAGGCATGCCCTTGCACGGCGTATCCGGAGAGGGAGCTGATCAGATTCCCGGCGCTGTCGATCTGGAAGGCGCCATCGCGCGTGTAGAGTTGCTGCGCGCCATCGCTCAGCACGAAGAGGCCCGTGCCCTGGATGGCAACGTCGGTGGCGACCCCGGTCACCTGTAGACTCCCCTGGGTGAAGAGCTGGCGCGTGGCGCCGGCGCGGCTGCCCGTGCCGATCTGGAAAGGATCGGTGCCGCCGCGATTACCGGCCGGCGGGGTTCCCGCGCGCTGTGTCTGGGCGAAGGCCTCGGCGAAATCAAGACGCCCCGCCTTGAAGCCGGTCGTATCGACATTGGCGATGTTGTTACCGATGACATCCATCCGCAGCATGTGTCCGGTGAGCCCCGAAACTGCCGCGTAGAGCGCTCGCATCATGGCGTGGGGTCCTCCTCGTGGTGAGCGTGCCGTTTCCCCCGGCAACGCCACTCGATCTCTCACTCACCGGGGCGACTATCCCTCGGTGCCGCTCTCGTCGGCGGGCAGCTCACTGCTGCTGCCGGCGAGAACTTCGACCAACGCCCCGAGGGGCAGCGCCACACCGGCGACGGTGACATAGGCGCCGCCGTTCTCGAAGGCGACGCTCTCGACCCGCCCATAGACCAGCGGGCGCACGGCCAGGGCGGCCCCCTCGGCGTCGCTCGCCGTGACCTGGAACCGATAGCGGCCCGCGGCGAGGGACGAGCCGTCGCTCGCCAGGCCGTCCCACTCGATCTGCTGGACGCCGGCCTTCAGATCGGAGAGCTCAACGGTCTCTACCCGCGTGCCCGCCGCATCGTAGACTTCGACGACGGCGCGCGCGGCCGCCTCGCCGAGCTGGAAGCCGATCGTCACCGGCGTGCCGGGATCGAGTTCAACCGTATCGCTGGCCACCGAGACCATGCGCCCCACCAGGCCGGCGGCCATGTTGTTATTGAGCGACTGGATCAGAGCGCTCTGCTCGGCGAATTGCGTGTTGAGGTTCTGCATCTGCTCGAGCGAGCTGAACTGCGCCAGCTGGGCGATGAACTCGGTATCCTTCATCGGATTGAGCGGATCCTGGTGGGTCATCTGAGTGACGAGCAGCCTCAGGAAGTCATCCTTGCCGAGCGTCTCGGTGCGGTGCTGTCCCGTCAACATCGCCGAGGTGCCGGCCGTCACTTGGGAAACGTCCATTCCTAGCCTCCTTGCCTCGCGCGCAGCTCAGACGCGCAGATCGATCCCCGCACGCTGCTCTGCGCGGGCGGTGCCGTCGGCCGTCTCCGACGGTGCGCCGCGCAGATCGCTGACCCCGGGCGCGGACGCCGCGCCCGCACTCCGTCCGGTCCCTCCCCCACCATCCCTCGAGTCGTGGTCGGAGCGCGGTGCATCGGCTCCCGGGCGTTCTTCCGCGCTCGTCGTCTCTTCCCCCGTGACCGCCACCCGCAATTCGGTCAACTGCAGGCCCTGCTCGGCGAGGCGCTGCCGGAGCCATTCCTGATCGCTCTCGAGCCAGGCGCCGACATCGGGGCGCTCGGCCTGCACGTGCGCCTGCACCTGGTTCCCTTGCAGGCTGACCCGGATCCGCAGCCGCCCCAGGTGCGGCGGGGTGAGATCGATGAGCGCCTCGCGGCGCCCTTCGGCCAACGCCAGCCGCAGCCCCTGGGCCGCCTGCG
Organism: Candidatus Eiseniibacteriota bacterium; assembly: GCA_023129715.1. Classification (GTDB taxonomy): domain Bacteria; phylum Eisenbacteria; class RBG-16-71-46; order CAIMUX01; family WJJG01; genus JAGMBO01. The sequence continues at coordinate 65,834 of JAGMBO010000004.1, read as the reverse complement.
AGCGCAGACTCGCCTGCAGCGCGCCGAGCCACGCGCTGCTGGCCGCCGACGGCAGGGGTGGCGCACCGGTTCCGGCGAGGGTCGCCTCCGCGAGCGATCCCCCGGCCGAACTAGTGATCTCACCGGTGGTGACATCGAGTGCCGATGCGAATGGGGAAGGCCAGGACGAGGACCCCTCCATGGGCCGTTCGCCTCCCGCCCCACGGAGGTCCCCTTCGGATCCCCCGTGATCGAGCGGAGTGCCGGCGCCCTCTCCCTGGGCCCGCGGCTCGACGGTCCCGGCCTTCCCCACGCCCATCGGTTCACTCGTCGACTCGGATGCGCCCCGCGCCCCCTCCCTTGCCGCGGCCTGCGGATCGATCCCCCGCCAAGCCTCCCCTCGGGCCCACGCGCCCGTCGCCGCCGGCAACGTCGCGGTCGCGCCCTCCGCCAAGGCGATTCCCTCGCCACCCGGCGCCGCAGAGGATTGGCCACCGGCATCCGCAGCGGGTGCGGCCGACGCCGACTCGGCCTGCGGCGTTCTCGCCGACCGGGGGTCGCTCGCATCCCCCGCGGTCGGACCCGTCGGTCGGGGCGTCGATTCCGGGCCCTTCGAATCCGGGGGGCCTCCCGCCGTCCCGGGGCTGCGGCCCGCGGATTGACGCGACTCATCGCCGTTCCCGCCCGTGGGAGACGGCAGGAAGGGTTCGGGCGCCTGCCACTGCCGGGTGAGCTGCGCGCTCGCTGCGAGCAACTCGTAGAGGCCCGCGGTCACCGCGTGCGCTGCTTCGGGTTCCACCCGGCGCGTTTCCGGCGTCATGCCGGCCGCCGGCGCCACGCCCCCGCCATGGCTGGCCATCATCGCGCTCACCGTGCCTCCTGCCCCCCGTCGCCCACTCGGGCGCTCACCGCGGCGCTCGCCACCCGGCGGGTCATGCGAGCGACGCGCTCGGGATCGATCAAGGCAAGGACCTTCCCCGCCTGACGCTTGTCGAGCTGCCGGAAGACCTGCTCGAAGACCTCATCGTCCAAGCGCACCATGACGCGCGCCGCCGCCTCGGGCTTCATGTTGCTGTAGACCTTGGCCAGCGAGGCGATGCGTTGCGCGGTCTCCGCATCGGCCTCCGCCCGCCGCGCGGCCCATTGATCGAGGAGTTCGCGCAAGGCCGCGGTCTGCGCCGCGATGCGCCCTTCCTCAAGACTTAACTGCCGGCGCACGATGCGGAGCGAATCGACCGCCACCGCGCCGGTGTCGAACAGCGGGGCTACCGCGGCCTCGGGCGCCGGCGCGGACACCGGCGCCGACACGGCATTCGCCGCGCGTTGCTGGAGGCGTGGGATCAAGGTGCGTTGCGCGACCCCGGTCGCAAAGAGCATCACCACGGTCAGCACAATCGCCGTGGCGGCGAAGACCGCCAGGAGTCCGAGAATGCCGGTCCCTCCGCGCTGATTCACGCTTCGCCTCCCCGGTTAGGCCGCTTGCCGCTGGCGCACGAAGCGCACCGCGCCGCTCTCATCGAGCGCCTGGCCTTCCTCACGCAGAACTTCCCGGACGAACTCGAGATAGCGCCGTTCGCGCAGGCGCTCGAGGGCACGCAGCTCCTGGCGAGCGCCGAGCAGGACACGGCGGTCGCGATCGACCGCGGTGATCCAGCGCTGCAGCCGGCCGAGCGCCGCGCCCCGCTGGTCGCGCAGCCCCGCAATGTGACGGTCTTCAGCGACCAGCGCCGCGGCATCCAACCGTCCTTCCCGCCGCGCCACACCCCGTTCCTGCACCATCGCTGCCTCGAGCTTCATGATCTGTTCCTCCTCTACCCGTCGCCCCCGTTCACTCGCCGCGAGCTGCCGGCGGGCGCGATCGACCTTGGCGTCCCGGACCTTGACGAGGCCCGCGAGTGCAAACCGGAACCGCCTCACAACTACTCATCCCCCACCGCCACGGGCCCGCGCTCCCGGGCGAGTTGTTCGAGGCCGCGCAGCGTATCATCCAATGCGCTGCCCTCCTCCGGCCGCTGGCGCAGGAAACGGTGCACCGCCGGCAGGCGCCGGATGGCCTCATCGACGTCCGCATTCGACCCGGCGACATAGGCGCCGAGGTTGATCACGTCTTCCGCTTCGGCGTAGACGGCGAGCACGCGCCGGACCTCGTCGGCCGCGGCTTGATGAACCTCGCTGACCACCTGGGGCATCACGCGGCTGACGCTGCCGAGCACATCGACCGCCGGGTAGTGATTGCGATGCGCCAGACGACGCGAGAGCGTGATGTGACCGTCGAGCACCGAGCGGGCGGCGTCACTGACCGGCTCGCTGAGATCGTCCCCCTCCACCAACACGGCGAAGAACCCGGTGACGCTCCCGCGGCGGGACGTGCCGACACGTTCCAGCAGGCCGGGCAGGAGCGCGAAGGCCGACGGCGGATAACCCTTCGTCGTCGGCGGCTCTCCCGCGGCAAGACCAATCTCGCGTTGGGCCATCACCACTCGGGTGAGGGAATCCATCATGAAGAGCACATCCTCGCCGCGGTCGCGGAAGTGTTCGGCAATCGTCAGCGCCACCAGGGCCGCCTTGATCCGCACCAGGGGCGGTTGTTCCGCGGTCGCCACGACGACGACCGAGCGCGAGAGCGCCGCGCCCAGGTCGCGCTCGAGGAAGTCGCGCACCTCGCGCCCGCGCTCACCGATCAGGGCGATGACGTTGACGTTGGCGACCGCATGACGCGCGATGCTGCCCAAGAGGATCGACTTCCCCACGCCCGAGCCGGCAAAGATGCCCAGGCGTTGCCCCTTGCCACAGGTCAACAGCCCGTCGATCACCCGCACTCCGGTGACCAGCGGTTCACGGATGCGCCGGCGCTCCAGGGGCGCGGGCGGCTGGGCGACGACCGGCTGCGTGCGACCGGGCAGCGGACCACGCCCATCGATCGGCTCGCCCAATCCGTCGAGGATGCGGCCGAGCAACCCAGGGCCCGTCTTGACCCCCAGCGGCACGCGACCGCTCCTCACCGGCGCCCCGGGACGCAGGCCTCCCGCCCCCCCCAGGGGCATCAGCAGGAGCGCATCTTCCCGGAAACCGACGACTTCCGCCGCCGTGGCGACCGGATCGTCGATTAGACAGAGGGCCCCCACCGGCAGCCGCGGACCGGTCGCCTCGACCACTCCGCCGGCCACCCGCCGCACCCACCCCGTCTCGACGAAGGGGGATACCGCATCGACCGCGCTCCAGGCGCCAGTGAGATCAAGCCGCATCGGCCACCTCCTGCGCCTCGGGCGCCCAATCGCCGAGCCCCTCGGCAAAGCGTTCGAGCAGGCCCTCGAGGGTCGCGTCGATCGTCAAGGACGCCGTCACCACCCGGCAACCGCCACGACCCACGCCGGCGTCGGCGATCAGGGTCACCCGCTCCCGCTCCGGCGGCCCCTGGCGCCACGCCGCGACCTCGGTCTCGAGCAGCTCGCGATCTTCGGGATGCAGGTGGATCTCGACCGTGCGCGCCCCCCCCACCGCCTCGAGGGCGGCGGTGACGGTGCGTCGCGCGGTCTCGGGATCGAGTTCGACGGCGCGGCGGAGGAGTTTCTCGGTCATCGCGAGCACCAACCGGGTCAGTTCCTCGCGCAGGGGAGCAACCATGCGTTTGCGCTCGCCCTCCATCTCGTCCACCGCCGTGGAGAGGCTCTGCCAAACGTGCGCCAAACGCTCGCCCCCGCGTTGTTCTCCCGCCTCGAAGCCGCTGCGGTACGCCTCGGCGCACAGGGCCTCGCGCTCGGCAGCCCCATGAGCGGGGCAGGCCCCCCCCGCTGATCCCCAACCACCCGACTCCCCCACCGAGGGCGTCACCGGCAGGATGGCGGCCGGGTCGCGCACGAGGCGCGCGCCATGGAGAACATCCGAGCTAGGCAACGATTTCTTCTCCCTCGCCCCCGCGGGCGATGACGATCTGCCCGGCCTCATCGAGACGCATGACCGCCTCGGTAATGCGCGTCTGCGCCTCTTCGACCGCCTTCAGCCGCACCGGACCCATGTACTCGATCTCGTCGCGCAGCATGTCGGAGGCGCGTTGAGAGATGTTGTTGAAGATCATCTCCTTGACCTCGTCGCTCGACGCCTTCAGCGCCAACGCCAAGGTGGAGGAGTCGACCTCTTTCAGCACCTGGCGGATGTCGTTGCTCGTCAGTTTGAGAATGTCTTCAAAGGTGAAGAGCAGCGCCCGGATATCGGCCGCCAGATTGGGGTCCTCGTTCTCCAGCTCGGCGAGGATCTTCTTCTCGGCAGTGCGGTCGAGCAGGTTGAGGATTTCGGCCACCGCCTCGACGCCGCCCCAGGCATCCGTGTTGGTCCGCTTCCAGCTGCTGAACATGTGGCTGAGGCTCTCTTTGATCTGCTGGATCATCTCGGGAGCAACCTTCTCGAGGTTGGCCATCCGCGAGATGACGTCGCTCTGGCGGTCGGTCTCGAGTCGTCCGAGAATGCTTGCCGCCTGCCGCGCGCGCAGGTGCGAGAGGATCAGGGCAACGGTCTGGGGATGCTCGCGATGCACGAAGCCGAGGAGTTGTTCCTCATCGATCTCCTTGAGCACGTCGAATCCGGTCGGATTGAGCGAGGCCTGAACCCGTTCGATGACTTCCTTGGCGCGCTCACGGCTCCAGGTGCGCTCGAGCACCGCGGCCGCGAAGTCGCGCCCGCGGTGCAGGAGTTGGGAGGTCGCCCCGCTCATGGTGGCGAATTCGCGCAGGATCTCCTCGACCGTGCGGTGCGGAACGGCATCGAGGCGGGCCATCTCGGTGGCGATCTGCTCGACCTCCTCGTCGGGCAGGAGCCCCAGGATCTTGGCCGCCCGATCGCTCCCCATGCTGATCAGCAGGATCGCCGCCTTCTGCGCCCCGCCGAGATCACCGAGAGCCGCTGCATTGCGTGGATTGGCCATCGTTCCCCCTATGGCTCCTGCAACCAGGCGCGCACGACGCTGGCGATCACCTCGGGCGGCTGGTGCGACATCTGACGCAGCTGTCGCTCGATGCGCACTGCCTGCGGATCACGCGGCTTGTTCAGCCCGGCGCCGTCCTCCTCGAGCTCGAACCGGCTGGACTGGCCGGCCTGCGCCAAGCCGGCGCGCGCGCGGGAGAAGAGGCGCCAGAGCACGAGCAGCGCTCCGAGCGCGAGCACCGCCGAGACCGCCACCCCCCCGACCTTCTGGATCATCTCGAAGCGCTCGTTCTTCTCCAGCTCCTGCACGGTGCGCTGGGTATCGGTGTCGTTGAAGGCGATGTTCTCGACGGTCAGCTCGTCCCCGCGCTGGGTATCGAAACCGATCGCGGTCTTGATCAGGGCGGTCAGCTTCTGCATCTGCTCGGAATCACGCGGCACATAGGTGCGCCCGCCCTCGGGCGTCGTTTCGTAGGTACCGTCGACGAAGACCGCGGCACTCAGGCGAGTGATCGATCCGGGGGTGTCGACGATGTGCTCGATCGTCTTGGAGATCTCGTAGTTCGTGGTGCTGGTCTCGGTAGTTCCCGACTCGGAAGAAGTCTGCTCGTTGCGTTGCTCGCTGCGCACGACCGGGTTCTGATGATCGAAAATCTCGCGGGTCGTCTCGGCGCGCTCGAAGTCGAGCACCGCCGAGATGCGCACCACCGCCCGGCGGGGCCCCAAGACCTCTTGGAGGGCGCTCTCCGCCTTGCGGGCCAGCCCCTCCTCCACCGTGCGGGTCAGTTCGAGTTGATCGTTGGTCACGCCCAGCAGGGAGTCCTGCCCCTGGCTACGGCTGAGCAGGCGCCCGCTGGTGTCGATCACCGTGACCTGGGCCGGTTGCAGGCCCTCGACCCCCGCCGCCACGAGGCGCACGATGCCTTGGACCTCGGCGTCGGCCAGCCGTTCGCCCGCGCGTACCTTGATCATCACCGAGGCGGTCGGCAGGCGCTCCTCCTCGACGAACAGGGAGGGCTCGGGCATCACGATGTGGATGCGCGCCTGCTGCACGGCGTCGAGTGTCTGGATCGTACGGGCGATCTCGCCCTCGAGCGCGCGGCGGAACTGCAGTTTCTGGACGAAGTCGGTCCAACCCATCTTGTTCGAATCGAGCAGCTCGTAGCCCTGTCCCGAGGCCTGCGGCAAACCGGCCGAGGCGAGTGAGAGGCGTAGCTCGTAGACCTCGGGGCGCGGCACGAGCACCGTCTGTCCGCCCTGGGTCAATTTGTAGGCCACGCCCTGCGAGTTGAGGCGGTCGACGATCTCGCCGGCGTCCTCGGGGGCGAGGTTGGCATACAGCACGCCATACTCATCGCGACTGGCCCACGAGCTGACGAAGATGATGATCCCGACGAGGGCCACCAGGACGACTCCGATGAAGAGGCGTTGTGACCCGGGGAGCCGCTGCCAGATCCGACGGACCTGTTCCAGTGTCGGCACGCGCGACCTCCTCGCTATCCCGTTCCTAGACCTGCATGCGCATCAGCTCTTGGTAAGCGACGACGAGCTTGTCGCGCACTTCCTGGAGCAGACGCAGCGCGAGCGCAGCTTCCTGCTGCGCGATGATCACCTCGTGAACGTTCTCGATCTGCCCGGACGCCAGCTTCGCCGCCAGGTCGTCGGCCCGCAGTTGCAGGGCGTTCACCTGGCCCAAGACCTCGCCGAAGGTCTCGCTCGGTGCCGGCCCCGCCGTCGCCCCCGACCGCCCAGCGCCGAGGGTCAGCCCCGGTTGGCACGGTTCGACATCCCGCAGGGTCGGCATGCGGCCGGCGGCTGGTCCCCAAAGCCCCGCTTGTCCGTTGACCGCTCCGATCGGGTTCATCTCACGCCCTCCTCGACACTCCTCGGGCGGCGCTCTAGGCGCGGCCGATGCTCAGGGCCAGCTCCTGCATCCGCTTCTCGGCGCGCAGCGCGGCGACGTTCGCCTCGTAGGCCCGTGAGGCCAGCACTAGATTGACCATCTCGGTGACCGGATTAACATTGGGATAGCGCACGACGCCATCGGCGTCGGCGTCGGGATGTCCTGGATCAAAGATCTCGATGAAGGGCGTCTCGGAATCGACGACCACGCGCGCGCGCACCGCCGCGCCCCGATCGGAGACCGACGCCTGCGATTGCGCCGGCGACTCCAGATGCGCGGTGTGCGTGCGCACCGGGGTGATGCCGCCCGGCACCTGCCCGGCGGGGGCCGGCGACGAGGGCGTCGCCGGGACGCTCTCGAAAACGACCGCCTTGCGCTGGTAGGGTCCGCCTTCCGGAGTGCGCGTCGTCTGCGCATTGGCGAGGTTCTCGGCGATGGTGTTCATGCGCTGGCGATAGGCGGCCAGCGCCGAGGCGCTGACATCCATTCGATCGAGGTAGTTGACCCGCATCGTCGCCTCTCAAGAAGGCCCGCCAACACCGGCGGGCACAGTCGAACACCTATGAAGGCCGGATCACGTCGCGAAGACCGCGATACTTGTCCGCCAGTACCTGACTGAGCGCCTGGAAGTGGATCTCGTTCTTCTGCATCACGACCAGCTCGCGCTCGACATCAACGTTGTTGGTCGCGCCCTCGGGAACCGGATCCCGGGTCGGCACCACCCGGGGGCGCGGGAGCGAGCCCGGCTCTCGGTGCGAGGCAAGGTGAGCGGGATGGGTTTGGGCGAGCCCGACGCCGCGGGCCTGGGCATTGCCGAGGAGCTCCTCGAACTCGACCCGTTGCGCGCCGTAGCCGGGCGTCCCTGCATGGGCCACGTTCTGCGCGGTGGCTTTCATCCGCGCCGCGCCGGCGTCGAGCCCGCGGCGCAGTAGCGCCCAGGACTGTCCACCGAAGAGAACCTCACGCACCATCTCACGCCTCCTTGCGAACCTTGCCCGCCCAGGGCGAGCCCCGAGCCTCCACGCCCATAGGTGCAAGGGGCGTGCCGCTTTGGCCACCCCGCTGATGGAATCCGTAACATACTGTCGACTAATAGGATGAGGCGTATCGTGCAGAATCACGTTGAAGCAATGGGGTGGGAAGTTTCTGCCCGCGGCGGCAAGTCTTTCCCCTCGCTCGGCCGCTAGGCCGCCCGCTCGAGCTCGGAGGCCTGGTAGCTCCTCAGCTTGTTGCGAATCGTGCGCACGCTGACCCCCAAGCGCCGGGCGGCGCGGGTCCTGTTGCCCCCCTCGGCGGCGAGCACCTCGAGGATCCAGCGGCGCTCCCGTTCCCGGAGCGTGCCGCCACCATTGCCGGGGGCGGGGGCGCCCGGCGCGGCCGGAGCGACCGGAGCGACCGAGGCGACCGAGGCGACCGGAGCGACCGAGGCGACCAAGGGGGCCGGAGCGACCGAGGCGACCGGGCTCGACGGAAAGGCGGCGCCCGGCGCCGCGCGCCGCGCCGGACTCGCCTGCGGGTCGAAGCTGCCCTCCCCGCCGGTGGAGCGAATCGCGCCGGCGGCGTTGCCGTCGGCATCCCAGAGAAGATCGCGCGTCTCGATCCAGGTGTTCTGGCAGACGACGACCGCCCGCTCGATCACGTTCTCGAGTTGGCGCACGTTTCCCGGCCAGTCGTAGCGCATCAGCGCTTCGAGGACCGCGGGCGCGATGCCGCGTAGCGAGCGGGCATTCTCCGCCGCCGCGCGGCTGAGGAAGCGCTGGGCGAGTAGCGGGATGTCTTCGCGCCGTTCACGCAGGGGCGGAACACGCACCGGCACAACGCGGAGACGATAGAGCAAGTCCTCGCGGAAGCGGCCCTCGCTAACGCGCCGGTCGAGATCGGCGTTGGTCGTCGCCACGATGCGCGCATCAACACGCACGGGACGGCTGCCCCCCACCCGGTAGAACTCCTGGTCTTGAAGCACGCGCAGCAGTTTCGGTTGCAGCCCGATCTCCATCTCCCCGATCTCATCGAGCAGCAGCGTGCCGCCGTCGGCGAGTTCGAACTTGCCGCGCTGGCGTTGACTCGCGCCGGTGAAGGCGCCCCGCTCGTGGCCGAAGAGCTCCGACTCCATGACCCCGGCGGGCAATGCCGCGCAGTTGACCTTGATCAGCGGAGCGGCACTCCGCGGGCCCCAGGCATGCAGCGCCTCGGCGATCAGTTCCTTGCCCGTACCGCTCTCACCGACGATCAGCACCGTAGCGCGTGCCCGCGCCAGGGTGCGGACCAGATCGGTCAACTGCATCATCGGGCGGCTGCGCCCGATGATCACCGGCCCGCCCTCCCAACGGCTGAGGCGCGCGCGCAGCTCGCGGTTCTCCGCTTGGAGCCGCGTGACCCCCAGAGATTTCTCCACGAGGATCTGCAGGGCATCGACCGTGAAGGGCTTGAGCATGAAGTCGAGCGCCCCGCGCTTCATCGCCTGCACCGCCGTGGCGACCGTTCCGTGAGCGGTCATCATCACGCAACCACATGCGGGCATCCGTTCACGAATGCGCGCCAGCAGATCGATTCCATCCATGCCGCCCAGGCGAACGTCGAGGAGGGCCAGATCGGGCGCGAACTCGGGCAACTGAATGAGCGCCTCTTCGGCCGAGGACACCGCGGCAACGACGTGACCCCGGCGGCGCAAGGCCTCCTCGAGGAAGCCGCGCATCAGCGACTCATCGTCGACCACCAGAATGCGCGCCGGGGGGCGCGGCTCAGTTTGTCTCTGCTGCATCGGCACTCCACTCCTCCTGCGTGACGCTGGGATCGCGCGGCAGGGAGACGACGAAGGTCGTCCAGCCGCCGGCGCTGAGCGCGGCGATGCGCCCGCCATGCGCAGCGATGATCCGCCGTGCCAGGGGCAGCCCCAGACCGGTCCCCCCCCGCTTCGAGCTGACGAAGGGTTCGAAGATCTTCTCGCGATCGGCCGGCGAGAGCTCACCGCCGGTATTGCGCACCAGCACGCGCACGCCGCCCCCCTCCCGTCCATCGCACGATTGGAGGATCACCTCGACGACTCCACCCGCGCCGGCGACCTCGGCCCCATTGGCCACCAGGTTCTCGAACGCTTGGCGCAGCTGTTCCCGATCGGCGGTCACTGAAAGCCCGTCGGGGATCCGGGTCCGCCACTGGGGTCCCTCGGGAAACCGCGCCCGGGACGCTTCGAGGATCTCCTCGAGCAGGGTGCGCAGGCAGACAGGACCGAACTGCGGGGGCCGCGCCCGCACGTAGGCCAGCAGCTCACCGATTCGGCGGTCGATCTCGAGCAGGCCCTCGCGGACTTTCTCGAGCAGTGGGGCGGCGGACGATGCCCGGGCCTCCTCGATTGCCAAGCCGAGATAGCCGAGCGTCGCCCCGAGCGGATTGCGCAGCTGATGGGTGACACTGGCGACCGTCTCGCCGAGGGTCGCCAGGGCATGGGTGCGTTCCCCGCGGGCCCGCTGCAACCAGGCCCGGCGCAGATCGGTGACCGCGCAGGCCCTGCCCAAAGGCGAGCCGGCGGGGCCCTTGACCTTGGCAATCACCAGCCGCACCGGAATCGCCTCCCCGGCCGCGGCCCAGAGGAGACTCGCCTCAGCGGGGCAGTCCGCGAGGGCCCGGGCGGCCGCCTCCCCCGCCAGCTCGGCCAGCGGGCGGCCGCGCGCCTCGGTCGCGGTGATGCCCGCCAGTCGTTCGAGCCCCGCCGACCAGTAGAGCACGCAGCCCCGGCGATCGACGGCGAGAACCCCATCGGTGACGCGCTCGAGCAAGCCCTCGAGCAGCGCGGTCGTCTCCTCGGCCGCGGCGGCGCCCCTGATGCAGGCTGACTGCCGGGACAGATCCTCAATGCCAGGCAGCGGCATCTCTCACCTCGGCTAACGTGGCCAGACGCAGGCGCGCGTTGTCCGACCAGAAATTCCCGGCATCACCGGCGACTTGCTCGAGCCACGCCCGGGCTTCGCTCCAGGCGCCTTCCGCCGCCCAGCAATTGCCGACTTGGTAGTGGGCCCACTCGCGTTCCACCGCGGGCACCCCATCGCCGAGCAGGCTCTGGTAGAGCTGGCGAGCCGTTGCGGGGGCGCCGTGCCGGTACTGTAGATCGGCCCGGGCCGCCAGGGCGCGGCAGCGCACCGCCGGCTCAACGTCTTCCGCCAGGATCTGCAAGAGCGTGTCAGCCGCATTGACCCGTCCCAGGGCGCCCCAAACCCCCGCCCGCAGCAGGGCGACGCGCGGCACGCCGCGCCAGTCGGGACGCGCCGCCAGCGCGGCGGAGACCCAGGTGAGCGCCCGGTCTGCCTCACCCTCGACGAGCCGGGCCTCGGCCAGGTGCAGGGCTGCCTCCGCCCAGCGGTCACCGGTGCGGTTCGCGTCACGCCAGCAGCCGAGGATCGCGGCTGCCAGTTGGAGGTCCCCCTGATCGTAGGCGCCGGCGAAGAGCGCTGCCAGGACGGCGCCCCGCAGCAGGGGCCAGGGCCCCGCGGCCGTCGACGAATCAGCCGGCGCGACCAGCTCGTCACCGATGACTCGCAGGAAAAACCCCTGCAGGCGCAGCGCCTGTTGACCGGGATCGGTGTCGGCGTAGAAGCGCACGCAGGTCGCTAGATCCTCCCGCGCCGCCGCGGTGTCGCCCGCGAGGAATGCGCCTTGTGCCTCCTCGAGCAAGCGCGCCGCGGCATCGTCCCACGCCCGCCGGACGCGCGGGCGGCCGGGACGGAAGAGGGTCGTATCGGCGAGCAGCTGATCGATGGCCCACTCGACCTGAGCCAGGGAGTCGCATCCCCGGTCCTCCCCGTCGGCAACCGCCGCCTCCCCCACGGAAGGCTCGTCTCCTACAGGCACGCTGGAGGTCTGCGTCGCGCCCCCGGCGCCCGCCGCGCCCCCGACCCGCCCGCTTTCTCGATTGGCGGCATCCGGCCCCGCTCCCGGGTCGGCCGCGTTTCCTCCACCCTGTTCGCTGAACGTCTCCTGCTGATCGGGCGCCGGAAGAACCTCCCACACCCGACCACCGCGCCGCAGGGTTTCTTCCCAGTCGGGGCCCCAGGCGGCGTTGGCGGGACGCGGTATGCGCACCCAGACCTCCCCGGCGAACTGCTCGGCCATATAGGGCAGCGCATCGGAGAGCACGAGCGTGACTCGGACCTTGCGATTGCCGGGCCGATTGCGGAATTGGCTCGTGCGCAGCACCTCGACCGGTCCGCGACTCAGTCGTAGCGAGTAGAGCCCCGGCGCGCGCGGCAGACGCGAGCGGGCGTCATGCAGATCGATGACGATGCGAGGGGGATGCTCCATCGAGCTGTGCGTCCAGGCGCCCGCGAAGGGAATCCGCAACTCCCAGGCCTCGACCGATTGGACGATGTCGATCTGCTCGATCTCGGCATAGGGCAGCTGGGCCGCCGCAGGGCTGACGGCCGCCGCCAGGCAGACGGCCACCGCCAAGCAGCTGCCCGCCGCGCCGGCGAGCAGCTCCATCGTCAGCCTTGGAAGGCGTCGCGCCCTACGCCGCGCTGCGCCCGTGCTTTCCGCAGTAGTCTTGATCGGCATGCTTCTCCTCGAGTTCGAATCGCAGCGTTGCCGCCGCTTCGCCGTGCAAGAGAACCGTACAGCCGGCTTCCAGAAGGCGGTGAAGCACCTGGCCGCTCTGTCCGGTTGGTTGTTCGTAGAGATAGAGGCGCAGCTGGGAGGCAGCGGCACCGTCGAGCAGCGCGAGCTGGCGGGCAAGCGCCGATTCCTCCTCGGCCAATCGGTTGTTCTCCAGAGCAAGATGAGCGCCCGCGGAGCCGTTGCCCGTCATGCGCACGTGATGTCGGCCGGGGATCACCCGCCACTGCCCGGGACGCAGCGACTCACCCGCCTGCAATTCAAGGACGACGCGGTTCCAGTGACGGGCCGCCCCCTCGGCCAGGGCGCGCGTGTAGCGCTGCGGCAGGCAGGCCCCGAGCAGCATGCCGCCCGGAGGTCGTTCGGGCGCCGCCGCCAGGCTGCGAACTAGGCGCCCCAACGAGCGCATGGGGGTCCAGGCAAGGCCGACCCATGACTCCCGGCGCGGGAAGGGTACCGGATGGGGCCGGCCGGCAACGACGCGGCCCCGATCATCGACCTCGATGCTCCTCCAGGTCGTCTGCGCCCGGGATGGGGAATCGGCGTCATGCTCGACGATGGCGCGCCGAATCCGGCGCACGAACTGCGGGCCGGTCATCGCCAAGCGCGGTTGCCGGTGATGGCGTTTCTTCAAGAAACAATCGGCGGCGCCGGCAACCAGCGCCTCGATCGCCGCGCGGGCCCCCTCGATCGTATTAGGACTGAGCATGACCACCGGCACGCCGGTCGAGCGCAGCGCGCGCAGGGCGGTCAACCCGTCGAGTCGCGGCATGGTCACATCGAGCAGCACGGCGTCGGGACACTCGAACTCGACCCGGCGCAGCAGCTGCCGGTTCGAGGGAAACGCCTCCAGCGAGAATGCGCCGGGAGCCGCTCCCGCCCACTCACGGATCTGCGCCGCCAGGGAAGCGTCCGCGTCGGCCAGATACAGCCGCACCGGATTCCCGGCCGGTGCTCCCCAATCCCTCATTCCGCACTCCCCACCCGGCAGCGAGCCTCGGCGCGGTCCAACGCCGCGTGAATCTCGGTCACCGCCGCCGTGATCTCGCGGTCGATCTCCGCCTCGGCCAGCCCGAGTGCTGCCGAGAGTTCCATGCGGCCCAGGCCCTCGAAGTAGCGCAGGGCCACGAGCAGGCGGGCGCGCTCGGGAAGCTGGTCGATCGCCTCGGCGACCACCTTCTCGCGCACCGCAACAGAGAGCTGCCGCGGGCGGGAGTCGCCGGCGGCCAGCCGGCGTAGCGCGTACCAGAGTCGCGTTGAGGACGCCATCCTCTACCCACCTCCCCTCATGCCCATCCAGACTTGCAATGCCTGTGCCAGGCTTCGGAGCGGCCGACGGAGGGGAGCAGAGCCACGGTCCCAGGAGTCGGTCTACAGATCGCGCGCTCGTCCAACGGACTGCACACAACAGCGTTACGCGTGATCTCCAAAGCCCTACTTCAACCATGCCGCCGATGCCCGGCGAGATCGGAGAAGGCGGCGCGGATGATCGGGAGGGCAAGAAACCATCCCCTGCGGCCAGGGACTGGCCGGAGCTAAGTGCGGGCACGGCCCCGCTGCGCGAGACCGAGTTCCCCAGAGGGGCGAGGGAGGGGACGGGGTCGGCGGGATGTGTCCGCCGCGCGGCCCAGACTCCGCGGGCATGCACGGTGATGCGCCGCGCGAAGCGGACCCAAGGCGCGCGCTCCTGCGGCAGGCCTGCCCCGGCGCGCGCCGGTCCCGCTGGCCTCGTCCCCTCCCTCGCCCCGCAAACACGCGAACATGCGAACAGGCGAGGCCCGGGGACGGGTGCGCCGGCCTACGGGAGATCAGGCACTGCGGATCAGGAGCCGGCCTCGACCTGTTCGGAGGTCTCGGCCTCCCCGGCGCCGGCGATGCCGTAGCGGACGATCTTCGCGCGCAGCGTCTGGCGCGAGATGCCAAGCAGGCTCGCCGCCCGGGTCCGGTTGTCCTGAACCTCGGCAAGCGCATGGAGGATGGCGACGCGCTCGACCTCCTCGAGCGTCGGAACCTGGCCGGGGCGGAAGAGGTCGTCGCGCCCCGCGCGGCGCTGCGGCCGGCTGCCGCCGGCGTGGAGTTGCTCGGCGACTTCGTCGGCATCGATCACCGTGCCGCTGCCCATCAGGACGAGCCGCTCCATCGTGTTCTTCAGCTCACGAACATTGCCGGGCCAGCGGTAGTCGAGCAGCGCCTTGATCGCCTGATCGGTGATCCCCTCGATCGGCCGTCCGATGTCCCGCTTGAAGGCGTCGAGGAAGGTTTTGGCGAGCAGCGGAATGTCCTCGCGCCGTTCGCGCAACGGCGGAACATAGAGGGGCACGACGGTGAGGCGGTAGTAGAGATCCTCGCGGAAGTTGCCCGCCTCGACCTCGGCGGAGAGGTCCCGATTGGTCGCGGCGACGATGCGCACGGCCACCCGGATGTCGCGTGTGCCCCCCACGCGGCGGAAGGTCTTGCTCTCGAGCACGCGCAGCAGCTTCGCCTGCAGCTTGGCATCCATCTCGGCGATCTCATCGAGAAAGAGCGTGCCCCCGTCGGCGAGTTCGAAGAGCCCTTCCTTGGTCGTCTTGGCGTCGGTGAAGGCGCCCTTCTCGTGGCCGAAGAGCTCGCTCTCAAGCAGGTGAACGGGCATCGCGCTGCAGTTGACGTCGACGAAGGGACCGGCGGCGACCGGGCTGCAATCGTGGATGCGTTGCGCGACCCACTCCTTGCCGACCCCCGTCTCCCCGCGGATCAGCACGGTCGCAGTCGAGCTGCGGGCGACCTTCTTGACATTGGTCAGCAGTTGCTGGATACGCGGGCTCGTGCCGACGACATCGGGAACGGCGAAGGCGCGCCGCTGCGTCGCCCGCAGGCGGCGGACCTCGCGGGTGAGCGCCATCGTCGAGAGCGCGTTCTGGATGAGCAGCTTGAGTTGCTGTAGGTCGAGCGGCTTGGCGATGTACTGGTAACAGCCGAGTTGGCTCGCCCGCACCGCGGACTCGAACTTCCCGTAGGCGGTCATCATGATGACGATCACGCTCGGGTGTTCCTCTTTGATCTGGCGCAGGACATCGAGTCCATCTTCCTGGGTCGCACCGAGGCGTTGGTCGAGCAGAACGACATCGACGTCATCGGCCGCCAGGATCTGCCGCGCATCTTCGCCGCCGATCGCGGTCGAGACCCGCGTTCCGGGCGCGCGCAACGCCTCGGAGAGGCTGATGCGGATCGACTCCTCGTCGTCGACGACGAGGATGTGGGTCGTCTCATCGCTGGGCATCTTCTCTACGCTCACTGCGCCTCCGTTCCACCGGAAGATCGACATCGAAGGTCGTGCCCCGGCCCTGCACGCTCTGCACGGATAGGAATCCGCCATGTTCCTGAATGATCGACTGCGACACCGCGAGCCCCAGGCCGGTGCCTTCCGAGCGCGTGGTGAAAAAAGGATCGAAGATCCGACCGAGCGTCTCCTCGGGGATCCCGCAGCCGGTGTCCCGGACGCGGACGCGCACGAAACGAGCCAGCGGGGCCTCCCGCGGCACGCGCACGCGATCGGTCGCCCGGCGCCCCATGCCGCGGCGGCGGTGGGGCCGACGCCGGGCGACCGAGGTCTCGATGTCGAGCAAGCCCCCGTCGGGCATCGCAGCCACGGCGTTGCGCATCAGATTGACGAGCACCTGTTGGATCTGCTCGGGATCGACATGGAGCGGCGGGATGCGCCCAGCCACGCGTAGCTCGCAGCGCACGCCGCGCTGCTCGCAGATCGGCGCCTGCAGCTCGAGGGCGGTGCGCACGATCTCCTCGATCGCGCTCTCCTGCATGCGCGGCGGACCCGGGCGGGCGAACCCGAGCAGACCGGTGATGATCCGCTCGAGCCGCTGGGTCTCCCGCAGGATCAAGTCGGCCATCCGGCGGTTGCCATCCTCCCCTTCCAGGCGCATCTGGAGCACTTGGGCGCAATTGGCGATCCCGGTCAGCGGGTTGCGGATCTCGTGGGCTACGCCGGCGGCCAGTTCCCCGATCGCGGCGAGCCGCTCGCGCCGCTGCGCCTCGAGATCGAAGGTGCGCTCCTCGGTCAGGTCCCGGAAGAGGCAGACCAGCCCCTGCACCTGGTCTCCTGCGGAGAACATCCGGTGCATGCTCAGCGAGAGCGGCAAGTCATGCCCGCGGGCATCGGTGACGTAGAGGTCGATGCGGGCGAGCGCCCCATCGAGACCATCGAGCAGCGGGTGGCGCTCACCGACCGCCGGGAGAAAGAGCCGGGTGCAATCCAATCCGACCGCCTGCGCCGGCTCGACGCCCAAGATCTCACCGCCCCGGGGGCTCAGGAATGTGACGCACCCCTGCTCATCGATCGCCAGCACGCCTCGATCGGAGGCGGCCACGAGCGCTCGCGCGAACCGCGAGAGGCTGCGCGCCTCCCGCTCGAGCAGCCAACCGCGGGCGGCCAGCGTCATCAGATGATCACCCGCGCGTTCCTGTTGCTCGCGCACGGGGTCGCCCTCGGCAGGGGGACCCTCCGGATGCGAGCGCCCACCGCTCAGCGCGACGGCCCCCAAGGGACGTTCGCCCTCGCGCAGAAAGCGGACCTCACAGTCGGGCAGCGATGGCCAGGCGGGCAGCAGATCCCGCAGGCGCCCGGCGGCATAGCGCTCGCCCGGCTGCACCTGTTTCCAGATCAGGGGGGATTCGAGGGCCTCGAGCAAACGCGGCCCGGCGGATCCTGCGGGAAGCGGGCCGGCCAAGCGGTGGGCGGTGCCTTCGAGATCGATCACCACTGCCCAACGCACCGCACTGCGGTAGGCCGTGGCGGCCGCCGCGCGCAGTCCTCGTGCATCACGGTCGCCAGCCTCACGGCCCGGGGCCTCGATCCACGTCGGCGTTGCCAGCGCGCCCAGAGACTGAGTTGCGCTCGGTTCCTCCATCGCGATTCCCTTCACGGATGATAGGAGCAGGGCTGTGCGATAGGGTCAGCGATCGAGGGAATCGTAGCAGCGCTCGCAAATCGCTGAAAGGCCATTCCCCCACGCTACCGCGAGGACGGCCCGAGCCGGACACCCCCTGCGAGGCGCATGCGGGTGAGGGCATGCAAGCGGCCGAGGATACGTTCTTCGTGCTCCACGGCCAGATCGAGGAAGCGGCAGCCCCACCGGCGCGGAAAGCCGGCGGGAACCGGGTGGCGCCGCACGGCAAGCGCGGTGAGCGCCAGGGGAGACGCGCCATCCTGCAGATCGAGGGTCGCCCGGAATCGCGTCCCGACAGCCAGAAGCGCCTCGCAATCGTCGATCAGCATCCCCCCGGCGCTGAGATCGTGGGCCCTGGCGGCCGCCGCCCCGAGGGTCCCCGCCGCGCTCTCCCGCACCGGACCCGGGTTCGCCGAACGGTGGATCAGGGCCGGCCAGCGCCCGGGCAGGCGGTAGAACGCCCGGCGCTGACGACGCTCGGCGGTATCGGAGGTGAGCTGCAGCCAGACGGTCTGGGCAGCCGGCCTGCCGGATGCGGCCGGCTCGTCGGGCCGACGGTCGCCCAACCGCAGCACCCCCGCCACGCGATAGAGCCCATCCAGGCGCCCATGGAGCATCTCGACCGGCTCGTTCGAGACGAGCGCAATCTGCTCCCGCGCTGCCCTGAGTTCGAGACGGCAGGCGTGCCGCTTCCACTCGCCCACGAAGCCCTGGAAGCGAGGAGCCGCGGGGCGATCGAGCGGCTGGAGGGCCACGAGAGTTCCGGCAGCGAAAACGCGGCGGAGGATCTCCTCGGTGATGGTCGCCGACATGGGGTCTAGTCCTCCCGATCGAGTCCGA
Organism: Candidatus Eiseniibacteriota bacterium; assembly: GCA_023129715.1. Classification (GTDB taxonomy): domain Bacteria; phylum Eisenbacteria; class RBG-16-71-46; order CAIMUX01; family WJJG01; genus JAGMBO01. Next base: position 47,648 of record JAGMBO010000004.1, on the reverse strand, counting down.
GACTTCCCAGCAGCCGCACCGCGAGTTCCCGCTTCACCACCGGCTGCTCATAGTACCCCGCGGCGATCCGCTCGCGGGCTTGCGCCACGCGATCGGCCCGGATCGCCGGGCCCGTCGGCAGCCCCCGGGTCATGCGATCCGAGTATTCCAGCCGACTCGAGAAGTCGCCGGCCCGCTTGCGGACCGCCCCGGCGTCTGCGCGGCGCTCCGAACGGCTGATTCTCGTGGCTTCGGTTCCTGGTGGGCGCTGCTGCGGGGTGATCGATTCTCCCCGGGGCCCGATGTTCTCGACAGCCATGGTCGCTCCTTCCCTTGCTCGCGCGGCCTCCTAGCCGCTCTGGTCGAGCCAACGCCCCGCGCCTGCAGACCGCGACCCGAAGCGCCGCAGCGTGCGCCGGTGCTCGCGCACTCGGACCCGATCCGCGGCGATCCGCTCGAGCTTCTCCGCCAGGCTACGGCGCAAGCGGGTGAGCTGATCGCGCGCCCCCGCGACCGCCAGGTCCAGACCCGCGCTGCCTGCCTCAGGCGGCAGCCTGCCCTCACCAACCTCCCAGGCCGAGAGCCACTGGCCGGCCTGTTCGAGCGTGGCGGTCGCCTCACGCCAGGCCCCGCGCTCCAAGGCGCGGCGCGCGCCGGCATAGAGCTCACCCGCGCGGGCGACGGCATCCGCCGCCCGACGGGGGCGGGCCAAGGAGTGGCCGGGAGGGGTGTGACGCGCGCCGGACATGGTCTCCCTAGCTGAGCCCGCTGAGCGAGTTCTGTTGCTCGACCAATCGCACCATCATCGATTGCAGCGAAGAGAAGTAGTTGATCAGCTGCTTCTCGCGCCGCGCCAGCCGGTCTTCCATCTGATCGATCTGCCGGTCGAGCAGGCGGCCACGGAACTCGAGCGTATCGGTGCGACTGGCGATGAGTCCGTCGGTGGCGGCATGGCGCTCGATCAGGTCGAGCGCCCGCACGGCGATGCCATCCTCTTCCTGCCGGAAGAGCTGGTCGACCTCCGCCGCGTCACTGCGCAGCGCCTCTGCGAAGGCGGTCGGATCGGAGATCGAGAGCCGGCCATCCCGATCGGCGGTGATCCCGATCCTGGCCAGGCTGTCGATCGCCCCACTCTCGCCCAGGGCGGCAACCGGGTCGGTCAAGGCCCGTCGCAGGTCACGGCGCAGGCCCATGAAGATCGCATCCCCGGCGAAGGCGCCGCGGTTCTCCCCGTTCTTGTCGGCCGCCTGGCTCTCGGTGCGCACGAAGTCGACGAGCTTGTTGTAGGTCTCGATGAAGCTCTCGACGCTGGAGCGCACGGCGTCGACGTCGCGGGCGACCGACAAGGTCACCGAGGCGCTGCTGGTGCCGAGCAGGGTGAGGGTCACGCCGCTCAGGGCGCCGTCGACCTGGTTCCCGCTGGCGACGAAGGCGAGGCCATCGATGGTGAACTGTGCATTCGCCGCCGTCTGAATCGTATTGGCCGCGTAGCTCTCGGGGGTCGAGGCACCGGCCAGTTCCAGAGTCTGGGCCAGGTTGCCGCTCACATCCCCAACCGCGTCGATCATCGCCGCGGTGCCGCTCTCCGCGCTGGTCAGGAGCAGACGAACCTCATCGGTCAGTTGGTTGCTCGTCACCACCGCTACGTTCACCCCGGCGCCGGCCGACCGGATGGCGGCGGCGATCTCCCCAAGCGTCTCGCGCCAGGTCACACCGGCGGTGAGCGAGAGGTTGACGTCGACCCTCTCCCCACCCTGGGTGATCTGCAGCCCGTAGTCGCCGGAGAGTCCAGCCGGCTCACTGCCGATCAGGCCGCTCGACCCGATGCTGTGAGCCCGGGCCAGGGATTCGACCGTCAACAGGTGATGGCCGATCGAGGCGCTACCGCTGGCGGCAATCTCGACGACCTGGGGATCGCTCGCGGTGGCACTGAACTGATTGAGGGGGGTCAGGGCGCCGGGCCAGCGGAAGCCCTCGATCTCCCCGCGCAGATCCCGCAGGGTGCTCTTGAGCTGATCGAAGGTCTCGATGCGCGCGTCGAGATCGGTGCGGCTGGTCTGCAGACGCGTCAGCGGTGTGCGTTCCAGCGCGAGGTATTGCCCGACGAGGGTCATGATCTCGGCGCTGGCGGTCGACCCGATACTTCCGGTCGTCGGCATGGCGGTGCCCCTCCTTTGGCTCGCGCTGCCCGTGCCGCTCAGCAGCGGCGCACCCTAGCCGGCGGCGGCGAGAGCACCCGACCAGGCGGTGTGCAGTTCGTCAAGGATCTGCTCCGCCTGGGCGAATTTCCCCTCGCGCAACAGGCGCAGCACCCACTCGTAGAGCACCAGCAATCCGCCGGCGCCCTCCTGGTCGAAGTCGAGTGATCCGATCAGCTCCTCGACCGCCCGGCGGGCCAAGAAACGATCCTTGCGCCGGCATCCGGCCAGCGCCTGTTCATAGGTAATTAGCAGCAATTGGATCGGGCCGGCGCCCGCGACCTGCTGGCGGCGGTAGGCTTGGATGTGGGGCGGTTCCATCCGCATGTTTGCTTCCTAGCCGTAGATCATCGCTTCCTAGCCGGAGGGCGCCCCATCAGGAGCGCCCCGCAGCTCAACCATCCCTTCCGGCCGTCGATCCGGCGCCCGCTTCGGCGGCAGGACGTCAGCGTCAACTTCCGAGCAGGCTCAAGATCGAGGCCGCACTCATGTTGGCCTGCGTGAGCATCATCATCGAGGTCTGCTGCAGAATCTGGTACTTGGTCGCCTCAAGCTGCTCGAGCGCCATGTCGGCGTTGTAGATCCGGCTGTAGGCCGCCTCGGTGTTGATCTGCGCCACCGAGATCATGTCTTCCTTGGCGGTGAAGCGATTGACCAGCGAGCCGAGCTCGGTCAGACCGTTGGAGGCGGCAGTCATCGCCGCGTCGATCTCGGTGGTGTAGTTCGTGTAGTTGGTGCTGTCGATCGTGTCGGTCGGCAGCAGCGCCGCCAGGTTGACCATCCCGAGACTGGCCGGCGTGTAGATCGCCGTCGTCCAGGTGGTCTGGCTGTCGGGGCCGGTCTGGAAATTGAGGCCCGTTGCCGAGTTGAGCAGCAGCACCCCGTTGAACTCGGTCTGGGTAGCGATGTCGTTGATCTCGGCAACCAGCTGGATCAACTGTTGGGTGATCGCCTGGCGCTCCTCGGTGCCGATCGAATCGCTCGCCGACATGATGATCTTCTCTTTCATCGTGACCAGGATGTCGTTGATGTTCAGCAGTCCGCCCTCGGCAACGGCGAGCAGGTTCTTCGCCTGTCCGACATTGTCGTAGAGTGCAGAGAGCACCCGATAGCGGGAGTGGAGCTTGGTCGCAATCGTGAGTCCGGCGGGATCGTCTCCAGCGCTGTTGATCCGCTTGCCGGTCCCCAGCCGCAGCTGGTGGGTCGCCAGTTTGCTGTTGACGGTGCGCAGATTGTGCAAGATCTCCAGCGCCTGGATATTCGACCGGATCCGAGTAAGGTCAATGTTGGCCATCGTGTTCCTCTCCCTGCGTGAACCGCCTCGAACTCACGCGTGGCCGCCGGCCGCGGGCTCTGCTGATGCGGCTATCCTTCTCCTCGCCCGACTAGCCTACGTGTGGCATGACTCACCGGAACCCTCACCCCACAACCCCAAGTCCCATTGGGCTCCCTAGAAGCTGTTTCGGCATTCCGCCTGAGGCCCTTTAGCCTCGTCTCTCCACGCTCGGCCAACGACGGTTCCGGCCGCCGTTTGGCTGGTTTCCGCCACCGGAGCCGCTCGACCCCCGTGGCCTGGCACCGCAACCCCGCGTCTTTCCATCCGGCGCGCATCCTAGGATCCCTCCCGGGGACGGCGCGGCTTCTTGTTCGTACGCAGCGCACCGGCAACCTCGCGCAACAGGCGCGGCGTGACATTGCTCGCCCGCCGGTTCTCTTCGCGGATACGCTCATAGATCTCTTCACGATGGACGGCAATGTGTGGCGGGGCGTCGATGCCGAGCTTGACCTGGCCACCCTTGATATCGAGGACCGTGATCTTCACCTGATCCCCGATGCGGATGTTCTCGCCCAGCTTGCGCGTCAAGATGAGCATGGATCGATCGCCCCTTTCCCCTGGCTCTAGGCCCCACTCACCGCAGGCTCCACCGCAGAGACCGGCGGGGCGGCGAGGCCCGGCCGGATCGGCTCGCGTAGCGACAGAGACGTGCCGAAGGCGATGATCTGCTTGGCGATCCGATTGCGCGTGTTGAGCACGATCGGTCCGCGGAGATTCGCGGTGACGCATTGTTCGGCATCGATCGCAATGATTACGAAGATTGCCAGCGTGTCGCCCGCCGCCAGCTCCAAGTGGCTCTCATCGGTGGCCGAAAGCGTCACCGGATACGTCCCTTCCCGGAAGTAGCGCGGCTCGGCGACCGCGAAACCGACACTCGGGTTCTCGGTCGAGAGCAGCCAGAGGAACGGGTGGTACTCCGCAACGTCGACCAAGACGAAGCGATGGAAGTCTTCGAAGCCGACCAAGCCCTCCGGCAGATGGACCAGTTGGTCGTCGGCAACCTCGAGTGTTCCCCACAGGGGTGTACGAATCCTCATCCTTCCCCCTAGGTCATGAAGTTCACCAGCGTCAGATCCAGCAAGCGCGAAGACGCCGTGAGCGCCGCCTGGAGCAGCGTCTGCCGCTCCTGGTACGCTACCATCGCCTCGGCGAGATCGAGGTCTTCCTCCTGCGACCGCCGGGTCTCGGCCTCCAGCTCTTGCCCCTGCAATGACTCGGCCAGAGCATCGATGCGCCGGATCAACAACCCGCTCACCGACTGGGCGATGGACACCCGCTCGAGATCCGCATCAACCGGGGTCAGCAGGGCCGCAATGGCCTCCTGGTCCGCCGATCCCGCCGCATCGCGCAGCTCGATCAGATGGGTGAACAGCTCCAGTTCCTCACCGAAAGCATCGGAGCCATGGGTGTTGATCGTGAGCAGAACATCGTCGCCGACCAGGCGCTGCATCATCCCGTCGAAGCTGCCCTCCTCCGAGTGGGAAACGGCGATGATCTGGCCATCGGCATCTCGTTCGACGGCGACCGGGTCGCGGCTGGTGTCGGTGCCGGCGAAGAGATGGACTCGCCCTTCACTGTGATTGGCCTCGGCGACGAGCTCCTCGAGTATGCCGTCGAGCTGTTTGGCGAAGGCCTGCAGCTCATCGGCGCCGTAGCTGCCGCTGGCCGCCTGGGTGGCGACGACTCGCACCTCGGCGGTCAGGTCGATGATCCGGGCCAGACTGCTCTCGGTCGCAACGGCAAAGTGGCGGGCCATATCGAGATTGCGCTGCCATTGCTGCGCGGCCTGCTTGAGCGTGCGCGCCTCGAGGGCGCGGCCGGTGCCGCTTGGATCGTCGGAGGGCGCGCGGATGCGGATCCCGGTGGCGATCTGCGCCTGGAGTTCGAGCAGCCGCTCGGAATTGTGGCCGATTCCCGCCAACACCGCCTGGCGTAGCATCGTGGTCGCCACGCGCATGATCAGTTCCTCCTCCCGGGTCTTCGCCCGGGCGTCGCCTACATCTCGAGCAGGGCCTCGAAGAGCCCCGCGGTGACTTCGAAGAGACGGGTGGCCGCCAGATAGGCCTGCTGGGTCTGAACCATGGCTGCCATTTCCTCATCGAGGGAGACGCCCTTGACCGACTCGCGGCGGTTGCTGAGCGCCTCGGTCGCCAACTCCGTGTTGGTCTCCTGAGCGGATGCCTCGGCCGCCATGGTGCCAAGCCTGGCAACGTAGGCGCCCCAGGACTCCGACGGCGTCAGCGTGCCTCCCCCGCTGATCGGGCTCTGCTGCAACTGCGCGATCGCCAGGGCGATGTCGTTCTCCCCGCTGATCCCCGAAGTCGAGACGTTGATGGCGGTGAGATCGGACTGGATCTCGGCGGCCAGGGCCATGTCGGCGGCGCCCGAACCGGCGAAGAAATCCACGCCCGAGGGTCCGGCGCGGTGCAGGGCGTTGACTTCGCGGATGAGATCAGCGGCGAGCCCGTCGAGTCCGGCCTGCAGCTCGGGCACGCTCTCCTGCTGCATCTCGAGCAGCGCGCCGAGGCGCCCCGTCTCGACCTGGAAGCTCTCGCCGTCCGGGCCGCTCAGACGGGCTGCGCGGGTACCGTCCGCCTTCAGGTCCGTAGCCACGGCCAGCGGATGACTTCCCTCCCGGTCGACCAGGGTCTTCCCCGCCAGCCGGACGATCAGCGAGCCATCCTCCTGTTCGCTCCAGGTCACCTTGGCCTGCCGGTTGAGTTCGTCGAGCAGCAGATCACGCCGGTCGCGCAGATCGTTGGCCTGACCACCGGAAAGCTCGGCCGCCTGGATGCGCCCGTTGAGATCGGCGAGGTCGCCCAGGCGCCGGTTCAGCGCATCCACCTCGCGGCTGATCTCGCGGCCGAGATCAGCGCGCGCCTGCGCCAACCGATCAGCGAGGCTCCCGATGCGATCGGCGAGGGCACGGCCCACCTCCCGGACCGTGCCGCGCAGAGCCGGGTCCTCCGGACTGCTCGAGAGCTCCGACCAGGCCGCCCAGAAATCGTCGAGCACCGCGCTGAGTCCCGTGTCCGATGGTTCGCCGATCAACGACTCGATCCCGCCGAGAATGTTGGCCCGGGTCTGCCACCATCCCGAGTCGCTGACCTCGGCGCGGAACTGTTCATCGAGGAACCGATCGCGCTGGCGCACGACGTCGCTGAGCCGCACGCCATCGCCCCAGCTGATTTGCCCGACGAGGAAGGGGCGCTGCGTCTCGAGACGGGCGACCTGGCGCGAGTAGCCCGCCGTGCCGACATTGGCGACATTGTGCCCGATGACACTCATCATCGCCTGCTGGGTCATCAGCGCCCGGCGAGCGATGTCCAACGTGTGACTCAGTCCAGGCATTGGATCATCCTATCCACGACGGTCGATCATCGCCGGATGCGTGGGCCCCCGGCGCGTGGCGCCGTCATCGAGGTAGCCGGCCGATTCGAAAAGCGGCTCGAGAACCAGTCGCATTTCCTTCTCGGTCCACTCGGTAAGGCGCGCGATCAAGTACCGATTGTGCTGCATCTCCTGGGCACTCCGGCGGGCACTGGCCTGCAGGCCGCTCAGGCAGCGATGAAGGGGCTCATCCGCCCGCACCGCCGGCGCCGCCTCCAGGCGGCCCACGGCGAAGGGCTGGTCCGGGGCAAGCAGCCCCCCCTGGCGACAGAACGTTGCGCACTGCTCGTGGATCTGAGCCAACACGGTGAGCAAATCCTGATGGGCGGCGACCTGGTCGCGGATCTTCGGCAGCTCGCCCTGGATCAGGGCGCGGCGCAGATCGAGAGAGGTGTTTCCCAGGCGCTCGTAGGCCTGGCTCGCCTCGGCGAGCATGGTCATCAGTGAGGTACGCCAGTCCTTGGCTTCTCCGCGCACAGCATCCTCCTTGCGGCGGGTCTACTTGGGTTATCGACAGGCCCCCACTCTTTCCCCAGATCGTGGAACCAGGATTCGGCACGCAGCGGGGCTGCTTCGCTTTCCTGATCGGCATTCCCCGGCTCGTTGCTCCGCGCCGGCCCCGGCGAGGACCATCTCCTACCGGCCACATCAATTGGCCCATCCACCCGCCGAATCCTCATGCCACTACCTGGGAACCCCCGCGGACCGGTCGAAGAGCTCCTTGAGCTGCACGACTCGCGCGACGTACTCCTGGGTCTCGCGGAACGGCGGCAATCCTCCGTAGGCAGCGACGCGCGCAGGCCCGGCGTTGTAAGCCGCCAAGGCAAGGCGCATGTCACCGAAGCGGCGCAGCAGGCCGCCGAGGTAGCGCGTCCCGGCCTGAATGTTCTCTGTGGGATCGAACGGGTTCTTGACACCGAGAGCATCGGCGGTCGTGGGAATCAACTGCATCAGCCCCTGCGCTCCCTTCGGGGAGAGGGCATCCGTTTTGCCTCCCGACTCCTGAATGATGACGGCACGCACCCAATTGACGCTGATCTCGGCCGCCCGCGCGGCCTGGTGGATCGCCGCCTCGAACGGCGCCAGCCTCGAGAGCGGTCCTGCCGCCGCTTCCGAGGCCATCGTCGCGGCCCCCCCGTCGTGCCGGCGGGCCGGCAGACGAACCGGAAGCGACGCGGAGCTGGCCGCCGCCGGTGATGACGGCGCCGACGGCGGCGTGTCGCCGGCCTTGGCGGCGGGAGCATTCCAGCCGGGCAGGAGATCGATCGCTCCGGCCAGCAGGTTGCTCATGTGTTGCTTCCAGAAGTAGGCGTAGATATCACCTGCGGAGCCGTCCGGAAACAGCCCCGAACGGCGCAAGCTGTCCTCCAGGGGGGTGAGCAGTTCCCCCACCAGCAGGGCCTCGAAGGCATCCTTGAGACCCTCCGGGGTTGCACGCTCCAGATCGGCGCGGGCGATTCCGGGGGCCGCCCTCGCGATCGCCGCGGGTGCAATGGACGATCCGCTCATCGGTATCCCTTGATCTGTGGATCGAGCATCCGGCACCTGCAGGCGCGTGCGTAGCTAGAGGACAACCAACTCGGCCTGCAGTGCGCCTGCCTCCTTGATGGCCTGAAAGATCGCGATCATGTCGCGCGAGCTGACCCCGATGGCATTCAGCGCACTGGCGATCTCGTTGAGGGTCGTGCCCTGCGAGAGAACCGTGAACTGGCCGCCCCCGGAGGCCGTCTGGATCTGTGAATCGGTCACATAGGCGGTCTCTCCCATCGAATAGGGCAGAGGTTGAGAGACCCCGGTCGCCGCCTCGACACGGATGTTCAGGTTGCCGTGGGAGATGGCCACCGGATGGATGATGACCTGCCCACCGGCGACAATCGTGCCGGTTCGTTCGTTGATCACCACCCGCGCCCGCTCGGCCGGCAGAACCGTTAGGTTCTCGACGCGCGCGAGGAACTCGACCGTTCCCCGCAGCGTCGAATCCGGCGCGATGACTTCGATCGTCGCCGCATCATGCGCGCGAGCTGTATGGGGTCCCCAGACTGCGTCGACCGCCTCGACGACACGTTGAGCGGTGGTGAAGTCGGGGCGGCGCAAGGTGATCTCGAAACTCCCCTCGCGGACGAAGGTGCTCTCGACTTGCCGCTCGACGAGCGCCCCGTCCGGGATTCGCCCGACGGTCAGGTGGTTGGTCGTCGCACTGCTCCCGCCGGGTCCCTCGGCACCGAAGCCACCGAGAGAGATCGCTCCCTGGGCCACGGCGTAGACGTGCCCGTCGGCGCCCCGCAGCGGAGTCTGCACCAGGATGCCGCCCTTGAGGCTCTTGGCATCCCCGAGGGAAGAGACGGTGACATCGATGCGATTGCCCGGTTTCAGAAGCCCGGGCAGGGTGGCGGTAACGACGACGCCCGCAGCGTTCTTGACCCTGATGTCATCGGCCGGAACGGTGATCCCCATGCCTTCGAGCATTGTGCTCACCGACGTGGAGGTGAACCCGGCGCCGCTCTTGTCGCCCGTGCCCGTCAGTCCGACCACCAGGCCGTAGCCGACGAGTTGGTTGTCGCGCACCCCCCGGATCCGGGCGATGTCCCGAAGCCGTGACCCGACCGTCGCCGCCCCCGGGAAGGGAACAAGGCCGAGCAACAACAGAACGACACCGAGAGCCGCGACCAGCCGAGCCCCGCGCGGCCGGCCGTGGGCGGGACAGCCAAGCGGTCGCCGCCGCCGGGCGCGTCCCCGCCGCGCCAGCTGCAGGGCGATCCGACGATCGAGCCGCCGACGAACCGTGCGCGTCATCTTCGCCTCCCCACTAGAAGAGCAAGTCGAGTAGCCGGGCGATCAGCCCCTGCTTGCCGGTGTTCTTACTCGGGCCGGAACCGGTGTAGCTGATCTGGGCATCCGCCAGGAAGGTCGAGAGCACCGTGTTGTCGGCGCGGATGTCCTCGGGGCGCACCACGCCGCGGACGGTGATCTGATCGGTATCATCATTGATGCGAACACTGCGACTACCCTCGATGACGAAATCCCCGTTGGGCAAGATTTCCATCACCACGGCCGTCACCCGGGCGGACATCTTCCCGCTGAGCGAGGTCTGGCCCTTGCCCTGGTGCTCCTTCTTGTAATCCATCTGCCCGCCAAAGAGCGGAATGAAGTCGAGCTTCCCGGATCCCCGCCCACTCAGATCGGTCTTACTCTCCTTGGTCAACTTCAGCTGCGTCTGATTGCTTGCCGAAGCCTCTTCGATAATGATCACCGTCACGACATCGCCGACCTGCGTCGCCTTGCGATTGCCGAACAACGGGACCGACGCCTCGCTCCAGAGAGAACCCTCCGCCTCCAGGGCCGCCGCCGGAAGGCAGCCGAGCAAGACACCCAGGACCCCAGTGACGATTGCGCCACAGCTCACTCTCATGGGACGATCACCTCCGCTTCGCCGACACCACAGATGCGCGCCTGACAGATGCGCCGGCTGTCAAGCGGCCGGACACGAATCGCCTCGCCCGCCCAGCCCTCTTCCATCGCACTAGCCCGGGTCGCGATCTCGAGCCCGGAACTCCGATAGACCAGACGAACAACATCCCCCCGCTCAACGAGCGGAGGCGTGCCAATCAGGCTCAGGGTGATCAAGGCCCCGCAGCCGACACTCTTCATCAGGCGTCCCCCCACCGGAGCGGTGCAGTCACGCACTTCCGCAGGCGGATGCGTATGCCAACACACCTGGCGGTCGAGATCGGCCGGGGTGACGATGTGTCCCGCCGGCAGCGCCCGCAGGGCGACCCAGGCGGTGTCCCGCCAGCTCACCTCAACTGGCAGGAGAAAAGCCCCCCCCCCACCGGGTGGTTGCAGGTGGAACCAGTTGCGGCCGCCGCGGAGTCGCTCGGGGATGATCAGGCGGTAGTCCGTTCCGGCCCCCGTCTTGGAGTGCTCCCAGGAATGCTCGCGCGGCAGCGTCCAGCGCACCTCGCGCTCCGGGAAGGCCGCGCCCAAGACGACGTCGAGGGCGGCATGCAGGCCGGCGCCGTCGTGCACGATCCACGGCTGCCGGGCCCAGGATTCGGCAGAGGCGTCGGCGCCTCCCGCGACTTCGCCCGCCCCTGAGGGAACCGGCTCGCTCGTACTTGCCAGAGCTCGACCGCCGCGCCCCACCCCGGAAACCATCAAGGCAATCGCGACCATCGCGAGCACGACCAAGCAGCTTCTCTCAGACACTCCCCGCGCGCGCGCGGGCAGCCGCTCCTGCCCGTGCGGCTCCAGGCTGATCCAGGTCATTGTGGGCTACCCTCCCGCGGTCCTATGTCGCGATCAGCGTTTCAAGTTGTTGATCATGCTCAGGAGATCCTCGGCGGTCTGCACCGCCTTCGAGTTGATCTCAAAGGCGCGCTGGGCGACGATCATCTTGATCATTTCCTCGACGACATTGACATTGGAGCGCTCGAGCGCTCCCTGCTGCAGCGAACCGATGCCCAACTCCCCCGGCGCACCAATGATCGGATCTCCACTCGAAGCTCCCAGGCGCAGGAGGTTGCCGCCGACCGACTCGAGGCCGCTCGGGTTGATGAAGCGAGCGAGCAGGAGTTGGCCGAGTTCGGTCGGCGTATCTTCGCCCGCCTCGCGCGCGTAGACCCGTCCATCGCTCGTCACCAGGAGTGATCCGCTCTCTTCGGGAATCGTGATCTCGGGCATCAGGGGCAAGCCGCTGGCGGTCACGAGGCGTCCTTCGCCATCGATGCGCAGCGATCCGTCACGCGTGTAACCGGTCGTGCCGTCGCCGAGCTGGACCTGGAAGAGCCCGTCGCCTTCAATCTGCAGATCGAGGGGATTGCCGGTCGCCTCCGTATCACCCTGCGAGAAGACCTTCGGGGAGGCGACGAGTTTGGTCCCGTGGCCGACTTGCAGCGCGGAGGGCACCTGCGTGCCGCCCTCTCCGGGACCGGCGGGACGAATGGTCTGATAGAGCAGATCCTCGAAATCGACGCTGCTCTTCTTGAACCCGGTCGTATTCACGTTGGCCAGGTTGTGGGCAACGATGTCGATGTAGAGTTGCTGGGCCGTCATTCCCGAGGCCGCGGTGCGCAACGCTCTCAGCATGGCCGACTCCTCTGTTCCCGGGCCGGAACCCGGACCTAGGCTTGCGCCCAATCGAGCAGGCGACCGAGACTCTCGTCCTGCGCCTGGAAGGCCTTCTGGTTCATCTCGAAGTGACGCGTCAGCGTGAGCATCTCAACAAGGACCTGCAGGGCCTGTACATTGGGTCCCTCGAGAACCCCCTGAAGCACCCGGCTCTCTGTTGCCGGCAGCGGCTCGCCGTCGCTGTCCAGTAGCCCACCGCCTGCGTGGCGCAGCTGTGCCGGATCCTCGAAGCGCACCACGCGCACGCGGCCGACAAGTTGTTCTCCGGCTCGGAGCTCACCGCTCGGAGTCACCCGGCAGGGGGCACCGTCGGGCATGACCAGCGCCCCCCCCTCGCCCAGCAGGGGAAAGCCCTGACTCGTCACCAGCGTGCCATCCTCGCCTCGCTGGAAGTGACCGGCCCGGGTGAAGCGTTCGCCGGAAGGGGTATCGACGACGAAGAATCCCTCTCCTTGGATCGCCAGATCGAAGGGCCGGTCGGTCACCTCGTAGGCCCCGGGACGGGAATCGAGGGCTGCGAAGAGCTGCGGCGCGGGCGTCCCGACCACCCCCGACGAGGAAGAGGATCGGGCCGCAACTTGCTCGAACCCAATCCGATCTTGGCGGAATCCGGCCGCGCTGGCGTTGGCGAGGTTGTTGGCGAGCACCGACTGGGCGTGGGTCGCGGGCTCGAGTGCCGCGCCACTGATCAAGATTCCCCTGACCATCCCTGGTCTCCTCTCTCGCGGGGAACCGGCCCGGCAAACACCGTGACCACTCCCGCCACCGCTCCCGAGGGGCCGTCTGCGTTCGAGGTTCTCCCTCGCGGTCCGATCGCCACCGGCAGCATGCTGTCGGGCCGCAAGGGAAGCGTCCACCTCACGCATTGCAAACCCCATTCCGCAACCGGTGCCGCGGCGGGCCCCAGACAGGGCAAGCGAGGCGAAGACCGCCGCAAGATACTCTTCCCAGGCAAGTTGAGAGTGCGAGGGAGGACGCGCGCAACGTTTGCGGAGAACGGTCTTGGTGGCCGGGGATCAGGGGTGGAGGTGGGCACTTTCTTGCCGACCGGGAAATCTTTTCCATGGTGGAGGGAGGATTCGGCATCCCGAATCCACGGGCAGGCTGCTTGACCGCGCGCGTTTGCCGGGGTAGCGTGCCCTTGACCTTACACAATCCCGAGGGAATCCGGGATGGACAACCTGTACGTGCACCGAGCAGGTCGCCTTCTTCTTGGCGCACTTGCCGCCCTGACCCTTTCAGGGCAGATCCTGGAAGCGGAGCGTTCTGCGCAAGTCCCCCGCCTGGAAATGACCCTGAAGGAATCCCGCGTGGCCTCCGTCGATGCCGGCGGAGCCGCGGCGCAGGCAGGCATTCACGAGCAGGACTTCATTCTCCGCGTGGGCAATCACCCGGTCAGCCATGCCTTCAACGCCAAGACGCTGCTCAGGCACCAGGAACCTGGAAGGGCGGTTACCCTCCATCTGCAACGGGATGCCGCGGTTTTGCCGACTCAGTTCACCCCCGAGGGACCGACGCAAGGCGACGTTTTCGAACGCCTTGCCCTGGCGGGTGTCGGCGTGCTGACGCTGATGATCGGATTGCTCGTCTTTTTCAAGAAGCCGCGCCCGTTGACCCTGATCTTCGCCTCGATTTGCTTCAGCATGGGCTATCTCGTGCATCCTCCCTACGTGCCGCTCGAGGGCTGGCTCCTCCAAGCCCAGCATGTCTTGCGCGAGGGCCTGACGTTGCTGACCCCACCCCTCTTCGTTCATCTGTTCCTGCGTTTTCCGCTGCGCCATCCCCTCCTCGCTCGGCATCGCTGGTTGCCGAGGCTGCTCTATCTTCCCAGCGCGCTTCTGTTGCTCCTGGCAATCGGCGTGCGAGCAATCAACCTCGATCCCCGCCAGCTCGCCAGCCACTGGGCACCGCAACTCACCGAGTCGGGAGCAACCCTCCTGTGGGTCGCGGGGATCGCCAGCGCAATCCTGCTCTTCGTCCAGACGTACCGCCACGCCCACACGGAGACTTCCCGGCGCCGCGTGCGGGTCATTCTCTGGGGAACCATTCTGGGCACGCTGCCGCTGGTGATCTTGGTGGCGGTATTCCATCTCTGGCCTTCGGCCGCCCTGCCGGGCATCCGGCTCGCGGCGCTTTCCGTCGTGCTGATCCCGCTGAGTTTCGGCTATGCGATCGTGCGCCATGGCCTCTTCGATGCGACCCTGATCCTGCGCCGCAGCCTGGCATTCAGTGCGCTCGGGATCTTCCTGGTGCTCGCCTACTTCGCCGTGCAGCTGGTTCTTGGTTCCCTGCTCCCGCCTCCGCAGAGCACCTCTCCGATGACCATCTCGTTCATCAGTTTGATTGTGGCGGCCCTACTCTTCCTGCCCGCCCAGCGCGGCATTCAGACTCTGCTCGCGGGCGTTGTCGGCGATGCGCAATCCGGCCGGGGAGACATCCTGCATGAGTTCGGGCGGGCCCTGCGCGCCTCTCCCCATCGGGTCCAACTCGTCCGCGTGATCACGGAGTCGATCAGCGAGGCTCTCGGCGTTCAACGGGCCGCCTACTTCGAACGCGATGAACGCGGCGTCTACGAAGCCGGATTCCTCTGCGGTCTACCCACGGCAATGCTGAGCCGATACCGCTTCAGCACCTCGCTCAGCCGACAGCTCGGCCGCCTGGAGTCTCCTATCGATTGGGGCGACCTGGAGACCGACTTGCCCTTCGGCTACCTCTCCCCGGGCGACGAGGGCATCCTGGCTGCGTGCGGCACCGAGCTGGTAATCCCCTTGCGTGCGGGGTCGGGGCTGAACGACTTGGTGCTCATCGGCGGTCCGCTCCATGGCGAATCACTGACCTCGCGGGATCGCGGCCTCGCCGAGACGATGGCGGATGAAGGCAGCATCGCGCTCGCACACGCCCTGCTGCACGAGCGCGCCAGTGAAGAAAAGCACCTCCAGTACGAGATGGACATTGCTCGCAAGCTGCAAGAACAGCTGCTGCCCAAGAACTTGCCGCAAATCGAATCCCTCGAGATCAGCGGGTTCTCGATTCCTTGCCGCGGCGTCGGCGGCGACTACTACGACTGCTTCCGCACCCCTACGGGGCAACTCGTATTGGCCATTGGGGATGCCTCGGGCAAGGGCGTGCCCGGCGCCATCTTGATGGCGAACCTGCAGGCGCTGGTCAAGACCGAGGGCCTGCGCGCCCTGCCCCCCTGGGACATCGTTCAGCGCATCAACCGGCGCCTCTGCGAGATGCGGACACCCGAACGCTATGTGACCTTCTGCCTGGCACGCGTCGATCCGCTGACCGGAACCCTGGCCTACTGCAATGCCGGACATCCCAGTCCCTTGCTGGCCCGCACCAACGGGGAAATCGAGGAACTGACCGATGGTGGTCTTCCCTTGGGCATCCGTTCCCAGGCAACCTACGAGGGGGGCGAAACGATCATGCGCTCAGGAGATGTTCTCCTCTTCCATACCGATGGAATCAATGAGCGGCACCGAGCGGTGAGCAACGGAGCGGGGTGGGAAGAGTTCGGATACCAGCGGCTGCGCGAACTCCTGCAAGGAGGTCGCCGCTGGAGTGTCGGCGCCCTCCAGCGCTCGATTCTCAGGGAAGTCCGGCAGTTTTCACCGACGCCGTTGGATGACGACACCACGCTTCTTCTGGTCAAGATGCTCTGATCCCACTGGCCGTATCCGGAGCGGGGCCAATACGAGCTGGAGAGTGGCGCGCTCAGACCCACGGATAGAGTAAGCGGTGTCCTGAAGAGAATCTACCTGCCGTCCGTCAAGATTCCTCGTGCCACAACCTGCATGCCACAGTCAGACGAGAAAACCGCCGGCAATCAAGAGATCTTCGTGAAAAAGCACCAGTGACTGCCCTGCCGCAACTCCGCGCACCGGTTCGTCGAACCGGAATCTCACCGCCTCCTCCCGCACGGACGTGACTTCACCGGGACGCGCCGCCTGCCGATAGCGGATACGCGCCATCAGGTGGTTGCCCGGTGCGAGCAGCCCCGGCACGAAGCAGCGGCATGCCGTGGCCTCGACTGCGCGCCGCTCGAGGGCCGACGCCGTGCCCACGGCGACCCGTTGACTCGCTGGATCGATGGCGGTCACATAGAGTGGCTCCCCGGTCGGCGAACCGATCCCGAGACCCCGCCGCTGTCCTACAGTGTAGTGCAGACAGCCCCGGTGCCGGCCGAGTGCCCGGCCCTGCTGATCCACGAGGGCTCCTGCCTGCCAACCCGGATGCTCGGGTCTCAAGCGGCGAGAGAGGAAACCTGTGTAGCCCCCCTCCCCGATGAAGCAGAGATCCTGGCTTTCGGGTGCAATCTCGGCGGCAATCCCGATCTCTCCGGCGATCTCCAGGACTTCCTCCTTGGTTCGCATCCCCAAGGGGAACTCCACCAGCGGCAGCACCAGTGGGTCGACCGCCCAGAGCATGTAGGCTTGGTCCTTCTCCCGATCGCGCGCGCATGCCAGTCCCACCGGGCCCGCCGCGCCAGGAGGCAGCGGCACCTTTCGGACGTAGTGCCCCGTCGCGATGCGCTCCCATCCGCCGGCCTGGGCGCGCGCCAGATAGGCGCCCAGCTTGATGTGCGCGTTGCACAGCACGCAGGGGTTCGGGGTTCGGCCGGCGGCATAGGTCTCGACGAACGGCGCAATGACCTCCCGCTCGAACTCGGCGGCAAGGTCCCAGACCTCGTGCTCGAATCCCATGCGACGGGCCAGTCGCTGGGCAGTCGAGAGACGCTCCGCAGCTACCGCGGGTGAAACCGTCGCATCGGACGGGAGGAGCCGCAGGGTGACGGCGGCCACCTCGTGTCCTGCCTCTCGCAGCAGGTGTGCCGCCACTGCGCTGTCGACACCGCCACTGAACCCCACCAGGATCCGGGCCATCTGCTCACCCTTCGCGCGCCCCGCCAGGCATCGATCCGCCCGGTCTGCTCGCCGGCGGCACCAGCGTGGCGGCGCTCCCCCGCCGAACCGCACGAACGGCAATAAGAACGGCCCCCGGGAAGGAGGGCCGCGTCCACCACCGAGCACTCCGGCGCGATTACCTCGCGCTTGCCTCCTTCGCCATCAGCTTGCCCGTGATTTCGATCAAGGCATCGACCCGTCCGATCTGCTCGGCGGCGGCGCCGGCGTAGTTGGCATCGCGTAGATCGACAACCCGCTGGAACTTCTGCCGGGCCTCCTCGTAGGACGTGATCGCCTTCTGGTACTGCTTGCGGTCCTCGAGACGCTTCGCATCGGAGAGCAGCGTCACTCCCCAGGCATAGCTGAGACAACCGGCGTTCGGATGGAGCTCCAGTCCTGCCCGAACCGCCCGACGCGCCTCGGCGAGCAGGCCGCCATCCTTACAAGCGAAGGCGAGATTGCAGTGATGGGAGACATCCTGCGGCTCCATCGCGACCAGGTAGTCGTAGTCCTCCTTGGCCCCCTCGAAATCCTTCACCTTGTTGCGGCAGTAAGCGCGGTACTTGTGGTAAGTCGTCTCTTGCGATTCAGTGAGATCCTGCTCGAGCAGCTCGTTGTAGTAGACGAGCGCCTCTTCATAGAACCCGATCTGGAAGTAGTAACCCGCCAGGATGTGCAGCGTGCTCACGTTGTTCGGGTCGAACTCGTAGAGCTTCTCGTAAAAGGTCACGGCGGGAAGATAGAGATGATGATCGAGCGCCAGGCGACCGGCTTGGGACACGGTGCGCGCGGTCGCGTTGTCCATCTCGATCAGACGGTTGTAGAGCATGATCGCCTCGGCAATCATGTCCATCTGCTCATAGACGAAAGCCAGGTTGTGCAGAAGCTCCGTGCGCTCGGGACGAGCCTCGTGCAGCTCGAGATAGAGCGCCAGGGCATCATCGAGTTCGCCCGATGAGCTCAGGGCGAAGGCAAGGTGTTCCTGGACATCGAGGTTGCCCGGATCGGCATCGAGGGCATCCCGGTAGGTGTCGATGGCCTCCTGATACTGACGCAGCCGCACCTGGATCTCCCCGAGGTTGAGGTAGGCCTCTACCATGTCGGGGCAGGCTTCCTTCACCTCGGTGAAGCGCTCGGCCGCCTGCTGGAGCTGCTGGTTGTTCTTGTACTGAATGCCCTCCTGATAGCGGCGCCGGCAGATCTCTTCTTGGGAGAAGATCTCCGCGTCCCGCGCCTGGGCAAAGGCGGGCGGCGGGATCAGCGAGGCAGCGGTGGCCACGAGTACGGCCACACCCGTCAGGAGACTCCCCATCAGCGTGCCGCGATCCCGCGGCGAACGGGCGTTGAAACACCGCATCGGTCCCCTCCTTGAAGCACCTGGCAATCAACGGACGCGGACGCTACCAGAGCCCCCCCGGGGTGTCAAGAAACCCACCCCTACGGCCTTCTCGGTTAACAACACCTGAGGGCCCCCACTAGTTCTTGCCTGGCAACACATTGCACCAACATGCGTTCAGTTTTCGCTAGGGGCTCTCTCCCTGATCCGGGCGATGTTCATCCGTGCCTGCGCCGCCGCCGCCCCCTCGGACTCGGCAGCGATAACCGCCTCCCACTCGCGAATCGCCTCAGCAACGATGCCGGCATCGGCAAAGGCAATGCCGAGATAGAAGTGGGCCAGCACGCTCCCGGGGTCTGAATCGAGCGCCCGCATCCAGGAGACGACCGCCGCCGCCGTGTCACCCAGCGCATAGTGGGCGATCCCTTCGTTGGCGGTCGCGATCACATCCTGCGGATCGACGGCCAGGGCTCGCCGGAAATGCTCAAGCGCCTCGGCGGCATTGCCCTGCTCGTTGAGAACCACCCCGATGTTCACCAGCCCGGCGACATCTCGCGGATCCAGAACCACCGCACGGCGGAAGGCGGCCACGGCGCGATCAAACGCTCCAATCGCATAATATGCGCTTCCGAGGCGATTGTGGGCATCGGGATCATCCGGCCGCAACGCAACCTCCGCCGCCGCGGTGCGGATCGCGGAGGAATCGGGTGCCTCCGGGCGTTGCGCCGCCTGCCCCCAGGCGCACGGCGCAGCAACCAGCAGGCCAACCAGCCCCAGCAGAACAATGGCGCGCGTCCAGGGCCCAGGTCGTAGACAGGGGCGGTTGAATTCCGCGCCCTTCGGCGTCTCATCGCAACGAATCATCTCCATCCCTTCCTTCTCGCCTTCCGCCGGCGGGCATCCTGGGATCGCGACCGCTCGAGCTGGGCCAGCCGGCGTCGCTGCCTGCGCAATCCGCGCTCGCGCTTGCGTTCATGCGTTTCCCGATCGGTCGTGGCGGATCGCTGTTCTCGAGAGTCATGCGTAGGGGACGCTCGGCCACCCGCACCGGGCGCGGATCGCCGCGGTTGGGGCGAGGCATGCGCGGTGCGTTGAGACGCGAGGCGATCTGCGGGCCGCCTGCGGACAGGCGGAGTCTGCTCGGTGCCGGGCAGGCGGTGCCCGCTGCGCGTCAGCCACTGCTCGTGGGCCGCTTGCTCCCGGCGGCGGAGTTCCCCCGCGCTAGCCGACCCCGCCGATGCCGTCCTGGCAAGCACCTCCGCGGCCAGCGCCTCTGCCTCCGCAGGTGAGAAGCGCTTCTCATCCGCCTCGGCCGCGGCAGGTCTTCTCCCGACGAGGCGCCGGTGGAACGTCTCGATCCCCAGGGTGTCGACGCCTTGCGGCAGGCGCGGAATCAGACTGCGCCGATCATTGGTGACCACCGTGACCTGCAGTCCTCGCAGATTGTCTCTCGTCGCCAGCTCGACGATGCGATCGTCGGCATCCTGGGGCGGGTGACTGAAGACAACGCGCAAGTAGGGCGTCTCGCGCGCATCGGGGTCGGGCGGGAGGCGATTGCCGTCGTAGACGACGGTCAGGAAGCCCCGCGCGGCGGCGAAGGGCAGGAGCAGGGCTTCAAGCTGGTCGCGGGCGCGGGCTTTCTCTCCCCCCTCCTGCAGGGCCGCCAGCTGCGGCAGGGCGAAGATCATGTTGTGGCCGTCGAGGATCCAGCTCCGTTGGCGATCGACCACGGCTTACCCTTTCGCTTGTGGATCGAGCGTTCGGCATGTGTTCCCGCCCTGGGGGAGGAGCTGCGCACGATGGCCGCCCAGCACTCCATCCTCAGTCCATAATCTAGCGGATCAGCGCATCGGGAGCAAGATGGGCGCGCTCGCCACGACGTTAATGAGGAGCGGGGCCCGAGCCGCACTCGCAGAGCCGGCGCAGTAGGAGGAGAACACTGAAACCGCCGGAGATGAGGAGCGGGTCATGGCCACGGGGTCAAGGCCGGACAGCACGGGGGGGAACCGATCGGTTCCCCCCCAGCCTTCCTGCCGGTTTCCCTGAGGGGCGCAAAGGGACCGGCCGGGAACTCCCGTCTACCGCGGGGGCTGGAGCCCCCGGGGTGACTAGGCTCTAGGGCTCGTTGACTTCGGGGACGATGAGATGTCCATGCCAGGCGCCGTTGAAGATGCCGGGACGTCCCTCCCGGCGACCCCAATGCCCCTTGAGACTGCCGATTGCGTTGCCGCGCCAGTTGACCCACATGCCCTCGAAGGTTCCGCTCTCCGAGTAGCTCTCCTCTCCCTCAACCCCGTCGGTTTCGGTCACGTCCCAGTGCCCGCGCAGGAACCCACCGAAGCGTCCGTAGCCGTCGATGTACTTGCCGAAGAAGACGCGCGCGTCTTGGGAGTTGATCCCATAGTGGCCGCGCATGAATCCGACCAGACGCCCATCCTCGAGAACCCAGGCGCCGCGGAAGGTACCGACCTTCTGCCCGGGACGCCGGCCCCAGAACCCATTACAGAAGCCATGCACTTCCGCACCCTCGTCGACCTTGAAGGCACGCAGGGAGATCTTGGCCGTCTCGCTCAATTCGATGAGCTCGTCGAGATCGACGAGCTCCGTGGTGCTCAGTTCCCGCGTGTAATCGCCGAGCTCGAGACTCAGGGTTTGGACCGGCACCTCGCCGGATGAGTCGGCCGGTACGATCACCAGGACGCGGATACCGTCGAGGGAGCCGTGCGTGATCGATTCCCAGGCGATCTTCCCGGGCTCGCCATCGCGCAGGATGTGATCTTCCCAGCGCTCGAAGTTGATCAGGCTGAGCAGACGGATGGCACCGTCACTGAGTTCGAGGGATCCCGGCCATTCGAGAGTCTCGTCGCCGAGGGACACCCCCGCGCTGTCGCTCTCATCGTAGAGACAACCCCAGAGAATGGTCAGTGAGTAGGCGTCGCGATCATCCGACTCTTCCAGCTCGACGGCCGTCTGTCGGCTCCCCGCCGAGAGTCCTGCATAGCCGTCTCTCTGACGCTCCTCGCAGGCCCCCATTGCCGCGAGCTCGGCATCGCCGAAGGCGGGCGCCTCATCGACCGCCAGGAAGCCGCCATAGGGATCATCCAGGTCGATCGTCTGATTCTCGGCGGTGATCGCGCCTCCCGCAGCGGTGCTGTTCTCATCGCTGCACCCGCCCAGGAGAAGCAAGCCACTGATCAGGACACCCATCGTGAAGTAGATGCTGCCGCGAACAAATCTCATCTCTGTTACCCCTTTCTCCGTGCCTCGAGGGAGCCCCAAGACTGGAACGGGCCTCATCCAGAGCCCGACTGTGCCCCTCCCACTCGCCGTCACCCGGCATCTATGCCATCTGCGTGCCAGCGGGAGCACAGGACGGTAGTGATTTTGCAACTACCTCCATTCCCAATGCTTACGGGGTCACCCTGAAGGGCGGGAGGAGTCGGGATGGGCGCGGCGACGATCCCCGCGGCGGCCCCGTGTCCCCCCGGGTACGCGGCCCTGTCCCACTGGGTACGCCCGGGGCGACTGAGAGGAGCGAGGGGCGAGGGCCGTACGGTCTTGGAGGATGAAGGTCTGATGATCCGCGCGCTTCTGAAGCCGGGCCAAACGGGCCGCTTGCCGCCCGACGCCTTCACCAACCTGGGCGGCTCAACCCGAGATGAAGGCAGCGGATGAGATCTTCGGGATGGACGGGGAAACACAAGTGGAGCCCGTTTTCAATATCTTCCCCCGAGATCAGACCAGGATTATTGACGCTTCAGGGTTAGCAGTCCCCTGCTCTGCCACCTGAGCTGCCGCGTGTCGCTCTCGACGGGTACTGCTGGCCAGTCCCCGACTTCCCCCGCCTCTCACAGTACAGCCCCGGGAAGCAGGCAAAAAACACCGCCGCCTTGGCCAGACGATCGATGGGGCAGAACTCATCGGGAGCGTGGGCCGGGTTTGAGACCTGATCCGGCAACCCGTTCCCAGGGGGCCGCCCCCCATCTTCCATGCAGCAAAGCTCCTGTCAGTCGATCTATCCGACCTCATTTCAGCGCCTTCGTGGCACACTCTCGGGACGGACAGGCGGACTACCGCAAGACGGCCAGCCTCCCGGACTGCTTCTGCCCGCCGGCCACGAGGTGCACCAGGTAGATCCCGCTGCAGACCGGATGGCCGCCTGTGCCACGCTGGTCCCAGTCGATGCTATGGCGGCCCCGCGGCTGGTCGGCCGCCCGGAGGAGATCCTTGACGAGGCGCCCCGAGACGTCGTAGATCCGCAGGTCGACGACGGCCTCCGCGGGCAGCTCGTACTCGATCGTCGTGGTTCCCCGCTGCAAATCGGACCGGCAGGGATGAAGGACGAGGGCGGCCGGATGGGCGACAGGCTCGGCCGTGTCCGTTGCCCCAGGCTCGATGCGCAGCATACGCTGATTCGCCGTTGTCATGGCACGCTCTTGGACGACACCGCTTGGCCAATAGACCCGCACCGTATCGATTTCGGTTTCCACGCTCACGCCAAAGGAGGCGATCAGGGAGTTCTGGCCGTAGCAGTGACTTCCGATCTCCCGAACTTGCCGGTGGCCGTGGGTATCGATCAGGACCCGCGCTCCGATTCCCGCCGCGTTGGATCCCGTTCCCCTGAGTTCCACTTGCAGCCAGTTGAGCCAGCCTCCAGCGACGTTTTCCACGAGAATACCGGAGGGTGTATCCCCGGCGAGGTACACATCCTGATCGCCGTCGCTGTCGAAGTCAGCCCAAGCGCAGCCCCTCGCGACAGAGAGGGTCGGGCCATCGACAACTGCGGAAAACACTCCATATCCGTCATTGGCGAGCAGGACGGAAGCCTGGTCCGCGCACACTCTGTAGAGGTCCAGGTCACCGTCGTTATCGTAGTCGATCCAGGCGACCGAACGGATCTCGCATGCGGCACCCTCCGCGCCTGTGGTCGCATCGACAAAGACCCCCTCATCATTGCGCAGCAGGAGAGAGGCAGACTGCCAGCTGCCGATGTAGAGATCTTGATCTCCGTCGCTGTCGTAGTCCCCCCACGCCGCAGCGCGGCACGCCCCGTTGCCCGCGAGCGGACCGGTTGTCACATCCGTGAAACTGCCTCCATCGTTTCGGAACAGCTTGTTCCCGAGCTCGGAGAGGCGGTACAGATCTGGATCTCCGTCATAGTCATAGTCCCCCCAGACCCCGGCGAAGGTGGGAGCGGCGTCCTGTAGCACAAGCGGCGTGGCATCCTCGAAGGTGCCATCCCCGAGATTGTGGAAGAGCTTGTCGTCTCCGGAATAGTCGGCAACGAACAGGTCCACATGCCCGTCGGTATCGTAGTCCCCCCAGGCGATGCCCCGCTCGGCGCCCACCTCCTGCAGCGGACCGCAGGGAACGGATGTGAAGAACCCGCCGCCGTCGTTTCGCACGAGGCGATTGTCCACACCGTCGATCGCCAAATAGAGATCGAGATCGCCGTCATTGTCGTAGTCCGCCCAGGCAAGTCCTTCCGTCACGCCCGACTCAGAAGAGAGCGCCTCGCTCTCAATCAGTGAGAAGCCTGCAGGACCGTCGTTGCGGAAGAGGCGGGCGCCGCCTGCCGTCAAGGCCACGCACAGATCCTCGTCGCCGTCAACGTCGTAGTCCGCCCAGGCCGCAGGTCCCTGTGCACCGGAGAGGTCGATGGGCGGAGCAGTGATGTCCGCCCACGGGGGGACATCCGGCCGCATCACCAGACCCAGAGCGGCCGGATAGTAGGAGACTTGCATCTCGGGATCCGCGGGCCATACGCGGTAGCCGGGCACTCCAATTGCGGAGAATACATATGTGGAATCAATGGGCAGTCCCTCAAGCACATAAGATCCTGCCGAGTCGGCAACGCAGGAGGAGACCAGGCCACCGAAGAGAGCGCGCGCCTCGACGAGGGCGCCCTCGGCCGGGAACTCGATTCCCGCAGAGGGATCACCGGCGAGGACGGTCCCGGATACCGATGTCACTGCATCCGTCACCAGCACTTGGAAGGTGTCGGACGAGACATTGTTGAACACGTCGTCAGCGAAGCAGACGGCCTCGAAGAGCCCCTGGGGAAGGCGGCTTCCCTCCGCAGGGTCGAACCAGATCGTAGGCGCGGGATCAACAACATCTGTCGCCGTGGCGATTCCCGTGTAGTCGACGGTTGCGCTATCGGTCTCCGTCGGCAAGACAAGCAGAGTCCGAGTCAGGCCGATGACCGGCGGGGTGGTGTCGACGATCGAGACTTCCACCTCGGACGAGTCGACACCACCCAATCCATCGTCCACGGTGAGCTTGAGAAGGTGTGTGCCGAGAGGCAGGTCGACTTCCGCCCACGGTTCACCCGAACGCTTCTTGGAGAACGGAAAGTCCCAGGCGAACGAGAGCAGGTTGCCGTTCGGATCCAGTGAGGCCGATCCATCGAGCACCGCCGTCGCACCCAGGGGGCCTCGTGCCTCGATGATCTGACTCATGCCCGGCACGGCGGTCGGCGGGAGGTTGGCGGGAATCTCCTGGAGTTGCATGGACGCCTGTCCGCCTCCCGGCGGTACCTGAGTGCCCAGGAGCTGGATCGTCCAAGTACCCGGCTCGGGGGTACCGACACGGAAGAACTCGAAGCCGGGGCCCATCGAGTGTTCGACATCCGGTGCGGGGGGACTCCAGCGATCGATGATGCCGCCGCCGGGCCGGATGATCCGCATCGGGATATCGCCCGTGGGGAACCGTACGCCGAAGTTGATATCGAAGTCGGGCATGCCGCCGATCTCGTGCAGGCGCTCGGCGATCGCCTCCGGCGGAATGCGGAGCGTCAAATCGAGGTCGGGGAATGGAATGATGTAGCCGAAGTGATCTCCGGCTGGTCCGGGAAGGCCGTCCTCTCCCGCGGCCTCCACTTCCCCATAGAGGCCTCCTGGGCCCCCCTGCCCTCCAGGTCCGCCGGGGCCGATGTCATGGACATCGCCGCTGCCCCGGGGCCAGATGTATACCGGGGTCAGGAGTTGTTGGCCGTGCGAACAGCCTCCCGAGCCGCCGCCGCCACCGCCTCCGGGGCCGCCGCGGCCTCCCCAGCCGCCCCTTTCGCCATTTCCGGCGGGATCCCACCACCAAGGACTGACTGGATACCCGGGACTGTGCCCGGCAGTGCCCTGCGCATAGGCCCCGCCAGCGCCCCCGTCGCCGCCTTGTCCACCCATACCTCCCGAGCCTCCGCCCAGGGTAGTGATCCGGTTCTCCAGCGTCACGACCGGCGGGCCAATCATCTGGATGCCGACGCTTCCGCCACCCGCCCCACCGCCTGAGGCGCCGTGTGCCGGGCAGCCGCCGCTGCCGCCGCCGCCGCCGCGTCCAGGGAATCCGGGGATGACTATTGCGACCAACTCGTATCGAAGCATCCGGAGGCTGATGCCTGTGGGTCCCGAAAACTACATCGCCCTTGAGCTACTGGAGTTGCTCCGCACTGAGGAGCGGCAGGAACACCCGCCGTGCGGCGATTCTTGCCAAACCCCCGCCCCTCGTTCGCCCCCCCCCTCCCCTCGCCACCCCGAGACGAGGTGTGTACAACTGTTCTCCGCCTTCGGGGCTCAGACTGGTCCGATCCTCCCCCGATGGCTTGGCCGTCCCCACCGACCACAACTCCAACAGCGCGCAGCACTACGCCCAAACCACCTTTGCCGAGGTTCAGGTTACGCAGCGGTGATCCCCAAGTCCCGGATGGGCAGGCACCCTACCTCCCCCACCCCCGAGAAGTGCGTCGGCGCCTCGTTGGCCCCATGGTTGACGGCACAGATGGGATTGTCGGGATGGACAGGTGGAAAAGGCAACGATCGCACCCGCCATGTCCACGGATGCATTTGAACTGAAGATCCCGCCTCCCGCCCCGCTCGCCTCATTCCCATACAGCGTGCATGCAATTGGCGCATGGCAGGACCTCCAGCACAGTGAGCGCATTCGGAGAACGGAATCCTGTTCCAGCAGTGCTTAGGATACCATGGGCTGTAGCTCCAGTAGCACCATGATTGTCGCCATTCAATGTGGGCACGACCTGCGCGCGTTACCGTGTGCTTCCTGACAACTCCATCGGGCCCATCTCAGAACTTGTGATGAGCGGCATTCCGCTTCGCCCCCTCCTCCTCTCGCCCCCCCGAGACGGTGAAGAGCGTCAACCACTCTGGCCTTAAGAACAAAGAGCGCGGAAAACTTGGGGCGGTTGGGCGGGAGGGAGGGGCGACAGGTGACTCTGGCGGGCGATCGGAGGTCAAGGGCGGTGCCCCCCGAGGCGGAAGGAGGCGAGGGCCGGGCAAGACGTGATGAGGGCGGCGGATGAGGTTCTCGGGATGGAGAGGCTCGCGGCACTTCCAGGCAGATGGGAGTTGCCCTATACTCTTGCGTGGTGGGCATCCCCAAATGCAGGCGGCATGATCCCAGTTGCTGGTCTTCTCTCATAGAGACCTTCCCGTTTCCGTTTGCCGCCCGAGGAGGTAGTTGCCGTGCGCTTGTGCTCTTCCATCCGATGGGTTCATCTGGCGGGGGCAGTGCTTCTAGCATCGACACTGCCGCTTTCCTGTTCCAGGGAGCGGGACAATCTGCTCGAGCCGACCACGGACTATTCGCACATCGCCGACTTCTCCTACGACGCGATCATCCTCGCCGGTAGGCAGAGCACGTCCCCCTGGATCGATATCGAACTGACGGCCGCTATTGACGACGCCCTGAATCGGACACGCCACTTGCGGCCGGAATTCGCCGCCATCCATCCCCGCAGGGACCTAGTCGGATGGTCAATCAGTGCCAGGGCGTCACCACATCTTGCCTTCGCCTGGCGTTATGGGCGGATGAGAGTTGGGGACCACTACCTCGATTCCCTTGCGGCCGTGTTTCACCTTGAGAGCATCCAGGAGTGGTCGTGGGAGGACCACTTCACGCTGACTTTCGCCTATCCCATGAACACTCGCTACGTCGCCGAACTCTATGATCGGTCATTCAATATCTACTACGCGGGTGCATGTTGCGGGGACCTTGATGGCGACCGGATCTGGGCCTTCGCCAAGTCTGACCGCTGGCATATCGTGTACTCGGAAGGTCGGGGCGATTGCCCCAGTGGGTGCACTGAGCGAACCTACTTCTACGTGGAGGTACCGCCCCGCGGACCTGGGCAGGTCGTAGATGAGTGGGACAGCGTGACCATGGCGCCGCCCCGAACTCATCGCTGGAACATACCCTGGCGCTACCCAGGGAGTTGTTTCGGCACGGTCGACACCCTGTTCTCCTGCTATCGTCATGCCGACTGGTGGGTGCGGCGGCATGCAGTTGAGGCGACTCGTGACTTCCTTGACGACGGCCTCCCTTCCCATTGGTGGGAAGACGACAATGAGATCTGGTATCAGATGCTCGCTGAGCTTCAGGAGCGGCGGGATGAGGTTGTCCGACGACTGAGATTCATGCGTTCCGATCCCGATGCCGACGTGAGGGAGTCAGTCGCCCGAGCACTGGAGGCGATGTAGCTGTGGAACTTGTCGGTCTCCACAGCCTTGAGGTGGCCTCGGCCTGAGAAACGGCAGGAGCGTCGGCCCCAAGTCGTCTGCCCGACTTGCGCCCTCCCTCCCCTCGCCCCCCCGAGCCGCCGACCAGCGTTGAGCGCTGAAGGCCGAAGAATAGAGAGAGCGGGGAAGTCTGTCACAGTTTTCCGCCAGTCCGCGGCAACACCCCGGTCTCTTGAGCCCTATACTGCAGTAACGCCACATCGGCCGAAGCCCCCGGCAGGGAGGGAGAAACAGATGAAGCAGACCGCTCAGTCGTTGCTCATGCTCGGTGCCGCTGTGCTTCTCCTGATGGCGCGCGCGAGTGCAGAGGCGCCGAACCTCGACTTCGCCGAGTATCCGATCGACGGATCCTTCCAGGGTATCTCATGCGTCTACATCGCCGATCTCGACCTGGATGGCGACATGGATATCGTCGGGGGCTCTGAATGGACCCCGTGGTCGTCAAGCATCGGAATCGCCTGGTGGAGAAACGAGGGCGGCAGTCCGCCTACCTGGACCCGCTTCGCTGTGGATGCCTCCTTCAGGAATGTCATGTCGGTCGAGGTGGCTTTCATCGACAAAGACCTCTTCCCGGACATCGTGGCGACCTCATGGGACTTCCACCAGATCGCCTGGTTCTCGCACACCGGCGATCCGACCTCCACCTGGACGAAGGCCGCCATCGAGTCATCCTTCATCAATGCGCACGATGCCGAATGCTACGACATTGACGACGACGGCCATGTCGATGTGGTCGGCATCAATTCCACACCGGGCGGCATTATGGTCTGCTACCAAACGGGAGCCGATCCTCCCCTGTGGACCACTCAAGACGTAACCAGCGCTTTCGATGGTGGCAAGTCAGTCGACATCCTCGATTTCGATCATGATGGAGATCCCGATCTCGTAGCAGCCGCTGCCGATGCCGATCAGATCTCTTGGTGGGAAAACTCCGGAGGGCAGCCGATCGTCTGGCTACAGCATGACGTGACATCGAGCTTCAACGGAAGTCATGACTTCGATCCCGGCCACATCAACGGCGATGGGCTGTACGACTTGATTGCCACTGCCTATCTGTCCGGAGAGGTCGCCTATTTCACTTGCGATGATCTCACGGCGGACCTGTGGACCCAACACACGATCACCAGCCAACTCGGCATTGCCACCAAGGCCCTCGGCCGGGACTTTGACCGGGATGGCGATCTGGATATCGTGGCCGTCGGCAAGGATCCGGGCCACTTGCTCATCTATGAGAATGACGACTTCTCCTGGTTGGCGGACACGCTGCGGATGGGCTATCTCGGCGGCTGGGCGCTCGCGTGTCATGATTTCGACGGGGATCTGAGGCCGGATATCGTTGGCGGGGCATCCGCGCTGGGAACGCTTTCGTTGTGGATGAACCACTCGGTGTCCGCGGCAACGGGCGAAACGCCTCGCCCAGCTATCCAGCGTCTCTCCAACCACCCGAATCCGTTCATGGCGGCGACGACGATTTCGCTCCTGCTCCCCCGTCGTATGCATGCCGAGCTAGCGATCTACGATGCGACAGGGCACCTGGTGAAGCGGCTGATCGACGGTGAGTTGCGTGAGGGACTGAACCAGGTGATCTGGAACGGCACGGATGCCAGTGGCAGATCCTGCGGCTCGGGCACCTTCTTCTCCCGGCTCAGGATGGGGAAGACGGTATGCACCCGCGCGCTTGTGCGCCCGAGGTAGCGCAATCGGCAGAATCGCCGTCCAGACGCCCCTCTGGGTCCCGAGAACTGCATCGCCCAGCGGCTGCTGGAGTTGCACCGAGGTGGAATCGGAGGAGCAGCTTGCCCGATAGTGCTCCTCGCCTTGCCCCCCCGAGACGGTGAGGTGCGTCAACCACTCTGGCCTTAAGAACAGAGAGCGCGGAGAATTTGGGGCGGTTGGGCGGGAGGGCGGTGGGTTGGGCGCGCAGGCAGACGATCGGGCGTTAGTCGCGGAGACCCCGACCCACTAACCGCCCTCGCAACTATCTGCCCCCGTGCGGGATATGCGCGGGCTCGGCAGCCACCGCCAGAGGACCTTCCGTCAACCACTCCAGCGACCAGCCACCCCACCACCTCCTCTCCCCTCCCCGAGACGAGGTGGGTACAACCATTCTCCGTGCTTGGGGCTCGGTTTGGTCAACTATTGCCCGATTGCTCGCCTGTCCCAACCTACGCCAACTGCGCTCGCACGTGGCGGGTGTGGTTTTCGGGATGGACAGGTAGGGCCAATGCGCTGCCGATGGACAGCGTCCATCGATTGGTTTGACTGCCAGCTCACCAGCCTCTAGAGTATGCATAGCTAGGTGACTGTGTTTCCCCGAGGCCGATTGTTCAACCTGGTCGCATCGCCCTATGCGGTGCTTGGCGACCGTGGTCCAGCAGGCCTCTTAGTAACCTGAACGGAAGGGGAGGGTCCGATCATGAAACACATGCCCATTCTATTCGGCATTCTCGCGGCCATCGTGTTGGCGGGCGGCTGCCAGCAGGAGGGTTCCACACCCACAGAACCTCTCAGCCTTGCCGTCTCTTCACTCGTCGGCGCAAATGGTCCCACCACGTACTTGCTCTATGGCGTCAACACTGTCGACGATGGCCTGAGCATCATCGATCCCCTCACGGGAAGCGTGACCTTCATCGGTCCGCTCGATCCAGATGACGACACGCACTTCACGACGCCGGTCGCCATGGCGGTGCGCCACTACTGCAACACCATCCATGTCTGGACCAACTCCGCTGTGCATCAGCTCCTGATTGTCGACCCCTGCACCGGCATCGCCACCGTCCACACGCCGGCCGCGCCGGATCAGCCATCGATGCAAGCGTTGGCTTTCGCGCCCTACGATAGTCTGTTCGCACTAAACTATAGTCTCTACGCGATCGATTCTGGTTCTGGAGTGGCTTACGAGATCGGTTCTCTCGGCTCCGGCTTCAGGGCGGGAGGCGCCGACTTCGACGCCGCGGGCGTCCTCTACGCCCTCGAACTCACCCCCTTAGAGGCAGTTGAGCAGCGATTGGCCACAGTAGATCTGACAACTGGAACCGCAACGATTGTGGCCACTCTCAGCGAGGATATCGGTGTCGCCGGGTCAATTGTCTTCCATGAATCGGGTACACTGATCGGCAGCTCGATGACTAGCAATACGGAGCACTGGCTCTTCGAGATCGACCCGCTGACGGGCGTTGTATCCAACATGCGTCCGTTGGTTGGTGGCAGCCTACCTCAGGGAATGGGGTTCGCTCCCGCGTGCGTCATCGTGATCACCGAGAGCCTCGACATCAAGCCGGGCAGCGACACGAATCCGATCAACCCAAAGAGCCACGGCGTGATCCCGGTGGCCATCTATGGAACCGCGGAATTCGATGTCACCCAGATCGATGATCAAACACTGCGCTTCGGCCCTGGAGAGGCCCCGATCACCCACCGCCACGCCCACATCGAGGATGTTGACGGCGATGGGATCATGGATCTGGTAGCCCACTTCCGCACTCAGGAGACAGGCATCCTGGCCGGTGATACCGAGGCGTGCCTGACAGGAGCGCTCCTGGACGGTATGCCCATCGAAGGCTGTGACACGATCACGACGGTGCCGCCGGACGTTCCGGGCGGCGTGAGCCTGACTCCATAACGGGAGAGGAATCGCTATCTGCCTCTTCGCAATGGGGGAGGGTGGCCCTGCCCCCTCCCTCTTGCGTCGCTCAGCTACAGTTCGATTCCTGTCGGTCGCGAGAACTCCATCCGGGCGACCCCACTGGGCCGGGATGAGCATGGGAGGCCTGTCCGTCCCAAGAACTCCATCGCCCTTCTGCTACAGGAGATGGGCCAAGCGGAGAATCAGTGCGATCGACGGGCTTCAGTGAGCGCCTGTCCGGCTTGCTGTTCCCGCCCCGAGTTCGCCCTCCCCTCGCCTCGCCCCCCGAGATGGTGAAGTGCGTTGAACCACTCTGGCCTTAAGAACAGAGAGCGGGGAGAACTTCGGCGGTCTTGGCAGGAGAGCGGCTCGACAGCGGTGTTGGCAGGCCATTGAAGGTCGAGACCAGAGAACCCGGCCTTCCTCCCGACCTCGCAAATGTCTACCCCCGTGCGGGATATAGCCGGGCCCTGTAGCGGCGACCACCGGCCCCTCCGTCAACCACCCTCGCCGCCTTGAGATCGACCACCTCCTCTCGCCTCCCCGAGACGAGGTGGGTACAACTGTTCTCCCCCTTCTCGCTTCCTGCGGTCATCAACACAACGTAGGATCGAGGGCTCCCAGTCACGGCTATCCGGATTGGGAGCCCCCATGTTGGAAGCGAGACATCCACCTGACAGATGCCGTTCTTCAAGTTGAGATCACTTGAGAAGCATCATTCGCCTCGTCGCGGTGAAGGAGCCCGCCTGCATCCGGCAGACGTAGATGCCGCTGGCAAGGTTAGATGCCTGCCACGATCGCTCGTAGGATCCTGCTGCCATGGGGCCATCGACCAGACGCGCCACTTCCCTGCCCGTCACGTCGTAGACGAGTATCCGCACATGTGTGGGCTCGGGAATCTGGAAGCGGATTGTCGTCCCTGAGCTAGACAGCCTGGGGAGATTCGATTCGGACCCAACCGCCTTCGGCATGTCGCCCCGCATTTCCTCGGCCCCATGGGGCACGGCAATGTTGCCACCAGTGATCGTGACTGCATTGACCGTTGCAGGTTCGGCAAACGAGAGATCTGGCACGACCTCGTCATCTCGATCCAGAACCTGGATCCAGAAGCGGTCGCTTCCAGCCCCAGGCTCTCCGCGATCTTCAATGTAGGCCGTGAACTCGTAGTTGCCAATCGGCTCTTCCCATCCGGGCTCCTTGTAGGTAGCCTTGCCAACGAACGATGCCCAACCGAATGTCAGGTCCCCGTCCTGAGACTCCCCGATCGCGAGACCGTTCATGGCGTTGCTCTTAAGCCGATACCGGGTCTCATCGATTAAGTGCCGGATCATCAGCAGAGCACCCTTTGCGTTGTTCCCGGTCCTCCCTTTGTACTTGACGTTGAACCCACAGTTCGTCCGGTCACCGGGATAGCCGGTATCCGGATCCTCCGTTCCGGGCCAGTAGAAGTGTCCGCCTCCGGTGACAAATCCGAGAGAGGGATCCGCTACGACCAGAACGTCCTCCCCATCACCCGCGTAGAACCCGGACTGATCGATCTCCACAACTACTGAGTATGTGTTCACTGGCACGTTATCGAAGCTACACTCAAGGGTGCGTACACCGTAATCGAAGGGACTTTCCGGATCGGCCGTCCCAGGATTGATCATCGAGGCCACATCGGCAGGGTCAACGTTTCCCCCGGGCCCCACTGGTACCAGCCGGACGGTCACGGTGGCAAGACCGATGTCACCAGCAAGGTTAGCGTCACCCTGGACATCGTCAGGATTGTCGAACTCGGCGATGTTGAAGCTGAGAGAAAACGGTCCGCTGTTGCCACGGGGTACGGGGACCTGGACCTCCAGCGGGTTGCTGTTGTCGAACGCGACCCTCGCATGCTCGGGGACCACGGTGATCGTGACGGTCACTGGATCGCTGTCCGCTTGGCCATCGTTCGCCGTCAGCGCGACCTCATAGACATTGGCGGACTGCAGCATTTGGCCTGAAAGCACCCAGGTGTCGGTGTCGGTCTGAGTCAGAACGAGCGCGTCGAGCGTCGGATTCGCCGAGACGACGATTGGATCGCCGTCGGGATCGGTGACGGTGATCGTTACGGGAGCAACGCCGTCGCTGTACTGCACCTCCTGGGATGCGGGATCCACACTGACAATCTCCGGAGGCTGATTGGCGGAGGCAGTGACGACAGTGGATCTTGTCGCATCACGTGCGAATTCCTGACCGGACGGCGTAAACCCGGTGCCCGTCACACGGAAGGTATAGCTTCCCTCGATGTCTGTATCCGCGAAGTAGGCTCCGTAGACGCCGTCGTCAGCGCCGCCGTCACCGTGCGCTCCATCATCGAAGAGGATGATATTTGCCTCTCGATACAGGACTCTTCCCTCCGAATCGACTAGAGTCCCTTTCTCTGGACCCCATTGCAGCTCCGTCGACACTGACTCGCGGTCGTCCCCTTCGCTGGAACTCACAAGGAGGGCCGCGGCGGTGGGAGTCTGCACTGCGGCCGTGACGGTTGCTCCGAGAATCGGCTCTGTACCCTCCATCACAGTGGCGGTGATTCCTATAGGCACCCCGACTCCGTAAGCGTCCCGATCGAACGCCAATTCCATCCGGATGGTGCTCAGGCCGCTCAGGATCAGCGCGTAGTTGAAACTGCCGCTGTGCGCTGTGATCTGAGCAATCCAGTCACCCTGCATCGGGCTCGTGATCGTGAAGTACTCGATGCCAGGTCCCTGGACTCTCGTCACACCTGGATAACTCTCATAGTTGCTGCCATCCATGATCTCAGAGTCCGGGCGTTCGAGCGCGAGAGAGAGTTCGTTGCCGGTGCCATCCCAGATCAGGGACACAGTCTCTTCGACCACGTCAGGACCGATCAGGAAAGGGACAGTCTCCACCGCGGGAGCCACGACATGGCCCTCATAGGATGCGAACCTCTGTTCATCGGATATCTCACCCTGGATCGTGAAGAAGATGTTCGCCAGCTCCAGGGGATCGGTGACCGAAGGCGAAAAGAGAAATATCCCGCCCGTCGCATTGGCCAGTTCTGCAAGAAGCACCTGGTCTGCACCAGGACCATATGCGATCGAGTGGATCGTGTGATCGATCTCTTCCTCCACTGTTGCCCCCACACCGCCACTGACAAACATCTTCTGGGACAACTGGTTCAGGTTCAGGAACAGTGGCAAGATATCGCGAGCCCAGGGCGCTGTGTTCTCCTTGCCATCAGAAAGAAGCAGGTAGTTGCGCCTAGTCGCCTCCGAACTTGCGAGCTGGTTGTAGCCCGTCAGCAATCCCGCTCCGATGGATGTCATTCCGCTTGCCGATAGGCTGTTCACTGCTGCCCTCGCTGCCGCTCGGACTGCATCGCCTGTGATCCTCGTTCTCGGATAGTTGACCCGTGCCGTACTGCTAAAGGAAACGACCCCGACTTCATCCTGCTCGCGCATGAGCGTGATCCCCACGTTCGCAGCGAACTTCGCGCCCAACAGCGGCACACCCTGCATGGAACCGGATCGGTCGAGGATGTACGCAATGCAAGCCTCAGGGCCAGTGAATTCCTCAACATAGTCGTCGTGTGCTGGCCCCTCTGCGTTAGTTCCCGGCGGATTAGTGTTCCCGTCCAAGCGAGCTGTGTTATTGACACTGTACACGTCATTCCACTTCAGCGTTATTGTGAAGTTGCTAACCCCCGGAGGACTTGGGGTTGTGCATGTGCCTCGCAATGTTGTGGAATTCACCCAACTCACATTTGCGATTGTACAATTCGTACCGACGATATCGGGTACGATGCTCTGATCGCATGCTGTATCAAGTGTGACAGTAATCTCATCCCCTGCATGGATCCGATCCGGAACATCCAGGCTCAATACTGATGGTGCAAGCGTCGTATTCTCTGCCCCAGTCGCTCCCATTTGGGTCAGTACGCTGCGCGCCGCTGCCACAGTTCGGGCCGCTTGCCCATCGCGTCCATTCATGCGCCGGAAGAATCTCTCCACCCTAGCTCGATTCTCGCTGGAAAGCAGAGTGACGCTGGGACCCAAGGCAACGCGCGCCCCCTCTGCAACGTATGCGGGTCCGATATCTGCCCCGTGACACGCGGCGATGTAGACGATAGGATGGTCTGTCAACAGGCCATCCCCCCGGTTGTGGATGGCCTGCGCGTACATGAGGATGGCCCACCAGCCAGTCTCGTGCTGGTAGGAGGCGATCTCCCTGTCAGTGCCGCTCACGTCCCAGCCTGCGTTCTCATACTCCTCCAGCCGATCCTGACAAGCTGTTGTCGCCTGCGCATCGTCTCCGCGGAAACTCTCCATCATGATCACGCCGCCCGTTCCGCCGTGGCCCGTATGAAGGAGAATACCAGTTGAGTACGTTCCGTCGACTCGCTCGATGTGATCTAATAAGTCAATTAGGGGATTGAGTCCAGGGTCTGCAGTCTCCTGCAGAGACAGAGTGAGATAGCGCTGCCCACTGGGATCGCCAGTCTCCGAGAGGAAGATGGCCTCACCCCTGTCAGCCTGAAACCGCACCGGCGCAACGACGACTGCCACACGGCTGGACGGTGTCTCATTTTGGCCAAAGGCACTTGTAAACGACAACGCAACGACTACGCATGCCAGCAGTACTTGACTCAGGCGAAGATTCATGATCTATTCCTCCCCCATCGGAATGCCATGCAGAAAGAGGACTTCCTTGACCAGCTCGCGATCGTGCAGTGTCTGCTTCATTCTGTCCAGAGAACGCTCCTCCAAGGCTTGCTCAATCTGCCTGCGGGCGTCCTCAACATCTGTGCTGGGGACCGTGAGCACGGCTCCGCACCCGATCACCAGAAGCGCGCCTGCATCCAGACTCCTTTCATACCGCTGCTTGGCTTCAAGGAGGATCTCATTCCGAACCTGGGTCGGGTCATGAATCTCTGGGCCCTCAGCCAAGTTGATAGAGAACTCCGCACCTTCGACCATCACTATGTGCAGTCTGTCACGCGTCTCCCATTCCGCCCTCCGCACCGATCCCTCGGCATCCGCAATGTATTCTAATAGAGCCATCTGGAGTTCTCGGGTCTGTTTCTCTCTCTTGAGATCCGCGTACGCAGTCCGAATACGCCCGCTCGACTCTGAGATCTGACGTCCAATCTCAGAAGGTTCGACGTGGTCCCGACCTCCTTTCCAGGGAGGAACAATGGGGGGATCGATGCGTACACCGTTCAAGAAGAGCTCTTGGTCGAGAATGGAGATTGCGTAGGGTGGTTCAAGCCATGCGCCGTAAAGGATTACAACACCGCTTCGGACTGCATCGTCAGAACCCTCTGGGATCTGGTTTGGACGAATCGCTTCGCGATACTGTGCCTCGGCTTCAGACATCTGAGCTCCTGCCGCAGCCTCGGGGGGTAGATCCGTGTCCCCCCATGCGACCACCACAGACACAAGTAGGATCCCGGCAAGGATTGGTATCCCCAACCGTGCAATGGCGCCTGCAGCCTCAGCTCTAACTGCCATGTTTCTCTTCATCACAATCTCCTTTCCGCGTGATTGATTCCTGCGGTCACGAGAACTCCGTCGGCCTGTAATCCCAAGGGTTGTGTGCCACAAGGGACCCATCCAGATCGGTCCTGCGAAAACTGCACCTGAGTATTGGACAGCCGCTACGCAATCGTCTCGAATCATGATCCATATCAGCTGCCCGGCTACAACAGAATGCCAGGATTGTGGCATAGCTCGCCACGCCTTTCAACAGCGCTCTCCGATCCTGAGGATGCCTCGCGTCGAAGACGCGGTGCTGACCTAGCCACAGAACTTGCACCACACTCATCCCAATGCCGCCAGGGCACGCTCTCCCACTGTATCTGTGCCACTAGGTCCTCAGGGAACTACCACGACCCTCCTCACCACCTCCTCCTCCCCAACGCTCACCCGCAGGAAGTACAGCCCCGCGCCACTCTCTGCCCGAGCGCGTCGGTGGCATCCCACGTCAGGGAACCAGTCGCCTGCCCGTTGCTCATCATCCTCCGCACCACCCGCCCGGCGGGGTCGTCCCCCGTCTTCCCTGCAGCAAGGCTGCCGTCAGTCGGTCGACCAGACCTCCCTTCAGCGCATGCGCTGTGCACTCTTCGGAATCCACAGTCCCTCAATCGGTCCTCGCGCAACGAAAACCGAAGGTGCTGTTGCGACCGTCCGGCATGTGGCTGAGGCGGTACGCGCAGCGCATGTAGTCCGTGCCGTCTTGCCACGAGCCCCCGCGCAGCATTCGGCAGCACTCGTTGAAAGTCGCGGGCAGGTTCTCCCGCCCATCGTTCGGGTTGTAAGGGTAACTGGCGTACTTCGTACTGCCCCACTCCCAGAGGTTCCCCGCCACATCGTAGAGCCCATACGGACTCGGGCTGTCGATCGTCTGGTAGCCGCCGTGGTTGCTGCCATCGTAGTAGCCGACAGGTGTCGAGTTGTTGTCGTATGGGTCGCCGCTCTGGTAGTAGTTGGCTCGCAGGCCGCTGATCCCCTCGCCCCAGGGGTAGGTCGGCGTGTCCGAGACGTCGCACTGGCCCGGATCCCCGTGGGTCTCGCAACCTCCCTTGGCCACCTTCTCCCACTCCGCCTCGGTCGGCAACCGCTTGCCCGCCCAGCGGCAGTAGGCGTCCGCCTCCCACCAGGAGACGCCGTTCACCGGAAAGTTCTCGTTGCCGGGGATGCCGCCGCCGTGGCGGGCGTCTTCATTCCATCCGTTCGGCAGCGTGATGTTGGCCGTCACCTTCCAGGCCCAGCCGACCGGGTTCCACCATGCTTCGGTGGTGTATCCCCCCGCGTCAATGAATTCCTCGTACTCCTCGTTGCTGACCTCGCGCACATCGATGTAGAAGCCCTCGACATAGAAATCGTGCACGGGCTCCGCGATCCCGGTCTGGCCCATGCGAACATTGCCTGCCGGGATCCAGACCATCTCTTGAAGCGTAGCCTGGTAGAAGGTCAGTCTGTCGATGTCGGACACCGTGAACTTCGTCACGCTCGCCCCCTCGTGAACTCGCACTCTCCAATCACCATGGCTCGCCGTGACGCCAAGAGCCAGCGCCAGGCCCAACATCATCAGGGTGCGCCGTCTCATTGCTGGATCCTCCTCCCGCTGCTTGTGATCTCGCCCTTTGCTGCATCCCACGTTCCTGCCCGCTGCGATCACGGCAGCAGGATCATCTGCCTGCTCTCTCGAACTCCGGGGGCAGTCAGGTTGTAGAAGTAGACCCCGCCACAAACCTTGTTGCCATCATCATCGCGGCCGTCCCACTGCACCGTGTGCTTCCCGGCGATGCGTTCCTCCCTCAGCAGGGAGCGGATCAGACGCCCGTTGACCTCGTAGATCGCCAACTCCACGGGACCCGCCTTCGCAAGCTCGAAGTCGATCCGTGTCTCCGGCGAGAATGGGTTGGGTTGATTCTGGAATAGGTGAATAGCTCCAAAGGCGGTGACGATCTCATCGGGGTTCTCGACGCCCGAGAAGCCCCACAGGAACTCGATCTTCTCGATCTTGTCGGTGGCGAAGCGGTCAGGACCATAGGTAGCCACGACGACGAGGCTGTCGCCATCGAACCCGAGTCGGGTCACTTCGGCAATCGCGTAGATCGAACTCTCGCCCCCCACCTGTCGGATCGCGAGCATCGGCTCATCGGCCACTGCTGACCGCACGAGGATGGGGAGAGAGATGACGATCATGACACCAACTACGACGATGGTGAAAACTCGCATGATTCTCCTCCGATGTTGCGTGGTTTGTCCCCGCTATGATCCTTTCTCCAGTCGATTCCAGGTCCGTCCTAGCGGGCGATCACGAGCCCACGCACTACTTCATCTTCCCCGACGCAGAGCCTCAGGAGGTACACTCCCGCCGCCACTCTCTGCCCGAGCGCGTCGGTGGCACTACAGCTGGAGATCCGAGCATCATGGACTCATGGTCCGTGCAATTCGAAAACCAGTGTTGTCTGGAGGGAATTGAGGAACATAGCCAAATCGCATGGCACAGCGCAACGACATCGCGTAGTTGTACCAGGAGCCGCTACGCATGACACGGTCTGATCCACTGCCCGGACCTGCAGGGTCTGTGACCGATGCAGTCCCTAGGTCGCAGGAGAACCAATCGTTGCAGTACTCCCATACATTCCCTGCCATGTCCGCGAGTTCCAAAATCTGCGGAGCTTCCGGATAGCTCCCCACTGGAGAGGTCCAACCTATGCACCTGGGGTCTGGATTCGGGTGGTAATTGGCTCGGCCGCAGTGAGGCTCGGCGTTTCCCCAGGGATAGAGTCGCTCGTCATCGAACTGTGCCGCATACTCCCATTCTGCATCCGTCGGTAACCGGTAGCCTGCGGCTCCGTACGGATCTCCGCCATTGCAGGACCAGTCGCCGCCGTGCTGGTACGCCCGCGGAAATCCTACCAGCAGACTCAACCAGTCGCAGTAGCGAGCGGCTCCATACCACGACACTTTCATGACCGGGTGACTCGATGGATCATACCCTCCCGGATACGCTCCTTGCGCATAGCCAGAAGGCGATTCCCGCAGGTGGAAGCCGCCTGCTCCATCGAACGCGATCTCGCAATCCTCATCGCCGAGTTCCACAAGCCGCACGGTACTCCCGTCCAGATTGTCATCTGCCGAGCCTGTTGTGGCCGTCACATAGCCATGATCATACGCCCACTGGAGAGCATGCATGTATTGCCGGTTCGTTATCTCATGGCAACTCAAATAGAAATCGCGTGTCAGCGTCACCTGTCGCTCGTTGACTCCACAGTAGGACTCGCCGTCCCCCATGGTGAAGACGCCTGCCGGAACCGCGACCATTCGTGGCCTGTCATGGAAGGTGATGTTATCGACATCAGACAGAGCGAGCTCATCCGCCCCAGTTGCGTGCTCTACCCGCATCTTCCATTCCCCCTGGCTCGCGGTTGCGCCAAGGACGAACACAAGGCCCATCAGCACTAGGATGCATCGTCTCATTGAGCTATCCTCCTCCCGCTGCCTACAATGAAGCCTGTTGGTTTCGTCGCTCACTCTTGTCCCGCCGATCACGGCAGCAGGATCATCTGCCTGCTCTCTTGAACTCCAGGGGTCGTCAGGCTATAGAAATAGACTCCGCTGGCCACCTTGCGGCCATCATCATCTCGGCCGTCCCACCGTATGGTATGCGGTCCAGCTGCGCGCTCCTCCTTCAGCA
The DNA here is from genome assembly GCA_023129715.1 of Candidatus Eiseniibacteriota bacterium. Classification (GTDB taxonomy): domain Bacteria; phylum Eisenbacteria; class RBG-16-71-46; order CAIMUX01; family WJJG01; genus JAGMBO01. The sequence goes on along the minus strand of JAGMBO010000004.1, from coordinate 7,028 downwards.
AGGAACGGATCAGACGCCCGTTGACTTCGTAGATCGCCAACTCCACAGGGCCCCCCGTGCGAAGCTCGAAATCGATGCGAGTCTCCGGCGAGAAGGGATTAGGTTGGTTCTGGAACAGATGAATGGCCTTGAAGGCCGCCACGATCTCATCGGGGTCCTCGACGTCCGAGAAGCCCCACAGGAACTCAATCTTCTCGATGTCTTCGTTGGCGAAGCGGTCAGGTCCATAGGAGGCCACTACGAAGAGGGTATCACCTTCAAACTCAAGCCGGGTGATCTCAGCGATAGCGTAGACCGCACTCTCCCCGCCTACCTGCCGAATGGCGAGCATTGGCTCGTCGGCCGCCGCTGGTCGTACGAGGATGGGGAGAGAGATGGCGATCATGACTCCAACTGCAGCGATGGTCAGAACTCGCATGGCTGTCTCCTCTGTTGCGCGGTTCGTCTCTTGCTATTTCGCCCTAATCAGTCCACTCACAGCGCCGTCCTATCGGACGATCGTGACCCTCCTCACTACCTCCTCCTCCCCAATGCTCAATCTCAGAAAGTACGCCCCTGCAGCCACCCGATGTCCCAGCGCGTCGGTGGCATCCCACGACAGCGTGCCGCTGGCCTGCCCCCGGCTCATCATCCTCCGCACCACCCGCCCGGCGGGGTCGTAGATGGTGAGGGTGGCGGCGGCGGGGGTGGGGAGGACGTACCGGATGTGGGCGGTCCCCGATACGGGGTTCGGCGACACGCTCGCCCACAAGGCCCGCGTCTGGGGCTCCGGCCCCAACACCTGCGGATCCTCGCATCCGACCGGCCAAGCGCCGATGAGACCACACCCCTGCTGGTTGCAGGGCGAGTAGTTCCAGAGGTGGTAGTCGCCGTTCTCGGCATCGCAGAAGCAGGGGTCGGCGGAGAAGTTGCCGTTGGTGCCGAGTTGACCCGCAATGAAACTCACCCAGTCCCCTCCATCGTTGCCGTAGATGTCACAGCAGGCAAACTGTGGGGTAGCGAAAAGGGTATTGCGAACCGCCCCCCCGTCAATGCTCAGCGCAATGACGGTGTTCTGAATGAATGGGGTGGGCATTGCGTAGTCTGAATAGAGGTAGACCGCTCCACCTTGGTTTGCACCGTTCAATGCCATTGTGCAGCCATCGATGGTGAGAGTGCACTCCACTCCGCCAATTGCTCCCCCGCTAGCCGTAGCCCAGTTCTCAATGAGTGTCGAGTTTGTAATGGTAAGCTCTGTGCCCGCCGATAAGAAGATGCCACCGCCCACTTGAGAAGTTGCATTGTCGGACATAACGCAGCTGTCGATCACGGCCGAGGACAGTTCTAGGAGGATACCCCCTCCGTGGATTCCGCTAGCGTTGCCGGAGATCTCGCCTCCGGTCACGACTAGATCGCCCTCTCGGCAGTAGACCCCACCACCTCCTTCGTAGCTGGTGTTCTCTATGATCACGCAGTCGGTCAGGTGCGTCGTGAACTCACTCTGCAAGCAAAGCCCTCCGCCCTCTCCCGGCACGGCGCTGCCCGTCACTCGACATTCCTCAAGCCGGAGGTCGACAGTGGCATATGCGTAGATCCCCCCTCCTCCGGCGGCGGCGTTGTCCCGAAAGTCACACTCTAGGAATGTGGGCGAGCAATGGTGGCAGTAGGCTCCTCCACCAATGTTCGTAGCCGTGTTGGCCCTGATCCTACAAGAGCTAAGATGCGGCGAGCTGCCTTCCTCGCAGAGAAAGCCTGCTCCATTGTCGGCATACCCGTTTCTGACCGTCACCCCACTCAGCACAGATCCCGGACCTTCCCCGCTGTGGAACCAGAACCCGCGATGGGGATCCACGGCTGACCCGCCACAGTCGACGATGCAGTCATCAGGACTTCCGCTCTCCGACATGACGACGATTGCCTTCCCGAGGAAGTCGACATCTCGGTTTCCGTCACCGGTAAAGATGCCATTGGCTAGCAGAACTGTGTCGCCATCTGCGGCTGCGTTGATCGCATCCTGAATCGTAGGGTAACCTCCAGAGCCATCAGCGTGGACGCGGTGCGTAGTGGGCGGGTAACTGATCAGCCCATCGATAATCAGGTTATCAAAGGCAATGTCGAGCGCCGTGTTCGCCCGCTCTCGATCGACCCTTCCCACGCCTTGCGCGCCAATGCAAATGACCTGCACGGGACCGCCGTAGCCCCCCGCAGATCCCAAGGATGTGAAGACCTCGCTGCCCAAGGGTGCAAATGCCCCTGTCATTGTCTCACCGACGCGGGTCACCCGATAGCGACCAGCCCATAGGACCTCAGGCGGAGGGTCTTGCGCGCCTATGGGAGCATCGGGCCCGTATGCCTCGATTCTCTGATCCGACGAGCCATGCGCGAACCTGAGCACCTCGAATAGCTGGGAAACCGCATCCTGCACTCCCAGAATGGATTCATTCAGTGTGCTTCCATTGGAAGGATCACGCTGGAACGTGGACAATTCGTAATCGACCGTGACACTGAAGTCACCGTTGACCCAGAACCTGGATCGAATGCCACCCGCGATGAACCCGTTGGGATTCACGGTGAGCGGGTCTTCAGGCTTACTGATGCGCAGATTGGGTCCGTCGCAGTCGATGGTCCACAGATCGGCCGTGTTCGGGATTTCAAACAGCGGTCCCGGGCCGTTCTCGAAATCGAAAACGACTTGCTCGGCCTTAGCACACATGCCGAATAGGAACCCACAGCTGATGAGAACGAAGATCGCTACGATGACTCGCATTAGGCCCCCCGTTCATATCTGGGCCAATCACGAAAAAACAACGCTGGGGTAATGATTCTGACAAGGCAGGTGATTGCTCGCATACCAGTGCTCCCGTCCTTAGGTTCTCAGCGCGCAGCCGTTCGGGCGATCCGAAAGCCATGGCCGCCGCTTGTGTGGCTCGGCTCACGATCCGTTCGGAAGGCGCAGCGCATGTAGCTCCGTGCGTGATACCAAACGCCCCCACGAACGACACGTGTTGAGCCTGCCATTGCACCGACAGGATCTATCTCAGATGCCGTGCCCAAGTCACAGACGTACCAGTCGTCGCACCACTCCCACATGTTCCCGGCCATGTCCGCCAACCCCAGTGCCTCAGGCGCAACCGCGTAGCTACCCAACGGCGCAGTCCACCCGATACACCCCTCGTAGTTCGCCTGACTGCAGTCCGGATCCACGTTTCCGCTTGGGTAGGCACGCTCATCATCATACTGGGCAGCATATTCCCACTCCGCATCCGTGGGTAGCCGATACCCCTCTGCGGCGTAGGGATCGCCACCATTGCACGACCAGTCCCCGCCGTGCTCATAGGCTCGAGGCAATCCAGCTTGCATGCTGAGCCAGTCGCAATACCGAGTTGCCCCCTGCCAGGTCACTTCTTTCACTGGGTGTTTGGCGGGGCTGTAGCCCTGAGGATAGGCGGCTTGTGCATAGCCAGAAGGAGCCTCGCGGAGGAAGAATGACTTCTCGCCATCGAACTGGATCTCGCAGTCCTCATCGGCAAGCTCCAAGAGCTGGGCGCTGCTCCCGTCGAGATGATCATTCGCGGATGCAACGCTGGCCGTCACGTACCCCCTGTCATATGCCCACTGCAGGGCATCCAGGTACTCCTGATTCGTCACCTCGCGCTGCCCTATGTAGAAACCCCGCGTCAGGACTACCTCGCGCTCGTCTATGCCGCAGTGGGCCGACCCATCGCCCATTACGAAAAACCCCGCAGGCACAAAAACCATCGGGGGCGGCACGGGAACGTCAACGAATGTAATGCTGTCCACTTCTGCCGCGGCATATTCCTCAGTCGTCTCGCCCCTGTGGATCATCATTCTCCATTCGCCCTGGCTGGAGGACGCCCCGAGGGCGACCGCCAGACCCAGTATCACCGCGAGGCGTTGTCTCATTGCCCTATCCCCCGGCTGCCTGCCCGCAATCGCGCTCTGCTCTTCATCCTGTACCCTTCCCCCGAAAGAGGCTCGGCTCGGAGTCACAATCTATCTGACCACCACAAGCCGCCTCGTCACCTGCTCATTGGCTACTCGAAGACGAAGGAAGTAGATGCCGGGACTGACTCTGTGACCGAGCGCGTCTCTGCAGTCCCAGAACGCTGCGTGGACACCGGGCTCTCGAAGACCTTCCGTGAGTGTGCGGACGAGCCGACCAGAAAGATCGTAGACGCCAAGGCGACATTCCTGCACCCTGTCGTGATCGATCTCGAAGACCACGTCTGCCTTGCCGTCCATGAGACTCGGTGCGGCAAGGCGGATGGCACGTTTTGCATATCGCTCCTCAGAACCAGGAACCCGCATCGGATCACAGCCGGTCCCCCTGGCGCCGATCAAATCGCACTCCTTGTTCGGCTCTGAATAGGGCGTGCATGGCGACTCACCCATGACATGATAGTCATTGCCTGCAGGATCACAGAGGAGCGGGTCGGCGGAGATGTTACCAAACAGACCTAGTTGCCAGTCGATGCACCCGACCCAATCTCCTCCGGCATTGTCAAACAGGTCACAGCAGCCCAAGTTGGCGACGTACCCCGCATCACAATGCACGGCATCACCGAAAGTGCTGGCGGCAATGATTGTGTTCTCAATCTCTGCTAGACCACCGCTGATCCAGATTCCCGCCCCGCTACTCGCATGGTTCTCATAGAAAGTGCAATTGGTCACCACTGGATCCGAGTCCTGAGAGACCAGCCCTGCCCCGAAGGGAGCGATGTTCGAGATCAGGAGTGTGAGATAGAGCACCGGATGGGATTCGATGGCATGGATAGCTCCACCACCGCCATTTAGGACCGTGTTCCCAGTGAACTCACAGTAGGTAATCTCGGGGACCGAGCCTGAGGCAAAGAATGCCCCACCCCCTCCCAAAGAGGCGCTGTTCTGTAGGAATCTGCACCTCACGAAGGATGGCTCACCTCCAGAGCAGTAGGCTCCCCCACCGTGCGAATCAGAGAAGTTCGATTCAAACGTGCAGTTACGGATGGAAGGAGACGCATTCTGACAGAGGATGGCGCCCCCCCGATCTGCGTAGCCTCCGATCACTCTAAAACCGTCCAGTACAGTGGTGGGCCCTTCTGAATCGAAGACGAATCCCCGGTGTGGATCACCGGCACTTCCTCCGCAATCGATTGTGCAACTGTCTGGAATGCCACTTGCTGATCTGATCGTGATTTCCTTGCCCAGTAGCTGGACGTCTCTGTTGCCAGGTCCCGTGAACACTCCGTTCTCAAGCTCGATTGTTGCTATGTTTCGGACGTTCCCGATGGCCTCCTGGATTGTCTCGAAATCACCGGTGCCGTCGGGGCTGACGCGGTACGTCCACGGCCCGCAGGGATCAGGATCACAAGAGCCTTCGCCCACGATCCAATCCCCTTCGATACAGTTACATTCCCGAAATGATAGAACCGAGCAGTTCTGGTACACGCAGCAGACGTAGTGGAGCGGACTGCAGCCGACTTCCCAAGCGCCGATGAGTCCGCAACGGTGGGATCTGAGAGGCGATGGAGCACACGGGGAGTCGCTCAGCAGGTGATAGTCGCCATTCTCAGGATCGCACATTCTCGGATCGGCCGAGAAGTTCCCCGCTTGCCCATACTGGTCTGCAATGCAACCGACCCAGTCCCCCGTCTCGTTCTCGAATATGTCACAACACGACAGCAAGATGTCGCCATCATCGCAATGGGCTGGATCACCTCCAGTGCATGAGAACAGGATGCAATTGAACCCTTCAATGGTCCCACGTCGGCAGCTGATGGCTGAGCCCAGCAACGAGGAGTTAGCGTAGAACGTGCAATTGTGCAGGGTCGCCCCAGCGGAGAGGTGATTATAGAACCCTGCTCCGCGGATTGCCCCGGTATTCCCGCCGAAGACGCAGTTTTCTATGGTGGGTGCCGAATCCCGACAGTAGATTCCGCCCCCAAAATCTGCCAGGTTCTGAATGAGCACGCATTGTCGGATCAGTGGAACCGAACCATCACGGATCGAGATTGCACCCCCCTGCCCCTCGATGTCTGGGCCAGCCCAATAGGCGTTGGCAATCGTCACGCCTTCCAGAAGTGTCCCACCACTCTCCCCCGAATGGAATACGAAGCCGCGATGATGCTCAATCGCCGATCCACCACAGTCGATGACGCAGTTGCGCGGATCATCGTCCTCAGCGACAAGGGCAATCTCCTTTCCTAAGTAATCGATGTCCCGATTCCCGATTCCAGAGAACGTCCCGCTTGCGAGCAAAATCGTGTCCCCGTCTGCGGCCGAATCGACAGCATCCTGGATTGCTAGGTAGTCTCCCATGCCATCAGGACGAACGAAGTGAGTGGTCGGGCGGGCAGTTGCAGAGAAGACGGACAGAGCCAACGCACAGATGAGAAAACGCCACATGAATCCCCCCCTTAGCTCACGTCATCAGCGTCACGATCTAGGGCCTTGCGGCGGTGCAATTATATCGCACAAGGGCAAGGAGTTCGAGGCCGGATAGCGGCAGCAACATCTGTTCGGCGTGAAAGTGGCCGTTGGCGTAACCCCTTGCAAGAACGTCCTTTTCCCATTCAACGACGACATCCATGCGGCATCCGGGCGGTAGGCCAGGGCGATGGGGGCATTTCAGGGGCAGTATTCGGCAGGGTTTTACGGCCTGCAGGTCAGGGCGACGCTGCCTGCGCACAGGCACCTTGCGCGGTTGCAGGCAGTTGGGCGATCACGCCGCCTGCAAGATAGACGCTACACCTGTGCGGAGCAACCCAGCTCTGTGGAACCCGGATCACGAAGACGAATCCACCTGAGTCGATCTCAGCGGCATGGATCTGATGACCAACAAGCTGGGGATCAAGGCCATCACGAATGAGGTTTTCGAGACGAAGGACTGTGTCGTCAAGATCGCCAGTGTTGATCGCCGCAATGGTGGAGGGAACACCCTTGTCGGCTTGGAGACCAAGGACAAGGTCGCCCCCGGCACTATGGCGAAAGAGCAAATGGCGGCCAAGAACCGGATTCTTGACTCCCTAGTGGCCTGTAACGTTGACTTG
>JAGMBO010000039.1 GCA_023129715.1 Candidatus Eiseniibacteriota bacterium | reverse complement strand
CGTCAAGATTCCTCGTGCCACAACCATCCCGATCGAATCCGGGATCAGGCCGATCGTCTCGACCCCGCCGTCACGGCAGAGGTCCATCACCTCGATTACCGCGCCGTAGGAGACACCATGGTCGGCATCGAGGAAGACGACCTTCCTACCGCCGCGTTGCGTGAGGATCTCGTGCAGTAGGTCCGGCAGATTCCGCAGGGCAACCTCCTCGCGATTCAGCAGCAGATGCCCGTCGGCGCACACGTGAACCACCAGCTGCCGCTCCGTGTACTCCGCCGGGAGGGGCTGATCCGCCTCCAGCGGGATCTCCGAGGGCAGCGCCATGGTCAGCGCCGGGGCCACCATGATGAAGATGATCAGCAAGACCAGGAGCACGTCGATGAGAGGGGTGACATTGATCCTCGACTGGCTCTGAGCAAGCCCCCCGAGCCCCCCGAATCCCATGGCCATCGGCTAGCCTCCTTGCCTCGCCGGGACCGCTTCCGCAAGACGCTTCGCTCCGCCGGGGAGCATCTTGCCCCCACCCGCCGGTTCGATCTCACGCGCGATCAGCGCGGCACCGTGGAACCCCGCCTCGCGGCCCGCCTGGAGCACGCGTTTGATCTCCCCGTAAGGGGTGCTGCGGTCCGCCTTGACCTGTAACTGCAGGCGGGGGTCGGCCCGGTGGCGCATCCGCAGCGCACCGGACAGATCCGTCCGTTCGATCGGGTCGGTCCCCAGGAGCATCTGACCGCTCCCCTGGAGGACCACGGTCAGGATCTGGCCTGGGCCGGCGGGGGTCTCCTCGACGTTGCGCGCCTGCGGCAGATCGACGGCCACACCCACTTGGAGCATGGGGGTCACCACCATGAAGATGATCAGGACCACCAGCATCACATCCACGAGGGGGGTGACGTTGATCTCGCTGTTCAGCGATTGACCGGCCGGCCCGTCGTAGCCTCGAGCTTCCATGAATCGCTCCGCGACTTCTTGATGAAGTAGTCGACCAGCTCGCTGCTGGCGTTGCTCATCTCACTGTGGATGCGCTCCAGCCGTCCCAGGAAGTAGTTGAAGCCCCAGACGGCGGGAAGCGCGACCAGGATCCCGGCGGCGGTGTTCACCAGCGCCTCGGCAATGCCGCCCGACACCGCGCCGATCCCGCCGGACCCGGTCGCGGCCATGCCGAAGAAGCTGTTCATGATGCCGATCACGGTTCCGAACAGCCCCACGAAGGGCGCAGTGGACCCGATCGATGCCAAGCCGGAGAGGCCCCGCTTGAACTCCTGGGTGATTCGTGCGCCCTCGCGCTCGGTGGCGCTGCGAATCGTGTCTTCGAAGCCCTCGCCTGGAGGACCTGAGCTACGCCAAGGGGTTGTATCCAGGATGGCAGCGGAGTAGATGCGTGCCAGGTGGCTTTGCGGGTGCTTCGCGGCTTCCTCGACCAGGTCGGTGAGCTTGCCCTCGGCAAGCAGGCGTCGTGCCACCCGGACGAACTCGAGCGATTGCCTGTGCGCCTTGCGAAGCAACAGCCAACGATCGAACATGATCCCGGTCGCATAGACCGACATCAGGAGCAGGATGATCAGGACCAAGTGTCCGACCGTCCCCATCGACTGCCATATCTCGATCGGTCCGTAGTGGGTCACAGGCTGCATGGCGCTGGCTCCCTAGTTCAGTCTGAAGTCGACCGTCAGCTCGAAAACCCCATCGACGGGAACGCCGTTACGCTCCCCGGGCCGGAAGCGCCAGTGCTTGAGCGCCTCGATCGCCGCCTCCGTGCACCCCAGGCTCAGACCCTGCACGACCCTGATCTCCCCCACCGTCCCATCGCGGCGAATCACCGCCTCGAGTTTCACCGCACCCTCGAGGCGGGCATTCTCTGCCAGCACCGGATACACGGGGCGCGCGCGATGGATCACCACGGGAGCCGCGAACTCGCCCCAGGCCCATGTCGGCCCGGCGGAGAGTGGGTCACCGCCAAGCACGCCCCCCGGAACACCGCCTGGAACACCGCCGGGGACACCACCCGAAACACCCCCGGGAATGCCATCGGGAACACCCTCCGAAATGCCGCCCGGGACGCCTTCGGGCAGGCTCTCCGTCGCTCCCGCACTGGTCGCCGGAAACGCCTCCGGCGCAACGGGATCGGTGCGGACCGCCTCGGGTGTGATCTGCGGCTGGACCACCTCGGCGAGCACCTCTTGTGGCGCCTCGGGCTTCAGCTGCGCAAGAACCGGAGTGGACTCAGATGCCGGGGCCGGTGCCGCGGCCGCCGCAGGAGGCGCGAAATGCAAGAAAGTAACGCGTGTGGCCGGCTCGCTGATGGGTGGCACATGGAGGTGGCTCCCGACCAAGATCGCCGCCAGCAGGCAGAGGTGCAGGCCGAGCGCCACGCCGAACGTCCCCGGCCGCCAGGACGGCCGCAGGTCGCGGCGCGATTCGATCATGCTCTCGAACAAGCGCAGACCTCCCGAATCACCAAGGCCTTCAGGCGGCTCACGGGGTTCCCGCCGCCGGAACAGCCCGCCGCCGGCCCCAGAATCGCGACCCAGGCCGCCAAGTCGCCCCAGGCACGGGCCAGGCCGCCATCGGGCTCGCGCTCGGGTCATCTCCCTAGTAGTTCGGCAGTCTTGTTTCTTTTCTCAAACGGCATTACGCTTCTTGGTCGGCTTGCCCCGCTTGCCGAATCCGCGTATTGTCAGCCGGGGGTGAAGCGCTCAGGATGCCGGCCCGCGAAGCCGGTCATCCGTCGCCTCGCCCCCGTCCCTTCGCGCACCTCCCGCCCGGCGTGGTGCCGGGTGCCTGGTGCGTTGTCCGTGGTGGGGGATTGCAGATGAGATGCAGGCCATCTCGCCAGGCATGCCGACGTGCGGCCGAAGTGCTGCTCGTGGCATTGACATGCCCGGCCCTGGGGTTGCTGTTCGTAACCCCGCCTGCCTCCGCTTCCACCGTACGTGTGAAGTACGAAGACACCATGGACGAAGTGCAGGTGACCGAGATGACCGAGGTGGCGACCAAGGCAGCGTTCCTGCTGAGGTTCCCGGACTTCGTTCGCTGGCCCACACCCATGGGCGACACACTGCACATCGGCGTGAGCGGCGACGACGCGCTCTTGGAAGTGCTGGCGCAGCTAGCGGAGCAGGAGAACGAACGCCGGCACAGCGCGCCCTATGGCGTCGCGGTCATCGGTGTCACCGCCCCGGCCGAGGCGCGGGAGTGCGAGGTCTTGGTCTTAGGCGAGGAGGCAGTCCTGGATCTCCTTCCGCCGCTGGCGCCGGCCCACCCGGCGGGGACCCTGACCGTCGGCATCTGGGACGAATCCAGGGATGGCACCATCATTCGCCTCTTCCGCGACGGTGATCGCGTGCGCTTCGATATCAGCCAGGCGCTGGCGCAGGAGGCCGGGCTGCAGATCAGCTCCAAGCTGTTGAACCTGGCCCGTAATCAGTCCGACCGGTCGCAATGATCACGGCCATGTCCGCGCCTCACATGGCCACGCTGTGTTCGAGGATCTTGTGCCGCCACCGGCCTGCTGATCTGCCGGCCGGCCTGGCGGCAACTTCCAACCAGCCTGTTGTCATCTGCGCCTAGCGCGGCAAGATCAATCGCTGCGTCGCCTCCACCCGGCCGCCGGCGTTGATATTGCTCTCGAGCCCATGGAGGTTCGGCCATCCGCAGCCTGGCGATGCTGTTGCCCTACCTGCGGCACTACCGCCGCACCTTGGCCCTCGGCCTGGGTGCGATGCTGCTCGCCACCGGCGCGACGCGCCTGATCCCCTGGATCCTCAAGCTCGCCATCGACGCCCTGCGCAACGGGGCGTCGATGGAGACTGTCGCGCGCCTGGGCGGGGCGATGATCGCCGCCGGAGCGGTCGGTGGGCTCTTTCTCTACCTGCAACGCTGGCTCCTGATCAGCACCTCGCGCCGCGTCGAATACGACCTGCGCCGTGATCTCTTCAGCCACCTGCAGCGTCTCGATCTCGACTTCTTCGCCCGCCAGCGCACCGGAGACCTGATGGCGCACTTCACCAACGACCTCAATGCACTGCGCGATGTCGCCGGCCCGGGGATCATGTATGCCGCAACGACGATGGTCATGCTGGTGCTCTCGATCAGCCTGATGGTTGCCATCGATCCCCTGCTGACCCTGCTCTCCTTCGCTCCCTACCCACTGATCTCGGTGGTCACCTTCTTCTTCGGGCGGGCAATGTACTATCGCTCGCGGCGCGTGCAGGATCTCTTCGGCCTGCTCTCTTCGCGGGTCCAGGAAGATCTCGGGGGCGTGCGGGTCGTGCGGGCCTACAATCAGGAAACCCGCTGCGCCCAGCGCTTCGCCGAGCTCAACGATGCTTACCTGGCCGCCAACATGAGCGTCGCCCGTCTGCGTGGCACCTTCATCGCCGCGATGAGCGCGCTGGCCGGCTCGGGCATGGCGATCGCCTTGCTGATCGGTGGACGGCAGGTAATCGCCGGAGAGCTGAGCCTGGGAGCACTGGTCGCCCTCTCCGCCTATCTGGCGGAACTGACCTGGCCGGTGATTGCGATCGGCTGGGTCATCGGGATGATCCAGCGCGGGGCAAGCGCCGCCGGGCGTATCGAGCGCATCCGTCGAGCTGCGCCGAGGATCGTCTCAGGCCCGCGGCGCACGCCGCCGGCCTCACGTCTGTGCTTCGAGGGCGTCTCATTCCGCTATCCCGATGCGGAAGTCGAGGCGCTGCACGATATCTCCTTCGAGCTCGCCGTGGGGCAAACGCTCGGGATCACCGGGCGGACCGGATCCGGGAAGAGCACGATCCTGAAGCTCATCCTGCGTTTCCATGACCCGACCGCGGGCCGCATCCTGCTAGGTGGGCACGACCTGCGCGGGCGCGACATCGGTGAGATCCGCCGCATGATCGGCTACGCCCCGCAGGATGGGCTGCTCTTCTCGCGTCCGCTGATCGAGAACATCGCCTACGGAGACCCCGATCGCCCGCGCGAGGCGATCCAGGAAACGCTCGCCCGCGTGCGCCTCGGCGAGGAGGTCGCCGAGTTCCCCGCCGGCCTGGCGACCCTCGTCGGCGAGCGGGGCCTGACCCTCTCGGGCGGTCAGCGCCAGCGGGTCTCCCTCGCGCGCGCCCTGCTGCTCGAACCCCGCCTGCTCCTGCTCGATGACACGCTCGCGAGCGTCGATGCCGAGACCGAGGCGGAGATCCTCGCCAACCTGCGCGGCTATGTCGCCGAGCGCACGGCGGTGATCGTCTCGCATCGGATTTCGGCAATCCGCGCCGCCGACTGGATCCTGGTCCTCGATGAGGGCCGCATCCTAGAGCAGGGCACGCACGAATCGCTCGTCGGACAGGGCGGGCTCTACGCCCGCATCCACCGCCGGCAACAGCTCGCCGCCGAGATCGAGGAGGTCGAATGAGGGGCGGCGGTCAACTGAGCGGTGGTGGTCCGGGGCGAGGTGTCGCCACCGGTGCCCGCTCCTATGCCGTTCCCGAAGAGCATCTCGGACGCATCTACGATCACAGCCTGATGATGCGCATCCTGCGCTACCTGCGTCCCGAGACGGCTCGTGTTCTTGTCGCCGCCCTCTTGCTGATCCTCTTCTCGCTGACCTCGCTCGCCGGCCCGCTGATCACGCGCATCGGGATCGACCACTACATCGCCAACGGGGATGCCGCCGGCCTGCTGCGCATCTGCCTGGCCTGGTTTGCCCTGCTTCTCATCGGCGGTGGGCTGCAATACGCCCAGATTGTGACGATGAACCTGATCGGCCAGCGGACGATGATGCGCCTGCGCCAGGAAATCTACCGGCACCTGCAGCGATTGCCGATCAGCTTCTACGACCGCCACCCGGTCGGCCGCCTGATGACCCGGGTGACCAACGATGTCGAGGTGCTCAACCAGCTCTTCACCCAAGGCGTGGTCGCAATCATCGGCGACTTGGTCACGCTGCTCGGCATCATGATCGTGCTCCTGGTGATGGATGCGCGCATCGCCTTCGTCACCTTCGCTATGCTGCCGTTTCTCTTCTGGTTCAGTATCGCCTTCCGCAGCCGGGTGCGGCATGCCTTCCGCGACGTCCGACTCGCGCTCGCCCGGATCAACGCCTATCTGCAGGAAAACCTCGGCGGCATCGCGGTGATCAAGGCCTTCCGCCGCGAAGCACGCAACGATGCGGAGTTCGACGAGCTCAACACCGATCACCGCGACGCCTTCCTGCGCTCGGTCCGCGCCTTCGCGGTCTACTTCCCGCTCGTCGAGCTGACTCAGTCGGTCGCGATCGCGCTGATTCTCTGGTATGGCGGCGGGCTGGTGATCCAAGACGGGTTGACCTTCGGCGCGCTGGTGGCGTTCATCCAGTACGTCGGCCGCTTCTTCCGGCCGATCCGCGACCTCTCCGAGAAGTACAACATTCTCCAGGATGCGATGGCCTCATCGGAGCGCATCTTTGCACTGCTCGACCGTGAGCCCGAGCCGGACGCACCCACCACCTCACCCTACGTCGAGGCCTTCGATCCGCAGGCGGCGATCCGCTTCGAGCGCGTCAGCTTCTCCTATGACGGCAAGACGCCGGTGCTGCAGGAGGTCTCCTGCGAAATCGCCCCAGGCACGACGACCGCGATCGTCGGCGCCACCGGGTCGGGCAAGACGACGATGATCAGCCTACTGGCGCGTTTCTACGATCCAACCGCGGGCGTGATCTCGATCGGGGGCATCGATACCCGGAAGGTTCCGCGGGCGGTGCTGCGCCGGCGCATGGCGATCGTCGAGCAGGATGTCTTCCTCTTCGCCGGAACCATCGCCGACAACATGCGTCTGTGGGAACCGGGCATCAGCAAGGAACGTCTCGCCGAGGCGGTCGCCACCAGTCATGCCGATGTGCTCATCCGACGCCTGCCGCGAGGCTGGGAGCATCCGGTGATGGAGCGGGGAGGCAGCTTCTCGACCGGCGAGCGTCAGTTGTTAGCCTTTGCGCGGGCGCTCGCCTTCGACCCGGAGATCCTGATCCTCGATGAGGCGACCGCCAGCGTCGATACCGAGACCGAGGCCTTGATCCAAGATGCGCTGCGCAATCTGCTGCGCGAACGGACCTCGATCGTCATCGCCCACCGGCTCTCGACCATCCGGCGCGCCGACCAGATTCTGGTGGTCCACCATGGCCGCATCCTCGAACGGGGCACACACGCCGAGTTACTCGCTCAGGGTGGCCTTTACGCCCGGCTCTACCGACTCCAATTCCGTGGAGAGGCGGGGCGCAGCGAGGGGTTGGGGCAGTCCGTGGACTAGTCCGGGCGGCTTGGCACCGGGGCTGCACGATGCCCACCTAAGTCCCATGCCGCCAGCCCGCCCCGATGCGAGGATACCTCGCCCGCCGCTTGTCTCCACCCCCCACCGAAGACTAGACTTCTCCCATGAGCACGAAAACCAAACCCAAGAGCCCGCAGCAGGCATCCGGATCGAAACGGCCCCGTTCCGCGCCGCCCCGGTCCCAGGCGGGCCGTCGGCGGGGGGCGATGTGGATCGTCTTCGCCGGCTTGATCGTTGCCGTTGCTGCCTGGTGGTTCCTGCTGCGCACAGAGCAGCCACCCAATATCGTCCTGATCACCCTCGAGTCGGTCCGGCCCGATCATCTCGGCTGCGGCGGCTGTCCGCAGGCTGTCTCCCCGGCAGTCGATGCGCTGGCCGAGGAGGCGATGATCTACGACGATGCCCACGCCGTGACGAGCTGGACGCTGCCGACCCACGCGAGCATCTTCACCGGCCTATATCCCACCGCGCACCAGACGACCGGCCCCTTCAGCCGGCTGGAGGATAACTACACCACCCTCGCCGAGATCCTCAGCGAGAAGGGCTATCAATGCGGCGCCGTCATCAGCGGGCCCTATCTGAAGACGGCGCACGGCTTGCACCAGGGCTTCGAGTACTACAACGAGTCTGCCTCCGCCCTCAGCCAGTCGAGCGCACATGCCGATGTCACCTGCCCGCAGATGGAGACGGGACTGCGCCACTTCCTCACCCGGCTACGCGATCCCGAGCGGCCCTTCTTCCTCTTCGCCTATTTTTGGGATCCACACTATGACTACATCCCGCCCCAACCCTACGATCGCATGTTCGTCACCGAGGACTGCGAGCCGATCGACGTCAACGAGTATGAGAAGGGAGGCATTGTCACCAGCAAGGCGACGCCCGGCGAGATCAAGTACATCGTCTCACAATACGATGGGGAGATCCGCTGGACCGATCACCACCTGCATCGGTTCTTCCAGCTCCTCAAGGCGCAGGGCCTGTGGGACAACACGGTCGTGATCGTTACTTCCGATCATGGCGAGGAATTCTACGAGCACGACTGGAAAGGACATAAGAACAACCTGTATGTCGAGGCGATCCATGTGCCCCTGGTCATCAAGTTCCCCGGCAGCCTCCCGCGCGGCCGTGACAGCCGGCTGGTCAGCCAGCTCGATCTCTTCCCCACGATTCTCGATCTCGCCGGGGCGGAGAGTCCCGGCCCCCACCAGGGCCGCTCCCTGCTCGAATCGGTGCCGGCCGAAGGTCACGCGATCTACCACGAGTTGCTCACCGCACGCTACTTCCCAAAAGAAGGCGGTGGTTGGGAGCAGCGCTACGTACGCAACTGGTATGGCGTTCGTGAAGGGGAATACAAGCTGGTGACCGTCGCCGAGGAACGGCGCACCGAGCTCTACAACGTTGCTGACGACCCCCGCGAACGAGCGAACATCATCGCTCGCGACGATGTGCCCAAGAATCGCCTGATGGGTCAGATCCAGCTCTGGAATCAGGATTGCCAAGCGATCGCCAAGGCCTACGGCAGCGGTGGGGACGCCCAGCTCGATGAGGACGCGCTGGAAAACTTGCGTTCGCTCGGATACATCCAGTAACACACCGACGGACGATCGTTCGCTTCCCGTCGCTCACGTCCTCGTTGTGCACCGGTGACGCCTACTCGAGGATCGTCACACCCCCCGTGCGCATGTCATAGAAGGCCGCGGCCAGGGCCAGTTTTCCCGCATCGAGACGCCGGGCGATCAACGACGATCGGCTGACGATCTCCCCCTTCACGGCCCGGGCATGAACGAGGGCAATCTGGTCGATCAACTCGCCGCCTGTTCTCTGCGGTCCTGAGATGCCTAGTTACCACTCACCGAGATCATGATCGCGAACGTCCGCGGCTTGGTCTCGTCGAGCATGATGTACTCGTCCTCCTCGACCTCAATTCTGCCCGTTTCTTCCATGACATCGATCAGGCCCAGCACATAGCGCGCCTCGAATGCAACAGAGACCTGATCTAATCTCAGGGTGTAGCCGAGCCCGGCCATCAGACTGAAGTTGGTGCTCTTGACGTAGTCCTTGATGTCTTCTGTGGTCGAATAGCTGCCTGCGTACTCACTTGTGGCCTTCATCTCGAGTTCGGCCGCCGAACGCAGGCCCACCGACGGACCGAAGCAGAGGAACGGAGACGACACCGAGGCTCCATTGAACGCGTACTTCACCAAGATCGGGATTTCAATATACGTGAGAGCCGCCGTCATCTCGAGTTTCCCGGTCACATTTTCGATCACGACGTCGAAGTCCCGCTTACATCCCCCCTGGGCCCAGAGCAACTCGGCCTGCAAGCCGAGTTTCGGACTGAGCCAGTATGTCGCAAAGCCACCAAATGCAACGCCGGTCCTCGATCCCTTGGTCACATCAGGCGTGTGCTCTCCCCACTCTTCCGCGTCGAAGAAGCTATCGAATCCAGCACAACTCCCGATCGTGATTCCTCCCTTGCCGCCGAACTGCAGCCCCCCCACCTCTGTCGATGCAAGCGTGCTAGCCGGCAGTAGCGTCAACCCCATCAAGCCACCGATCGCAAGACACTTCTGGAATGTGGTCATTGGAGTCTCCTTTCACCTCATGACAGGTCCCGTCCCACCGTTCTGCATATTGACAATTACATACGCCTGTCAGATCCGCTCTACCAGGCGCTGTTCATCGCGCTGCGCCCAGATCCGCGCGACGCTCTATACAAGATCTCTGTGGTCCAGCCCATCTTAGCGAACTCCCTCCGCGTCGACGGAGCGCACTCGCCTCAACTTATCCACGAGGTCTGTCGGCAATCCGCTCCGTCCGTTCTCTCGAAACTTCTCATCAAGCACGAAGAGAATGTCCTCGAATTCCGCAGATAGGATCGTCACGATCTTGTAGCTCGATCCGTCAAGATGGTACATGCCCAACCGGCCCTCGATCTCCCCTGAGAGCTTGCCAAAAGGACTCGGCGAAATCGGATACTCGATCTTGCTGAAGGTCACGTATGTTCTAAGGATCTCCGCTCCATGACCAAAGTTGAATGGGGACCAGGCATAGTCTGGATCTCCGTAAACGATCTGGAGACGACACTCGACCGGTTCTCCTAGCGTCACGGCTCCGAAATCCAACACCCGCAGAGACGCCTGAGGATCTGGGGTCCCCAGGTTGAAAGCAATGCTGAGCCCTCCATCCGGAAGGGTCGTGCCGTAGGTTTGAGGGATCTCATTCACGTAATGAAAGTCTCGGGGGCCCGAGTCCGCCCAGTCGAGCAACCACGTCCCCGGAGACACGCTCCGTATCGCGGTGACCTGTCGCTGGACGATATCCTCTTCCGAGCAGCGCACAATGACATCGATGGTCATGTAATTGGCTGGCGGCAACATCTGTGCAGTCGCGTACACATAGCCGGATGCATCGGTGTAGTTCTCGGTCTCATCAACGATACCGAAAGTGGGAACCAGGGCTACCAGAAGCCCTTCCATATACAGGACACTCCCGTCAGGGAGCTCTCTGCCCACTCGTACTGTCAGCGGGAGATCCTCGTAGTAATCCCCGGTCTCCGGAAACGCGATCTCCACGATACACTCGCCGCAGGGTGGATCCCAGAAGATATCTCCGCCGAGCGCGATCACGAATTCTTTCTCATCCATCGCGAGACTGGCGAGATCCCAATCGAATGCTTCCACACGGGCAGTGTAGTACCCGGGATCGATTGGCAACGTGTACACCTGAAGCGCACCGATTGCTCCATGATTGCGTTGGTCGATCTGCTCTCCCGTGTCCGTTACCTGCACCGTAGATGTCACGACCACCATCTCCGGCAAGGCAAGGAAACAGCGGGGCCAGATCGTCAGATCTCCCGAATCGATCAAGCCCGGCAACTGGTCGGTTGTGTAGTCCTCGTCCTCAAAGACGGCTTGGAGCACATCGAGATCCCATGCAAACCTGTTGAGCGCTCCCGGGACTCGCCCCATTCCCGTACGCCCAAGCGTGCCATCGCCGTTGAAATCCCCGTACGGAAACAAGCTCTCGTCCTCGCCATCTTCCACCACGCCATTACCATTGACGTCTTTCTTCTTGTGCGTTGCCGATCCATCCAACTGCGGCAGGGACGTCGGCTCGACCTGTAGCAGCCAGTCCCGCCACCGGCGGAAGTCCGACATATCGATGCGCCCGTCTCCCCACGCATCCTCGGTGTAGTCGCTGCCACTATCGAACGTCGTTCGCTGATTGCCATCCACCGTGCCGTCGTCGATATCCACCATCATCCGGAGGACCGCATCGTTGTTCCGAAGTCGATCGATGTCCAGGGCGCTTGCCCATGCATCGATTCGAGGTGCGCCCTCCCCGTCCAAGGGCGCAGCATTCGAGACAATCAACTCTCGCAACTCGAGGGTGGTCAATGTGGCATCCAGGCAAAGAAGGTAGGCGGCAAGGCCAGCCACCTGGGGCGGC
Source organism: Candidatus Eiseniibacteriota bacterium (assembly GCA_023129715.1). Classification (GTDB taxonomy): domain Bacteria; phylum Eisenbacteria; class RBG-16-71-46; order CAIMUX01; family WJJG01; genus JAGMBO01. The sequence continues at coordinate 20,536 of JAGMBO010000039.1, read as the reverse complement.
CCAAACGAAGTGCCACTCAAGCCGCAGGCATAGGTGGAGGGAGGCACTGTGGAGCAGAGCCCCACTCCGGGAGCCGAAATGTGCCCGTTAGTGAAAGAGCGTTCCCATCTCTGCTCCTGCCCGGTCGGAAGTCGCTTCAAGGCCTCGACGACGAGGATCTGTTGCACCCCCGACTCGATACCAGCATCATTGATCGGCGACTCATAGCGGGCTTCCCACGGTGCTGGTGCAAGCCGATCATCATTCCCGGCAGCAGATACGATCAAGGGAAGCGTGAGTCCTTCGTTTTCCATTTTGCTGAGCCACTTCAGCAGGATCATCGACTGGGACAGAATGAGTATTTCAATCGGATCGTTGCCCACGGGATTGATGCCGCCCCGGTCCCAGTCATAGCCGAGACTTGTACTGATGATCCGCACTTCTGGGAATGAGGTGATTACATCTTGAAGACCATTGAGTATCAGTTCTGCCCAGCTCGCCCCCCACTCAATTGAATCAGGACCGAGCGGCAGCATTCCAATGGCCCACGCAAGAACGGAAGAGAAGGGACTCACCCCCTCAATGCCTCTGCGATTGCCGAGAAGGGCTGCGGCGGTTCCGGCCATTGCAGTCCCATGATCACTAGGGTCTCCGAACCTTGACTCCCCATGGTAGGGAATGTCGGGATGCAGCCTTCCGAAACCGATGTCGATGATCGCTAGTGATTGACTGGCCCCACGCTTTTCGACCACGCGGTTGAAGTTCCAGAGCTGCGGAGCTCTGATCGATCGCAGGCCCCAGGTCGGATTCCCGTACGCCATTTGCCGCTCCCACTCCCATTGAGCTGGCGTGCCTCCATTCGGAGGAGGCACTGCACAGCCGCGCAGCAGAATGTCTTGCACGGCTTCGTCGACGGCCGGATTCGCGCGGATGACCTCCAAGACCTCCTCCAGCTCGCCGCACGTCCGTGTCGGCAAGCGAAGCGCAAGCAAACCAACCCGTCCACCTCCCAGCGCCGGATCGCCTCCGACGACCACGGCGCTGTGGGTCTCAAAGAGGGCATTGATATCGCCAATGGTGGCGGTTTCTGCAGGAATCACCAGGATCACGCAATTCGATAGTGACACTTCGGGCAGATCCGGGTGGTCCCGAGAGAAATCTTCCACCCGGGCCATGTAACGGATCGCCGGAATAGCCGGCGCTGCAGGCGAGTCGGGATCCCCCACCAGACGGTCGGGAAACGTGGTGTAGACAGTGGTCGAGCCACGGACCGCGCCATAGACTGCTGTGATGGTCAGGCTCTCATCGAGATCCGGGAGCCGGACCTCCTGTTGCCCCGTACCACTTGCCATCAGGAGAGTGTCCGGCTCGATCGTCCCCTCCGAAGCCGTCAGCGCAACGGTCCCATCGCATCGACTGAAAGGCTTCGTGCCGCGAGAGCCAACGGCGACCACCTGGAGCATGAATGGCGTGTCCGGCGCGATCGGCCCCTCGGCCGTGAGTTCGAGGCAGCTAAGTTCTTCGGTCTCGGGGCTCGTGCTGTCGCACTGCAAGAGAACAAGCGCCATCGCGACAGTCAATGGAAGTGCGAGGATCACTCTGCGGATCATGGCGAATCCTAGGCCTCTCAGCGCTCGGACAGCGTTTCATCGGAAGATTCCGATAGCGCTGTCCTGTCAGCTCCAGGGTCCGATAACTTGCGTCGCGTCAAGCAGGCCAGAAGCGTTTGCTCATGACCGACACTGACTCGAAGACAATCTGAGGGGCGTGGCGGACCCCGAGAACTTACGATGCCCAAAGGGTAGCAGTAGTGCGACGCCAGCCGCAATCGGATTCAGGTCCAGCTCGATCTCTTCCCGGGGATTCTCGATCCCGCCGGCGCGGAGAGCTCCGGCCGCCACCAGGGCCGCTCCCTGCTCGAATCGTTGCCGCCGAAGGTCGCGCGATCTACCACGAGTTGCTCACCGCACGCTACTTCCCGAAGGAAGGCGGTGGGTTGGGAGCCGTGCTGCGTACGCAACTGGTATGGCGTTCGTGAAGGAGAATACGAGATGGTGACCGTCATCAAGGAACGGCGCGCAGAGTGCTACAACGTCGCTGACGATCCCCGCGAACGGAGGATCGTCACACCCCCCGTGCGCATGTCATAGAAGGCCGCGGCCAGGGCCAGCTTTCCCGCATCGAGACGCCGGGCGATCAACGGCGATCGGCTGACGATCTCACCCTTCACGGCCCGGGCATGAACGAGGGCAATCTGGTCGATCAACTCGCCGCCGGAGGCGGTCTCGAGCGCACCTGCGCGCGCGGTCTCGATTGCCGGCCGCAGGGCCTTCATCAAGGCAGCCCCGCTCTCTGAGGCCTTCCTGTCGTTCCTTCCCGGCACCTCGCTATCCACCTGCGCCTTCCTGTCGCTCGCCAGCGCGGCAATGATCGCGCCGCACGAGGAATGCCCCAGAACGACGATCAGGGGCGTCTCCAAGTGAATCGCGGCGTATTCGAGACTGGCGAGCACGAACGGGCCGACCACGTTGCCGGCCACGCGCACCACGAAGAAATCCCCAAGGCCTTGGTCGAAGAGGATCTCGGGTGGAATGCGCGAGTCGGAGCAGCCGAGAACCGCGGCGATCGGGTGCTGGCCGCCGAGGAGATCGTTTCTTCGGGTGGGCCGACAACGGGGATGCTGCGGGGATCCCTTCTGGAAACGCCGGTTGCCTTCCAGAAGCGCTTGCAGCACCTCCTCAGCCCGGGTCTGCGATGCATTGTGACTCTCTGACGACTCCATTCCGCCTCCGGTTCGAGAGCTTCCCGGTCCGACCAGCCTGATGATCCACAGAACGACCTGTGCTAGGCAAGGAACCCTACACAAGACAGCCCGTTCTCGCGCGAGGAACAACACAGAACGACCCATCCTAGCGCAACAAGCATCTCGGCGACCAGCCCTCCCCCTGGAGATTGTCCGCCTGAGGTGGCATCATGATCACTCGACCTCCGAGGCAACTTCCGTCGGACCGGGCCCCAATGGGCGGAGAGTCATTCAGCCATGACCACCTGGACGCGTGTCTTTGCGCATGTCGACATGGATGCCTTCTACGCATCGGTCGAGATCCGCGATGACCCCTCCCTGGCAGGCAAACCCGTCGTGGTCGGCGGGCCGAGTGATGGCCGCGGGGTCGTTAGCGCAGCCTCCTACGAGGCGCGCACGTATGGTATCCACTCGGCGATGCCGATGGCCCGCGCCGAGCGGCTCTGCCCCCACCTGATTCGCCTGCCGGGCAGCTTCTCGAAGTACACCGACGTCTCGAAGCAGATCATGTCGATCTTCGAACAGTTCTCCCCACGGATCGAGCCACTCTCGCTGGACGAGGCCTTTCTCGATCTGACCGGCACCGCCCACTCCCTGGGGCCGCCCGGGGAGGTCGGAGCACGCATCAAGTCCGCGATCTGCGAGCGCACGCAGCTGATCGCCTCGGTCGGCATCGCCCCGGTCAAGTTCGTCGCCAAGATCGCCTCGGATCTGGAGAAGCCCGACGGACTGGTCGTGGTCCTGCCCGGTGAGGTCACGGCCTTCTTGGACCCGTTGCCGCTGAAGCGACTGTGGGGCGCCGGGCCGCGCACCCGGGAGGCCCTCGAGGCGATGGGCCTGCAGACGATCGGGGACCTCGCCCGCACCGATCGAAGGACGCTCGTGGCCCGCTTCGGCAAACATGGAGAGCAGCTGCACCGGCTGGCCTGCGGTGAAGACGAGCGGGAGGTCGTGCCCGACTGGGAGGCAAAATCCTACAGCCACGAGGAGACCTTCGCCCACGATTGCGATGATCCCGAGACCCTGGAGGCGGTCCTCCTCGACCAAGCCCAGCGGGTCGCCCGACGCCTGCGTCACGACAGTGTCTGCGGGCGGATCGTGCAGATCAAGCTGCGCTACGCCGACTTCCGCACCCTCACCCGCCGGGTGACCCTCTCGGGACCGACGGCCGATCAGCGAACTATCTACGAAGCCGCCCGAGGGCTGCTGCTGCTGCATTGGAGCCGGGCACCCGTGCGCCTGATCGGTGTCGGCGTGCAGGCGATCCTGCCGGCCGGCAGTGAGGTGCCCGATCTCTTTGCCCCGCCGCAGAGCGAGAGCCGGCGCCGCCGGCTGGCGGAGACGATCGATCGGATTGAAGAGCGCTTCGGGCGCGGGAAGGTAATCCCGGCAAAGGTGCTGCGACGGAAAGACCGTCCCTCGAACCGCTCGAGCGACTAGACCACTTCGCGCGATTCGGCACAGCCTAATGCGGCGAGCGCACCGCGGAGACCTGCCGCGCCGGTGCGCGGCAACCAGTGGACGGCCACTGGATCAGGCAGCTAGAACGCCCCCCAGGTCTGTTTCCCCGGAACGTAATAGCTGGGACAGAGGAAACGGAAGATCCGCGCCAGTTGGCGCGCCTTGACGCACCCCTCTTGGCTCTCCGAACGCAGCGCAGTCAGATCGCCGTCGAAGAGATCCTCGAAGACGTGCTCGGTCGCCAGCCGCCGAGCCGATTCGCTGGCAAACTGCTCGCGAATCTGGGCCAGCTCACGCAGGTCGAGCCATGTCCCGCCGCAGTTGGGACAGACATCGACCTGCACCTGGCGCTTCACACTGAAGAAGTGACGTATCATCGGCTGGCCGGAACACCGCGGGCATTCCAATTGACGGGTGGGATCGGGAGAGACCTCCGATCTCCGGGGAAGACCGATGAGCATCTCGCCGGCGGCTTCGTGGGCTTCGTCGACCTTCTCCAACTCGAAGTTGTCGAACCAGATGCCGCCACAACCGTCGCGGCAGACCTCGACGGTAATGCTGCCGGCACGCACCGATTGACACTTGAGACCACACGCAGGGCAGTTCATGGGATGACCCCCCTCTGGCTGAGTCGCCGTCTTTGCAGGTCTGAAGGCAGGTCTAGAGACGAAAGATCTCCGCGACCCGGCTCCAGGTGATCACACTGGCGGGCGTCAGCGGCTGCCAGTACTCGATCTGCACGATGCCGCCACCACCGACCAAGAAAATCTCGAGTCGATCCACATCCGTGAACTCGGCCAGATCGACGGTGATGACCGAGTTGTCGCCGAGCCCCGGTGTCGTCACTGAGCCGATCAGCCCTCCCCCTCCATAGAGATCGAGAAGCGGGGGGCACAAGCGACGACTCGATGGAGGCGAGTGGGGCAAGCCGTGTGCCAGCAGGATCAAGACGGCTCGCTACCCGGCGGGGCTGCGGCCGGCGCACAGAAAATGCGCCGGACGCGGGCGCACAATCCCAATCGAGCGAACGCCTAAGCAGGGGAAATAGCGGCCGGCGCAGACCCAGTCAAGCGAAGGGCGTGGGACGCCTCGGGCACGCCGATTGGCCGGGGATTGCGAATCGCGCTGCCGGGCGAAGCGGCCGGGCAATCCGCAACGACCGGCGCCAAGTGGCTCTGCACGGATCTCGAGCGTGCAGCGGGCGGGCCGAGTGACTCAGAGTTCCTCGACGCGCACCAAGTTCGTCTGCCCCTCTAGCGAACCGCTCCCCACCCCCGCGGTGATCACCACCCGCCCGCCGGGCCGCACCTGTCCACTTCCGCGAGCCAGTTCCAGCACGCCATGGACCAACGCCTCCCCGTCACGGTCTTCATCGAGATGCATCGGCCGGGCACCCCAGAGCATCGCCAGGCGGCGCACGGTCTCTGCTCGCGGGCTGACCGCGATCACCGGACAGCGTGGCCGATAGCGAGAAACGAGCCGGGCAGTCAGTCCGGAGCGGGTGAGGCAGATCAATGCGTCAGCTTCGATCTCGTGGGCAAGGACACAGGCGGCATGGGCGACGGCATCGGGCACGCCCTGCTGGAAGGGGCGGCGCGCAAGGGCCCGCCCGGTATCGAGGGCCGCCTCGGTGCGCTCGGCAACGCGCGCCATGAACGAGATCGCCTCGATCGGATGCGCGCCGACCGCGGTCTCGCCGCTCAACATCAGGGCATCGGTCCCATCGAAGATCGCATTCGAGATATCGGCCACCTCCGCGCGCGTCGGCGAGGGATGATCGATCATTGATTCGAGCATCTGGGTCGCCGTGACCACGACTTTCCCGCAGCGATTACAGGCGCGGATGATCTCCTTCTGGCGCAGGGTCACCTCCTCGAGCTCGGTCTCCACCCCGAGATCCCCGCGCGCCACCATGACCCCATCGGCCGCACCAATAATCGCCTCCAGATCGCGCAGCGCCTCGCGTTTCTCGATCTTGGCCATGATCGGGATATCGCGTTTGCCCGAGCGGATCAGTTCCCGGAGGGCATCGACATCGGCCGCCTGGCGGACGAAGGAGAGCGCGATCCAATCAACGTCTTGCTCGAGTGCGAAGTGCAGATCCCGGCGGTCCTTCTCGGTCAAGGTCTCCAGCGTGCGCAGCTTCGTCTCGGGTAGGTTGACCCCCTTGCGGGAAGCAAGGCGCCCCCCGGCCTCCACCCGGCAGTTGATTGCCGGGGGATCGACCTTCCCGATCCGCAACCGAATCGCTCCATCGTCGAGCAGGATCGGCTCGCCGGCCCGCACGACCTCGGCCAGATGGGGGTAGCCCTCAATCGGGATCGCCCCCACGATCTCCGCCCCAACTGCAACCGTAACAGTCTCCCCCGTAATTAGTTCCAGCTCTCTCGGGAGTCGGCCCACCCGGATCTTGGGACCCCGCAGGTCGAGAAGAATGGCAACCACCCGTCCCTGATCGGCGGCGATTCGACGGACGAGTCCGATCGCCTCGGCATGCTGCTCGTGATCGCCGTGGGAGAGATTGAGGCGGACGACGTCGACGCCGGCGGCCAGAGCGTCGGCGAGACGCCCCGGACCCCGCAGCGCGGGGCCGAAAGTAGCGACGATCTTGGTATTCCGGCTCATGCAACACCCCGCAAATGACGATTTCTATGTGAGGAGAGGCGCGCCGCGATCCGGCGCCCCACGCAAGCAGAGGGCGCCGGCTGCACAACGACTCCTTGGGCAAACCACTCCGGCGCGAGGGCGCGTCTCACCTGTAGATCTCCGATCTTCTTCCAGGATGATCGGCAGAACAAGCTTCAAGCCGAACAGTATCCGACAAACCGACATTGGAGCGTCAACCATGAGCGACCGGCCGGGACGCCAGGCAGCGATTCCCGATAACGCTCGACACGCCGTGTCCGATCCCCCGGGGCTCGAAGCCGAGGGGACCGTACCGGCCGACCCGATCTCCGAGGCGACGTTCACGGCAGGCATGCGCGCCGCCTTCTTGCGCTCTCCGCAGCCGATCCTCTGCCTCGACCTACAAGGACGCGTCACTCACTGGAACCCGGCCGCCGAATCCCTCTTCGGCTGGTCGGAGGCCGAAGTTGTCGGCAAGCCCAATCCCACGGTGCCCGAGGAGTTCCTGGCTGAATTCCGGACCAACATGGAAGTGCTGCTGGCCGACGAGGTCTGTGATCGCCTGCCGGTCACCTGCCTCAAGAAGGATGGCACCTTAGTCGAGGCAATCCTGACTGCCGCCCCGATCTCCGGGGAGGAGGGCAAGGTCCGCGGCTTCGTGGGCATCATCACCGATCTCACCGATCTCATTCGCGTCCAGGAAGACCTGCTTGCCGGCGAGGCGCGCTACCGCCACTTGGTCGAGTTCATGGCCGCCGGGGTTGCCGTCTACGAAGCCGTGGATGATGGCGACGATTTCGTCTTCAAGGAGTTCAACCGCGCCGGAGAGCAGATCGAGGGTGTGCATCGCGACGCCGTGATCGGCAGGCGCCTGCGCGAGGCGTTCCCCGGTGTCGAGGACTTCGGCTTGTTGGATGTCATGCGCCGAGTCTGGCGCACGGGGCAACCCGAGCACTTCCCGATACGCCATTACCAGGATGATCGCATCTCTGGATGGCGGGACAACTATGTCTACAAGCTGCCATCCGGAGAGATCGTCGCCGTCTACGAAGATGTCACCGAGCGTCGGCGATTGCAGGATCAACTCCACCAAGCCCAGAAGATGGAAGCGATCGGAACCTTGGCCGGCGGCATCGCCCACGACTTCAACAATATCCTCTACGCGATCAAGGGGTATACCCAGCTCGCCGTCGACGAGGTGCCCGGCCCCAGCGAGACGCATCGCAGCCTCACCGAGGTCATCAAGGCAACCGATCGGGGCGCCGAACTCGTGCGACGCCTGCTCTCCTTCGGCCGCCGCGAGGAGGAGACGCGCCGACCGCTCCGGCTCCAGGAGACAATTGTCGAGATCCGCCCGCTGCTGCGGGGCATGCTGCCGACGACGATCGAGATCCGGCAGGCAATCGACGAGGCCTGTGGCCCGGTTCTCGCCGATCCCGTGCAGATCGGGCAGATCCTGATGAACCTGGCCACGAACGCCTCCCAGGCGATGCGGGAGAAGGGGGGCACCCTGGAGATCCGCCTCGATGCAGTTCAGATCCCGCCGGCCGATCCGGGCACGACCGCTGATCTGCCTCCGGGCGCTTATGCCCGCCTCAGCGTGCGGGACTCCGGCGTCGGTATGGATGGCGACACCCGGGGACGGATCTTCGACCCCTACTTCACGACTCGCCGCGGTGGCGACGGCACCGGGCTGGGGCTCTCCACCGTGGGCGGCATCGTCAGGAGTCACCGCGGGGCGATCGAGGTCACCAGCGCGCCGGGAGAGGGTGCCCTCTTCGAGATCTTCCTCCCGATCTGCAAGCCGCTGGCGGGCGCCAAGTCCAGCGACGAGACCGATGAGCGCATTCCCCGAGGGAACGAGCGGATCTTGGTCGTCGACGACGAGGAAATGATCGTCGACTTCGTCCGCCGCGCCTTGGAGCGGCTAGGCTACGAGGTGCTCGCCTTCACGGACAGCACAGCCGCACTGAGGGCCTTCCGCGCCGATCCGCAACTCTGTGACCTGGTGATCACCGATCAGACGATGCCCGGCACGCCCGGGGATGCCCTAGCCAAAGAGATGCTTGCGATTCGCCGGGATTTGCCGATCATCCTAACGACAGGCTACAATGACCGAATCGATGATGCGCGGGCGCAGGCCCTCGGCATCCGGGCCTTCCGCGCGAAGCCGGTCGCCTTCGCCGACCTGGCTCGAACGCTGCGCGCACTCCTCGATGTGTGAGTTCAAGAGGGGCACAGCGATGACTCGCATTCTCGTAGTCGACGACGACGATCAGGTCCGTGCCATGCTGCGCATGATGCTCGAGCGGGCCGGGTATGAGGTCGATGAAGCCCCCAATGGCCGGGTGGCCATCGATCGCCACCGGGCGACACCAGCCGATCTCATCGTCCTCGACATCTTGATGCCCGAGATGGAAGGGGTCGAGACGATGCTGACGATGCGTCGCCAGGATCCGGCGGTGAAAATCATCGCCATCTCGGGCGGCGGGCGTGTCAGCCCCCAAACCTATCTCGATTCCGCCCAGAAGCTCGGCGCCCGCAAGACATTCACCAAGCCGGTCGACCGCGAGGAGCTGTTGCAGGGGATCCGCGAACTGCTGGCGGAACCCGCCCAGCCGACCCCCTAGATCCGCGCGCATCCCACTCTCTAGACTGGACCGCGGCCCATCTTCCCCAGCTTGCACCCCGGCTCCCGGGCGACGAGAATGGCCCCAGGCGGATACTCCGAGCGGCAACTGCAGGGAGGCCATGCATGGATCTCGGGCTCCAGGACCGCGTGGCGCTGATCACCGGCGCCTCGGGCGGCATTGGGCAAGCGCTCGCCGCAGGATTCACCGCCGAGGGGGCCCGCGTGGCCCTGCAGGCCCGCCAGCGACACGCCGCTCTCGAGGCCTTCGCCGCCGAATCCCTCCCCCCGGATTCCTTTCTCCTACTCTCCGCCGATGTCACCCGGCCCGCGGAGATCGAGGGCGCGATCGATCAGGCCGCCCTCCACTTCGGGCGGCTCGATGCCTGCATCGTCAATGCCGGGATCTGGCCGCCTGAGTCCCTACGCCTCGATCAGCTCTCACCCGCGCGGATCCGCGAGACCCTCGAAGTCGATCTACTCGGCGCGATCTGGACGGCACGCGCCTTCATGCAGCAACTTGCCCGCCGCAAACCAGCACCGGCGCGACGGGGCGCGAGTCTCACTCTCATCGGCTCGACCGCGGGGCGCTTCGGCGAGCGGGGCCATGCCGACTACGCGGTCAGCAAGGCCGGGCTCTATGGGCTCGTCCGCTCGCTGAAGAATGAGATCGTCGCCCTCGATCCCGAGGGACGGGTCAACATGGTGGAACCGGGCTGGACGGCCACGCCGATGGCGGAGGGAACGCTGCACGATCGCGCAGCCATTCGCCGGGCGATCCGCACCATGCCGCTGCAGCGGGTCGCCACTGCGGCCGACATCGCCCGCGCCGTCCTCTTCCTCTCCTCGCCCGCGGCCGCGGCCCACATCACCGGCGAGGTGCTGACGGTCGCCGGCGGCATGGAGGGGCGCGTGCAGTGGGAATCCGAACAGGTCGACGCGGCAGGGATTCAGCGCCGGCTGGGCATCGCATGATCCGGCCGCACAGCAGGAAATCCCCTCCGGGAACTCCATCGGGAGGTGCCTCATGATCTTTTCCGACCTTCTCCACATGGCTCTGCGGATGGGGCTGAGCATGGCTCTGTGTGTGAGCTTGTGTCTTCATCTGGTGCCCGCGGCGGCGGCGGCCGCCTCCGATGCGGCGGGCGGAGCTGCCGCCATCCCGCCGGGTGAGACCGATGACGGCGGCCTGGTCGTCAGGGTGCTGCCCCTGCCGACCGACACGCCCGGCGACATCGCCTGGGACGGCGAGGCTCTGTGGGTGACCGACTGGCAACGAGGGGAACTGCTCCGCTTCGATCCGGAAACCGAGGCGGTCCTCGAACGGGTTCCAGCCCCCTGCTACCGGCCGCGCGGTTTGACCTGGGCCGATGGCCTGCTCTATGTGGCCGACGACTTCGATGGAGCGATCTTCGTCTTTGATCCCGCCACGGGACGCACCGAAACGACCTATCCCACCCCCCATGGCGGCGGTCTGGGCCTGGCTTGGGATGGTCAGGCGCTCTGGCTCGCGGAGAACGGCGACCACTCGCTGCAGCAGTTGATCCCGGAGGATGGGACGGCACTCACCTACTTCGAAGCGCCCCGGCGGGAACCCAATGGGATCGCCTTCGATGGCACCTATCTGTGGGTCGCGCAGCGCCGCCACGACCGGATCTACATGGTCGATCCCGCCTCGGGGAAGGCCATCACCAGCTTCGATTCCCCCGGTCCCTACCCCTGCGGGATCGCGCCGGCGGGCGCGGGCCGGCTATGGGTCGCCGACTTCGAGGACGGCCTGCTGCGCCTCTGCGCCCCGCGCGAGGCGCGGCCCTATCAGACGCGCGACTGGCGCGAGGCCGAGATTCATCTCACCTACCGGATCGAGAACCATGGCCCCGGCAAGATCGTCGATGCCGTCGTTCACTTCGCGGTCCCGGCCGGTGAGCTCGAGAATCAGATCGTACTCGATGCTCTGGAGTATGCCCCGCACGCGCCGCGCATCCATGAGGATCGCTGGGGGCAGACGATCGCGACGTTCCAGCAGGCGGTGATCGCGCCGGGAGAGCTGTTCGAGGTCGGCTATCGCACCCGCATCCGGGTAGGGCATCTCAACTACATCTTGATTCCGGAGAAGGTCGGGTCCCTCGATGACATCCCCAAGTCGATCCGCCAGGCGTACACGGCGGATGGCACGCGCTTCCAAGTCAGTCATCCGCTGGTTCAGGAAACGGCCAAGAAGATCGTCGGAGACGAGCAGAATCCCTACTGGATCGCGCGCAAGGTCTTCGATTGGGTGATCGAGGCGCTCGAGTACGAACGCGTGGGCGGCTGGGATGTCCCGGTAACGCTGATCAAGCGCGGAACCGGATCGTGCTCCGAGTATGCCTTCCTCTACATCGGTCTCTGCCGGGCCGCGGGGCTGCCGGCGCGCTACGAGGCAGGTGCCGCTCTGCGCGGTGACGACGTCAGCATCGACGATGTCCATCATCGCTGGGCCGAGGTCTACCTGCCCCCCTATGGCTGGGTCCCGATCGACCCGAGCGGCGGCGACCAGCCGTCCCCCGGCGGTCAGGCCGACTACATCGGCCGAATCTCACACCGCATGTTCATCACCACGCACAATGGGGGTGGCTCTGACGCCTTGGGCTGGACCTACAACGCCCGCGCCACCTACTCGCTGGAAGGACGTTGTGCGCTGACCGAGGACGAGTGGGTCCACTGGAGGCGGGCGAAGGAAGAGGGCGCCACGGTCGTCCCCAGCGGCGCCCAGCTCAAGCCGTGAGAAGGGATCGGGCCCACCTGGAAGGGCCGCGCCTCGCGCGGGGTTCAAAGCCGCAAGAGGCCTAGTACTCCTCGAGGACGATGCGCGCGGCCATCTCGTCGGCCGAGATGCGCTCGCGGCCGTAGTCGCGCAGATCGCGCATGCGCGCCTTGAGGATCAGCCGCGAGATCTCTTCGTCTTTGAAGAAGTCGCTCTGCTTCAAGAAAGCCGCGATCACGACCCACTGATCGTCCGCCAGGCGAGTCATCGAATCGCCGTACCCGGTGAGGACTTCGATCAGCTCTTGCTTGCCTTTCTCGTAGTTCTCCTGCGCCCGCTCGGCCTTCTCGCGGCGAAGTTCCCTGAATGACTTTCCCTTGGAACCAAAGAAATCTATGATGATGTCCTCGTTGTCGTCGTCGTCCCAGTCGTCTTCGTCGTAGTCCTCTTCGTCATAGTCGGCGTCTTCGTCTTCATCCTCGTCTGCATCGTCATCCTCGTCGGCATCGTCATCTTCATCCTCGCCCACATCATCGTCCCTGTCTGCGTCATCATCCTCATAGACGGCATCCCAATCACCACCATCGCGCACACGCACTCGGTATTTGTGTGACTCTCTTTTCTCGTCGTCTTCGTCGTCTTCGTGGTCACCCGACCAGATCACGACGCGGCCATCCTCGGTGTCGATGCGGATATCGCGCAGGATGCTGAACGCCTCCTTGCCGTCGAGGAAGAAGCCGTGGCTGACGAGCGAAGCCTCGAGGGTGAAAACCACGCCGTAGTCTCCGAGATAAACGCCCTGCGTCGGGGAGTTCGAGAAGACGAGCAAATTCGGACTGTCGAGAAGCATCTCGTCGATGATCGTCTCCATCAAGCGGATCTGGCGCTTCAGCTTCGGCGAAATGCTCTCTTCGTCATCCGCGGTCGCGGTCAAGGTCAGACCACTGGTGACCAGGAGCAGGCCGCAGAGGACCAGCACCGCGTTGCTCCACCGACACACGCCATGGGTCTTCATGACTCCTCCTTAGTTGCCGTTCCCGGGCGCATTGCCGGGGAAGGATGGGGGCGATGTCGGCCGGCTGCCCCGTGCACCGCTCACCGGCAGGTTCGAACCGGGCTCAACGCTCTGCTGGCTGCTTTCCAGCAGACGCAGCCAGGCCCGCTCGAACTCCGCACCAATCTCCTGGCGGTTTAGCTGTTGGCGCTCATCGAAGTCTTGGTAGACGCCGCGCAGGACGCGCCGCAGTTCCCTTTGGCGCCGGTTCTCGTAGTCGCTCAGGCCGTTGGCCATCAGCTCCATGATCTGGCTCGAGTAGGTCGCAAACTCCGCGTGGGTGAGATAGGACCCGGCCGCCGCCGTCTGCCCCGAGACCATCTCGGTCATCGGCCCGCCGACAAACTGCGCCGGTGCCGGATGACTTGCGTTCGGCTCGATGGGGATCCCCTCCGCCAACCGGCCCTCCCCGATCGGAAGCGAGACCGGTGCGGAGTCCGGAGCATTCCCGAAGTGCACCCAGAGCCCGCCGGGGATCCGATCGACGCGCAACCCGAGCACGAGCATCACCACCAGGCTCGCCGCCGCAAGGGCAAACCCCAACGCCGGACCGCGGGGGCTCGACCAGAACCGGCGCCCCGACGATCGGTGCGCGGCGGGTTCATCTCTCGCCGCCCCCGGCGGCGCCAAGAAGACGAACTGCGGCGCCGGCTGCTCATCGACCGCGGCCTGCAGGAACGAGCGCGTCGAGGAGAGCTCCTCCCACTCCGCGCGCAGTTCCTCATCGCGCTCGAGTTCCGCCTCGAACGCCTCTCGCTCCGGCGATGAGAGCTCTCCGTAGAGTGCCGCGATCAGCCGCTCACGGCGTGGATCCAGGAACTCTGATGTCATTGCTGCGGCCCTCCTTCGCCGAGCAGGCCGGGATGGATGCCCCGCTCGTCCAACATGCGCCGCACCGACTTGAGACCATAGAAGATGCGCGTACGCACTGTAGCTGCGGGGACCCCGGTGATCTCGGCGATTTCCTGGGAGGCAAACCCCTGGTATTCGCGGAGCAAGATCGCGGTGCGCTGCTCCAACGAGAGGCTCTCGAGAGCCTCATGGACCATGGCGAGCAGGTCGTTCCGCTCGGCCCGGCGCTCGGTGCCGGTCGCCGCGCCCGCGGCGGGCACGAGATCCGCGGGGCGCACATCATCGATCGACGGCCCCGTCGGGCGGGCCCGCGCCGCGCGGTGCCAATCCCGACAAAGGTTGAGCGCGATGTGGTGCAACCAGGCCCTGAACTTGCCCGGATCGCGCAGGCGACGGATGTTGAGGTAGGCCTTGAGCAGCGCCTCCTGGCAGACATCCTGTGCCTCCTCGGCATTCCCCAACGTGCGGTGCACGAAATGGTAGAGCCCGGCGTGCCACTTGCGGGCCAGCCTATTGAAAGCCTGTGAGTCGCCCTGCTGGGAAAGGGCCACCAATTCCGCGTCGGTCATCGGCGGGGGGTCTCCTCTGCATCGAGGCCGTTCGCCGTTTCACCTCTTATAGACGATCCCGGATCGGGGAATGTTCATCCTGACGCTCCATGGACTGCGGCGAGCCGGCATCCATCAACCGGGCTTCTCGCCGGCGGATTCCCTCAGGAAGGCGCTCGCCCCGGCGCCTCTAACCCCCGGCCCAGCCCCCCCCCTCCCGGCGAAGCCGCACCCCCAGCCGGGCGCCATCCGCTCGAAAGGAACCGGGAACTTCCTGCCCGGGTAGGAGAAAGGGAAGCCTTGGAGCTTACTGAGGCTCGGTGACATGCGGCCTCGGAGACCCGCACGAATCGATGACCTAGAGCCGCCACCGCACCTGCTCCCAGGTTATACTCTCTAGTGGAGGTGTGTCGCTACACGCGCTTCCGAGCCATACTCTCTCGTGGCAGTGTCGCTACACGCGCTTCCAGGCCATACTCTCTCGTGGAGGTGTCGCAACGCGCGCTTCCGGGCCATACTCTCTCGTGGAGGTGTCGCCATGTCTCACTGGTCTCGATCCCAGGCCGGGAGAGGGGTTTTCCTCTTCATCCTAGCCGGCTCCGTCGCTCTGCTCCTCGCCCAATGCTCCCGCGGACCGACCGATCCCGATCCCGGCGGCCGGGTCCCCCCGCGCTCGCTAACGGCTGCCGAGCAGCAGCTGGTCACCTGCGACAATGTCTTCGCCTTCCAGCTGTTCCGCGAAATCGCCCAACACGAAGCCCCCGATTCGAGTATCGTGATCTCCCCGTTCAGCGTCGCCATGGCTCTGACGATGACCGCCAATGGCGCCCGGGGCGAGACTGAGACGGCGATGCATGCCGCGCTCGAACTGAGTGGTCTCACTCGCGAGCAGATCAACGATTCGTATCGCGGGCTCCTCGACTTGCTCGCCGGTCTCGACCCCGACGTCGTCCTCGAGATCGCCAATTCGATCTGGCCGCGGCTCGGCTATCCGGTCGAGGAGGCGTTCCTCGAACTCAACCGCGAGACGTTCGATGCCGAGACCCGCGAGCTCGATTTCAGCGATCCCGCTGCCCTCGACATCATCAACGGTTGGATCTCCGAGAAAACCCATGGCCTGATCCCCCGCATGCTCACGGCGATCCCTCCCGATGTGGTCATGTACTTGATCAACGCGATCTACTTCAAGGGAACCTGGACGTATCTTTTCGATGAAGAGGATACCGCTCCGGCACCATTCTTCCTTGCGGGTGGCGAACAGACGACCTGTCAGATGATGTCCATGGAGGGGGGCGAGTTCGAGACCTTCTACGATTTCGAGCAAGGTATTCGGGGCCTCGATCTGCCCTATGGGGTCGGGGATTTCCGCATGACCCTGATCTTGCCCGACCGGGATCGGGATCTCGGTGAGGTGATCTCCGGTCTGACGCCCGAGCAATGGCACGCATGGATCGCGAGGCTCTCCCCGTCGGAGATCGATGTCCACATGCCGAAGTTCAAGCTGGCCTACGATCTTTTGCTCAATGATGTCCTCACCGCGCTCGGGATGGGAATCGCCTTCACCCCGGCAGCCGACTTCACCGGCATCAGCCCTCGCGATCCCTGGATCAGCCGCGTGCTGCACAAGGCGGTGATCGAGGTCAATGAAGAAGGCACCGAAGCCGCGGCGGTGACGGTGGTCGAGATGATCGAATCGGCCACCCCGGGATTCTACGCCGACCGCCCCTTCCTCTTCGCGATCCGGGACCGGCATTCCGGCGCGATCCTCTTCATGGGACGGGTGATGAACCCGACCTGGGAAGACTGAGGCGCCAGGCTCACACAGCCCCCCTCGGTTACATGCTTCACCAGGCCTTCCCGGGGGAGGTCCCGGGAGGGCTCCCGCTCAGACACGTCCTCGCTCGCGCTCGCCCGCTCGGCAGCTCGCTGCGGAACTCGCGGAGCGCCCTCCCTGGAACGCCCCCGGACCCGTGTCTGCGCGGCGGACAGATCCCCCCAGCCCTACCCAAGCCCCGAACTCCCCCCCGACGCAACGCCCCTCATGACGCAATCGCCGTGTGCGGGCCGCGGGCGCAGCAATTGACAGGAAGGGAAGCCTTTGGCATACGGACAGGTGGAGGATTCATCCATGACCCCGTCCGTCCATGCCCGCTGGCACCCGATCTGGAGTGGACTGCTCACGCTGCTGGTTCTGGCCATCCTCGGCATTTCCTTCGCCCAGCCCGTCCGGGATGGCGATCTCTTCTGGCAGATGGCCTACGGCCGCTACATGATCGAAAACGGCACTCTGATCCCCGACCACACCGCCTTCACCTGGACGCCGACCCAGGATCACACGATCTACTGCGCCTGGCTTCCCGAGATCCTCCTCTACCTCGTCCATCAAGCTGCCGGCCTGGCTCCGCTGTTCGCCTTTCGCTATCTCTGCCTGCTCGTCTTCCTCGCCGCCGTGTGGCTGCTCGCCCGGCGTCTCGGGGTCCTGCGCCATCCCCTGGTGGCGCTGATCGGTCTTGCCGGCCTGCTGATGTCGGAGAGCGCCGCCTACATCAAGCCGGAGATCATCTCCTATGCAATGATGACCCTGACCGTCGCGGTCTGGATGCGGATCAAGACCGCGGGGGATCGCGGTGCACCATTCTGCTATGCCTTCCCGGTCATCATGCTCGTGTGGGTCAACTCGCACGGCGGCTTTATCTTCGGCATGTTGTTCTTGGGACTGATGTTCCTCGGCGAGACGATCAACCGCCGGACGGCTCCCGAGGGTGCCCTGCCGCGGCGGGTCTGGCGGCACCTGAGCATCGCCCTGGTCCTCAGTGCGCTGACGATCTTCGTGACCCCCTACGGCATTCGCTACCCGCTCCACCTGCTGCGCGCGCTGCCGGCCAAGAACATGACGGAACTGCGCACGGTGCGCGCCTATCTGTCCATCTTCGACCCGCGCGTCAGTCACCTCTTCTACCCCCACTATCTGGGGCTGGCCGCGCTGGTATTCCTCACGCTGCTGTGGCGCCGCTTCTCGCTGCGCCGTATTGACTGGGCCTTGCTCGCAACCAACGTCGTCTTCGTGGTGCTCTACACGCGCTTCCTACGTTCGACCTACTACTGGGTGCCGGTCTTCGCCCTCAGCGCCGTCTATCTGCTCGCCCAGCGCCGGGGGCTGTTGTGGCCCGGGTCACGCCGGGGCCGGCTGCTGGTCGGCGCGGCGATCACCGTGGTGTGCCTGCTGCTGGCGGGGCGCGCGGCATTCACGACGGTTTGCCGTCCGGTGGGAACACGCTGGTTCGGCTTCGGCATCTCGTATCAGAATCCAGTCACCGAGGCGGCCTTCATCCGTGAGCATCTCAGCGGCCGCCGCCTGGGCAATGACTATGGAGGAGGAGGCTATCTCCTCTGGCACCTTCATCCCGAAACGAAGGTGATGATCGATCCACGCAGCTTTCCCTTCGATGAGTGGTTCGGCCACTTCCACGAGTTCAGCAGCGGTGTGCGCACCGAGGAGTTCATGGATCGGTTCCCCTGCGAGGTCTGGTGTCTGAACGTCAACTATCAGCGGCTCATCGGCTGGTTCATGCGCAGTCCCGAGTGGACGATCGCCTTCTACGGCCCCTCCGCCGTCGTCTTCGTTCGCAGCGACGTGCCGTTCCCGGAACATGAGAACCGCGCCAGCCCGGCGATCGCCACGATCAACAGCACGAGCCAGGCGCTCTATGTCTTCCGCTTCGCCATGGCGATTCGCGACTGGAAGATCGGCGAGTCGCTGACCGCTCGTGTCGCAGAGCGAAGCTTCTGCCCCAAGGACCGCCGGCAGGCCCACGCGATGGCTGCCCTCTATGCCGGCAACCGCGCCTATTATCGTCGCGATTACCGCAAGGCTGTCCAGCAACTCGAGATCTGCCGCCGCATCGGTTTCATCCAGGACGACGCCCTCCTGGCGCGCACCTACAACCACTTGACCGCAATCGCCTGGTCGCAACACGACGATACCGCCGCCCTCACCTCCGCCCAGGCGGCGCTCGCGGTACGCCCCCAGGACCTGCCCTCGCTCTTCAATGCCGGAGTGATCGGTTGGTATCTGCAGGCGACGGGGACGGATGACGCCACATCGCGTGACAGCCGCGCTCAGGCTACCCTGCTGCTCAACCCGGCTGTTGCCGGCGGCTGGCGCCGGCCGCTCTCCCGGTTCGTCCAGCGGGCCCGCAGCGACCCGGCCGCCAGCGACTCGCTTAAGGGTGTTGCGGCCGCGATCCTGAACGGCCAGTATCGAGAGAGGCCGGTGCTGGTTGTTCAAACACCGCTTGGGCGGTAGAGGGTTCTCGATGCGTGCGGCGATCGTCCAGTCGTCCTACATTCCCTGGAAGGGCTACTTCAGCCTGATCCAGCTCGTCGACGACTTCATCCTCTACGACGATGTCCAGTACACGCATCGCGACTGGCGCAACCGTAATCGCATCAAGACGCGCCAGGGGCCCAAGTGGCTGAGTATTCCTGTCGCCGTCAAGGGGCGGTTCACTCAACGAGTTCGCGATGCAGAGATCAGTGATCCGCGTTGGGCCCGCAAGCACTGGAATACCATCTGCGCCAACTACGCCCGGGCGCCATTTTTCGACGAGATCGCCGCGCGACTCGAACCGCTTTTCGAGCAGTGCGGCCGCGAGAGAGGATTGAGTGCGATCAACAGCCGTCTTACTCGTGGGCTCGCCGCAATGCTCGGGATCACCACGCGTATTCACGACTCCGCCGGCTTCGAGCTGCACGGGAACCGCACCGAGCGCCTCGTCCACCTCTGCCGACAGCTCGGGGCCACCGACTACCTCACCGGTCCGCGGGCGGCGGACTACCTCGACGAGCGGTGTTTCCTCGAGGCCGGCATGCGCGTCTGCTGGATGGATTACTCGGGGTATCCCGAGTATCCGCAGCTCTTCTCGCCCCCCTTCATCCACGAAATCTCCGTGATCGACCTACTGATGAACCAGGGTTGCACGGGCGCCGAAGCCTACATGGCCGCCTTCCGGGACCGCGTCGGCGAGCGGATCTTCGCCTCCGCTCAGGCGGAGAGCCACGCCGAGGGTGCGGCGAACGGCTCGAGGATCTAGACGGATGGCCGATGGATTCATCATCAACTTCACGCCCACGGGGATGATTCCGACCAAGGCAATGACTCCTGAGGTCCCCGTGCAGGCCGATGAGATCGTCCGCCAGGTGCTGGAGGTGGCCGGGCTGGGCGTCAATATGGTTCATCTTCATGCTCGGGACGAGGCCACCGGGCGTCCGACGCACCGCAAGGAGATCTACGCCGAGATCATCCGTGGCATTCGGGCGGTCAATCGCGAGGTGCTGATCAGCGTCTCGACGAGCGGACGCCAGATCGCCGAGTTCGAGAAGCGCTCCGAGGTGCTGGAGTTGACCGGGGATCTGAAGCCCGACTTCGCCAGCCTGACCCTGAGTTCGCTCAACTTCAACAGGCAGGCGAGCATCAACTCGCCGCAGATGATCCAAGACCTGGCGCGCAAGATGGCCGACTATGGCATCCGCCCCGAGCTCGAGGCTTTCGACCTCGGCATGATCAACTACGCGAAGTATCTGATCCACAAGGAGTTGATCAAGCCCCCCTACTACTTCAATCTGATCCTCGGCAACATCGCCTGCGCGCAGGCGACGATGCTCTCACTCGGTCTGATGATCAACGAGCTGCCGGAGAACTCCTACTGGGCAGTCGGGGGGGTGGGGAATTCGCAGCTGGCAATGAATGCCATGGCGCTGGTTGCCGGCGGGGGCGTGCGGGTCGGGCTCGAGGACAACATCTGGTATGACGAGGCACGCACGCGCTTGGCGACGAATCGGG
>JAGMBO010000038.1 GCA_023129715.1 Candidatus Eiseniibacteriota bacterium | reverse complement strand
ACGAACTAACCGCACGGGACACTAGAGAGCGTTTTGGACGGCATTTCAATCGTCAATGGCAGGGCAGCCAACAACGATGACGGGGGCGGGATATGCTGTGAGGACGCGTCCCCCACGATTCAGAATTGCATGATCTCCGGTTGCCTCGCTGGCCCATCTGGCGGCAATGGCGGCGGCATCTCCTGCCGCAATGCCTCGCCGTATCTACGTGATTGCGACATTAGCTGGAATTCCACCCCTGTTGGGACTAACTCAGAAGGGGGAGGTGGCCTCTTCTGTTATGAATCCGGCCCGTATCTGAATGCATGCGTCTTCGCCGACAATTCGGCCCCGGGTGCGAACTCCCGGGGTGGTGGCCTGTTCTGCGAGCAGGGATCCTCGCCGACACTTCATGGTTGTCTCTTCGCGCGTAACTCCGCGTACAGAAGCGGCGGAGGTGCTTCCTGCAGGTTCTCATCACCTGTCTTTCGGGCATGCACATTTGTCGAGAACAGCACCTCGGATCCAACACTCTCCGACGAAGGCGGTGGGGCCCTCAGAACTGATTCGCATTCGTATCCGAGGTTGATCAACTGCACCCTCTACGGGAACTCCACTGCCGCCAGTGGAGGCGGTATCTACTGCCAAGCCCCTTTGCTGGTGGAGAACACGATCATCGCCTTCGGTCCCCAGGGCAAAGCGATCGAATGTGCGGACCAGGGATCTATCCCTTCACTCAGTTGCTGTGACATCTTTGGCAATGCTGGTGGGGACTGGTCCGGATGGATCACCGACCTCTATGGCCAGAATGGAAACATGTGGGCGGATCCGCTATTCTGCGACCCTGCAACAGCGGACCTGGCGCTGCATCCGGGCTCTCCGTGTGCGCCGTATTCGCCGCCGAATGAGGAGTGCCGCTTGATCGGCGCGTGGCCTGTCGGCTGTGACGCTGATCGCTGTGCCCTTGAGGTACTCCAACCGAATGGCGGTGAGGCATATGTAGCTGCGGACCCTGTTTCCCTTCTCTGGGACAGTGGGACCGCATGTGGATCCGAGGTCCGGATTGAGTTGCTCCATGACGGAGCGCCGTGTCACCTCGTCGCTGCGTCTGCCCCCAACACGGGCGTATTCGACTGGGCAGTGACCCAGTGTATCCCGCATACGTCCGGCTACGCTATTCGGATCTCTGACCTGACCAGTGGAGCCCCCGACATCAGTGATGGCGGATTCAGCATACAGCCCGCATGCCAGCCTGCCGTGCTGTATCCCGAGGGCGGGGAACGTCTCTGCAGCGGGCAAGAGGTCTGGATTCGGTGGGAGGTGCAGACTTCCTGTGGCAGTGCAGTAGACATCGATCTGCTGCACGCTGGGCAAGCGTGTCACGCCATTGCAGACTCCGTCGGCAACACGGGCATGCTCCTTTGGGAGGCGGCCCCATGCAGCAGCTGGATCGATGGCTACCAGATCTGCGTTCTCGCTCTTCATGCGGGTGTTTCTGACACGAGCGCCGGGAGCTTCGGGTTCATTCCTGGCTTCTCGATCCGTTCGATCATCGATATCAACGATGACCAGGGTGGCCAGGTCGGAGTCAGCTGGTACCGCTCTCCGCACGATGGCGACTCTGGTCCTACCCTCACCTCTTACGGAGTCTACCGTCGGCGCCAGAGAGCTGAGGCAGGATCCGAGGGCAGTCCGATTCCCGACCAGAGCATGGGGGCGGTGGCGGGTGGTACGCGCATAGACGGCTGGGACTTCCTCATGGAGATCCCGGCCCACGGGGACTCCGTTTATCAATGTGTCGCTGCCACCCTCTGCGACTCGACCGCGCAGGGAGGTGCCTGCTGGTCGAGCTTCTTCATCCGCGCGATGACACCAGATCCTCTGGAGTACTACGATGCAGCGCCGGATAGTGGGTATTCCGTCGACAACCTTGCGCCAAACGCCCCTGGCGATCTCCATTTCGCCATGCAGGACTGGCTTGTCTGGGACGCATCTCCTGCCCCTGACTTCAACTACTTCACGGTCTACGGTTCAATGAATGAACAGCTGGAGGAATCCGCAGATCCGCTCACTTCGACGACGGATACCACGACATGCGTTGAGGGACATCCGTATACGTACTACCACGTGACGGCGACGGACATCGCCGGTAATGAGGGGCTGGCTGCTACTGTGGGTGTTCCCGCAGAGACGCCATTGGCAGATTACCTCCCTGCGGAGTACATGCTTGCCCGCCCCCGACCGAGTCCCAGCACGTCAGGAATGGTGATTGGCTTCGCGCTGCCGGAGGAAGGCGAGATCGAGCTACGAATCCTAGACGCCGCCGGGCGCACGCTGACGGTATTGGCCAAGGGGTACTACCCGATGGGATTCCATTCGGTCACGTGGGGTGGAAGGACTGCAAGCGGAGCGGCGGCGGCTTCGGGTGTCTATTTCTGCCAACTCAAGGCAGGCGGTCGGACGTGGACCCAACGCGTCCTTCTTCTGCGTTGAACGTACTCGGCGCGGCGAGCCCTGACGCTCATTTCAGCACCACGACTCTCCCCGCCTCCGACTCCCCGCCAGCATTCCGGGCGCGATACAGATACACCTGTCCTTCGCCAAGACCTCGTCTGCCTTCATTTCACTAACTTGCGGTGGGCAAGGCACTCGACCAGGACCATCGCCCCAGAACTTGATAGAAAAATCAGGGGCGGCCCGAAGGCCGCCCCGCCGGTTTTTTCCCTGCCCCGCCTTGCCATGCCTTGCCTTGCCTCTGTGCGGCAACGTGGGTTGCCCGGCGGCATGTAAGGCAACCTCAGGAACCGCCGTGGCGGTGTGAGGCTGTTCTGGTCCGGGTCGCACATCGCGGGATAATAGCCCGCCGTCGGCGCACCGTTCGGCACATGTACGAGGAACCGGCAACCTCCTCAGTGCCGCGTTCCGAGTATAGCCCACTCTGGGGCAGGGTCAAGGGCGTGCTTCACTGGCCACGCTGAAGTGCATCCTGTCGGCGCCGACGACTCTGTCGCCCCGCAATCCCACACACCGTCTGACCTCGGGCAATCGAGACGCCTTGGCCTCCGCGCTATCACGCGCCCCGGCCAGCACTTCACCCCCCACCCCACCTGAACCCTTCTCGGTTGCCCTTCAAACTACCCAGCCGCCGACGGAATCGCTGAGTCCGGCCGCGGTTGGCTCAACGACCACGCCGGGTCGAGATTCGATGGATTCGCAGTCAGATGACTCACGCTCCTCGGCTCCACGGAAGCCCACTCAGGAAGTTGTCACTTCAACTTCTTCTCGACCTGTTTCCAAGCATTCAAGAACACGGTGAAATCTCGATCCGGATTCGAGTATCGGTCAAGAGCAACAAGCTCTCGGTCTGCCTTGGTCAGACCACGGGTCTCCCAGCATCGCTTTGTCTTGGTTACTTGTAGATAGGAGTGAATGCGTGTCTTGCCTCTGCCGTGGATGGCCCTGAACCGCCGCAGAAGTTCCGCCGGAGGCAGAATGATGAAACTCGTCTGCCTCTCCACCAAGGACGGAAGCGCGAACACCCAGAAGTCGGCTCTCGATTGCCGAATCTTGCTAGGATCGTGGGTCCACCACCCAGTTGCCAGAAGACGACTTTGGAGCAGAGACGCTCCGTCGGTACGGTGGAAGTCCTTCGAGAACTTGACCTGTAGCGACACCGCCTTGCGGTTCCTCGCGCCCGTGACGAGGAGGTCGATACCGGTATCCTTAGAGGGAATCCAGACACTCCAGCGCGGGTAAGTACGCTCAACGTATGCCCCAACGAGATACTCAGCCGCGTGGACCGTGAACAGTGGTCTCATTCATCCCTCCGGCGAACGCCGAACCTAACGCGCAAGTGAAGGACGCGTCCGCGCGGCCTTCGCTTGTCGTGTTCAGGTTCTTGTTCGAACTCATTCCTCATCTATGTCATCGAGTATGATGAATGTGCCGACCCTTGTTCCGGTGACGACAACGCGGCAATCCCAGAGTGGCTTAACAATATCGCCCATCATGCCTTCGGGGACTTTGACATTGTGAGTTACGTTGTTCTGCTCGTCAACGATCTTGATCTGGCCCCTGTCCGTATGGGTTGCGTCCGCAAAGCGCAAGGTGCCGCTCACAGAAACCCTCTCTGTGGCTGGTTCAGATGGAGTGACCTCCGGCAGCACGATATCCCGCCGCGGGCGAGATAGCTCAACGAAACGTTCGTGGCCACCACGCATTGTCGTGAAGCCCACTATCTTGACATCTTCGCCGTCGGGTGCGAGGCGCTTCCCCAACTGCACGAAATTCGTTCTGTAAGGGGTTTCGGGAATCGCCGTCGCAAGAGCTGAGCAGTCACCTGCGGTCAGGAGTCCCATCAGGTTCATAAACTCGTCAACGACTTCGGCAGTATCTGAGATGCCCGGCAGTTTGGCCTGAGCTGTGGGACGACCAAGCTTCAGCGTGACAGCGAAGCTCGCAGCCCTGGGTACCGAGAGGAAGACCTCGTAGTCATTCTTGATGGCCTTCTTCAGGCGACCTTTGGTGCGAAAAGGCCGGCCTTGCCGTCTGTCAACGATGCGGTAGATGAGCTTCGAGGCTTTCTCTACGCGCTCCAAGAACTCATGACTGTGTACCACTCCGAATCCGACGCCCTCGCCGGCCAAGCTCATCTGGATTTCGTCTTCCTCGAGGTTGATGCCGCGAAGCTGGAGATGTCTCCGGAAGTACACGTGCTCAAGAAGGTCTCGGAGTTCTTCCCGGATCTCTGCAGGAGATTCGTGCGACAAAGCCGTGGCGATCAGTCGCTCAGCCAGCTGCGGATCGTTGCAGTCCAGAGCCAGCGTGGCCGCGCTGCGATGCAGGACCGAAAAAGTTGGCTCGACTGGATCGGCCTCCATCTCGGTGATGGCCGCACGTTCCAGTTCCAGAGACTCCCGGAAGAGTCTGTCCGCTTCAGCGTGATCATGTCGTAGCCGAGCGAGAAGGGCGAGTTCTGCGCAGTCCATTGACTTGTTGTGAGTATCACCTGGAGAAGTCATTTCTCCTCCATTTGAGCAATGGGTCTACTGAATTCCACTACCACTACGTGGGCCGGCAGGCGTGTCCCGTCCGAAGGATCTGTCTGACGCCGCTTCTGATTCACCCGAGACCTAACGGTTGCGTCATCCCCACTCCTGATTCCAGAGACCTCAAGCCGAGCCTTATTCTGAAAAGGCATCCCACTGCCGTCACCAAGCCAGTAATCGAAACCTGTTCCCTTGCGTGAGCGCTGGATAGCGGAATAGCCCAGAACCTTTTTCACCAAGAGAATCGCAATGCCGACAGCACCGTGCTCGGTTGCGACCTCTGGATCGTTGAGGCACCGCCGAATTTGCTCGGTGACGGCGGGCCAAGAGAGCGGATAGCTTCGCTTGTGGCGGCCCTGAACCAACAGTCGTTGCCCCTGAGCATGACCTTGCGATTCCAGACAGACAGCGCCCGCTTCCGCAAGGTACCGCCCGAAAGCCGGTGTGATCGCGGGCATTCCCCCAGCAAGCTCAGTCAGTTGTATCATCGGCTGCCTCTGATCTCATCATTCTTCCCCTTCGAACAATTGATTATCTCTACTCCCGGATATCCCTCCCTGCCGTCCGATCCTGGCAAGGAGGAGGCGTCTGTGTCGGCACCCATAGTGGACTCGCCAAGAGCCAGGAGGAAACGGGAACTACCTCAAGATACTGCGCCTCCGCACCGGGCGCTAGCGAGAACACAGCTGAGCCAGGGGAGAGAATCCGACGCGCGGAGGCTCGCTCAAGCGGGACTGCTGTCCGTACCTGTCTGCTTCCGAAGTATCCTGTCGCCATCCGAGGCCCTCGCCCCCGTATTCCGCGAAAAGTCCGAATGCGCGTCGGGGATTCCATCTACTCAGCCATACTGCCAACCCTCCCCATGCGCACATTCATTGTAGCCCTGCTCGCCTGCCCGAGGGCAGCGCTGATGTCGGGGACCGCCCCGGCGCTTGAGAACGCCGCCCTGCGCTGATTCCGCATCAGTGCCAGACCGATCATCAGTCGTGGTCCGCGAAAAGGCCGTAGGTACCTGCGGCCAGGCGGATCTGCTCGCTGTGATATGATCCCGCCCATGATTCTCACTCTTGTGTCTGCAATGATCGCCTTCCTCCGGGCGGCGCTGATGCCCCGAGCTACCCTTGCCCTGGAGAACGCCGCCCTGCGGCAGCAACTCACTGTCTACCTGCGGACCCGCAGGCGTGGCCGACTCCGGGCCGGCGACCGCCTGTTCTGGGTCGCGCTCCACAGGCTCTGGCCTGACTGGACCCGTCCTCTCGTCATCGTTAGACCCGAGACCGTGATCGGGTGGCACCGCAAGGGCTTTCGGATGTTCTGGCGGCGCAGATCCAGGAGTCGGCGGCTCGGGCGACCCCGGATCCCTGAGCAGCACATCGCCTTCATCCGGCGCATCTCCGGCGACCATCCCGAGTGGGGCGAGGACAAGATTGCCGAAGAGCTCGCTGCCAAGTTCGGCATCGAGCATTCCCCCAGCACGATCCGCCGCTACATGGTCCCACGCCAGGGGCCGCCTCGGGGAAACCAGACCTGGCGCACCTTCGTCCGCAACCATGCCAAGGAGTTGTGGGCTTGCGACTTCCTCACGCAGTACACCGCCCTCTTCGCGGTCGTCTACATCTTCGTCGTCATAGAGATCGGCTCGCGCCGGATCGTACTCGCCGGTGTTACGACCAATCCCTCGCTCCCTTGGGTCAAGCAGCAGATCCGCCAGGCAACGGCTTGGGATGTGACTCCGCGCTTCCTGGTCCACGACAACGATGGCATCTTCGGCCAGTGTGGCAAGCCGGTATTGGTCGCGCGGCGGGATCGCAGACGCAGCTACCGCTGCCACCTGGATCGTTGGCTGGATGAGGTCATCGGCATCGAAGGGATTCCCATCCCGTACCGCGCGCCGAACGCATCGCCGCACGTCGAGCGTTTCATGCGGACCCTGCGCGAGGAGGCGCTGGATCACTTCATCTTCCTAGCCACCGACCACATTCGACGCGTCGTCCGGGAGTTCGTCTGCTACTACCACGGCGCGCGTCCCTCCCAGGCCATCCGTGGGATCCCAGACCCGCACCCCGAGTTAAAACTGCCTCCGCCGGAAGGCGGGAAGCTACTGGCTCTCCCAGTCCTTGGTGGCGTCCAGCACGACTATCGGTTCGTGGCCTGATCCAACACTCGCTTGCCAGCCTGACACCGTCGCCCGCGGGGGCGCCCCTGCGCCGACTTGCCGGATCCACTGTCCCTACGCCGCCCACCGGTCCACAAGAACGAGTTCGGAGCAGCTCTGTCCACGGTCTCGGCGACAAGGCATCGCCCCTCCGCGGGATTCCCGCACTGGCCCGGCAACCACGACACCGGCTTTTCGCGGACCACGGCCCCTATCAGGCGGCCAAGATCTCGACGAGAACGCCGAGTGGCTGATCGCGCTGCACCCAGAGATCACACCGATGGCGTGGAGTCCGATTCTACCGAATGACGATCAGAGGGGCCCGCAAACGCCCCTCCGGCGCTTCAACAACAACCCAATACCTGCCGGATGGGACGCGCCGTCCGTGCATCATTCGGCCGTGCCAGGTGACATGAAACCGATGGCATCCTGCTTTCCGTGCGATCGCCGACCAGACCTCCCGGCCCGCAAGATCGAATATAGACAGTGGACAGCGCTCCCCTGGGGATGCCCACGAGAACGCTGCATTCTCACGGATGGGGTTCGGATGGATCTCGATCTTCTCGAGTCTCGACCCCTCATGGGAGCCTTCAAGAACCTCGAGACGAACTACTCCGGCAGGCGCCAGCTCGTCCACGAAAACCCAGGATCCGTCCTGAATTGGCACCGGCGCAGCGTCCACCCAGACAGCGCTTGCGTCGAGCACGCGTATCCCCAGGTCTTGGATGGCTCGGCCAGAGGGGTTCCGTAGGATCCAGGCTTTGACTCCCGCCTGCTCGCTGGCATCCTCCTCAAGGACCAGACGCTCGAAGGCCAGCAGCCGATCGAAGATCGTGGATGCTGGGGCGACCCATAGCTGATCCTCGGCAACCGCATCCGCGATCATGCGGAACCTGTCGTCCGCGCGATCCTTGATCACCCACTCCGCCCCTTGCCGCGTGACGAACCCCACGTCATTGCCCATGTAGTTGGAAACACAGGTGTGGGTGTAGATGATTGCCAAGCCAGCCCGCCAGGCCAGTTCACCGATCGTCTCGCGGCTGATGATCTGGTCGAAGGACTGCCAGTAGTTCTCGAAGAATACGCCCCCAGTGCGTCCATAAACCCACATATGCCCTGGTGTGCCCTCATCGTCGAGCGCGTTGCAGTAGTGTGGGAGCTCCCGTCGGTCACGAAAGGCGTCAAACCCGAAGAACAGATTCATCTCGACCCAGACATACTCAATCGGCGACGCCTCCAGCAGGTCGAGGATGTAGAATGGATTGCTCTCCGTCGGATAGCTTCCACGAAAGCAGAGATCCTCGGGATTGGATCCCACCGCGTGATCCACCCAATGTCGGATACTGAATTCTGAGGTCAACTCCGGCAGCTCTTCGGCGATGGTGGCAGCGCTGTCGGGGCCGCCCGACCACGTGTGCAGCGCGATCTCAGCGCCTGCAGCTTGGAGTCGCCTCCACACACCCTCCAGGTTCGAGGTTCCAAAGATGGTGCGCGTGGTCCGTAGTCCGTGTCCCAGGATCCCAGCGGTCCCAAAAGTCGGGCTAGTCGTGTCCGAGGTGCCGAAGTAGGCGGCCAGCAGCCGGCCTCGATCCTCCCCGTCTGCATCATCCACGATGGTCAGGGCCGCGGGGATGCCATGTGGAAACTTGTTAACCAAGAGCAACGGCCCGCCATCGCGGATCTCGATCCTGAGGCGCAGCGAATCGCCCTCGCCTGCCCGTCGTGAGGCTGCAGAATGTGCCGAGAGATCGTCGTATTGGGGGCGTCTCAGTACTGTCTGATGCACCACCGGATCATACAGGAGTGCCTCCGTCGCAGAGAGGAGTTCGACGCCTCGCGCCCCACATCCCTTCCCTCGCAGGACAAGCTGCGCTCCAGACACATCAAGGTCTGTAGTCAGCACTCTGTCGGTGTAGAGGGTCTGTGGCTGATTCCTAGACGTATCCTGCGAAGCCACAGCCCACTGGCCAAGCAAGTGAGAACCACTAGCCTCAAGATCGATTTCAAGCCCCCCTTTTTCAAGAAGCAGACTGTCCCGATAGTCGAAACGCAATCCCAGGAAGCAATGACTCTTCCCCGGAAAGGCCGTCAAGCGAAGCAGGACATCGAGGGGCCCGCAGGTCGACTGCACCTCGACAGTGATTGAGTCGCCGCTCTCCACGAGCCTCAGATCACCGGGGTGCTCGGATGCGCTGAATACCCCGCGCGATGTGTGGCAGTGCCATCCGGCTACGCTGAGCAGTCGTGTATCGTATCGATCGATAACCGATATCTGTGAAGTTGAGCTGATCTCGAAGTGGAGGATCCCCGTGTCGAGCGAGTGTTCTCTCGCGGAGTGGCTTGCGAGCCGAGAACGAGCTGCAAGTGCTTGCGATGCTAGGAGTAGCATCGCAGCGCACAGCAATGGGCACATGCCCACTATGAAACGCCTCCCCCAGACATACGGAACTCTCGGGAGTCCATCAGGAACCACTGTCTTCCATCCTTCCTGGCCCAATGAACCAGGAGCCCCGACAATCCAAGGCGGGGCCCGTGGGGATTCCGGCTCCCCACCCAGAGCTGGCTAACCGGTTCAAGCATACCTGTGCGCGTCCTCCCAGACAACGCCATCATCCCTCATTCCAAGGAATCACATCCACAGACCGACGGAGGCAGACGCCAGAGGTCTCGTTGCCACCATGCGTTGCCAGCCGATTGGCCGCCGAACTCGATCCGACCGCCCATGTTCGATTCTGAACCGTAGTGTTCGCTGGTGTTCGTACCGGATCGTTTTCCATCCAGCCCTGAAGACACGACCCCATTCCGCCCCCTCTGATCCGGAATCCACGCGCCTTCGGATTGGCCGGGCATCTTCGACCTTGTCGCCCCGGATGCTTTGCCATATGCTTGTGGTAACTGAGCCCGTCCGAGAGTGAGTACTGAGAGAATGGGAGGGTGCAGAAGATGAGAACGGTGTGTTTCGCTTCTCTGTTGTTTGCCGCCATTAGCCTCCTTGCCCACGCTGATGTCGATGACCTCTCAGGTGGCGTCCTACTCGTCCACGCTCCACCTGGTCTGGTCTACACCGGTTCCGTCGACTGGTGTGACTCGACCAAGATTGCCAGCTGCGAGGACCAGGTCACCTGGGTCGATGAAGGCCAGGCCATCTGGTACATACTCAGCGCCTGGGATGAGGTGAAGAGCTTCTCCGGCGTCGAGTTTGGCCTAGCAGCCCGTGGCAAAAGTACCCTATCGGGCCTTGTTGAGTTGATTGGATT
>JAGMBO010000037.1 GCA_023129715.1 Candidatus Eiseniibacteriota bacterium | reverse complement strand
TAGCATCAATTGCCAATGAGTCAATCACAGGTTTAGTGAATTTGATATTCTCTCTTGGTATCCTTCCGCCTGTGACAGACATAAGGTCGCCCAATGGTATCAAATCAAGGTTATAGAGTGTTACATTGCTACCATCATTCTTGACATTGAATGGCAGTATAGCAATTGCTCCCGCATCAACATCTGTCTCAAGTGTATCTTTTACAATATTAACAATCTCGCTTGCTTCAACTATAACTTTAATCACAAATTGGTCAGATACTCCAGTTATATCATCCATTACTTCAATAATTCCTTCATAAGTTCCTACTTGCTGGTCTCGTGGTATAGTATCAACTGTAACGCCAACCTTCATCCAATGTCCTGAAGCAAGGAATGTTGTATCAAATACAACATTGACCGTTGCTTTAAAGACAAGGTCTTTAGCTGCGGATACAGTAAGCTCATAAACAGTATCGCTAAGTGCTGTGAGGTCTGCATTTCCAAATGGGTCATCATCAACATTGAGAGTTGGACTATTCGGGTTGATAACGATAAATGACTTACCACTCAATGGCTCACCAACTTTACCCTTGTATTCAAGGATATTCTGGTTGACATTCCCACCAAACCTATCGTCATTTGCAATATCAAGGTCATAAGCAGGATTAACTATTACAGTAAGTGTGACAGTAGCACTTGGATAATTATCATCATCCTTGACTCTAATGGTACCAGTGTATGTATTTGCATATGTGCCTGCTGGTACATACACATACACATCAACATTTTCTATAGCACCAATACCAAGTATACTTATGGAAGTCGGGTTAAAGTAGATATTCTCCTTTGCAATTCTGTGTCCAGCACCATCATCAAGGTCTGTCATCTCAAATACAATGTCGGTGAGAATTGAATTACCAGTGTTTGTAACACTGAATGAGCTTGAGCCTGTAGTGCCATGGTCTGTCGCTATATTCGCGGGTGTGGTAACAGTTATTTCGCCCACAGGTGCCACAACCAGGACAACATCAAAACTATCACCTGTATCATCCTCACCAGGTGATGTAACAGTTACGGTTCCAGTGTATACACCCTCAACCTGACCTGCAGGTATGACTACACTATAAGTAATTGCCTCTGAGCCACCTGAAGTAAGACCAGTAGGTGTTGTTATGGCAGTCGGCACAATATTAGCGCCAGGTCCTGTCAAATCAGTTAATGTGTATGTGAGATTCGCAAGGTCAGCATTGCCAAATGCATCTTCTAAGTCAACATTCATAGCCTCTGAATTTGGGTTGACAAGCAAGAACTTGGCACTCACAGTAGTATCTACCTTACCAGCAAGAGACATCTTATTACCCACAACATTCTGTTGATTATCAGCTATATCAAGGTCATAAGATGGGTCAACAAATGCAGATACAGACACAGTTTCTAATGGATAGCCATCATCATCCTTTACGGTGACTGTTGCAGTATATAGACCTGTCAATGTTCCAAGCGGCACGAGTCCAGTTACCTTAACGGTATCAGTCTCACCTACCAGTAATTGGCTGATAGATGCTGGATAAAATGCTGTAAAAATATCTACAGGAGCAGATATATTAAATACGATGTTATCAAGGTCAGCATTTCCAGTATTCTTGACAGTGAACCAGTCAGATGCAATCTCACCATGGCCCACTGAATCTACAGGATATATATTAGTCAACACAATAGATTCAGCAGCCCCAACAGCTAAACTAACATCAAATACATCACCTGCAGCATCCTCACCAGGTGATGTAACAGTTACAGTTCCAGTATATACACCCTCAACCTGACCAGCAGGTATGTCTACGCTATAAGTAATTGCCTGTGAGCCACCTGAAGTAAGGCCAGCAGGTGTTGTTATGGCAGTCGGCACAATATTAGCGCCAGGTCCTGTCAAATCAGTTAATGTGTATGTAAGGTTCGTAAGATTAGCATTACCAAAGTCATCTGGGTCAACATTCAAATCACCGGTATTCGGGTTGATAAGTAAGAACTCACCACTTACAGTCGTGCTCACTGCACCAGCAAGAGACATCTTATTACCTACAAGGTTCTGCTGGTTATCAGCTATATCAAGGTCATAAAGTGGATTAACTGTAAGTATGACATCCTGTGTCACCAGTGGATATCCATCATCATCCTTTGTTGTAATCGTTGCTGTATAAGCACCGGTAAATGTCCCAAGAGGTACAAATACATTAATTGTAATTGCACCACTTGTGGCAAGAGGACCAAGTGTGCTAATCTCTGTTGGGTCAAAAGTCACATTAGAAGCAGGTATAATATGAGTTCCAAACACAAAGTCAGTAGATGTAAATATTAGATTATCAAGTGTATTGTTGCCTGTATTTGTCACAGTGAAGTTGGTAGACCCAACAAGACCATGGTTAGTGTTAAAGTCAAGAGGGTCAGTCATTGTTATAGACTCCACAGCTCCAACAGTCAAAGAAACATCAAATACATCACCTGCAGCATCCTCACCAGGTGATGTAACAGTTACAGTTCCAGTATATACACCCTCAACCTGACCAGCAGGTATGTCTACGCTATAAGTAATTGCCTGTGAGCCACCTGAAGTAAGGCCAGTAGGTGTTGTTATGGCAGTCGGCACA
>JAGMBO010000036.1 GCA_023129715.1 Candidatus Eiseniibacteriota bacterium | reverse complement strand
AGGTGTTGTTATGGCAGTCGGCACAATATTAGCGCCAGGTCCTGTCAAATCAGTTAATGTGTATGTAAGGTTCGTAAGATTAGCATTACCAAAGTCATCTGGGTCAACATTCAAATCACCGGTATTCGGGTTGATAAGTAAGAACTCACCACTTACAGTCGTGCTCACTGCACCAGCAAGAGACATTGTATTACCTACAAGGTTCTGCTGGTTATCAGCTATATCAAGGTCATAAGATGGGTCAACAAATGCAGATACAGACACAGTTTCTAATGGATAGCCATCATCATCCTTTACGGTGACTGTTGCAGTATATAGACCTGTCAATGTTCCAAGCGGCACGAGTCCAGTTACCTTAACGGTATCAGTCTCACCTACCAGTAATTGGCTGATAGATGCTGGATAAAATGCTGTAAAAATATCTACAGGAGCAGATATATTAAATACGATGTTATCAAGGTCAGCATTTCCAGTATTCTGGACAGTGAACCAGTCAGATGCAATCTCACCATGGCCCACTGAATCTACAGGATATATATTAGTCAACATAATAGATTCAGCAGCTCCAACAGTTAATGTAATATCAAATGTATCACCTGCAGCATCCTCACCAGGTGATGTAACAGTCACAGTTCCAGTATATATACCCTCAAGCTGAGTTGAAGGAATGTCTACACTATAAGTAATTGCCTGCGAACTACCTGAAGTAAGACCAGTAGGTGTTGTTATAGCAGTCGGTGTAATATTAGCACCAGGTCCTGTAAGAGGAGTTAATGTGTATGTGAGATTAGTAAGGTTAGCATTGCCAAATGCATCATCAAGGTCAACATTCATCGCTTCAGAGTTCGGGTTGACAAGCAAGAACTTCCCAGATACTGTGCTTGATGTATCACCAGCAAGAGATATTGTATTACCTACAACATTCTGTTGATTATCAGCTATATCAAGGTCATAAAGTGGGTTCACATACAAGCTGCAGGTGATAACAGCAGATGGAGCACCATCGT
>JAGMBO010000035.1 GCA_023129715.1 Candidatus Eiseniibacteriota bacterium | reverse complement strand
GGTTCCGCCGGCCTGTTCATCCCGCGCGACTTCCAGCAAGCCATGGGCCTTTGCATCTTCGAGCAAGTCGCCGAAGGTCGAGTAACCGTAGCTGGTCTGGTTGAAGTCAGGCCGCGTGCGCTTCATCGCATCCTTGATCAGGGAGGAGTAGAGTGTTTCGCGCCCCTCGCGCATCAGCGCGCGGGTCGTACGCAGCAGGAATTCGAAGGCCTGCCGCTTCTCCTCGGGCACCTTGTCGAGGGTCTCGCTCGGCGCGTGGGAAGGTTCCTTGATCAGATCGTCGTAGAAGATGAACTCATCGCAATTGGCGATCAGCAGGTGCGCGCTCGAGTTGCGCATGCCGACCGCGATGACCGACTTGTTGTTCTCGCGCAGCTTGGCGACCAGCGGCGAGAAGTCGGAGTCGCCGGAGCCGATGACGAATGTGTCGATGTGGGACTTGCCGTGGCAGAGTTCCATCGCATCGACGACCATGCGGATGTCGGCGCTGTTCTTGCCGGACATTTTCGGCGAGGGGATCTCGATCAGCTCGATGCCCGCCTCGTGCAAGTCGGACATGTACTCCTTATGATGGCTCCAGTCGGCATAGGCCTTCTTGACGATGACCTTGCCCTTTTCCAATAGACGCTGGAGCAGGAGATTGATCTGGAACCGCTGCCGGGAATCGCGCGCGCCGAGCGCGAGATTGTCGAAGTCGAGGAAGAGGGCGAGGTTGGTTTCGTCGGCATGGCTCATGGCGTGATCTCCTTTCCTGGCATGGTGCCGATTGGGACGCTACTACGCGCCCTTCCCCGGCCGTGCGTGTCGCCTCAGGCCATCACGGTCGTGGGGGTGGGGCGGGTGCCGTCGCCTTGCTCTCCGGTCGGTGGCGCTCTAGAATGACACGTCGCTCGTGCCCGGTGCAACCGGAAGAGGTCCGATCGAGCGGCCGGCCGGCTTGTGCCGTCCGGTCGGTGCCAGGCCGCCAGGGCCGGGGGAGGAACTGCGATGGATTGGGAACTGCTCTCCACTCATGACCATGCCCAACGCCGCTATCGCGAAGTGCTCCTGCCGATCGGAACGATCGAGGCGCACGACGGCGGTCCCGTCGGCACCGACAACCTGATTCCCGGCGCTCTCTGTCGCCGCCTGGCGCCCCGTCTGGAGATGCCCGCCTTGCCGGTGATGCCCTACGGGATCACCAAGTCCCTGCGGACCTATCCGGGAAGCTGCTCACTCTCACCGGCAACACTGGAGGCCTTTCTCTACGATTTGGGCGCCTCACTCGCCCAGAATGGCCTGCGGCGCCTCTTCGTGATCAATGGCCATGGGGGCAATACCGCGGCCCTGCACGCTGCCGCCGGCCGGCTATTCGCCGAGCTCAGTCTCCATGTCGCGGTGATCGACTGGTGGTGGGAGGCTCAGGAGGAGGCCAAGGCGATCTTTGGCGCGGGCGGCATGGGGCATGCCGCGATCGATGAGATGGGCGTCTTACTTGGCCTCTGTCCCGAGACCCGCGAGCGGCTGCCGCTGGCGCCGGCGCCGGCCTACTACGTCTTCAAGGGCGTTCTCGCCTACCCCTCGCCGCGGCCGGTGATGACCTACGATCACCCCGATGACCCGGTTGATTTCTCGCGGCTGGAGCCGGAGAAGTGCGCGCGCTTCGCAGATCACGTGACCGATCTGGTCGAGCGGATGATTCGCGAGATTCGTTCCGGTTGGGATGCCATGGACGGCCAGCAGGAGGAGGGGTCGGCTCGCTAGGCGGCTCGCCTGAGTCGCGCTCACCCTGCGCCCGGTCCCCCACTTGCCCTCTGCCGGCCGTTCACTTTCCATATACCGGCCGTTCACGCGCCCTCTGCCGGCCGTTCACTTTCCATATACCAGTCGTTCACGCGCCCTCTGCCGGCCGTTCACTTTCCATATACCGGCCGTTCACGCACCCTCTGCCAAGCGCTCACTCGCTCTCTGCGCGATGTGCTCGCCGATGCTCAGGCAGGCGGTCGCCGCCGGCGAGGGGGCATTGAGGACATGGATCATGCCCGCCTCCTCGGCGATGCGGAAGTCATCGACCAGTCTGCCGGTTCGATCGAGCGCCTGCGCGCGCACACCGGCGCCGCCCGCGACCACATCGCGCGGGCGGATCTCGGGAACCAGACGCTGGAGCGCGTGCACGAAGGCGCCCTTGAAGAAGGAGCGGTAGTACTCCCCGGCTCCGATGCGCCAGAAGTGCGCCGCGAGCCGCCAGAAGCCGGGGTAGGTGAGCGTCGCGCAAGTGTCGCGCAGTGAGAAACTCGTCTTGCGGTATCCCTCGCGTCGGAAGGCGAGCACGGCATTGGGGCCCGCCTCGACACTTCCATCGATGCGGCGGGTGAAGTGCACGCCGAGGAAGGGGAGGGTCGGGTCGGGGACCGGATAGATCAAGCTGCGCACCAGGCGCCGCCGCTCGGGGTGCAGCTCGTAGTATTCCCCGCGGAAGGGAACGATGCGCAGGTCGGGGTTCACGCCCGAGCGCTGCGCGATGCGGTCCGATTGCAGGCCAGCGCAATTGATCATCAGCCGGCAACGTACTTCCTTCTCCGTGGCTTCCAGACGCAGCCGCCCGGCATCGCGGTGGATGCCGGTCACCCGGGCCCCAGTGTGGATCGCCCCGCCCGCCTCTGTCACCCGCGCCGCCAGTCGGTGGGTCACCTGGGTGTAGTCGACGATGCCCGTTTGGGGCACCCAGAGGCCCGCCAATCCCGCCGCGGCCGGCTCGCGCTCGCGGATTTCCTCGGCGGCGAGACGGCAGAGCCCCTCGAGGCCATTGGCCGTCGCCCGGCGCATGAGTTGATCGAGCATCGGGAGTTCGCGGGGGTGCACGGCGACGACGATCTTGCCGCAGCGTTCGTGGGGGATGCCCTCTTGGGCACAGAAGCGGTAGAGCGCCTCGCGGCCGGCGGCGCAGTTGCGCGCCTTGAGCGACCCGGGCCGATAGTAGAGGCCCGAGTGGATCACGCCGCTGTTGTTGCCCGTCTGATGAGCAGCCAGGCGCTGCTCGGCCTCGAGGAGAACGACCTGCGCGCGGGCTTGGCGGGCGAGCGCCGCCGCCGTGGCGACGCCGATGATTCCCCCTCCGATGATGGCAATGTCGCAGTCGATCATAGGTTGGTCCCCTGCGCGCGGGGCCGGTGCGATGGGGCGGGCCGTCTCCCGCCGCGATTCGCGAGCGCGCGACCACCTTGTGGCGGAGATCATCACGTGCCGGGTCCGCGCCGCAAGCGCTATCTGGGGCTGTCGTGGGGCGGACTCGCATTGGCCTTCGAGGGCGGCTATGCTGGTCGGCCGGGATGGTGGGGGAGACGAGCGGGATGAGGCGCCCGTGGCCGGCGGGGCGAGGCGCCCGTGGCCAGTAGGGTGAGGCGCCCGGGGCTGGCGGGGCGAGGCGCCCGGGGCCAGGAGGGCGAGGCACTCGGGGCCAGGAGGGCGAGGCACTCGGGGCCAGTAGGGCGAGGCGCCCGGGACAACCGGGGGAGTTGCGCAAGAACGATGGCGAAGCGGGGGGATGCGCGAGCCCGGGGCGCGGCAAAGGCGAGAGAGATCCCCCGACCGCCCACCGGCCACGGGCTGTGGGTGGCGGGATTGGCCGCGGTGGTCGTCTTGATCGCCGCCCTGCAGCTCAAGCACTTCTTCGCCTGGCACCCAATGCGCCTAGCGGTGCACGGCCTGCTGCTCGATGACGCCTACTTCTACAGCGTTCTGGCACGCAACTTCGATCAATACGGCTTCCTCACCCTGGATGGTGAGATGCCGACGAACGGGGTGCAGCCACTCTGGATGATCGTCCAGATCCTCCTGGTCAAGCTGCTGCCCGCGTTCCACGAGGTCGAACTGCTCAGCAAGGCCTCTTGGTTGCTCTACCTGCTCTTCAGCGTCCAGATGATCCGCCTCGTCGTTCGCGATCGCCGTCTACCGAGCCTGCTGGCGGGCGTTTTCACTGCGGGCGTCCTCCTGCTCAACGTGCGTTTCCAGGCGGTCGCCATTCAAGGACTCGAAACTCCCCTCTGTCTGGTGGTGCTTGCGGCAACATGGATGGCGCTGCGCCGGGCCAACGAGCTTCTTGTGCCGGCGCGAGATGTGGGGTCGGGCACTACGGATGTCGATGGGGTGGGGGGCGCAAGCAGGACGAGCGCGGCAGGCCGGGCGACCGAAGCGGTGCGAGGGGCCAAACTGGCGCTCTGGCGCGTGGTTCTCCTGGCGCTTCTGGCAACGCTCTGCTTCCTCGCACGAACCGATCTCTTCTGGGTGCCCCTCGGTGTAGGGATCTGGCTGTTGCTGCGCCGCGCGGTGACGCTGCGCACCCTGGGCGCATATGTCGCTGTCGTCGCCCTGCTCGCCGGACCCTATCTCTTATACAACCTCATCGTTCACGGTGGCCCGCTGCCGATCAGCGGCCAGGTTAAGATGTTCTACTCGCGCACCTTCTTCGAGAGCACCGAACAGTACTTGCGATCCGATGAATGGACCGCAATGCTCCATGCGTTCACCGATCCGTTTCCGGTGACGCGTCATCTTCCGATCGTGATCACGTTCATGATCTTCGGCGGTGCGCTGATGCTCAGTGGATTCCGCGCCGGAGAAAACGCGCGGCGCAGCGAGCTGCGGCTCTTTGGTCCGATCCTTCTGGGGCATGTGCTCTGCATGCACCTGCTCTACCGTGTGCTGGAACCCCGCTCGGCCTACTACTTCGCCCCCGAGCTCAGTTGGGCGGTGCTTGTGATTGCCTCAGCGCTGATTCCGTGTCGCATCCAAGCCGCGAGTCGTCTGCGCCGCGGCCTCGGCTTCGCGGCCGCCGGTCTGGGCCTCTATGTGGCGGTCTCGGGTTGGACCGCGCGCGGGCTGGAGGTCGACCCCTATTGGTTCAAGCGGATGACCCTCGCCGAGGATATCGGCCGCAAGGTTCCCCACGATGGGCGCGTGGGGGCATTCTGGCCCGGACTCATCGCCCAATTCGCCAATCGTCCGGTGACACCACTCGATGGCGTCATCGGGTCACGCGACTATTTCGAGAACTACGTCAAGCAGGGTCGGGAGCTCGAGTACATCCTCGAGCGCGAGCGCCCCTTCGTCGCCATGCTCGTGCCGGTGATGCCTGATACGCTGAATCCCGAACGCAAGTGGTGGCCCTGGTTCCATCAGAAGACGCCTCACTGGACACGTATCGGCGGCGAGCGGATCCTCGAGCGGCGGCATGAGCTGAGTCTCAGCGTGCTGGCTGCCCGGATTGTCGATGGAGAGGTCGGCGGGTGGTTCCTGATGAAAGTGGAACCGCGCGCGGAGAAGGATGCGAGCGCGGCCGAGAACGAAGGACAGGGCACTGTTCCCGCCGTGGGCGGGATGACCGAGAGGGATGGCCCGAATGCACTCCCGGGAACCGGATTCTAGAGTGCCGCCCCAGCAGGGAACGGGCGTGGCGGCGGCGGGCGGCACGCGAACATGGAGATCGCGCTGGGCAGGCTGGGCCCTCTCTGTGGGCGTGCCGATCGTTGCCGGAATCCAACTCGTCCATTGGCTGCGCTGGGCCCCGCAGAAACTGACCATCCATGCGATTCTCTTGGACGATGCCTTCTTCTACAGCGTGCTCGCGCGCAACTTCGACCGCTTCGGGTTCCTGACGCTCGATGGCGAGATGACGACCAATGGGGTGCAACCCCTCTGGATGCTCGTCCAGATCGCGCTGGTCAAGTTGGCTCCGTCGCTCAGCGAGGTCAGTCTCCTGGCCTACTCGTCCTGGGCGTTCTACCTGTTCTTCTGTTTTCTGTGCGTGCGTTTTCTGCTGGCGCGCGGTGGTCTGGGAGCGCTGGGGGGAGCGCTCTTCGTCAGTGGCGCGCTGCTGCTCAATGTTCGCTTCCAGGCGCTCGTCGTTCAGGGACTCGAGACTCCGCTCTGCTTGGTGATGATCGCCCTGCTGCTGTTGGGCCTGCGCGGCGCAGTGCGGGCGACGGAGCCCGACGGCGGATCGCTGTCGCGCGCTTGGGTGATCCGGCTCGCGATTCTCGGGGCGCTCTGCTTCTTTGCCCGCACCGACCTCTTCTGGATCCCCCTGGTCGTCGGCGCCTGGCTCGCCACGAAGCGCAAGGCGCGTCCCGTCGATCTCCTGATCTACGCGGGTCTCGTGGCGATCCTGGTGGTTCCCTATCTGGCTCACAACTACTTGACCCAAGGCGGGCTGATGCCGATCAGCGGTCGGGTCAAGATGTACTACTCGCGCACCTTCTATGGCGCCTGGCCGGCCTATTTTGCCTCGGATGAGTGGACCGGGATGCTGCATGCCTTCAGTGATCCCTTTCCTTGGCTGGCCCCGTGGGCGTTCGTCTGGACGCCCCTCCTTTTCTGCGGTGCGCTGGCGCTGGCATTCCGGCGCCGGATCCCGCGAGGGGCGCGACCAGCAGGCAAGGCGCTGGCGCCCGGCGCCCGGCCGGCCGCCGCCCTGTCGGAGATGCGCGGCAGTTCAGGCGTAGCCTTGCGTCTGCTGGGGGCCGCTCTGCTCGGGCACGTGCTCTGCATGCACCTGCTCTATCGCGTCCTCGAGCCGCGCTCGGCCTACTACTTCGCCCCCGAGCTCCTCTGGGTCGGACTGGTCTTGGCGACCGGCCTGTCCTGGCCCGCGCGCCATCCGGCAGCGTCCCCGGCCGCACGGTCCCGGCGCCTGCTGCGCGGCGTGGCAGCGCTGGCGGCGGGCGTGGCCCTGATCGTGGCGGGGTTCGCATGGAGCGAACGGGAACTGGTTCCGAACCGCTATTGGACCAAACGTCTGGATCTCGCCGATGACATCCGCGAGCTCGTCCCGGTGGGCGAGCGGGCGGCTGCCTTCTGGCCTGGATGCTTCGCTCAGTTCAGTGGGCGGTTGGTCACGCCGCTCGATGGGGTCGTCGGGTCGAACGAGTATTTCCAGAACTGCGTCAAGGAGCGGCGGGAACTCGACTACTTGCTCGAGCGCCGGCGGCCCTATCTGGCCACGCTGCTTGCGATGTGGCCCGATTCTTCGGTGAGCCCTCCCCGCTGGCGGACCTGGTTCCATCAGGACCTCCCGCACTGGACACGCGTCGGTGCCAAGCGACTGTATGAGCGGCAGGACGAGCTGCAGATGGCTCTGCTCTCGGCGCGTGTGGTAAGCGAGGGAGAAGGAGGGTGGTGTCTGCTGGCGATCGGGCGCGGGCCCGGTTCGCCGCCTCAAGATGGAGTCGACCAATGGAAACCTTGAGCGTACAGACCAATGATCAGTCGGAGCTGATCGAGATCACCGACGAGGTGCGCAAGATCGTGGCCGCCTCAGGCGTTGCTTCCGGGCTCGCCCACGTCTATGTGCCCCACACGACCGCCGCGGTCACGATCAACGAGAACGCCGATCCGACCGTGGTCCACGACATTCTCGGCGATCTCGATCGGCTCGTTCCCCGCCGCCAGCGCTACTACCAGCATGCGGAGGGCAACAGCGCCGGCCACGTCAAGTCGAGTCTGATCGGCTGCTGCCAGACGGTCCTCATCGAGCAGGGTCGTCTCGTCCTCGGCACTTGGCAGGGGATCTTCTTCTGCGAGTTCGATGGGCCCCGCACCCGGCGCGTTCATGTGACCGTCGCTGGGGTGATGTCCTAAGTGGACTGCGCCGAGTCGCGCGAAGTGATTCAGATCCGGCGATGCTTCCACGACCCGCTGCGGTAGCGCCAGGTCAGCACGGCGTTGAGCACCACGAAGTGGACGATGCCACCCAACCAGCCGCCGGTCATGCCCAGCCCGAGGGGGTACGCGAAGAGTAGGGCGAGAGGTATGAAAAGCAGCCAGGTGCTCAGGGCATAGCTGATCATGATGAAGGTCGTATCTCCCGCTCCCTGCAGCGCGCCGGAATAGGCCATCTGAATCGCGTCCAGAATCTGGAAAAGCGCCAGGAGGGGCACCAGGGCGGCCCCGGCGGCGAGTACGGCGGGATCCTGGTTGAAGACCGCGAAGATGTGCTGGCGGCCGATCAAGAAGGCCGCTGCAATGCCCAAGGAGTAGATCACGTTCATCTTCAAGGTCATCCAACCGCACTTCTCCGCGAGCTTCTGGCGTGCAGCGCCCAGGTACTGGCCGACCAGCGTAGTCGCCGCCTTGGAGACGCCGTTGGCGGGCATGAAGGAGAAGCTCAGCAGTTGCATGCCGATTTGGCTCGCGGCGAGCTGATCGGTGCCCAGGCGTCCCATGATCGTCATCAGGACTGCGAAGCCGCTCATGTCGAGGAAGAAGTGAATGCCCAGCGGAACGCCGACCTTCAACAACCGCAGCATCTGGGCGGGACGAAAGGGATGGTTGCTGCGGGTGTGATAGAGCGCGGCG
The DNA here is from genome assembly GCA_023129715.1 of Candidatus Eiseniibacteriota bacterium. Lineage (GTDB taxonomy): Bacteria > Eisenbacteria > RBG-16-71-46 > CAIMUX01 > WJJG01 > JAGMBO01. Next base: position 1,276 of record JAGMBO010000035.1, on the reverse strand, counting down.
ATCCGGGGACGCAGGAAGAGGACCAGGATGAAGACGAAGCCGGAGAAGTTGGCCAGGGCCGTCGCCAGTCCGGCGCCGAGGGTCGTCAGGCGGGGGAAGGGACCGACGCCGAAGATCAGGAGGATATCGAGCGAGACGTTGACCAGGTTGGAGAGGATCGCGACGGTCATCGGCGTCTTCACGTCGCCGATGCCGCGAAAGAAGCTTGAGATGGCGAACATCCCAAGGACGAAGAATGCTCCGCTCATGCGCGCGCGCGAGTAGCGCAGGCATTCCCTGATCACCGCCTCGTCGGGACGGGCGAGGGCAAGCAGCCAGTCGAACTTCCAGAGCACGAGTCCGAGCAGGGCCGCGCCGCAGAGGGCGAGATAGATCCCCTGCCAGGTGAAGATCGCGCAGTCGCGCGGCCGTCCGGCACCCTTGGCCCGGGCCACGAAGGTGTTGACCGCTTGCACGCCGCCGACGAAGAACGTGTAGCTGGTCCAGATGAGCAGTCCGCCGAAGCCGGCGGCGGCGAGTTCGACCTTGCCCACGCGCCCGAGGAGAATCGTGTCGATCGTCCACATGGCGGTCGTCGAGAGCATGCCGATAATCGTCGGATAGGCGAGTCGCCAAGCTTCACGCACGGAGCCTGCGCGGGTTCCGGGAACGACGATGCTCTGCTCGATGTTCATCGGGGCTCCTGAATCACCAGGTCGTGGAGCTCGGCCACCGGCGAGGCTTGCCGCGAAGGCATCGCGGCACTCCGTGGACAGTCGAACGGCCCCGGTCTAGGACCAGGGCCGCTGACGGGGCTGTTCCGAAATCGTGCCGGGCGCACTAGTCGGCAGGGCTGATCGCCTCAACCGGGCATTCCTCGGCACAGGCGCCGCAGTCCGTGCAAAGCTCCGGATCGATGATGTACTTCGGATCGCCTTCGCTGATGGCATCCACGGGGCACACTTCCTTGCAGGCGCCGCACATGGTGCACTCATCAGAGATTACGTAGGCCATAGCCTCACTCCTCCGGTTCCAATGGTCTGCCAACCCGTCGTGCCCGTTCGCCGAAGCGAACTCCGTTCCAAGGAGGCGGTCCGACGCCGCAGCGCGGAGGCCGTTCTTGCAGATCGGCAATCCGGCGGCGAGAGGATCCCGCCCACGGAACGGTCGGGCATTATCTGCTCTCCGCATACCCGCGTCCACCCCAAATCGCTCTTCCTGACAGCTTCATCGGCTGTGAATTAGAGCCACCTAACAGCCCGTCCCGCGCCTCCAGCGATCCGGATCCTCCCACCCC
>JAGMBO010000034.1 GCA_023129715.1 Candidatus Eiseniibacteriota bacterium | reverse complement strand
GCGACCTCCCCCGCGGGGGGGCGACGGGGATCAGTCAGCTCACAGGGCTTCCCGCAGGCGCCTGCTGTCCTATACGATTTGGTGCTCAGCAGAGGGGAACGTGCCTTAGAGGGGAACGTGCCATGGCCGGTCAGATCGTCATCCGTGAGCGGCTGCCCCGGGATGCCGATTGGTCGGAGGGAGTGCTGGTGGAGGCGTGGGGATCGGGGCGCATCGTCACCCGCGGCCGTCTCCACGACGCCAACCGGCAGCCGGCGCTGGTCGCTGAATCGGCCGGCCGTCCCGCGGGCCTGCTGACCTACCGCACCGAGGGGGCCGAGTGCGAGCTGTTGACCCTCAACAGCATCCTCAAGCGGCGGGGCGTCGCCTCGGCCTTGATCGAACGCCTGGTGGTGGTTGCCCGAGACGCGGCGTGCTGGCGCATCTGGTTGGTCACCAGCAATGACAATACGCCGGCCCTGCGCTTCTACCAGCGGCGGGGGTTCCGCCTCGTCGCCATCCACCGGGGGGCGCTGGCCGCGGCGCGCGCTCTGAAGCCGGGGATTTCCGCGGTCGGGATCGACGGAATTCCCTTGTGCGACGAGATCGAGCTCGAACTGCTCCTCTAACCACCATCTCGATAGTGGATTGCGAGGCTATGCAATCTCGTGGATCGAGGGTTGACGCGTGGAACCAGCGCGCGGTATATTTGTCTACTAATTAAGTGGACAACTGGACTCAAGCTTCTTCCGAGAGGATCTAGGCTTTTTCTGAGAGGACCTGGGGCTTTTCCGAGAGGAACCGGCGATGCGGATCTCGACAAAGGGTCGCTATGGCCTGAGGGCGATGGTCGACTTGGCGCTGCACCGGGGCGAGGGGCCGGTGATGATGCGCGCGATCACCGAGCGGCAGGGGATCCCGCGCAAGTACCTCCATGCGCTCTTGACGCCTCTGCGTCACGCCGATCTCGTGCGCAGTGTGCGAGGCAGCCGCGGCGGCTACGTGCTGGCGCGCGATCCGAGCCAGATTACTGCGCGGCAGGTGGTCGAGGCGCTCGAGGGATCGCTTACGCTTGTCGATTGCAGGGAGAAGGGTTCCTTGTGCAAGATGCACGGTTCGTGTGCAACCCGCCGGCTCTGGGAGGACCTGGGCCGACTACTCGACGATCACCTGGCGCAGGTCAGTCTGGCCGAGCTGGCCAATGGCAAGCCCCTGGTGACGAAGAAGGCGAAGAACCAGGCGCGCCGGATTGAATCGCCCGCGAAGGGGAAGTGATGGCTTACATCTACTTCGATCACAATGCGACGACGCCACTCGATCCTGCGGTTCTCGAGGCGATGATGCCGTTCTTGCACGAGGCCCACGGCAATGCCTCCAGTTTTCACAGCCCCGGCCGGGAGGCCCGCGAGGCGGTCGATCTAGCGCGCAAGCAGGTAGCCTCCTTGATCGGGGCCCAGCCGGCCGAGATCGTCTTTACCAGCGGCGGCACCGAGGCCGACAACCACGCCCTGCGTGGGGTGATCGCCCGCGTCAAAGCCGGCGCGGGTCAACCGCCGCATCTCGTGACCAGCGCGATCGAGCATCCCGCCGTTCTCAACACGGCCCAGATGCTGGAGCAGCAAGGGTGCGCGGTGTCCTATCTTCCCGTCGATGAATATGGCCGCGTTCGGCCGGAGGATGCGCGCAGCGCGATCAACGATGCGACCGCGCTCGTCTCGGTGATGCTGGCCAACAATGAGGTCGGGACGATCCAGCCGGTGGCGGCGATCGCCGCGATCGCCCGTGAGCGCAAGGCCATCATGCACACCGATGCCGTGCAGGGCCTCGGCCGGATCCCAGTCGATGTCGATGCCCTGGGGGTCGACCTGCTGAGCATCTCGGCGCACAAGGTCTATGGGCCTAAAGGCATCGGCGCGCTCTACATCCGGCGCGGCACGCGGATCGCGCCGCTGATCTACGGCGGCCACCAGGAGCGCCGCCGGCGCGGAGGAACCGAGAACGTTCCCGCGATCGTCGGCTTCGGCCGCGCCTGCGAACTGGCCGGGGAGCTACTGGCCGAGAGCGCCGCGCGCGAGGCGCGCCTGCGGGATCGGCTCGAGCAGGGCATTCGGGAGCGCATCGAACACGTGCGCATCAACGGCCATCCGAGCGAGCGGTTGCCCAACACACTCAATGTCGGTTTCACCTTTGTCGAGGGTGAGTCGCTCTTGATGAACCTCGACATCGAGAGGGTGGCGGTCTCGACCGGATCGGCCTGTTCATCCGGGGACCTGCAGCCTTCCCATGTATTGCTGGCGATGGGGTTCGAGGCGGAGGCGGCCCACGGCACGTTGCGCTTCTCGCTCGGCCGGCGCACGACCGAGGAGGAGATCGCGACCGTACTCGACGTGCTCGTCCGGGTGGTCGCACGCGTGCGGGCGATGTCGCCGATGTACCGGGATTTCATCAAGGGCCGGCGGCCGGCGGCCGCCTCCAAGGCGTAGGAGCATGTCAGGCATGGCGGGCATAGCGGCATCGCGCGCCCGCGCGGATGCGGCCCCGGCGGGGCGCGTTTCGGAGTGACCAACGCGATACCGCCGGCAGCCCGGCCGAGTCGCGGATGGCCAGTGGGAGAGGAGAGATGGAACCATACACCGAGAAGGTCATGGATCACATTCGCAACCCGCGCAACGTCGGGGAAATCGACGACCCCGACGGCGTGGGAGAGATCGGCAATCCGATATGCGGCGACGTGATGCGCCTCTACATCAAGGTCGAAGACAATCGCATCACCGACGCCAAGTTCCAGACCTTCGGCTGTGGCGCGGCGATTGCGGTCAGCAGCATGCTGACCGAACTGGTCATCGGCAAGACGATCGAGGATGCCCTGCGGCTCTCGAACCGCGCCGTGGCCGAGGCCCTCGACGGGCTGCCGCCGGTCAAGATGCACTGCTCGGCGCTGGGCGAAGACGCTCTGCGGGCGGCGATCCGGGATTATATGGCCAAGCAGGGCCAGCAGCTCTGTGTGTGTGGGGAACTCGATTGTCCCTGTCGCCCGGAATGCGAAGAACGCGAACGCACCAGGGAGCGCGCCCACGCGGCCGCCCATGGGATCGAAGTAGAGGCGCCGGAGGATTCCCCGGCGACGGCTGGAGGATCGACCAACTAGATGGCTTTGCACGAATCTCGCCCCACTGGGCTGTGCCGAATCGCGCCAAGTGATTTGGCGGCTCTGGGACCCTTGCCAGGAGATGCCTGTGTACTCGCCGCCACCCCCTGAATTGCTGGAGCTGTCCGACCAGCAGCTGGCCGCCCGCATCCGCGAGCTGAAAGCTGAACGCAATGCAGTCGTCCTGGCGCACAACTATCAGCTCGGTGAAGTGCAGGATATCGCCGACCACGTTGGGGATTCCCTCGAGCTGAGCCGCCTGGCCGCCAAAGCCCCTCACGACGTGATTGTCTTCTGCGGTGTGCGTTTCATGGCCGAGACCGCCGCGATTCTCGCGCCTGAGAAGGTGGTGTTGCAGCCGGCCCGGGATGCCGACTGCCTGATGGCCCGCATGGCCGATGCCGCCGCCTTGCGCGAGAAGAAGCGTGCCCATCCCGGGGCCATGGTCGTCTGCTACGTCAATACTACCGCCGAGGTCAAGGCAGAGTGCGACATCTGCTGCACGTCGGCGAATGCCGCCCAAGTCGTTGAGCAGGTCCCTCCGGAGAAGCCGGTGATCTTTGTTCCCGACCAGTACCTCGGGCGTCACGTGCAGCAGCAGACCGGACGCAAGATGATCCTCTGGTCGGGCTACTGCCCAGCGCACGTGCGCATCCAACCCAACGACATCCGTGCTTTGAAGCGCCGCCATCCCGAGGCGAAGGTGATCGTGCACCCCGAGGCCCCGCAGCCGGTCACCGCGCTGGCCGATGCCGTCCTCAGTACGGGCGGCATGGTGCGTTTCGCCCGCGAGACGGAGGCCCAGGAGATCATCGTCGGCACGGAGATCGGAATGGTGCACCGCCTGCAGCGCGAGTGTCCGGAAAAGAGCTTCATCCCCGCGACCGAGCAGGCGATCTGTCCCGACATGAAGATGACCCGCCTCGGCGATGTTCTGCTCTCCCTGGCGAAGATGCAGTTCCGCATCACGGTGCCCGAGGAGATCCGCCGCCGGGCAGAGCAGGCGGTACAGCGGATGATCGCGATCACGGAACCAGTGGCATGACCGGTCCTGGACAGGCGCCGGCCGCGGAGATCTATCAACACCTGGTCGCGCGATTGCGTGCCCTCGGCCCGGCCGCGGTTGCCTTCTCCGGCGGCGTCGACAGCTCACTGTTGCTCTACGCCCTGCGGGAAGCGCAGGGGGAAGGCACATTCGCGATCACCGCGCGCACGCCGCTCGTTTGCTCGGTCGAGGCCCACTCCGCCGCCCACTTGCCCGGCCGGCTGGGGGTGCGCCACCTCTGGGTCGACGCTGACCCTCTCGAGCGAGCCGAGGTGCGCCGCAACCAGCCCGATCGCTGCTACCACTGCAAGCGCCATCTCCTCGAGGCAATCCGTGCCCGCGCGGTCGCGGAGGGCTATTCCGTCCTGCTCGAGGGGAGCAACCGGGACGATGCGCACGACTACCGCCCCGGGAGCCGCGCGGTGCGCGAGCTCGGGGTGCTCTCGCCGCTGGCCGCTGCCGGGCTCACCAAGGAGCAGATCCGGGCGCTCGCTCGAGCGCGAGGCCTGGAGAACTGGGCGCAGCCCGCGCTTGCCTGTCTCGCCTCGCGCATCCCGGTTGGGGAAGAGATCACCCCCGAGCGGCTGCAGCGCATCGATCGCGCCGAGGAGGCGCTTCGCCCGCTCGGCTTCCGCGAGGTGCGGGTGCGGGACTACGGATCGCTGGCGCGCATCGAAGTCGAATCCGAGCACGTCGCGCGCCTGCTCGAGCCGGCAACGCGGACGCGAATCGTTGAAGAGCTGAAGGCGATCGGTTATCGCTTCCTGGCCGTCGACCTCGAGGGCTACCGGCAGGGGGCGATGAATGCGCCTCCTGCGGGCGCGAGCGGTCCGGCATTGCAGCCCGCGCGGGCGCTGCGCATCGGCGGTGGACAGCGCCAGGCCTCCTCCGGTGCGGTGATCGTCGAGGGGCCCTTCGAGATCCGGATCGCCGGTGAGACGGTGGCGCGTCTGATGATCACCCCGGGCAACGAGATCGATCTGGCCGCCGGCTTTCTCTACGCCACCGGGATCCTCGACGAGCGCGCGGATCTGGCCGCGATCGACTTAGCTTCCCGGCCCCATCCGGCCTTTGGCGAGGTGACCCTGGGGAGCGCGGCGGCCCAAGGGCGCTGGGAGCGCCGGCGCGACCTCGGGCACCCCTCCGGAGGCGGGATCGGTGTCCTGCGCTCCGTCGAGCATGCCGGCCAGCAGCGGATCACGGGGCTGAGAGGTCGGTGTCGGCGCATCTTTTACACGACTCCCGCCCGAATCCTCGAACACCTGGACACCCTGACCTCCCTACAAGTCTTGCGTCGCGAGACCGGGGGCGCGCACGCGATGGCGCTCTTCGATGAGGAGGGGCAGGTTATCGCCTTCGCCGAGGACGTTGCCCGCAGCAACGCACTCGACAAGGTCGTTGGTCGCGCGCTGCGCACCGGGCGGCTCTCGGATTGTATGATCTGCGTCGCCTCCAGCCGGGCGAGCTTCGAGATCGCGTACAAGGCCGCCCGTGCGGAGCTGCCGATCCTGGCGACCGTTTCCGCGCCGACCAGCCTCGCGCTCGAGGTTGCGCGCAGTGCGGGGATGACGCTGGTCAGCTTCCTGCGCGAGGGGGCCATGCGCGTCTACGCCGGGGAAGAGCGCATCGTCGACTGAGCCGCTGTGCAATCAGTAGCCTGCTATTCCAGTGAGTCGGGGACCGAGGTATTCCGAACCGGTTTCTGCAGTACAAGACAGACCTGTCCCATAAGCCATCCACATCTACAGGCCAAGACTGTTCTGTCATATAGCCTGCTGAGTGTGCTAGCGATCGGGTACTTGAAGAGATACCCCTCAGCAAAGGACCAGCGTCTTTCCTCTTCTAGTTGGAAGTCGACAGCGCGGAAGAAGTCCAACAATTCTGAAATGCTCTTGTAGGCATATTGTGTCGGAAACGCATGTCCCCCGCGTACTGCGTTATGAAACCATAGCGGCGTATGTCTCGCCAAGAGAAACTCAGGCGCCAACGTATTCGGTACTGTGGCAACGAACAGACCACCCGGAGCAAGGACGCGGTGGATTTCCTGCGATGCACCAGCTAGGTTCTCTACGTGTTCCAATACGTAATTTGCGAAGACCGCCACATAGCGGCCAGAACTCACTGGTCTCATGTCATCAATGGGACACGTCCAGCATTCTCCTACCGAAGGAAAATCAACTTCGCAGCCGTCAATGTCGGTGCGGTCGCACACATATCTGCATCCAAGTGGGGTAAGTTGTTGAAGGATTGACAGGTGTTGCCCCGCGCCGGCATCGAGGATCCGAGGTGCATCCGAAGCGGTCTCACGAGAGTTGAGGAAAGACGCAAGCGTCTGAACCAGATGTCGTTCTGCTGGCGTCTGCATGGTATGGCCACCCCTTGGACACCGGCAGGCAACATCTAGCTGAGCTACAAGCGCGGCCGGCATCGCCGGCTTGGCGCGCTTGGCCTGAACCAGGACCGTGGCAAAGCGCTAGCAAAGGCGTACCGGGCGCATTCGGTCAGTTGGTGAGCGTCCCTTTCCTGCCAAGCGACACTATAGCACGCGGTGCCCTCCGAATGCCTGTCCCTTTCGAGAGCCTTTGTAGGCCTTGTCCTGCTTGGTGTTGCGACCATGAGTCGCCGGCTTCGCGCACATCATGCGCTACGCATGTCGGCGGGTGGCAGCATGCGGCCTCTGTGGGCCGCATTTGAGATCCGGGGAGGGCCACTGTAGATGAGTAACGCGGCGGCTCAGAAGCGGGAGACCAGCTCGAAGCGCACGCCCGAGAAGGGGGGCTCGTAGTGGCAGATGCCGCCCGAGCAGACGACCCCGCCGCGCTCATCGCCGATCTTGATCTTGAGATCTTGGCTGTAGCCGAATCCCCAGGCCAACTCGAGCGAGATCCAGGTATCGTCGTTCTCGTACTCGACGACCGGGTCGGAGGCGGTGAGCACCGAGAGGGTCACCGCACGCGAGGCGCCGAAGGAGAGGGAGAGGTCGGCGGTCGTCTCGTTGTACTGTTGGCGTTGGCTGCCCCTGACCTCATTGGTCCAGGCGAAGAACTTGCCATGGAATTCCAAGGACACTTCCGGACCGAGGTAGTAGGTTGCCTCGAGCAGCGGACCCGCGTAGCTGCGGTAGCTGTGGCTCTCGAGTTCGGTTTCTTCGATCCATTCGGCCCCCAGTTCCAGCGCACCCCGTCCCCACCAGTCGCGGCGCAGGCTGCCCTCGGCGGCGAGGCGCTCGCCCGGCTCATCGTCGGCGGTGGCGTAGGACCAGGCGGTCTCGTAGGTCACATCGCCTTGGCTGGCGAGCAGGGTCACGCCGGCGCCGTACTCGTCGCGGCCGTCGTTGATCGGCTGCCCGTCGCTGTTGACCGGGGGTAAGGTCGAGTAGGGGGCATCGAAGCGGTCGTAGTGCTTTCCCTCGATCAACCAGGAGTAGCCGGGGACTCCCAAGGCCACGGAACCGTAGAAAGCGTGACCATGCTCGCCGTCGATGCCGATCCAGCCCTCGCGCGCATCGCGCGTGCCCCAGACGAGCCGGCGGGCGCCCTCGAGGGCGGCGTCGAGAATGCCGTGGCTCCACTCGATGTGTCCGCCGAAAAGTTCCTCAACCGGCTTACCCGGGGCCAGGTCGCTCTCGTGCGCCTCCGATGCTTCCTCGTCACGCGTATCCATCCGGACATAGCCGGCGCCGATGCGCAGGCGTGGGCGCAGCCGTAGGTTCATCTCCGCGCCCGAGAGCAGATCGTCGCGTTCGTGGGTATCGTCGTTGCGCGGTTGGCCGACGAAGGCCTGGCCTTCCATGGTTCGCCAGTGCAGGGTGCCATGGACGCCGTCGAGATCGCGGTCGATGCGGACCGTCTCATCTTCCTCGGAGCGCAGCAGCAGGCCGCGCCCGAAGGTTGCATAGAAGGTGCCCGCCCGCAGGGTTGCGGCGTCGCCGTGATACTCGGCGTAACGCCGGCGGATCCCGAGCGAGGATTCCGGATCGAGGCGTTCTTCCTCATCGAACTCGAGCCGCGCAGCGACCGTCCACGCTCCGCGGGTGAATTGTAAGTCGAATTGGTTCAGGTAGCTTGCCTCCCGGTCGGGATCCTCGATCCAGACGCGGATGTGGTTGCCGCCGCTCAAGCCCCCCGACGGATCGTCGAACTGCGCCTCAGAGGGGGGAGTGACGAACGGGACGACCGATACGAGCAGCGCCAAGGAGCACGACAATACAAAGAAGCGCGGCAATACAGAGTCGCGCGGCAGCACATCGAGGCGCGGCAGTGCCCTCAGAGACCGATACGCTCCTGCGAGCAGTGGGCGGACCATGGCTACGGCGTCCCCCGCGCGGTAGTGAAGGTGAAGACGACCTCCTGCCAGACGGCCGAGTTCCCACTCGAGGTCGCGGTCAAACGAATGCGCACGCTGTCTTCGTCCGCGGCATAGATGTCGACGTAGAACTCGCTGTCCGATTCCCCAACGGCCAGCTCGACCTCGACCGGCGTGAAGGGCGGGTAGCAGGCACTTCCGCGGCAAAGCGTCGGTGGGCCCCAGGGGTGGGGATCCTCGAGCGATTCGGCCAGTAGCAAAACTGTATCGTCCAGGCTACCCGTGTTCTCGATCGTGAAGTGCGCCTCGCCGAAGGAACCGACCGCCACCGGGATCACCGTCGGGCCTGAGGTCAGTTCGAGGGCGTAGTCGGACGAGGCGACCGTCAAGGTGAAGACCAGCGTATCGGTCAGGGCGGGGATGCTGCTCGAGCTGGCGACCAAGCCGATGTGCGCCTCTCCCTCGGTCGACGCGAGGGCGTAGAGACGGAGACTCGTATCCGCCGCTCCCGCGCCCAGGGCGAGTAGCTGCGGCAAGCTGACCGCCACGCTGTCGGGATCACTGAGATAGACTTGCCAACCCGCCGGGATCTCGCTCAGCTCGGCGGGCGCATCGATGAAGAGCAGATCGTTGACTGTGCCCGTATTGGCAACCTCGACGGGCAGCAGGACCGCAGTGCCCGGATCGAGCGGGGCGGAACTCCCTGCAGGTGCGCGCAACTCAAAGCCGTACTCATCGGCGGTGATCTGGAAGGCGAGCGTATCGGCGCGCCGGGGGTCTCCGTGCGAGGCCACCACCAACCCGAACTGCCCAGAGCCGGCGGTCGTCGCGCCGACCGTCACCCCGAACTCGGAGACGATCTGTCCCGCCTCGACGAGCAGGGTATGCGGCGTCGGGACGGCGAGATCGTCGGCAAAGGTCAGATCGAGCTGCCAGCCTTCCGGTAGCGCCTGCAGCGCCGCGGGCAGGTCGATCTCGAGGATGTCATCGCGGGCGCCCCGATTCTCGATCTCGAAGGCCAGGCGTTCTGGCGCGCCGACCACCACCCAGGTATCGGTTTCCTCGCTGCTCAGAGTGAAGTCGTAGACGCGGGGTGTCACCGAGAAGTGCAAGGTGTCGGACAGCGCGGGATCACCGTGGGAGCAAGCGATCAAGGGGATCACGAAGTCCGTGTCGGTGCAGGCGGTGATCGCGAGATTCACCCGCTGCGTTTCTCCGCCTGCCGGAAGCCAGAAGGGGGCCGATTGACCGAGCGAAGCACCGCTCTCACTCTCGAGCGAGACCTCCCAGGTTCCTCCGCCATGGGGCATCCCACACGCGGGCAGATCGAGCAGGGGTATCGAGACCGTCACCGAGTCCCCCAGGGTGCCTATATTGGCGAGCATCACGGGGGTCAGCGACTTCAGATCGACGATCGGGATGATCTCCAGATCGGATGCGCTCAGCTCGAACCCGTACTCCCCGGCGCGCAGATGGAAGGCGAGCGTATCGACCAGCGCCGGACTGCCGGCCGATGTGACGACCAGTCCCACGGTGCCGCTGTCGGCGACGGGAGCGGCGACCGCAATGCGCAAGTCGTTGATGACCCCACCCGCGGGCAGGAGCGACTGGGTGGGGGTGATGATCTCGGCGCCCCCGACTGTTTTCAGAGTCACGGTCCAGGACTCGGGGATCTGCAGCAAGCCGGTCGGCAGATCGATGGTCAGGGTATCATCGAGCGTGCCCGTGTTGGTGATCGTGAAGGGGATCGCCCGCTCGCCGCCGGCGGGAACTCCGATGTTCGTATCGGGCGCCGCGGCGAAGAATGCGTAGAAGGGCTGCTCTTCAGGGAACACCGGGGTCATGGCCGCCTGCAGGACCTCGCGGTATTCGCGGCCCTCTGCCGGCGTCGATTCCTGGAGGAAGGCCACGACGTAGAGATCCTCGCGCTTCCAGGATGGCTCGAGTGTGAAGGAAATCGCGCGCTCGACCTTACTGCCGGGCGTCACCAAGACCGCCTCGCTGCGCGCCGCCCGACCTACGTAGCTGAGCGTGTCGGGTCCGGTGACCCCGGGGTTCGGGGCGTCGTGCTCGACGATGGCGACGACTAGATCGGCGTCGATCGCCGCACCGCCCGGAAAGCCGCTCACCGTGGCACCGACGGTCAGCGCATTGCCGTCGGCCACCGGGTCGAGGGCGATGCGGGCGACACTCAGGAGCGCCGCTTCCAGCTCGTAGCGATGGCGATAGAGGTCGTACGTCGCGGCCGTGCCCTCGGGAGTGCCTGCGACCCCATCGAAGACGCACAGCGGCAGGAGCACCTGCTCGCCGAAGAGATGCTGATAATCACTGACCCGCGCATCGGAGAAGGAGAAGGCGAAGGGATCGCCGCCGCCGATCGACGGGTGCCAATGGATGACCGCGAGGCGCCTAGGGCCCTCTTCGTCGTAGAGGCGGTCGAGCGCCTCCTCGGAGTACTTGCAGTTGCCGCACCAGACCGCAGTGAACAGCTCGGCCAGGACAACACGCTCATAGCCGTCGGCGGATCCAGTGGGCGGCGGGAGTTCCTCGCCGCAGCTGGTCAGCAGCAGGATCGGGGCGATCACGAGGAGGATGCGTCTGATCCGCGTGTCTGCAGCCATGTGTGCTCTCGCGTCGGAAGAGGAGCCGCGAGCGGTGATCGCCTAGCGGTCCTGATCTGGCGTTGATTCCTCGCCGCTCTCTTCTTCAGTGCTCTCTCTTTCGGCGTCCTCTGCATCCGCTGTCTCGGAGTTCTCGGCGCCATCGCGTTTTCCGGCAACCACGGACGGCAAGGCCAGGACCTTGCGGATTTCAGCTTCCAGAGCCACCTCGTCTCCCGCCTTGAACCCCGTGTGGTGATAGGTGAGTTGGCGCCCCGGGGCGAGCAGGAAGACCGCCGGCACTGCCTTGACACGATAGAGGCGCATGACATCGTTGTTCGTGTCGAGCAGGACGGGGAAGGTGAAGCGGCGTCCCTGAACGAAGGGCTTCACCTTGGCCACCGTCTTGTTGCCGTCGACCGAGATCGAGAGGATGTCGAGCCCTTGTTCGGCGTGCTTCTCGTAGAGTCGCTGTAGGTGTTGCATTTCCTGGGGACAGGGCAGACACCATGTTGCCCAGAAGGAGACCAGCACGGCGTGATCGACATTGATCTCGGAGAGGGTCGCCTTCTCGCCCTGAAGATTCACAAGGGTGAAGTCTGGGGCGAGGCTCTCCGCACTTGCTCCGGAGGCGGTGGAGAGGGCCAGACAGAATGTTAGTAGGAGGATCGTTCCAGGAGCATGGTGCATGTTGCGCATTGAGCCTCCGCGTGCAGAAACGGGCAACAATATGAATCTAACAAGACTACGCGTTCGTCGCGCGCGAAGTCAACCGGGCGCGGCCGCCTCTCCAATCCACTGCCGGTACGTCTTCTAGACATTCCCCTCCCCGTCTTGCAATCGCCTCGCCCGACGCCTATGATCACGAATGGCCCGCGGATCGCCGCTCCTCCGTCTGCCCGCGCGCGCCCGGCAACCGGACGTCCGAACAAACCGACCGTCCCAGAAGCCCAAGGAGAGCTGATGTCTAGGAATCTGCGGCGGAACAAGCATGGTGATTTCACCTATCGACCGCTCAGCCCCCGACTCCAGGACCGCAAGAAGGCGCTGCTTGCCAGACCCGTCGAGCCGCTCGCGCTGACGCCCACGACCAGCGTCGCCGAGCTCGTCGAGGCAATGGCGGGGATGTCGATTCAGGCGCGCAACATCGGTCAATGCGCCCAGGTGCTCCAGGCCCTCTACCGGGATCCCGACCGGCCGACGGTGATGCTCGGCCTGGCGGGTCCGCTGGTGGCCGCCGGGTTGCGCAAGGTGATCCGCGATCTGATCGCGGGCGGGGCGATCGACGTCGTCGTCTCCACCGGAGCGATTCTCTACCAGGACATCTACCAGGCGAGGGGATTCGGTCATTACCGCGGCACGCCTCAGGCCGATGACACCCAGTTGCGCCGGCTGCGCATCGATCGGATCTACGACACCTACGTCGACGAAGACCGTTTCTGGCAGACGGATTCGTGGGTCGGTCACCTCGCCGACACCCTCGAGCCGCGCAACTACTCGAGCCGGCAGTTCATGGATTGCATCGCCGATCAGCTCGATGACGAGGAGTCGATCGTTGTCACCTGCCGCCGTCACGGCGTGCCGATGTTCGTGCCGGCGCTGAACGACTCATCGATCGGCATCGGGCTGACCGAGCATCGTGTCCGCGCGCTGCGTGAGAATCGGCCCGGGATCGCCATCGACTCGATTCAGGACAATCACGAGTTGGTCCAAATCGTCGTTCAATCGCCCAAGACGGCGGCGATCTATGTGGCCGGCGGCGTGCCGAAGAACTACATCAACGACTCGGTGGTGATGAGCTACCTCTACGGCATGGAGCGGGGACACGACTACGCGATCCAGGTGACGACGGCGGTGACCGCCGATGGCGGTCTCTCCGGCTCCACCCTGAGCGAGGCGCAATCCTGGGGCAAGATCGATGAGGAGGCGCGTTTCGCGATGGCCTGGGTCGAGCCGAGCGTCTCGCTGCCCCTTCTCGCCGGCTACATTTTTGGCAAGCGGCTCACAGCCAAGCGCCCGCCGCTGCGCTTCGAGTGGGAAGGCACGATGCTGACCGCGCTCGGTCCTGCGCCGGGGGGCCGGAAACGTTCGCGCCGGTCTTGAGTACTTAGGGATGTCATGGACAAGAAACGCTTCAACGCCGAATACCTCGCGTCTCAAGCGCCGCGGCTTTTCGCGGCTGCGCGCGAGAAACGGCCGGTTCCCGAGCTGCGCCGGCAACTGATCGCCGCTGTTCTGGCCAAGCGTGACTATGCCCTCGACAACTACGATCGCAAGGGGCAGGGGCTCGCGATCCGCATTCGCGACTGCGCACGCACGCTCGTCACGATGTTCCACCGGCGCTCGGAACGACTCGCCGAGTTCAGCCTTACGCGGGCGATTCGCGATCTTGCCCAGGGCCGGGTGCGCCCTGACCTTTCCCCGGCGTTCTATGCCGATCTGATTCACATCATCTGGGGTCTCGCAGGGCGCGTGCGCTTCGAGAGCCCGGCCGATCAGGCAATGCGGCCCAGCGAGAAGCGGGGCCGGGAGGCGGCGATCGAACGCTCCGGCCAACTCGACCAGCTCTGGCAGATGCTGGAAGCAGGGATTGCCCGCTTTCCGACCGGTCTCGATGCGGAGGTCGTGCGCGGTCGCCGCCAACGCCGCCGCCACATCCTCGAGGTGATGGGCGGGAGCGAAGAGGACTGGAACAATTGGCGCTGGCAGGTCCGCCACGTCATTCGCAACGAGAAGCAGCTGCGCAGGATCCTCAGACTGACCCCCGAAGAGGAGGAGGGCATCCGGGCGGCGAAGGCCAACCGGGTGCCGTTCGGGATCACTCCCTACTATGCCTCGCTGATGGACGAGACCCCCACCGATCACGACCGCTCGGTGCGCTACCAGGTCATCCCCCCCGATCGCTATGTGCAAGGGGTTTGCCGCCTGCGCCGGAGCGATCCGGCGGTGCTCGACTTCATGCGCGAGGAGGACACATCTCCAATCGACCTGATCACGCGGCGCTACCCGAGCATCTGCATCCTCAAACCCATCAGTACCTGCCCGCAGATCTGCGTCTACTGCCAGCGCAACTGGGAGATCGAGGATGTGCTCACGCCCGGGGCGCTGGCGCCGCGCGAGAAGCTCGATGCGGCGCTCGACTGGATCGAGTGCCATTCCGGGATCCGTGAGGTGCTGGTCACCGGCGGGGATCCTTTCGTCATGGGGCGCGAGCGCCTGCGCTACATCATGCAGCGGCTCGCCCGCATCTCCTCGGTAGAGCGCATCCGGATCGGGACCCGCACCCTGGTGACGATGCCGATGCGGATTACCGATGAGCTCGCCGCCATGCTGGGGCGCCATTGCGAGCCCGGCCACCGCGAGATTGCGGTCGTCACCCACTGCCAGCATCCCTATGAGGTGACGCCCGAGGTGGTGGAGGCGGTCGACAAGCTCCGCGCCCGCCGCATTCCGGTCTACAATCAGCTTGTCTATACGTTCTTTGTCTCCCGGCGCTTCGAGGCGGTCGCCCTGCGGCGCGCGCTGCGACTGGCGGGCATCGATCCCTACTACACCTTCAGCATGAAGGGCAAAGAGGAGATGGAGGACTACCGCGTTCCGATTGCGCGGCTCATGCAGGAGCAGAAAGAGGAGGCGCGGTTGCTGCCCGGCCTCGCCCGCACGGACGAGGCGGTCTACAACATTCCCGGCCGCGGCAAGAACTACCTGCGTGCGCAGCAGCATCGCGAGCTGATCAGCATTCTCCCCAACGGCGCCCGGGTTTACGAGTTCCATCCGTGGGAGAAGAACATCACCTCGGGCATCCGCACCTACGTCGGCCGCGACGTGCCGATTCTCGAGTACCTGGAGCGTCTCGATCGAATCGGTGAAGGTCCGAACGACTACAGCAGCATCTGGTACTATTTCTAGCGGCCGGTAGGATCCCGCACGGACAGCGGCCGTAGCCGGTGACGCGCGCGGTGGTTGTGCAGGGCAGGTGGGCCACATTCGGCAGCACAGGATGGTGACAATGGCAACGCTCTATGTGGTCGCAACCCCGATCGGGAATCTCGAAGACATTACCTTCCGCGCCGTTCGCATTCTGCGCGAGATCGGCACGCTGGCCTGCGAGGATACGCGCACGACGCGCAAGATCTTGCAGCGTTATGAAATTCCCCGACCGGCCCGGATGATTGCCTACCACGAGCACAACGAGCAACGCGTGACGTCCGGGATCATGCGCCTGCTGGATCGGGGCGAGGACGTGGCCCTCTGTTCCGATGCCGGATATCCGGGGATCAGCGATCCCGGATACCGAGTGATTGCCGCGGCGGCGGAGCAGGGCCATCGCATCGAGGTCATTCCGGGCGCCGGGGCGGTGCAGCCGGCGCTGCTCGCCTCGGGCCTGCCGAGTACAACGTTCACCTTCAAGGGCTTCCCGCCGCGGCGCACGGGTGCGCGGCGCAAGTTCCTGCTTGCCGAGCGGGACTCCATCCACACGCTGGTCTTCTTCGAGTCCCCGCGACGAGTGCATGGCCTGTTGAAGGATGCGCTCTCCGTGCTCGGCGACCGCCGGGCGGCGGTCTGCATCGAGCTGACCAAGAAGTTCGAGGAAGTCCATCGCGGCTGGCTCGGCGAACTCTCCGCCCAGTTCATCGAGGCGCGGATCCGCGGCGAGGCGACGGTGGTGATCGCGGGACACCATCCGAAATTCATGCGGGTGAGTTCGTGATCCCCGGGCGTTAGCGGTCTGATTGGCCCAGCGGACCGCCACGCGTGGCGGCAGCCGGTGGCAGCCGGTAGCAGCCGGTAGCAGCCGGTAGCAGCCCGCGGGGCAACCGAACGCGGGGCGCGGGAGAGGGAAGGGGCATGCGGCGTCCGACGAGACTACTGACCGCCCGTGGAGCGATTGCCCTGCCCGCGTTTCTACCCGATGCGACCCGCGCCGGAGTCAAGGGACTCGATGCCGAAGATCTGACCCGCGCCGGGGTCGAGATCCTGATGGTCAATGCCTTCCACCTGGCGCAATCGCCCGGCACGAGCCGCATCGCCGCCCTGGGAGGGATCCGTCGCTTCATGGGCTGGCCGGGACCGGTGGCCAGTGATTCGGGCGGTTTCCAGGCCTATTCGTTGTTGGCCGGCAAGGGCGGGAGTGTGGGACGCAGCGCAGGCGGTGGTGCAGGGCGCGGCGCGGGCAGTGGTGCGGGGCGCAGTGCAGGCGGTGGTGCAGGACGTACCGCAGGCGGTGGTGCAGGACGTACCGCAGGCGGTGGTGCAGGACGCAGCGCGGGAGACGGCACAGGACGCAGCGCGGAGCGCGGCCCCGGACGGGCCGGCTTCAGCGGAGTTTCCGATGAAGGGTTCTCGCTGCGTCGGCCCGGGCGTTCCCGCCGCGAGCTACTGACTCCCGAGAAGAGCATCCGACATCAGTTCCGTCTCGGGGCCGATATCCTCTTCTGTCTCGATCAATGCACGCACCCCCGGGCGCCGCAGACCCTCCAGCGTGAGGGAGTGCGCCGGACGGTCGACTGGGCGCGCCGCTGCCGCCGGGAGCTCGACCGCCTGCTCGAAGCGGCGCCCAACGCGGAAGAAGCGGAAGTTGCCGGGCGCCCAACGGGCGCGTCGAGTGCGTCCATGGCCGGGAGCACAACCCGCCCGCTTCTCTTCGCCGTCGTGCAGGGGGGTGCCGATCGCGATCTGCGTCGCGAGTGCGCCGACCGCCTCATGGAGATCGGCTTCGACGGCTATGGCTTCGGGGGCTGGCCGGTAGAGGAGGGGGGCGCCCTGAGCGAGATGGTCCCCTTCGTGGCCGAGATCCTGCCGTCCGAGTTCCCGCTGCATGGGCTCGGGATCGGCAAGCCGGAAACGTTGGTGCGCGCTTGGCACGCCGGCTACCGCCTCTTCGATTGTGTCATTCCGACACGCGATGGGCGGCACGGGCGCCTCTTCTGCTTCCGGGACGACCCCCGGAGCTCCCCCATGGAGGGCAAGAGCTTCTACCGCGAGATCGGGATAACGAGTGAGCGCTACGCCCGGGAGGCCGCGCCGATCGAAGCGGGGTGTCCCTGTCCTCTCTGCACGCGCCGGCCGGCGGCCTACTTGCATCACCTCTTTGCGTGCGGCGACCCGGCCGGGCCGCGTTTGGCGACGATCCACAATCTCGTCTTCTATCGCCGGTTGATTGATGCTCTGCGCCAACGGAACGCGAAGCCGAACGGATAGGCCTTTCCATGGAGCCAGCGGTCGCTGAAATCGTCCGCGTCTTGCGGGGCAGTCGCAAGTACGGAGCGCTGTGTACGGAGACGCTCGAGCGCGTGGCGCGCTGGGCGGCGCTGCGCCAGCGCACGCCGCGGGCGGCGGCGCGGGCCGCGCGCAGCAAGCTCCACCAAGTCTACGGCGCCTACCTGGCAAGCGGTCACTGGCGCGTGTTGGAGCGAGTGCAGGCGGAGATGGAGGCGGTGGCCCTCCCGGTGGGCACGGCGCCGTCCCAGGCCGACGAGATCCGCGACTGCGCGCGCAGGGTCCTCTCTCTGCATGCCTCGACCTCGGAACGCCTCGCCTTTCAGGAGCAGCTCTATCCCCGGTTGTTGCGTGGGCTGAGGCCGGCTCACGGGGCACTGCGAGTGCTGGATCTCGCCTGCGGTCTGCACCCCTTCGCCCTGCCTTGGATGGGGCTGCCGGTGGGTTCGGAGTATGTGGCCTGGGACATCGACCTGCGCCTCGTCGCGGCGATCAACCGGTTCCTGGACCTGCTCGGCCAACGCGGGCGAGCCGAGGCGCGGGATCTTCTGTGCGGCCCGCGGGCTCTGGAGCGGAGCGAGCGGGGTAAGCGGGGCGAGCGGGCGGCGGATGATCCGCAGGTGTACCGGGAGGCCGACCTCGTCTTGATCCTCAAGACCCTGCCCTGCCTCGAGCGGCAGGAGCGCGATGCAGGGGTGCGTCTGCTGTCCGGGCTGCGTGCACAGCGCGTCGTCGTCTCCTATCCAGCCCGCAGCCTTGGGGGGCGTGAGAAGGGGATGGTTGCCACCTACGACCGCCAGGTTCATGGCCTTGCCGAGATCTTGGGGGCCCAGGTCGAGCGGCTGGAGTACCCGACCGAGACCTTCCACCTGTTCACATGGCCCTAGACCACGATTTCCGCTCTGAGATTCCTGGGATCTGTGATATACTTCATATCAGATAGGAGTTTCTCGATATGAAGCTCTCCCGCAAGAGCGTCTACGCACTGCGCGTCCTACCCCACCTGGCGCAGGCCTATGGTGGGCCGCCCATCTCCGTCTCCCAGCTCGGCCGCGCCGAGAGCGTGCCGACCAAGTACCTCGAGCAGATCCTCGTGACCCTTCGCAAGCAAGGCCTGCTGGTCAGCGAGCGGGGCAAGGAGGGCGGCTATGCGCTGCGCAAGCCTCCCGAAGAGATCACCCTCGGGGATATCATCCGGGCGGTCGACGGTCCCCTGGCGCCGATCTCCTGCGCCAGCCGCACCGCTCCGCACAGGGATCCTAACTGTCCTTATCCTTTCGAGACCTGTTGGCTGCGGCAGCTCATGCTGCGCGTGCGCGACAACATCTCGGCGGTCCTCGACCGGGAGTCACTGGCAGAGATGGCCAGCGATGCGCGCGATGCCATGACGGCGATTGAGGAGAGATGACCCGATGGACAATAGACTTGAACGTAATGTTTTAGGCTAAATCCTAGTACTCCAATAGGAGTGCCGGGACATACTGGCGAGGGATGCGTGGGTGATGCGTGTCCCCAGGTCGCAGAGCACGGGACGTGCCGGGGGAGCGGAGTCGCTCTGCTGCGCACCCGGCGCCCGAATGAAGGGAGAACCCCATGGCATCACAGCGGATCCTGAAGACCGTCTGGACCCTCTGTCTGATCGGACTGGGGGTGGCCCTGATCTTCCTCACATTCTCGCCGGATATCCGTCTCGCCGAGCGTTTCGGCGGTGCCACGCTTTTCCTGATCATCGGGGTTCTCGCCTTCTTTGCCGAGTATGTCGACTCCTCGCTCGGCATGGGGTATGGGACGACGCTGACCCCCATGCTGATGATTTTCGGTTTCTCTCCCCTGCAGGTCGTGCCCGCCGTCCTGCTCTCGGAGTTCATTTCGGGCATCACCTCGGGAGCCCTCCATCACCGCACCGGCAATGTTGATCTCGGTCGTGGAACGCGTGCCCGCCGGACGATGCAGATTCTCGTCGCCTGTTCGGTAGTCGGCACCGTGGCGGCGGTGCTCCTCGCCGTCAGCCTGCCGAAGCCGATCGTCAAGGGCTATATCGGGTTCATGATCCTCGGGATCGGGTTCTTCATCATCTATGGCCGGCGCCTGATGGGGCGTTTCTCGTGGGGCAAGATCATCGGCGTCGGCACGATCGCAGCCTTCAACAAGGGCATCTCGGGCGGGGGTTACGGCCCCGTCGTCACGGGGGGACAGATCCTCTCGGGTGTCGGCGAGAAGAGCGCGATTGGGATCACCTCGTTCGCCGAGGGCCTGGTCTGTCTCGTCGGCTTGATCCTCTATCTCGTGCTCCAGGGAGGTGTCGCCTGGGGGCTTGCCCTGCCCCTGATGCTGGGGGCGATCCTCTCCGTGCCGGCGGCGGTCTGGACGGTCAAGATCATGCCCGAGCGCCTGCTGCGGCGATCGATCGGCTATGCGACGCTCTTCCTGGGTGTGCTGACACTGATCCGAGTCGTTCTGTAGCGGGGGTGCCGCCGGGCAAGGGGGAGTGCGCAGACTTCGGAGGAGTGCCGGCGTCGGAGAAGTGGCCGGACGTCGAAGGAGTACCCGGACGTCGGATGAGTGGCCGGGCGTAGGAAGAGTGCCCGGACTCACGTCAACGCAATCAGCAGCACACCGGCGATCGCAATGGCGGCCGCCAGGCCCTTGCGCGGCGTGAAACGCTCGCCGAGGAAGATGACCGCCAGGATCAGGATGAAGGCCGTTGAGGTCTGATTGATGATCGCGGCGACGCTCGCGAGAGTGTATTTCATGCCGGCGATCCAGAAGATCAACGCCAGATACGATCCCAGCAAGGTGCCGGGCAACATGAAGCGCCAGATCCGCGACGGCCGGTATACCTTCAGGATCCTGCGCCGGGAAGGCGAGCAGAGCACCATGACCCAGATCGCGATCAGCGCCCCGCTCTGACGCACCGCGGTCGCCCAGATCACCGGGGAGTGGTCGAGCACCGGCTTGGCGATCACGATCGAGAGTGCGAGGAAGAACATCTCGGTGACCCCGAGGACCACCCCCCAGAGGAGCTGTGCGCGGGTGCGGTGCGCGAGGGGTTGCAGACTGCCGGTGATCAGGATGCTGCTGATGATCATCACCATCCCGATCAAGTCGTAGGCATTGATCCGCTCGCCGATCAGCAGGAAGGCCATCAAGACGACCAGCGGGGAATAGGCCGTGCTGACGATGGCGTTCACGCCGGCGCCGGTGAGATTGAGCGCCTTGTGGAAAAGCGTATCGGCCACGGCGATGCCGAGCACACCGCTGGCAAAGAGGATCAGGTAGTCGCCGGCCGAAGCTTCGGACCGCAACAAGGAGCCGCCGGTGATCAGAACGGTCAGGAGAAGCAGCGGGACGCTCACCGAGGAGCGGAAGAGGTTCAACGCCAGCGGGTGAACCTCTTCGGTCGCCCGCTGGAGCAGAATGACGGCGAAGGCCCAGATGATCGTGCAGATCAGGGCGTAGAATTCCCCCACTGGGCGCCTCCCCACCGTGACTCGATTGGATCTCTGCAAGTGGAGCCGAGAAGTCTAGCCGGGAAGCGGGCCCGGAGGCAAGAGAGGCCCGCCGTCGGGGTCCCTGGTTCCCGTCCTCCCGGGAAGCCCTTTTCATTGACCCCAGGCATTCGGTAGGCTGGTAGGTGGTCTTGCCGGTGTGCCCGGCTTGGCCGCCCGCACCGGCCGGGGGAGGGCACGAGGGTGCAGGATACCCGCCCCCGCCCGCCAGTCGGGGAGGGCACGAGGGCACGGGATGCCCGCCGTGGCAATCCGATCCACCGGGCGGCGGGTGCGAATCGAGCCGAGGGAGGACCGAATGCTTTGCCGAGCCCGATCATCAGGCCAGGGAGATGACTCGCATACGATCCATTGCCGCGGGTACCGGAAACGACGGGCCCCAGGGCGTGCCACCGCCGGCGCGGGATCGCTCGTGTTGCTGGGTGCCCTGGTCATGGCCCTCGGGATCGCCCTGGGGTGCTTCGAAGCAGTTGTCGAAATCGGATTCGGTGGAACAGCCCGTGCCGCGGCGCCGCTGATCGTCGACGGAGATTTCGAGGCCAACGAGAACGGCAATCAACTGCGGGCCCGGGAAGCCGGGGGGCAGGGGTGGTACGAGAGCCGCAACCGTCAGGGTCCCGAGGAGGCCCGCCTGCTGCTGAAGCTCAGCACCAAGTCGATCGGCGGCAACAAGACGTGCAAGGCGATGATCAAGGCGCATCCCGAGCACAACACCTATCTCTCACAGTGCCTCGCTGAGCCCAAGAGCGGCCGCTTCTCACTCCAATGGGACATCTACGTACGCGAGATCCTGCCGCCCTACAACCGCTCCGCCTTCCAGATGATCGGCAATGCCCGCCAGCGCGGCCGGGGCCCCAATGGCAGCGGCAAGGAACGCTTCGTCTTCCTCGGCTTCGCGGCCGGCACGGAGCCGGGCAAGATCGACCTCTTCGCCTTCGAAGGGCGCAATCAGGATCAGTGGGATGAACAGACGATTCTCGTCCGCGGCCTCGACCTAGAAGCCTGGCATACGATTCGTGTCGACGTCGATGTGGAGCATCAGAGCTATCAGGTCTCTGTCGTCGGCGTCACGGATGAGCCCAGCGAGGTTCAGGCCTTTCGCACGAAGAAGGACGATCCACCCGAGACACTGACGCACCTGAGCTTTGCGTCCTGGGACGACGGGCTGGGGACGTTCTACGTCGACAATGTGATCGAGCCCGTTGGGCGATGAGCCGCCACCAAGATCAGTCGATCACGACGATGCGGCGGCTCTCATCTTCGTGGCCGGTCTTCAGGCGCAAGAAGTAGAGTCCGCCGGCAACCCGTTGACCGCGAGTGTCGGCGCCATCCCAGGTGATGCGATGATCTCCCGCCGTGAAGTCCCGGTCGGCGAGCGTGCGCACCAGGCGGCCGGCGCTGTCGTAGATCTGCAAGCGGGTCCGTCCCCCCCGAGGCAGCGCGAGCTGGAACCATGCCGCGCGCGACATCGGGCTCGGACGGCTGCCGGTCAGCATGAGGCGCGTGAGCGGCAACGTTGCGGACTCGGGCAGGGCCTGCGGATCGATCTGGAAGCCGTCGATGGTGACATCGTCGATGTACCAGCCCTCGTCGGTGTCTGCTCCATCACTGCCGAAGCGGAAGCGGATCTGGGCGCTGCCGGTGTGGGCGGCCAGTGAGACCGTGACCTCCTGCCAATCGTGATGCCCGGAGAAGATGCCCGTCTCCGGCGGGAATGGCCCGGAGCTGTCGCGGATGAGGAAGGGATAGCCCCCCGCGGGCGCGAGGATCTCCCAGCCCTGCCCCGCATCGATCTCGAGGAGGCCGCCATCGTAGGCATACCCCGGATGGGTGACGCTCGTCTCGGCCGCAACCCAGTGCCAGAACACAAGTTCCGAGTTCTCGCCCAGCTCGACCGGGATGGTCACGAGACCGGCATCGAGTTCGTTCGCGTACTCGCCCACGCCCGGATCGCCGCATTTCCAGCTCGTCGTCCCCCCGGGCGTATGGTTGCGCTGCGTGCTCAGGTGCCACTGGTCGCCGAAGCCGCCGGTGACCACCCCGTGCGTCCAGTCCGATCCGCCCTCCATGTCGGCCGTCAGCAGATGCGTGCGCGGGATGACATAGAAATCGAAACAGAGGCCCGGCGCGGTGGGCGGGTCGTGGACGATGCTGCCGCCGGTCGCCTCGGCGCGAACGTAGTACTCGATGTGCGAGGTATAGAGCTGCCCCGGAATCCCGGCGTGGAAGATGTCGTCGCCCTGGGGCGACATCGGCAGCGCGGTGAAGGCCCCGCCGTTGACGCGATAGTAGAGATCGATGGCCGCGACCGCCGCGCTGTCGGTGACCTCGCAGGAGACCCCATAGGGACCGCTCGTGTCGTCCGTCCAAGCGAGTTCGGTCGTCGCGGTGATCAGCCGCACATCGAAGCGAAAGGGCCCGTCGGGCCCGACCAGCGGATAGTCCTCGCCCCGGCCGGAGTAGTCGGCGGCATGGACGTAATACTCGATCGTCGTGCCCAGCGGTTGAGCGGGGATGTCGGCGTAGAAGGAGTCGGTGCCGGCGATCGCCGACATCGCCTCGTAGACGAAGGCGCCCGTTGTGTCGGGCCGCCAGTAGACACGCAAGTCACCCGGGATCAACCCCGCATCGCTGTAGTCGCTGATCTCGGCGGCGACACGGTGGGGAGACTGATCATCTGCGGTCGTACGCAGCGGAATCGAATAGACGTAGAGATACCCGGGGTCGCCGACGCCATGCGTGCGGCAGTGCAGCGCGTCGGTGGAATACCAGCTTCCCGTAAAGCCGATGACTTCATAGCCCGGCATCGCGGCCTCGTAGGCCGCCAGGGCCTGCGCGTCTGGGTGTGAGCCGCCCTCGATCGGCACGAGCACCTTCTCGTTGAGGATCAACGAGTTCGTGTAGGGCTCATCGCCCGGCGTCCAAACGCGACAGATCTGGTAGGGCGTGCCGTAAGCGCTGAGCTGGGCGGCGAAGTAGTCGACCGCCGCCTCGATCTCATCGTACTGCGAATGCTCGGGCGGGACCTCACGGATCAAGATCTTATCGACGGCCAGATACTTCGCCCAGCAGTCGATGTGCTCGATGTACTCGCCGTTGACGTCGGGATAGCAGTGATAGGTCTCGATCCCGAGATAGTCATCGACGATCGCCTCGATGTCACCGATGGTCTTGTCCGGGTTCTCGGTGTAGGCGAGCGTCGTCGAGATCGCGGTGCCATGGCCGTCGGTCATCCAGTTGCCGCCGGTGTGGATCAGATCGGGTCCATAGACCGGCAGGCCAAGATAATCGCCGAGTTCTTGCGGGATCTCATCGTCGTTCGGCCGCGGACGGTTGTAGATCGTGTCGATGATCGCCAGATCCCCGTTGGCGTCGATGATGAACCAGGGGCCATAGTCGCGGGTCCACTCCGAGTCGGTGGTCGCGATCAACCACTCGACATGATCCATGTTGACGCCGCCGCTGCTGAAGGCCGACTCCGCCGAGGGTTGCTGGCTGGCGGTCACCGCGCAGTAGACGATCGCATCCTCGGACATCTCGGCGACCAAGGCGACGGAGATCGACAGTGGATAGCGGATCAACACCCCCTGCATGCGCTCGAACTCGGCGAGATTGCGCACCGGCTGCGCGCCGGGCGGGGGCGTTGTCCGGTGGCCGGCGCCGATCAGATCGCGGATCGCCTCTTCCTCGGGGGTCATCGCGTGGGGCAGCGAGCCCGCCTTGCCCGCCGGGGCGTCGCGATAGGTCTGGGCGGAGGCGGTGGGGGAGAGGGGGGCAAGGAGAACGAGCGCGGCCACCAGGCCCAGCCCGCCGAGCAGGCCCAGCGCGCGGCGCTCGAGAGAATCGCGCATGAGGGGGCCTCCTGGATGCAGCTAAGCGATTCCGCGCATATCAAATAGATTATACCACAGGTTGTCGAACGAGGATTCGGCATGGGATCGCTCGCCCCGCCCGCTGCCTCGCGCTCTGGGACCGGAGGCGGCGCCAATCAGGGGAATGGTGGTGCAATGTGTTGTTGTAGGAGCGCTTGGGACTGTGCCTGCCGAATGTTCACTCCACAACCTAGCGGTAGAGCGCCTTGATTGCACCCCAGCTTGCCGGCTCGTTCGGGACCGGGCACTCGCACGGGTTCGGAGGACCGCACGAATCCCACTCTGGGTGCCATTCGCCGGCGCAGTTTTCCTGGGCGGTGATCGAGCAGCGCTCTCCCCTGCAGCAAACCGCCACTGGCGGACAGGTGAAGTCGCCCCCGGCCGACTCACAGATTCTGCCATTGAACCAGCAACCGCCGGCGGCGTGGCAGTCGGCCTCCGGCATCATGGTGCAGGTCTCGTCGTCCGGGAAGCAGCAGGCGAACTCCGGCGGCGGCGGGGGACACTCGAAGCCCGGGCTGTCGCAGTAGTCGGCGGGGAAGAAGATGCCGTCGATGTCGGCACATTCGGCCTCGCAGACATCGACACAGGACTCGTCCGGCAGACAGCAGGCCGCCTCCACGCACGGCGGGCACTCGAAGCCGGGCTCGGCGCAGTAGTTCTCCGGATAGAGGAGCCCTCCCATGTCGTCGCACACGGCCTGTGAGAGAACGTCTGCGCAGGAGCCGTCGGACACGCAGCAGGCCATCAGCTCGATGGGGCACTCGAACGTAGCGCAATCCTGGCCTGGATAGAATGTCCCGCCGGCATGGACGCAGGCGCCCTCGAGCAGCATCTGGCAGCTCCCGTCAGGGAAACAGCAAGCCTCGGGATCAGGCGGCGGCGGGCAGTCGGTCAGGGCGCACACCTCCGGGTAGAGGATGCCGCCAAGGGCATCGCACGCACCTTCGCCGAAGACATCAACGCAACTGCCGTCGGGCATGCAGCAGGCCTCGGGATCGGGCGGCGGCGGGCAGTTGGTCAGCGCGCACGGATCCGGGTAGAGGATGCCGCCAAGGGCATCGCAGGCATCCTCGGTGAGAACGTCTTCGCAGCTGCCGTCGGGCATGCAGCAGGCCATCAGTTCGATGGGGCACTCGAACGTAGCGCAATCCTGGCCTGGATAGAACGTCCCGCCGGCATGGACGCAGGCGCCCTCGAGCAGCATCTGGCAGCTCCCGTCGGGGAAACAGCAAGCCTCGGGATCAGGCGGCTGCGGGCAGTCGGTCAGCGCGCACGCCTCCGGGTAGAGGACGCCGCCGAGGGCATCGCAGGCATCCTCGGTGAAGACGTCAACGCAGCTGCCGTCGGGCATGCAGCAGGCGAGGTCTGGGGGACGCACGGAACAACAAGCCTCGCCCGGCTGGCCGATGCCCATCGCCCCAATGCACTCGGCCGCACAGATGCCGGACATCGAAGCCCAACCGATGAAGCCGGTCTGAGGCGAGGTCACCAGATTGATCGTACCCTGACCGGGCCCGTAGGGCGCGCAGTAGGCATAACCACTGAGCCAGTGCGTCACGACGCAATCGCCACTCCAGTCGACCTCGGTCGTCGAGGCGGCGATCGCCGAGCCGTTGCCAGGCCAGGCGCCGGCTGAGGGGTACTCGATCGTCATAAACGCGCCGGGGCAGCAGATGCCGCCCTGGACCGTGCTGTAGACATCGGGATCATAGCTGATACCCATCTCGATCGCGTTGAAGGTCTTGGGTTCGTAGAACTGGCTCAAGATGTACCAGACAAACGCCTCCAGATTGTCACAGGGGAATTCGTTGATCTGGTCCTGACAGCAGTCGAACATCGCAATCGTCTCGTAGTGAGTGCAGTAGTCGGGGATAGTTGCCGTGTAGACCAGCATCGGCGGTGCATGGCAGATCAGCACCCCACCGGTGAGATCGTACTCATCGGCATAGGCCGCCCCACCCATCAACCCCACGAACACGAGAGCCAGAATCGCAGTTCTCATCGGGGGATCCTCCTTCCCGTTGAGGCACTCGATGCTCACAGTCGAACTCACATGCGCTAAGCGTTGACACAATAAACGATAACACTAACGAGACTCGCGTTCCAGGCGTTGTGGGGCGAGGATTCGGCATGGGGCGCGGCCAGAGAATCGCAGGCCTGGCATTGCGGGCGCCTGAATGGCTTCGCACGATTCCGAAAGGGTCTCTCTCGGGTGCCGGGAGCGGATGCTGTCGACGGGGACGGCGCCCCGGGAGCAGCCTCTGCTTTGAAAGCGCGCGCCGCGGATGGAACGCGCGGTTTCCCCGTCGCTTCCAGATGATTGCCGCGATGAATCCCCACCCGTGCAGTTCACAATCGCACCGCCAGGTCTCGTAGAAGTGTCACCACTCCGCGGCCATTCGCTTTGCAATCGAGTCCGTAGGCAGCATCCAGGATGGCAATTGGGCGTCCCAGGCTCGCTGCGCCAGCCGGGCCCATCAACTGGCCGGCACGCTCAGCCAAGCGGTCTTCTCCGATCGTTGCCACGGCCCGAGGCTCTCAGGTCTCTTTGAACGCCGCACCTCCGGCCCGGGAATCCCGATCCCGGAATCACATGGCCGTCCTCGCTCTTGGCCTCCGGGGCATGGATGCCCCCCCCTGATGAGCGGGCTCAGAACTCACGGCGAAGGAGCACGCGCCCACGACGCGCCCGTTTTGGCATGCACGACACTGCTCGCTTCCTCGCGGGGCCTTTCCGCCGGGGACACCTCTTGTGCGCTTTCGACTCACTTGTCAACTGGAGCACTGGTTCCCGTGGGACTACCTCAGAACGACGAGTCTCTTGGCGGATTTGTAGCTCGACGTGATCATCTCCATCCAGAAGATCCCTCCGTTCACCCGGTTGCCGGCGTCGTCGGTCCCGTCCCAGGTCAACGTGTTCTCGCCAGCCTGCGCCTTGCCGTCGCTGAGCGTCCTGACCAGACGGCCGGAGACGTCGTAGATGGCGATCTTCACCGGACTCTCGGCAGCCATGTTGAACCGAATCGTGGCCGAGCCCCGGAACGGATTCGGCCGGCTGGCATACAGGAAGTTGACCGGTCCGCTGACATGGGTCTCGCTGCCCTCGCCCACTGAGGTATTCTCGCACGGATACCGCCACATGTCGAACGCGGCAGCCCCACCGTCCGTCAACCAATCCAGTTCGGGACCGAGGAGATCGGCACAGCCGGCCACGATGCCAAGCGAGTCGTCGGGGCACTCCTGACCGCCGTAATATCTTTCCGTCAGCTCATGAAAGCTGAAGCCGTCGACGACGGTCTTGTAGCCGCCCCCGCCGCCCGTGTTCACCTCCCTTACGATCTGAGCCCAGGTGACTTCCGGATAGTTGTAATACACGGCATTCACGCTCGGAACGAACATCAGGTTACCGACCGTCGGGCTGAGCGCGCCGAGGACGTTGTAGGCATGGAACTCCGGAGCGCCGTTCTTGAATGCCGCAATATCGACCGCGGGCTCGAACTCGGGACTCGCCCCAGGCTCCAACCAAACGCAGGGGTAGTCGTCGCTGTTGTAGTCCCGGTAGGCGTGGCTGAGGACCGCGCCGCCCAGAGCATCGACGAAGAAAGGCAGCGCCTTCCCCTCATCCGGATCACCCATGATCTCTCCAATCTCGTTGCCGTTGAAAACGAGCCCGCGGCGGTAGTACTCCGCACCGCAATCCGTCGCCCCCAACCAGTTCGCAAGCAACGAGAAATCCCCTACCTCTCCCCCACCGATACCGTAGACACCGGAGGTGAACAGAATCATCCGGTAGCCCATCAGCTGCTCCAGCGTGCAGCCGTTGTTCCCCCAGCCGCCTGGGTTGTAGAACCCCAGACCGAAGCTCCGCTGCATCGAGGCGTCGTAGTTCGACGAGAAGTCCTGACGGTCGAACTTGTCGAACGCGATGCCCAGCTGGTCGAAGGTCGGAACCAGGAACTTCTCCTCGCCCCCGTTGAAGGCGTCCACGTACAGCACGGACGGCCAGATGACGTCGTACTCATCCTGCGTCTCCGTGTTGAGCTCCATCATCGGCAGGAATTCCATCTCGTAGACGCCAGTCCGCGGAAGCGTGAAATACTCCTGTGGTGGGCTCCCTGCCCAGTAGCTGCGCCAGTAATACTCGATCCGCGTGCCGGGCGTGAAGACCAGGTCGGGCAGGATCTCCTGCTCCGGTGTGCGGTCATCGAAGTTGGGATCGAACCCCGGATCGTCCTCATGGAAGTACGTCACGCGGACCTGGCCGTCGTCTACCGGAACGTACTGCCCGCCTTGGAGGACCATCGCGGTGTCCATCAACGCGCAGACGAAGTCGGCCTCGGGATCGCTTGTGAAACGCGCCTTCCAGGCATGGTAGTCAGGAATCATCTCCTGACGCGGCCCCTTCTGGGCGACGTTCACGCAGAGATCGATCCAGTACTGATATTCCGGCAGCGTGACCGGCGGGCCGTGGACGGCCGCGGTGTCCGCGAGCCAGTCATTGTAGTCGATGTTGTTGCCGCTCCGGTCGTACGCCACGTCGGAGTTGCAGACATCACCGGGATCCAGATAGAGAGGCGAGAGCTGACCGAAACCGTCATGGAAGAGATGCCCGCTCTCCACCGCGATCGGAGGGGCGTCCACGCCACCGGTGATCCCCACGCGCACGTTGTCGTAGATCGGCGCACCGTTGGTGTTTCCTTCGTTGAGGCATTCCGCTGGCGGGATGCCGAACGTATTGCAATCCGTCATGACCTCGTAGATGAATTTCATCTGCTCCCAGTTGTAGGGCAGCGGCGTCCCGTCCACGGGCGCCGTCAGGCTGAAGATCTGATCTTGCACGCAGATCGACGTCTGGCCAGTGTAGTGCCAGACGCTCTGGCCTGAGCGCCCGCTCCAGCGTGGCGTCGGGTCCTCGGGAGTCGTGTACGGATAGAAGAGGAACCCGGGACGGTAGAAGGTGGCGGCGCTCCAGCGCAAGTAGTTGAACGCGTCCCAGCGCACGATCACCTCCAACCAGCCCCCCTCGCTCGTGAAGTACTCCCGATCGACGATCGGGCTGATCATGTACTCATGATGGCCCGGGAGATGGCCGGGCAGGGGGCTGAACGGCACGTCGGTCGCGCAGTAGAGCGCGTTGCCCGATAGACCCCCAGGGTCGGGCACATGCGGAGAATGACAGAGCCAGTCCGTCCACTCCATCTCGGTGCAGATATTCATATAGGCACCGAAGACGCCGCTCAGGTCCCGGCAGGTCCACCCTTCCAACGGATCGATCGTGCCAGCGTCCCAGGTCCACACGGCACTGCCGTAGCCGTCGTCGACGCTGTTGTACGCGATTCCCTCGACCTCGTTGTAACCGCCGAACCAGACGGTGTCTGCACGCCCCTGGATGCACGGAGCACGCATGTCGTTGCTGACCTCATGGTCGCCGTTCGTGAAGAGGGAGGCGAGCCCAGGCTCAAGACATCCTTCGCATTCCAGGGTCTCGTATCCGACCTCTTCGTTGCCCCACTCCAGCATGTTGCCGTCCACATCCCACACAACGTAGTCGCCGGGAATCAGCAGTGGGAGACCCGGGTCGATCGTGCTACCTGACCACACGGCCATGTCACCGCTGATGTTGACGGAGGTGAGCTTGAATTTCATCTCCCCTGTGATGTCATCATGCTCGACAAGTATCTGGACTTGATCACCTTCCGATGCATCGCCTTCGGATTCCACTACGCAGTATCTTTCCTCGCTATTGCCGAAGAACTTGAAGATATCCCCCACGGTACCGAGGACCCCTTTGACAAGGCCCACAACCGAACCCGCAATCACTAGGGCAGTACCGGGCCACTGCTTGATCTGAGTGCCCGGCCTGATGTTCTCCACAGGATCGAATTTGTCCCGTTGGTTCGGATCGCCAGTGGAGCTTCCCTCCGAATGAATCCTCGCGATTGTCGTCCCTGTGTTTCGCAGCCAAATGGGTGAGTCATTAGAGAACTCGCGTTCCTCGCCTGGGTTTCTGAACGCACTCCAGTTCGTTCCGTCGAAGGAATACTCGAGGCATCCTTTCTGCGGAAGGCAGTTGACTACCTTCCAAAACCGTGGGGACCGCTCCGCCTGGCGAGCAACCGGTTGAGTTGCCGCGACGGTGAGCAGAATCAGGGCTGCTCCGATGAATCCGGTGGACCTCCTTAGGGATCGCATCGTTCACCTCCTTGATCGAGCCAAGCACCCTCGGAAGCACTGACCTCACTTGATCGCCACGGTGCCTCATGTGTCAGTGAGCCTTCAGGAGCGAATAGCCTGAAATGGCTTCACGATGTCGAAGGCGAGGAGCGATGCCGGGACGCTAGGCACCTGTGGGTCCCGAAAACTCCATCTATCCCTTGCGGAGACTGGAACGTAAACTGACCTTGACGGTTGCGCCTCATTCGCCAGACTCCCCGCTCACGGCGCAGTAGCGTGCGATCAAGGGGCTCGAGAGGAGGCAAGTCTCTGTCTCCAAGCGGCAGGGAGCAAGATTGACGGGGTGTCAGCGCCCTGCCTGCCCTGAGCGACCGCTCGATCGCTGTGCTCACTCGCTCGGTGGACATCACGCATTCACGTACGATCGCGCTCGTACTTATAATATTAGGGCGTGAGCTTGGCGATGCGCAAGCATGCAAGCTCGTCCCTATTCGTTCAAACCACGAGATCCACGCCCCGGAGGGGCAGCCGGGGGGCAGTTCCCTGGGCCCTGTGGAGCGGGAGGGGCAGTCCAGGGGCAGTTTTCGCCTGTTTTCCCCGCTCCGAGGCCCCTCCCGACTGCACCGGCGCACAGGCATTCCCTGGAATATCAGGGAGTTACGGGATCTCGCTGCTACTGGCGTTCAGTCCGGAAGGTCCCAGATGGCCGATTTCGATGCCGCAAAACGGCCGACGACGCATGTCGATAGTGCTTAAGACCCGCGCAGACCTGGTGAAGACTGCGTTTCTCCCCCGAGATTGTTCACCGTCGGAGTCCGCTGTCGTCCAGATGATCTTCCGCCTTGCAGCTACCACAGGCGAAACCGAACACCTGGCCTGCGTGCGCAACCAAGGTACAGTGTCTCACAGCCAGCCCCGCGTCCTCAGCCGACATGATGCAGGCGGGATATTCAACCATTTCCAGGACCGAGTGCTCCACCACAAGGTGGCCTCCATTCTCAACGGTAAGGCATCCCCTTACGTCGACGGACTGATACAAGAATGCTCCAACATCGCTGACTGCGTAGTCCAGAGGGAACTCCTTCCGCAGACGCCCGATGCGGCCTGCCCAGACGGTGTCTGGATGCTGTCCGGCAACGGAATCCCTGAAGGTCAGCTCAAAGCGGTTCCCCCACGTTGCGCCCATCGGCACATCACATGACAAAACCACCTCCATACTATCACCCGGGACCAGCGTGAAAGACTCCGGGGACACTGAGGGTTCCCAGCCTGGCAGCGCAGCCGCAACGAAGACGTGATAATCACTCGGTGAGCCACCAAAGTTGTGAATCGTGTCGTTGTGCGAGAAAGATGGAGGGTTGTCACACTCGGCCGCATCCTCTGAGTTGATGTACTGGTAGTAGTACCACTTCTTATCAATCCTGACCTTGAAGCTAACCTTGACCCACTTGGTCTTTGTGCGAACTACATCCTCGCCATCTTTCTCAGTCCAGTTGCCGTTCTCGGATCCTTTCTTCTCTATTAGGCTCGCCCCCGCCGAATCTTCGTTCCACGACCTAGAGGATATGATCGAACATGAACGTATAGGCCCGCGCCATACTGTGAGTTACTTGCGTCCGCATCGAGGCCCCATGACCAGCCTCGACTTCCTCGAAGTAGTGGACGCGCTTGCCCAGCTTGCCCAGCACCCAGACGAGGCGCCGCGGCCCCGAGGCGGGCACCCGCGGATCGAAAAACCCGGCGGTCAGGAGCATCGGCCGGGTGATGCGGTCGGCATAGAAGATCGGCGAGAGCCCGCGGGTCAGCTCGCTTCCCATAGGCCCCATCTCGCGCTCCCAGCCTTCGAGGAAGGTCTGATCCGAATGCGCATTGCACCAATCGACATCGGCGACGCCGACATCGGAAACCGCGCAGGCGAACTTCTCCGGCGCGTGAACGGCGAGGTAGTTGACCGTATAACCGCCGTAGGAACCGCCCCAGATGGCGGTCTTCTCGGGCCGGCTCCAGCCCTCGCGGAACATGTAGTCGAGCGCCGCCTCGGCATCTTCGAGCGCCTGGAAGCGGTTCTCGAGATTATCGGCCCGTTCCCAAGCGGGGCCGTAGCCGGACGAGCCGCGCACGTTGGGGAAGAGGAAGACGACGCCGCGGCTCAGGGCAAAGGCGATGTTGCGCTGGAAATAGGGGCGGCTCTGCGCGGGCGGCCCGCCATGGTACTCAACGATGCAGGGATTCGATCCGTTCCGCTTCGCCCCGCTCGGCACGTAGAGCAAGGCGGGGATCATGGTGCCGTTGGTGCTCTCGTAATGGATCACTTCCACGTTGGTGCCGGTGAAGTCGTAGCCAAAGGTGGCGATGCGCCCGATCTGCTCCGGGTTCCCCTCGGACGCGGCGAGGTAGTAGGCCGTCGGGGGCGTGCTGGGGGAACTGAAGCTGTAGACCAGCTCACCCTTCACGTTGTAGTGGGCGCCATCGATGATCCCGACACCCGGCGCGGGCAGCCTGCGCGTGCTGCCGTCGAGATCGACCTCGACCAGTTCAGAGTAGCCGTCGCGATTGAGAATTGCGCAGGCGCGGCCCAGCTCGCGCTTGAAGACCAAGTCATCGGTCTCCATTCCCGGATCGTAGAGCACTTCCATCTCGTCGGTGGCGACCGGCGCCTGGGCCGGATCGATGAGGACGAGCTTCATGAATTCCTCTTCGGCCGAGCGGGCGTCGGTTAGCGTCAGGATCCGACCGTCGCGGGTGTAGTCGGCGGACCAGAAAAGGTGGACGTCGGTGAGATCGCGCGTCTCGCCGGTGCGGGTGTCGAACTCGAAGAGCTGGGATTCGGAGAAGGAGATCATCCGGATACAGGCGATCTTGCCCTCGTGGAGATCGACCGGATAGAACGCTCCGGGCTCGGTGTAGAGGGTATCCATGCGCCCGGCCAGGACATCGTAACGCCCAATCCACATCTGCTCGCGGTTGTCGATCGAGCAGAAGAAGGCACCGTCGTCCTGGATGTGCGGTGTGCCGTAGGCGACATCGCGATCCTCCAACAGGACGTCGTGCTTGCCGTCGCGCGAGAAGCGGTAGATGTCCCAGTTCTCATCACCGTACTTCATGACGCGCAAGTAGAAGTATTCGCCGTTGGGCGCGAGCCGGTAGCTTCCGATCTGCAGCCCCGCATCGGTCCAGCCGTTGGGGGTGACCTGGATCGGCCAGCCCCAGGGCCCATCGACGTAGAAGAGCGCCTCCTGCTCGCCGGTGATGCGCATCTGGAAGTAGATGCGTCCGGTGGCATCGATCTGTGGTGAGCCGAGGTAATCGATACCCAGCAGCGCCCCGAGGTCTTCAAGCGTCGGCTGCCAGTGGGGCGAGGCGCTGATCGCCGCCTCCGTGGCCGCATTGTGCTGCTCGATGAAGGCCATGATGCGCGTCGTATCGTCGGCGATCCAGGGATCGATCTCGGCAAGCAGCGCCGCGATCCGCTCGTTGGGCTCTTCTGCCGCCGCCTTCGCCCACGGGCTGAATGCTTCCCAATGCCCGGGCGAGAGCGACAGTGTACCCAGCAACGCCGGCGCGGCCAGCAGCCCCGGCGCTGCCAACAGGAGAAGAACCGTGGTGAACCGGAGAGCTCTCTTCATGGGACGATTCCTTTCTACGGCTTGAGGGGGCACCTTTCCTAGCCTTAAAGGACCCCTCTCTGTGACTTGAAGGAACGATTCCCTTCTATGATTTGGTGAAACGCATCTCCCAGCCAGATTCCCCGGGCAGGCTTCGGATGCGGCCGTTGGCGGCAAGGTGTTCGAGGAGATGGAAGAGCGTTTCGGCCTCATCGGGCAGCCCGAGTTCGGCCGCGAGTCCGGCGGCGGTCCATCCTTCGCCCCGAGGGCTTGCCGGCGGATCCCCGGCGGCGAGCTGCGCCAGCGCCCGGCGCTGGAGTTCGAGGACGCGTCCCGCCGCCTGCTTGCCCGCCTCCACCCCGGGCTGATGGTAGGCATTGACGCCGATCAGCGAGGCATAGAGGCCGACGGCGCGCTCATAGAGGGCGATCAGCGCTCCCAGGCTTCGTTCGGAGACATCGGGCAGCGTGATCATCAGCGACCAGCGCCCTTTCTCGCTCAAGGCCGCCCGCGTCCCCAGCAGGAATCCGAGCAGGTAGTCGCCCGAGGTTACCTCCGGCTCGACGAAGAGCGGATCCCCGGTGACCGGGCCCGGTGCCTCCTCGCCCTGCCGTTCCCAGCGCGCACGGCTCCCGAGCCGGCGGTCGCGCAAGGCGTGGATGAAGGTGACGAAAAAGTTGTCGGGCCCCTCGCGAAGTTGCTGAACGAAGGCATGCTGATCGGTCGACCCCTTGTTGCCGTAAACGACGAGGCCCTGATGCACGGCAGTGCCCCGCAGATCCTGCTCCTTGCCGATGGATTCCATGACGATCTGCTGCAGATAGCGGCTCAGCAGCAGCAGGCGGTCGCGATAGGGCAGGACCACCATGTCCCGCAGACCATGGCCCTCCCCGGCAGTGTGCCAGGCAAGGGCGAGCATCGCGGCGGGGTTCGCGGCGGGATCGGGCCGGCGCGTGGCGGCATCCATATCGCGGGCGCCGGCTAGGAATGCATCGACATCGAACCCCTGCAGGGCAGCGGGGAGCAGGCCCACGGGCGAGAAGATCGAGGTCCGCCCGCCGACCCAGTCCCAGATGGGGAAGACTTCCAGGAAGCCCTGCGCGCGTGCCAGGGCCTCGAGTTTGCTGCCCGGCATCGTCACCGCGACCGCCTGGGCGCCAAGGCGCAGGCCGCGGCGTTCGAGGGCGGCGGCAGTCTCGAGCATGCCGTTACGTGTCTCCTTGGTGCCGCCCGACTTCGAGATGACGATGATCAACGTCTCCGCGAGCGCGGCGCCCAGGCGGCTCAGCGTGCGCTCGATGCCATCGGGATCGGTGTTGTCGAGGAAATGGGCCTGGAGGCCGGGGAGGCTCGCCGGCTCGCTGGAGGGCTCCGTGGTATCGCCTGCCCCCCGAGCGCTGTTGCCCTTTCCGGGGATACTCAGGGCGTCGTCGAGGAACTCAGGACCCAGGGCCGAGCCGCCGATGCCGATCAGCAGGAAGTGGCGGAAGCGGGATCCCCCTGTGGCCGGCGCACCACGATCAGACGCGCGGGGCTCACGGCGAATGATCTCGCCGCCCAGCACGCGGGCGGCAAAGCGTTTGACCTGTGCCAGAGCGTCGCGAATGGCGGCTTGGCTCTCGGCCTCAGGCGCCCGCGCGGGGTCCCGTAGCCAGTAGTGACCCACTTGGCGGTGCTCGTCGGGATTGGCGATTGCGCCTGCTTCCAGACGTTCCATCTCGCCCAGGGCTGCGCGCAGAGCGCTGCCGGCCTGCGCGGAGAGGTGCGCGGGGTCGAGGATGCGACTGACGTCGAGACGGAACCCGAGGTCGGGAAGCTCGATCCACGGTGGGGGGGTGCTGGATGGCCGCGGGGGTGGCTTGGGCACAGGATCAGGGGATCGGTGATCGGGCATGGCACCTTCCTCTTTGGCTTCGGCTTCGAGCGCTCGATCGGTGCCCGGAGCGGCGGATTTGCCAGTGGCTGCAGGCCACCGCGCCTGCCCGAGCAGGC
Source organism: Candidatus Eiseniibacteriota bacterium (assembly GCA_023129715.1). GTDB lineage: Bacteria > Eisenbacteria > RBG-16-71-46 > CAIMUX01 > WJJG01 > JAGMBO01. Next base: position 96,301 of record JAGMBO010000034.1, on the reverse strand, counting down.
GTCTCGACGGCCAGCATAGAGGTTTCCGCAAGAGGAGAAAAGGGGTGCTGAAGTCAGAGGTGCTGAGATCAGGGTGCTGAGACAGGGGTGCTGCGATCGGGCTCGTCGGGTCGGCGGAATGCGAGGCAATGAACAACGGGCCTCTCCTGGAGGAGAGGCCCGTTGCATGGCAATCAGGCTATTTGAACCGATCCGCCGAGGCGGACCAGCTCAGGCAAGACTACCGGTAGATCGACTTGATCGAACCCCAGCTGTTGGGCTCGTTCGGAACGGGCTCCTCGCACGGGTTCGGAGGACCGCACGAATCCCACTCCGGATGCCACTCGCCAGCACAGCCGGCCTCGGTCGTGATGGTGCAATCCTCGCCGATGCAGCAGACACGCCACAGCGGGCAATTGAAGTCGCCACCAGCCGACTCGCAGACCATGCCGTCATACCAGACACCGCCAGCCGCGGCGCAGGCATCAGCCGTCATCATGTAGCAGGCCTCGTCGAAGTCGAAGCAGCACGCAAACTCCGGTGGAGGCTGCGGGCACTCGAAGCCAGGCTCGTCGCAGTAGTTGTCCGGATACAGCACGCCGCTCAGGGCATCGCACTCGGCCAGCTCAAGGACGTCCACGCAGGTACCGTCGAGCAGACAGCAAGCCATCAGCTCGATCGGGCACTCGAACGTGGCGCAGTCCTCTTGAGCGTAGAACGTACCGCCGGCATCGATGCAGGCAGCCTCGAGCATCATCACGCAGCTTCCATCGGGGAAGCAGCAAGCTGCAGGCTCGGGCTGCACCGGGCACTCGAAGCCAGGCTCGTCGCAGTAGTTGTCCGGATACAGCACGCCGCTCAGGGCATCGCACTCGGCCAGCTCAAGGACGTCCACGCAGCTACCGTCGGGCAGACAGCAAGCCATCGGCTCGGGAGGCTGCGGGCACTCGAAGCCAACATCGTCACAGTTGTTGGCAGGATAGATCACGCCGCTCACTGCGTCGCAGTCGGCCACGTCCGTCACGTCGATGCAGCTGCCGTCAGGCAGACAGCACGCAACCTCGGAGCAGCAGGAAACGCCAGGGATGCCCAGACCCATCTGGCCGACGCAATCGGGCGCGTAAGGGCCATCCGCGATCCAGCCGATGTTGTTGGTTGCCGGATTGACACCTAGGGTGATCATGCCGGTGGGAGGATCGCAAGGTTCGGGTGTGCAGTACCCGTAGTAGTAACCCCAGATGTAGTGCGTGGGAACGCACGTGCCAGTCCAGTTGCCAGACCGCAGAGCTGTCGCGATCGCAGACCCGTCCGCCGGCCACGACCCGGCCGAGGGATACTCGATCGTGTCGTAGAGATAGTCGGAGCAGATGCCGCCCTGGGCGTACATGTACACGGCGGGATCGTAGTTGATGCCGAACTCGATCGCGTTGAAGGACTTCGACTCGTAGAAGTTGCTGACGATGTACCAGACGTCATACGTCGCGGTGTACTCAAGCGAGTTGTCCTGGTCGAGGCAGCAGTCGGCCAGACCCAGGTCATACGTACACCAGTCGACCGACGCCGTGTACTCTGCACCTGGAGGTGCATGGAGGATCAGCACGCCGCCGGTGAGATCAAACTCATCCGCGTAAGCTGCTCCGCCCATCAGCCCCACGAGCGCGAGAGCCATAAGCACTCTTTTCATCGGGTTAACCTCCTTAGTGTGTAACCACTCGATGCACAAAACCGCGTGGGAAGTTCCCACTCCCTGGTAGGGAGCCTTCCCCTCTCCCATCATCCACCACCCGATGCTGAGGATTCCTTCATTGATACCGCTGGTTCGAGATCCGCTCGTGAAAACCCGGCGTGCCGGCTCATCACCAGGCAAATCCTTCCGGACCCGCAGGTACCAACTTGGGCACGGGAAGATCATAGCACAGGGGGGGCTGGAATCCAATGGAAAAACCGTCAGGAAGGGGAGTTCCAGGGCCCGGACGTGCGGGGGCCCCCACGATCGGGGCCATGAGGGTGAGATAACGTAATCGATTACAATACAGCGCCTTACGCGGATGGTGGCGGAGATGCGCCCGCATCCCCCGCACGGCCCGCAACCTCAGCCTATCGAACTGCTAACCCGCCCGAGTGGCTGGATTCGCCCATCCGGCTGCTCCCGGGGCTTGCGCTGTGCAAGCCCGCCCCCTAGCGTCCTCTCCATGTCCAATGAAGATCGTGAAACCTATCAGCTGCTCGCCCGGTGGGCCGGGGAGGGGCGCTCCTTCGTCCTGGCCACCGTGATCCGGGCAACGGGCAGCACGCCGCGCGTGGCGGGTACGAAGATGTTGATTCCCTCGGAGGGGCAAGGGGTCGGCACGGTCGGCGGGGGCGTCACCGAGCGCGAGGTCATCGATCGCGCGCGCCGGCTGCTGCGCACCGGAGGGCCGGCGGAAGTGGTCGAGATCAGCCTTGCCGATGAGACCGCCTGCGGCGGACGCATGGCGATCTTCCTCGAACCGCACCTCGCCGAGAAGCAGCTCGTTCTCTTCGGGGCAGGGCACGTCGGCCGGGCGGTGGCGAAGCTGCTCGCCGATCTCGGCTGGGATGTGACCGTCATCGATCCGCGCGCGGAACGGCTGGACGACCCCGACTTCGCCCGCTGCCGCACGCGCGCGGAGGAGTACGTGGCGGCCGCCGGGGCGCTGCCCTTCTCGCCCGATCTCTTCGTCCTCGTCATGACGCCCGACCATCAGTGGGATGCGCAAGTCGCTGCCGCCTGTCTCGAGCATCCCTGGCGTTGGCTGGGCGTGCTCGGCTCGGCTCGCAAGGCGGGCCAGATCCGGCGCCACCTTGCCGAGCGGGGCTTCTCGCCCGAGGCGATCGCGCGCCTGCGCATTCCGGTCGGGGTGGAGATCGGCTCGGAGACGCCCGCCGAGATCGCGGTCAGTATCGCCGGCGAGCTGATTCGGGAAACCTCGGCCAAGCTTGCCAAGGCGTCCAAGCACGCCGACGCGGCGCCGCGTGAGGAATCGGCCCGCCAATGACCCTGCGTTCCCATGCTGCGAACGGCGTTCTCCTGGCGGGCGGGGCCTCGACCCGCATGGGGCGGCCCAAGGCGCTGCTGCAGATCCCCGGCTCTGGGCACTTCCTGATCGAAGACCAACTCGAGCGGCTCGCCCGGGCAGGGTGTGCGCACATCGCCGGCGTCCTGGGCGCCGATGCCGAGCGCATCGCGGGCGCGCTCGATCGGAGCCGCTCCTTCGCTCCGGAGACGTTGCCCGGGCGGCCGCAGGTTTTGCTCTGCCGGAACGCAGCCTGGGAGCAGGGCCCGTTCTCATCCCTGCAGATGGGCTTGCGGGCGCTCGCTCCCAGCCCCCGGGGCGCAGTGGTCTTGCCCCTCGATGTGCCTGGGGTCGGGGGCAGGGTCTTCGAACGCCTCCTCACCGCTGCGCTGGCCGGCGTTTCAGCTCGGCCTTCCGATACGGGTGCAATTGCCGGTCGCGAGTCCGACACCGATATCGAGGCCGGTGCCGGTCCCGATTCCGGCACCGATATCGAGGCCAGTGCCGGTCCCGATTCCGGCACCGATGTCGATACCGGGGACACCCTCGCCGGCAGTGCTCCTGACGCGGTCATTCCCACCTTTGCCGGCCGGGGCGGCCATCCGATCTGGATTGCCCCGCAGACGATTGCCGCGATCCTGGCCGCCCCACCGTCGGCGCGGCTCGATCACTTGCTGCGCGGGCTGTGCTGTGAGCGCCTCACGGTCGAGGATCCGCGCGTGCGCGGCAACGTCAATACGCAGGAGGACTGGGAGCGGTACTGCGCGTCGTTGGCCGGCTAGACCGCGCTTCTCATCAGGTCTTCCCCCGAACCAGGACGTGCGCGGCGCGCTCGACCGCGGCGACGATCTGGTGATAGCCGGTGCAGCGGCAGAGGACGGGGCCTAGCGCGCGGCGGATTTCCTCGCGGCTCGGATCGGGGCGGCGATCGAGAAGTGCCTTGGCGCGCAAGACCATCGCCGGCGTGCAGAACCCGCATTGGATCGCGCCCGCGTCGATGAAGGCCTGCTGGATCGGGTGCAGCGTTCCGTCGTGGCCGGCGAGGCCCTCGATCGTCAGCACCTCGCGCTCCCCGATTTCTCCAAGGGGCAAGCGGCAGGCGAGCCGGGGGACGCCGTCGACCAGCACGGTGCAGGTTCCGCAGACGCCGATGCCGCACCCGCGCTTGGTTCCGGTCAGGCGCAGCTCCCCGCGCAGCACATCGAGCAGCAGGCGCTCGGGCGGGGAGGCCACTTCGCGCGCCACCCCGTTGACGCGCAGGATGGTCGGAGAGCTGTGGCCGGCACCGCTCATCGCTGCCACCTCGCGAGGATTTCCTCGGGTTGCAGGGGCAGTGAACGGATCCGCACCCCCGTCGCATGGAAGATCGCATTGGTGATCGCTGGGGCGGCGAGTTCGTTGGCCGGCTCGCCGATCGACTTCGCCCCCCAGGGTCCGGCCGGGTCGGGGTTCTCGATGATCAGCGCCTCGAGCTCCGGGGCCTGATGCGCCCGGCAGATCCGGTAGCGGTCGAAGTTGCCGACTTGTCCAATCCCCTCGGCAACCGGGTAGTGCTCGCCGAGGGCGAGTCCCATGCCCATCAGCAGTCCGCCGTAGATCTGCCCACGGACCATCTCGGGGTTGATCGCCCGGCCCGGATCGTGGGCGCCGATCAGGCGGGTCACGCGCACCTTGCCGGTGGCGGCTTCCACGGTGACCTCGGCGACATTGCAGGAGTAGACGTAGGTGAAGTAGGCGTGTCCCCGTCCGCGTTCCTCATCCCACGAGACGCGCGGCGCGGCCCACGAGCCGAACGCCTGCAGATAGAGCCGATGCTCGGCGGCCGCGGCGACGACCTCGTTGAGGGCAATCGACTCACCCGTCACCGGGTGATGGATGCGGCCGCCGGTGTAGCGATAGCCGGCCGGTTCCCCGCCGGTGCCGGTGGTGGGCGGGCCTGCGGCGGTGGCGGGTGGGCCTGCGGTGGTGCCGGGCGGGCCTGCGGCGGTGGCCTCGGTCGCGTCCCGTGGCTCCGGCAGCGCGCCGATGCGCTCGGCGATGAGCGGCTCGAGCATTTCCTTCAGGCGGGCGACGGCGATCAACACCGCGTTGCCGCCGACGATCGTGCCGCGTGAGGCGACCGTGGGGCCGCCGTCGGGGACGTGGCTCGTGTCGGTATCGAGGAAGCGGATCTGGGATGCGGGCAATCCCAGCTCGGTAGCCGCGATGTGGGTCATCGCGGTTTTCAGTCCCTGGCCGTTCTCGCTGACCCCCACTTGCAGCAGCACCGAGGCGTCGGGTTGGACGTGGACGATCGCCGAGCAGAAGTCGGCCCCCTCGGCGCCGAGCGAGACGCCGCGATAGCAGCAGGCCAACCCGATGCCGTAGGCGCGGCCGTCGGGGCCGGGCGTGCCGCGCCCGCAGCGTGCGTACTTCTCTGCCCAGCCGGTGCGTTCGAGGGCGGTCTCCATCACCTGTCGGATCGAGACAGTGTGGTTGTCGAGGTGCTGCCCGGTGTGGGTCCTGCAGCCCTGGGTGAAGAAGTTGCGGCGGCGGAACTCGACCGGATCGAGTCCGATGGCATGCGCCATTTCATCGACCATCGACTCGCAGGCGAAGTTGAACTGCGGTGAGCCGAAGCCGCGCATCGCACCGGTCAGCGGGTTGTTCGTGTAGACCGCGCGCGTGTCGCAGCGCACGCCGGGCACGACATATGGCCCGGTGCACTGCACTGTCGGGCGCCAGATGACGAACGGCGAGGAGGTGCAGTAGGGCCCCCCATCGGCGGTCATCTCGATGTCGAGCGCCTGCATCTTGCCGTTCGCATCCACGCCCAGGCGCGAGCGCACAAGGAAGGGATGGCGCTTGTAGCTCTCGCGCATCGACTCCTCACGCGAATATGTCGACTTGACCGGCCGGCGGGTGCGCAGCGCCAGCACAGCCAGGCGGGCGCAGATCAGATTGATCGTCTCGTCCTTGCCCCCGAAGCTGCCGCCCAGGGTTGCCTGGATGACCCGCACTCGCGAGAGCGGCAGCCCGCACGCCTGGGCGATGAACCGGCGGGCGTTGAAGGGAAGCTGAACCGAGCCGCGGACGGTCACCGACCCGTCGGGTTCAGGCGTTACGATCGCCGACTCAGGCTCCAGGTAGGCGTGTTCGATCCACGAGGTGCGGTACTCGCGTTCGAGGATCTCGGTGCAGGTGGCGAAGGCGCGCGCCGGATCCCCATCGCGCACGCGGTAGCTGGCGATCAGGTTCGTGCCGCGCTCCTCGTGGATCAGGGGCGCCCCGGGGGCGAGGGCCGCCTGCGGGTCGGTGAGCACCGGGAGCGGCTGGTAGTCGACGCGGATCGCGGCGGCGCCTGCCCGGGCGGCGGCTTCCGTCTCGGCGGCGACGACGGCGAGCACATCGCCCTGATAGCGGGTGCGGTCGCCGGCCAGGATGTACTGGTCGCGCACGATCGTTCCGAGTCGGGTGGCCGCGGGCAGATCGGCGGCGGTCAGCACCGCGACCACGCCCGGCACCTCCACGGCGGGAGCGGTCTCGAGCACGCGGATGCGGGCGTGGGGGTGGGCGGCGTGGAGGGGGACGGCAAAGAGCATTCCCTCGGCCACGATGTCATCGGCGAAGAGCGCCCGCCCGGTGACCTTCTCGACTGCATCGACGCGCTGGACCATGACCGTCACGGTAGCAGAGCCGCGGCGGGCCGGCAATCTGCTCCCCGCTCGGTGCGGGCCGATCCTGATTCCCCGCCTCGAGTGGTCCCGTGGGCGCGCCGGCCGGAGCCGGCTGGTTCCGAGCTGCAGCCGGCCGATATCCACGGCCGATGCCCCCGGCCGACACCCGCGGCTTGTCATCGCGCGGCGGGGGCCCCATGATGGGATGCCCCTCGATTGGGTGCGGTGGGTGTGGGCCCAGTGCCGGACAGCCCGGCAGGGAGGGTACGGATCAGAAGGAGGCGTCATGGCCCGTGAGCTCGTCTATGGACCGACATTCGAGGAGATGCTCCATCCCGACCGGATCGACCCGCGGATCCGCGCCCGCGCGCTGGCGGCTCACGAAGCGGACCCGCTCGATCCGATCAATCTCTACAACATCACCTGGAAGGACGAACACAACCGGGTGCGCTACATGGTGCTGCCCCGCGAGCTGACCGGTGTCGATGCCGAGATCGTCGTCTTGATCGCCCGCCACTTCGCCACCGGGAGCCACAAGGTGGGGGCGACCTACAGCTGCTGCATCGAGCGCCAGGTGCGCGACGAGATCGTCCCGGGCCGCGACCGGCTAATCTGGCCCTCGACGGGCAACTACGGCATCGGCGGCGCCTATGTCGGGCCGCGGATGAACTACGAGTGCCTCATCCTGCTGCCCGAGCTGATGAGCCAGGAGCGCTTCGAGAAGATCCACTGGTACGGTGCCGAGTACATCAAGACCCCGGGGTGCGAGAGCAACGTCAAGGAGATCTATGACAAGGCCAACGAGCTGGCGGGTGAGCCGAACACGGTGATCGTCAACCAGTTCTCCGAGTTCGGCAACTACCGCTTCCACTACTTCGTGACCGGCCACGCGATGCTCGAGGTCTTCGACGAGCTGCGCCAGGCGGGGGGCGCGCAACGCCTGGCGGCCTACGTCTCGGCGATGGGATCGGGTGGCACGATCGCTGCCGGGGATCTCCTGCGCCAGCAGGACGCGAGTGTGCGGATCGTCGGCCTCGAGCCGGTGCAGTGCCCGACGCTCTACTCGAATGGCTTCGGCGGGCACGACATCCAGGGCATCGGCGATAAGCACGCCACCTGGATCCATAACACCGACAACATGGATGCGCTGATGTGCATCGACGAGTGGGACTCGAAGAAGGGCCTTCAGCTCCTTGCCGAGCCGCCGGGGCAGAAGGTGCTCGAGCGGGCCGGGATCGCCGCCGATGTGGTCCGGCAGATGGGGCAGGACTTCGGCATCTCGACGATCTGCAATATCCTCGGCGCGATCAAGACGGCGAAGTTCTATCGCCTCGGTCGCGGAGACCTGATCTTCACCATCGCCACCGATGGGGTCGACCGTTACCACTCGGTGCTCGAACAGATGAACCAGCAATCCGGGCCGATGGATGAAACCGAAGCGGCGATCCGCTTCGAGTCGATCTACCAGCGCCAGGGGCTCGACTACATTCGCGAGGGAACGCGGCACGAGCACGACTGCTGGGCGAATCTGAAGTACTACACGTGGGTCGAGCAGCAGGGCAAGACGGTCGAGGAGCTACGCCGCCAGCGCGAGCCTGAGTACTGGCTCGAACACCAGGCGAAAATCCCCGAGACCGACCGGTTGATCCGCGAGCGCCGGGGGTAGGGCCCGCGGTACGCTGTGGGGCTACCCGGCGCTGACAGCCCCGCGGCAGGTGGCGGCTCCGCCGAGTGCTTGCGACCCGGGAGTGCGCTGCGTTGCTGCCCGGTGCTGTTGCTGCCCGGTGCTTGCGCGCCGGGAACCGCGCGGCTATACTGCGGTTTCCTCCAATTGACCCGCCGCGCCGGCAGGTAGCCCGATCAGCGCCCGGTCAATGCTGGAACTATTGGGGAAGACACCGATCGGGAATCATAGGGAAGGACGTAGGAATGGGTACGGCTATGAAGACGCTCGAATACAAGGTCGCCGATCTCGCCCTCGCCGAGTGGGGGCGTAAGGAAATCACACTCGCCGAGCACGAGATGCCGGGATTGATGGCGATTCGCAAGGAATACGCTCCCCAGCAGCCGCTCAAAGGAGTGCGCATCTCGGGCTCTCTGCACATGACCGTCCAGACGGCGGTGCTCATCGAGACGCTCACCGCGCTCGGGGCGGAGGTGCGCTGGTCTTCGTGCAACATCTTCTCGACCCAGGACCATGCCGCGGCGGCCGCCGTGGTCGGTCCCGCGGGCACTCCCGCCGACCCGCGCGGCGTCCCGGTCTTTGCCTGGAAGGGCGAGACGCTCGAAGAGTATTGGTGGTGTTGCGACCGGGCGCTCGATTTCGGCGAGGGGCGCGGGCCGCATCAGATCGTCGACGATGGCGGCGATGCGACCCTGATGCTCCACAAGGGCTACGAGTTCGAGAAGGCCGGCCAAACGCCCGATCCAGGGAGCGTCGAAGGCGAAGACTACGTGGCCCTGATGCATATCCTGGCCCGGATCCAGAAGGAGTCGCCCGAGCGCTGGCGCCAGGTGGCTCGCGAGTGTCGCGGTGCGAGTGAAGAGACAACCACCGGGGTCAATCGTCTGTATCAGCGCGAGCGCGAGGGAACGCTGCTCTTTCCCGTCGTCAACGTCAACAACAGCGTGACGAAGAGTAAGTTCGACAACCTCTACGGCTGCCGCCATTCGGTTGTCGACGGCCTCAACCGGGCGACCGATGTCATGCTGGCCGGCAAGACGTGCGTGATCTGCGGATACGGCGATGTCGGCAAGGGCTGCGCCCAGGCGCTGCGCGGGCAGGGAGCGCGGGTGATCATCACCGAGATCGACCCGATCTGCGCGCTGCAGGCGGCAATGGAGGGCTACCAGGTCCTGCGCATGGAGGAGGTCGTCGAGGATGCGGACATCTTCATCACCGCGACCGGCAACTACCATGTGCTGACCAGCGATCACATGGCGCGCATGAAGAACCAGGCGGTGATCGGCAACATCGGTCACTTCGACAACGAGATCGACATGGCGGGCCTGGCCGCCGTTCCAGGGATCAAGAAGACCGAGATCAAGCCGCAGTATGCGATGTGGACCTTTCCCGACGGGCACAGCGTGCTCATCCTCGCCGAGGGGCGCCTGCTCAATCTCGGCTGCGCCACCGGCCACCCGAGCTTTGTGATGAGCAACAGCTTCTGCAACCAGGTGCTTGCACAGATCGAGCTGACCAAGAGGCAAGACTCCTTCGAGAAGAAGGTCTACGTACTCTCGAAGGAGCTCGATGAAAAGGTCGCGCGCCTGCATCTCGACCAGATCGGGGTGAAGCTGACGCGAATGAGCGAGCACCAGGCCGAGTATCTCGGCTTCCCGGTGGAGGGGCCCTATAAGCCCGAGCACTATCGGTACTAGCGCTGCGGATCAGCTCGACTACCGGATGGCGCACCGGAGACGCCGCTGAGATCGGGGGGGGGCGCTTCGGGCTGCATCCGGAGCGCCGCACTCTACGGGCTGCGCGTCCACTCAAAGGTGATATCCCGCTCGGGCCAGAAGTCGGTTGTCTCGAAGAGATAGCAGCGCTCCGTACCGTCGTCGTCGCCGGCGGACTCATCGCGTGCGAATGGGTAGCTCGCACTGCTGAGTTCGGCATCTCCAGGCAAGTGGATCTCGAAGCGTGCCCAGCGCAGCGGTTCACCCCAGGCGCGTGTGGTGGTGACGACATATCGCGCGTAGCTCTCGGTCAGCGCCTGGCGATAGGTGGTGCGCACCTCGAGCGAGTCAGCCGCGGGCCACACCAGCCGGCAGCGGAGTCCGGCGCCATGCGGCAGGGGCGTGTAACCCACGGGCTCCCAATCACCACCCGGCACGCGGCTCTCCACGTCCCCGGGACGTATCCCGCCCATCCGTGGATCGGCCGGGAACGGGTAGAAGAGCTCAACCGGAGCGGGCGAGACCGTCTCGAGCCCGACCGCTTCGGGTTCGACTCGGTCGTGGCCGGCCGGTGCAAGTTCGACCGAGGCCGACTCGGGCGAGCGCGGCTCCCCTTCCCTGCGACGACACAGCAGGTAGAGGCCGGTGACCTCGAGCGAGTCGCCGCGCACCGCAAGGTGGATGACTTCCGAGTCGAACTTCACAAGGCCGAGGGAGGCCGGTTCCGCGAGGGGATGATCGTGACTGCTGCCGAGTCTTTCGTGGATGCCGCAACCGGCGGGAGTCCCGGAGCCGGCACCCACGGCCCGCGTCGGTGAGGGCACCAGTAGCGCGGGAAGCAGTACAAGCGCCGCAGGCAGTGCAACTCGGAGAACCGGAACCCACATATCAGCGGTAGAGGTCCTTCAGTTTGCCCCAGCTCGTGTGAATACTCACCGGAGGGGTTGGGATCACCGACAAGATCAGCCGGGTGCAGCCGACACACTCGCCGCTGGCCCGGATGTAGGCCTCGTGGGTTCCCACGGGCAGGGAGGTCGCATCGGCCCGGATGAGGATCTCTTGGGTGATGCCATCGCTGGCCGGCACCGGATCACCGACTTCTACCTCGAGCCAGTCGGCTGTTGTCGCGTATGCCGCCTCGCATCCGCCGTGCATCCAGCACCTGGCGTAGCCTTGAGCCGTGCCCCCCAGGCAGGTCTCGAGTTCAATGTGCCGCGGCGTCAGTTCCGGCCGGCAGGGCGTGTGTAAGTCGCAAGGGATGTAGCAGTAGCTGCAGGTGACCCCCGCCTGGGCCCAACCGGGCAGCACCCACCAGATGTCAAGCTCCTGACTTCCCCGGGTGAGCTTCAGCGTCGGGTGGTCGAGCACGCCTGCTACGCCGAACCATCCACAGCCCTCGACATCCATGATGAAACGCGCGACCAGCAGGAGGCCGCCCCTCAAGTCGGGGCAGCTCTGCCAGGCGATCGAGAGCTGTCCCGCATGACCGGAGACGGCGAAGGATGCCTCGCCCTCGTGGCAGCACTCCCAGTCGATGAGCGTCCATTCCGCGGGCCAGGCTAGAGGGAGATCGAGGGTGCAGAGGGAGAGGTCTTCCTCGGGACGATTGGAGTAGACAAAGAGATCGAACTCGAGCAGACCGGTCGCCTCGGTGTGCTGGCGGACCTGCGGGCATTCCCAGACATGGTCCTGATCGCAGAAGCCTGCGCTGACCGGCTGGACGTGAAAGAGGATCGCCTCATGAGTCGCGGGGGGGGCGAGATTGCCCTGCGCGGGAGTGAGCCATCCGGCGGCGGCTAGGAGCGCCGGGAATGCGAGGAAGACCGGCACAGCCAGCCGGTAAACCTCCCGCCCGCGAATCATGCATCCTCCTCGGTCGCCGGCGCCCGGAGGACCCGGAGCTGCGAGGTTGTACGTCTAAGATGGACTTGGAGAGATGCCAATATCCAGTAGGTGATGATACCCTATCTCCGCTGGCAGTTCAAGTATAGCCACTTGGTTGCGGTCGTGTGTAGGGCCACGTGAAGGTCCACTCCCCGACCAGCAGTCGTCAAGCAGGGAGCGATGATACACGGATCCCTGAGCGAACGGGGCAGCACGATCACCGGAAGAAAACTTTGACTCTGCCCCAACTCACCGGGAGGACTGGGGTTTCATCGCAGCCGACCGGCCCGGCACCGATCAGTCCGCAGCCGGAATGTTCCGGCGCGCAAGGCGAGTCGCTCTGCAGCTCCCAATTCTCGTCGTCCCAAGGGGCGAGCGAGCAGAACTGCGGATCGAGACAGATGTTGCCGGCGGACCCAAGTTGGGCGGCGATCTCGGCGGTCCAGTTGCCATCCTCGTTGCCGAAGAGGTTGCAGCAGGTCAGGGTGGCCAGCGCGCCGCTGGCGCAGTGGATCGCATTGCCCGATCCATTGAATGCGGCGAGGCAGTTGGCCAGGGTAGCAGTTGCCGCGCAGCCGAGGCAGAGGGCGGCCCCGCCCCCGGGAGCCGAGTTGGCGAGCAGGGTTGCGCCGGTCAGCTCGAGTGTCGCGCTGCAGGCGTGAATGGCGGCACCATAGATGGAGCTGTTTTCCGAGAAGACGACCCCCTCGATGACCGGAGCGCAGTTCAGCGTGGTCAACCCGCCGCCTTCGTTCTCGCTGTAGTTGTGCCAGAACTCACCGCCCTCGATCAGCAGGGCACTCCCATTACAATAGACGCCGCCGCCGCTGGCATAGGCGTAGGCCGAGTTGCGGCGAAATGCACAGGCGCGGAGTTCCAACGCCCCCCCGCTGCCTGCATACAGGCCGCCGCCGCAAGCGCCCCAGCCCTCGACCTCGTTGCGCGAGAACGTGCAGTCCTCGAGAATCGGTGAGCCGCCGTCGCTGCAGAATCCGCCGCCCAGCGGGGGGGATCCGGTCGCGTGGTTACGGGCCAGCGTGCAGCCGGTCAGCAGGGGGCTGGTCGCGCCCCGGCAGTAGAAGCCGCCGCCGGCCAATGCCTGGCTGTCGCGCAGCGTGCAGTTGGTGATCGTCGGTGCCGCCCCGTTCAGGCAGCCGATGCCGCCCCCGTACTTCGCGTAGCAGAACTCGAACATGCACCCATTCAAGGCGGGAGCAGCGCCATCGCAGAGGATCGCCCCCCCGGTCTGGCCGCTCCAGGCACCCCAGATGGTGATCGCCTCCAGCACGGTCCCACTGCCCTCGCCCTGATGGAAGTGCACGCCGCGATGCGGATGGGCCGAGCTGCCGCCACACTGCAAGATGCACTGGGCCGGATCCCCGCTTGCCGAGCGCACCGTGATCGCCTTGCCGAGGAAGTCGAGGTCGCGGTTGCCGTCGCCCGTGTAGGTCCCATCCGCCAGCTCGATCAGATCACCCTCGCCGGCGGCATCGATGGCAGCCTGGATGGTGGGGAAGTCACCACTCCCATCGGGGAAGAGCGTATAGGTGGCGGCCTGGCCGCGAGCGGCCGTGCCCGGCAGGGCGGCCAGCAGGACTGCGAACAGGAGGGCCACCATTCTTGCAGGCAAGACGGCCGGCAGGATTGCTGGGAATAGGGCGGGCATGGCGGCAGGCCGGATCGCCGGCAAGACGGCCGACAGAAGGGCCGAGTTGGCCGCCAGGGGAGCTGCACGCCGGACCGCGCCCATGGCCGCCAGCTTCAAGAGCCGAGAGTTTGCGGATGCCATGGCCTCGACAGTCTAGCAGATCGCCGCGTCCTCGGGGTCGAGATAGGGGGCCAGGATGCGCGCGGCGGCCTCGCGGCTTTCCTCTGGCACCCACAGCGTCGCCTGCCCACCCCCGAGGCGCCGGTGGATGACGAGACTCTGGCACGAGGGCCGGCAGACTTCCCAGGGGGCGAGACTGCCGGTGATCGGGATCACTCGATTCGCCTGCGGCTGTGAGTCGATGTCGTGCTCGTCGAGCAGTACTTCGGCCATCTCCGTCTCGAGCACCGTCTCGAACGTGGCCAGCGGCACCCAGTCCTTCTCCATTTCACGGGGGCGTTCCCGCAGATCGCGGAAGAGCGCGATCGCGACCGCGATGATCACCAGGAGATCCCGGCCATAGTGCGCGGTCAGGCCGTACTGGAGATCGAACCAGTGGAAGAGCGCCGTGGGGGCCAGGGCGATGGCGCAGAGCATCAGGGACGCCGGCATCATCGAGATGGCGACACGCCGGTCGAGCAAACGCGCGGCCTCCTCGGGCGAGGCGAACTCCGCCAGCCGGAAGCCCCAGCGCCCGGCGCGCGCCACCAGATCGCGGGCATTGAAGATCCAGGCGGTGAGTAGGTAGGTGAAGACGACGATCAGGACACAGACCACGATCCAGTAGAACGCGCCCAAGGGATTGGGAAAGAAGCGCTCCGATGTGCCGGTCAGCGCGGCGATGGTGAAGGGGAACTTCCAGACCGTGTAGGCGGCGATCAGCGGCAGCACGCCGGCGATGTTGACCCGGATCGGCGCGAGAAGCGGTTCCGCTGCCGGCTCAGCCGGCCGCACATCGGTGCCCGCCGTGCTGGGCGTGGTCTCGTCGTCAGCGCGTGCGGGAACCGCGCCCTTTCCCGAGGAGGTGTCCGAGCTCCGCACCAAAGCGACTGTGCTGCGCGCCTGGGTGAAGAGCACGAGAGCCGTGACCCAGGCCAGGGAGAAGACGATGAAGAGCACGGTATGTCCGATCGGCGCGTCCGGGACCAAGGGCATCTGGATCTGATGCGCGATGTCGATGAGTAGCTTGACCAGCATCGTCGTGACCACGATCAGGAGGACGCCGTTGCCGACGCCGAAGCGCGTGATCAAGTGGGCCAGCCAGACGAGGAAGAGCGTGCCGCAAGTCATCGTCAGGATGACGACGGGAAAGAAGAAGATCCCCTCTGTCGCGCTGGCGACTCCCCAATCGGCGAGGAGATTGCGGAGCGTGGCGGCGGTGCCGTATCCATGGATCACGGCAAGGAGCCCGGTCAAGGCCAGAATGAGGCGGTCGAAGGTGAGCCGTTCCCGCCAGCCCCCGTTGCGCAGCCGGCGCAGCGGACGCACGAGCCCGCTCAGCAAGAGCAGCAGGATCGATGCCGAGATGTAGGGCAGCAAGCCGAGCGAGAAGATCGAGACGCGCAACGGCAGCACTGTGGACCAACCCGGCAGGGCGAAGATGCCACCCGAGCTGGTCTGGAAGCCAAGGATCCCGGAGAGGTCGATGCCGGGGAGCGGGACGTGATAGCCGAGCCGGACGACGGCCAAGCCGACGACCGTGATCAGGATCCTACGGACGAGGGAGCGGTCCATGGGCGCCTCCAACGTTCTTCAGCTCTTGCAGGCGGGCGACTTCATCGGGAGGGAGCGTCTGGATTCGGCCAAGTTGATGTGCGGCCAGCACGACCTGCGCGCAGTGCTCCAGCTTCTCGAGCTTGCGGTAGGCATCGAGTGGGTTGGTACCCACGGTGATCGCTCCGTGGCGGTCGAGCAAGATCGCATCGTGGGTGCGAATGAGCTCCTCGATCGCCCGGGCCCCGGCATCGGTCGAGGGCGTTGCGTAGGGAGCCGTCGGGACCGGGCCCAGGGCAATCGCCACCTCGGGCAGCACCGGCGCGGCCAGCGAGAGCCCCGCCACCGTGAAGGCGGTGATGATCGGCGGATGAGCGTGGACGACCGCGCCGATCTCGGGGCGTTGGATGTAGGCCTGGCGATGCATCGGTAACTCGCTCGTGGGGCGCAGCCGCTGGGGGAGCAGGCTCGACACCGGGCGTGGGGAGAGTGGCGTGGGCTGGGACGGCACGACGATCAGCTCCTCGGGGCGCAGCTCACCGAGACAGCTCTCCGCCGGCGTCACCAGGATCCGATCTCCCCGCAGGCGGACACTGATATTCCCATCGGTAGCGGCGACCAGTCCGCGCGCATAGAGCCGCCGGCCGACCTCTACGATCTCACGCCGCAATAGGAATTCCGACTTCATGCCGACTTCGTCGCCTCTCCCGGCCATCGCTCGTTGAGCGTGATTTCATCGATGATGCCGACGATTACCGAGCGTGTCGGTGCATTCTCCGCAGCCAGGATCTGGCGGGCTGAGTTGCCCTCGTCGATGATCAGCACCGTTTGGCCCACGCCGGCATCGACAGTGTCGATGGCGATCAGATACTCTCCGGTCGCCGCGCCGTTGGGATCGATACGATCGACGATCAGCAGCTTGCGGGAGTCGTAGATCGGGTGATTGATCGTCGAGAAGATCTCACCGACGACATTGCCTAAGTGCATGGTCGATCTCCTCTTGAGAACGCTTCCTAGGATTCCTCCACCACGTGCACTCCATCGACGATACCGATGATCGCGTCGTCGACCGGGACGAACCAGGGGTCGAGCGCGAGCGCCGCCTCGCGGCTGCTCTCGTAGTAGATCAGCTCGCCGGGGCCTGCCATGCGGGTGCCGTCGGCGCAGACGATCGGCCTCCCGCCGGGCTCGCGGTCGCGGGTGAGCGGCTGGACCCACAGCATGGGCACGCCGTTGAGCCCCTCGTAGACGACACAGGGGACCAGGGTCCCGATGACGCGGCCGAGCTTCACGGTTCAAGTCTCCTGGTGATGCGGTGCAGTCTCACGGTTCGAGTTCCTTTCCGCTGCTGCGCGCACTTCCTTGCCGGCCCGCTTCCCAGGCCCCTCCCGTGCGGGCTTCCGACGGAGCTCTAGATGCCCAGGCTCTCCGCCGCCTCCACGCCCTCGGGCTGGAGCAGCGTGCAGGGGGCGAAGCGCGTGCCCTCCTCGATCGCCGCGCGCACCGCCGCATCCAGGCGCGGCATGATCGTGCAGGTGATCAGGTGCTCCGGCGCGATGCGCCCGCTGCCGATCTCGAGCGCCGCCTCGACATCGGCGATCTCGCCGTCGAAGAGCACGAAGGCCCGGCCGCCGAGATCATCGGCGAGCCGGATCTCGACGATCGCCACCGGTGTGCCCTTGACCGCCGCATCAGCGGCGCGGAGCAAGCTGGCAACGCAACGAGTTTCCAAGACCCCGAGCGCCTCGCGTTCCAGCTTCCGGCGTGCACCCAGGCATCCACCGTAGACCTGCGGATGAACGTCGGGCAGCAGTACCGCATCGATCAGCGCACGCTCGCCGGTCGCAAGCCCCTCGCCATAGGCCTCTTCGGTCGAGGCAACCGATCCCGCTACGAGCACCAGGTAGTGGCCCGGATGCACGGTGCCCGCCTTCAGCAGCGCGATCGGAGCACGCTTGACCATCCGGTCGGCCGCCTGGATCCCGACGGCGATGCTCTCGAACTCGAGCAAGGCGAGCGCGGGGTAGGGTCGCTCGGCCGGTGCAGCGCCCGGCGTACCATCGCGCGCGCCCTCCGACACGCGCTCTGCCGCCGTCTTGGGCGGCGCGCTGCCCTCGCTCACCGTCTTGGGCTGCGCGCTGCCCTCGCTCACTGTTTTGGGCTGTCCTGTCTCTGTTCCCCGCCGGGGCATGCGCGTCCTCGGATGGTTCAGACGATCCGGAAATGATCGACGAGCACACAACGGCGCAGACGGCTGAAGCTGCGCGGGCCGGTCAGTCCCTCACCGGTCGGACTGGCGATCGTGAAACTGCAGAACCCCTCTCCGCCGCTGCCGAGGCCCGCGTAGCAGGGGCCGTTCTTCACGAAGATCGAGCAGTTGATCTCGCTGGCCATGCGGCTCAAGTTGTCCAGGCTGCGTGAGTGCATCGACGCCGTGTGGCCGAAGCCGCGCTCGGCGGCGACGGCGAGATCGATCGCCTGCGCCGCGCTGGGCACCCGTACGATCGGCAGGACCGGCAACATCTGCTCGGTCCAGACGAGCGGATCCTCGGCGGGCACCTCGGCGATCGCCAGGCGCGTCTCGGGCGCCACGTTGATCCCGCTTGCGTGCAAGATCGCGGTGGCGTCCTTGCCGATCCACTGCTTGTTGATCACCCCCGGCTCGCGCGGTCCCGCGGTGCGCTCGAAGATCAGCTGCGTGACGCGCCCGCGCTGCGCCTCGTCGAGCCGATAGGCGCCGTGGCGCTGCATTGCCGCCATCAGGTCTGCGGCCACCGACTCGACGACAAAGACCTCCTTCTCATCGATGCAGATGATGTTGTTGTCGAAGGAGGCGCCGAGCACGATGTCGCGTCCGGCCTGCTCCAGGTCGGCGGTTTCATCGACGACCACGGGGGGATTCCCGGGCCCGGCGCAGATTGCCCGTTTGCCGCTGCGCATCGCCGCGGCGACGACGCCCGCGCCGCCGGTGACGACCAACAGGCGCACGCCCGCGTGACTCATCAGCGCCTGGGCGGTCTCGATGGTCGGTTCGGCCACGGTCGCGAGCAGATTGGCCGGCCCGCCGGCGGAGACGATCGCCCGGTTGATCAATTGTACAGTCCGGTGTCCGACGCGCTGGGCGTTGGGATGGCAATTGAAGACGACGCTGTTGCCCGCCGAGAGCATCGCGATCGCATTGTTGATCAGCGTGCTCGAGGCATTGGTCACCGGGGTGATCGCGCCGATGACGCCATAGGGCGCGGGTTCGACTAGTGCGAGGCCGCGATCCCCGGTCATCGCGGTGGGCGTGAGATCTTCGGGGCCCGGGGTCTTTTGCGTCACCATGCGGTTCTTGCGCGTCTTGTCATCCACGCGCCCGTAACCGGTCTCTTCGTGGGCCAGCCGGGCCAGCGGCTCGGCCTCGCGCAGCATCGCCTCGCGGATCGCGGCGATGATCTGCGTGCGCGACTCGAGCGATGCGGCGCGCAGGCGGCGGAAGGCGGTCGTGGCCGCCTCGACGGCCGCATCGATGCTTGCGAAGATGCCGTCACCCGAGGTTGATTGCGCGGAGAGGTACGTGGCGGCTTCGCCTGCGGCGACTTGACCGGCGGCGAGGGCGCCGGCTGTCGCGGTGGCGGTAGCGGGAGCACCGGGCTGCAAGGGGGCGTCATGAGGCCCGGCCGCGCCCGCGCCGGAGCCCCCGGCCGGCGCGACACCCAGCCGCGCCGCCAGCCGTTCGGCGATCGTATGCACCTGTTGGTCGGTCAGCCGTGACATGGCCCGAACGATTCCCTCGCGTCTACTGTGACCAGTGTCCTCGCCGGAGGTCGGCGCGAGATCCTCCACCGGCCATCCGTGTGGATGGAACGACCAGCTCGCGATTCGCTCCGTCGTACCGCTAGTCCGCAGGGCGCTCGATCAAGCGCCGCCCCCCTAGCCCGCAGTTCTCACCAGCCTTCTGCTGCGGGCTAGTCGTCATGGCCCTTCTTGTAGAGCTCGAGCCCGCCGATCTCCCAGCTATCGACGATCGCCATGACGACTGCGTCACAGGGCCGCTTGTCGGTCAGCGCAGTCTGCCGCGCCGAGCTGCCGGTGGCATAGAGGACATACTCCCCGATGCCGGCGCCGACAGCATCGGCGGCGACGACCGTGGAGCCGGTCAACTTGCGTTCGGCGTCGACCTGGCCGAGCAGGAGGAGCTTCAACCCCTCCAGGCTCGGCTCCTTGCGCGTCGAGACGACGGTGCCCAGCACCCGTGCCAAGTTCATCGATCCCCCTTACCCGGCGCTACTTCTTGGCCGGTTCCGGCTGGCGGCCGAGTGGGATGACCAGATCGACATTGGCGTGGGGGCGCGCGATGATGTGCACGGAGACCATCTCGCCGACGCGGGCGGCGGCTACCTGGCCGGCGTCGCAGGCTGCCTTGACCGCGGCGACATCGCCGCGGATGACCGCGGTTGTGTAGCCACCGCCGGTCTTCTCGTAGCTGACCAGGTCCACCTTGGCCGCCTTGACCATCGCGTCCGCCGCCTCCACCATCGCCGGGAAACAGCGGCATTCGATCATGCCGAGTGCTTCTGCCATTGCTCGTTACTCCTTACTTGAGCTCCCTGCCCGTGCAATACGTTCAACAAACCTTCCAAGCTCTGCAGGCGGGGCGGACCTCCCTGTCACACCCCGCCCACGTCTCCGGGGCTACGGCTTCCCTGCCTTGCGTTCCACAACGCGCCCCGTGAGGTTTTCGATCGCCTGTACCGCGGCGGGGGCGGCGACATCGATGTCACGGTCTTCGCCACCCAAGTAGACCCGCCCGAAGCTGCCGAAGGCGCGCACCTCGAGGATGTTGATCTCGGCCGCCTTCTCCGCCTCGTTGGCCGCCAGCGCCGCGTAGGCGGCCGGCTCGCACTCGAGGATGTACAGCGTCTGGCCGGCGAGGATCATGTTGCCGTGTCGCATGCGGTTGATCAGCTGGGTCTGGTGGTCGTCGAGACAGCGGACGATCTGGTTCGAGAGCACGCGCGGCTTGATGCGGTCGTTCTCGGTCACCTCGAGCGCATCGAGGATCGCGTCCCCCGCCTGGCGGATGTCGGCCTGGCTGGGGGAGTGGATCTCGAGCATGCCATAGAGCCGCTCGACGATCTGCATGCCGGGGGTGACGCGCGTCGACTTCAGGGCGATGTCGGTCACGCGGTTGATCTCGATGCCGGGCGAGATCTCGACAAAGAGGCACGCCTCGCCCTCCTTGGGCAGGAACCCCTTCGAGACGGTCGCCTGGAACGAGGCGAACTGCGGCTGCAGACTGTCCAGGAAGACATAGGCTCGCAGATCAACCACGCGTGTTCCTCCTCATCTAAGCGCTCGCCGCGACACCAGCGGAGGCCGCGCGCGCCTCCGCGACGATCGCCACCCCCGCGCTCGCGCCGATGCGGGTGGCACCGGCGGCGATCATCCGCTCGACATCGGGATAGGAGCGGATCCCACCGGAGGCCTTGACTTCCATGCCTCCGCCGCGTACCTCAGCCGCCATCAGGGCGACATCCTCGACGGTCGCGCCCCCGGGGCCGAAGCCGGTCGAGGTTTTCACGAAATGCGCCCGCGCCCGGCGGGCCAATTGAGAGGCGCGGCGTTTCTCCTCGTCGGTCAAGAGCGCGGTCTCGAGGATCACCTTGCAGCGTGCGCTGCCGTCACGGCAGGCCTCGACGACCGCGCGGATATCGGCCAGCACCTGCGCGTCATCGCCGCCTTTCAGGGCGCCGATGTTGATCACCATGTCGATCTCGCGCGCGCCCTCGCGGATCGCGCGGCGCGCCTCGAGCGCCTTGGTCTCGGGATAGGTCGCCCCCAAGGGGAAGCCGACCACACAACAGGTCCTGACACCCGAGCCGGCCAGTTCCTGGGCGACCAGCCGCGCCCAGATCGGGTTGACGCAAACGGCGGCGAAGCGGTGCTCGCGTGCCTCGGCGCAGAGTTCGCGGATCTGCGCATCGGTCGCATCGGGTTTGAGCAGGGTGTGGTCGATGTAGCCGGCGATGTCCTGCGGGATCGGCCCCGCGTGGGGGCCGTTGAGCGTGAAGCGTCCGACGCCGAGCTCGATGAACCGCAGCGCCGTCTCGGGACTGCTCGCCGGTGTCGGCCAGAGCGTCTGGGTCAGCGTCGTCCCGGCGAGGGCGCCGGTTACCGAGGTCGCCCGCGAGGAGGGCTGCAGCGGGCCCGAGACCGGCGTGCCGGCGAGGATCGCCTCGAGCTCGCGGGTGATGCGCTCGAGATCCTCGTTGCTGATCGGGACGGTCCCGGTGATGGTTGCGGCAGGGCCGGCAGAGGCTGCGGTGACGGCAGTCCCGGGCGCTGCGGGACGGGCGGGGGTCGCGGCAGGGGCGGGGGGGGGGCCGGAAGGTGTTGTCGGAGCGGACTCGGAGCCCCGTGTTCCCCGCTCAATTTCCCCGATCATGGCGACCCGCCGCAAATGTCTATCTTCTTCGCAGGTTGCTGATAGCCAGGCGTCGACGATCTGGCGTGCCAGGGTCGGTCCGATCAGCCCGGCGCCGAGGGTGAGGACGTTGGCGTCGTTGTGCTCTCGGCTGTTCAGTGCCGAGGAGAGGTCATAGGCCAGCGCCGCGCGGACCCCCGGGACCTTGTTGGCGACCATCGACGAGCCGATCCCGGCGCCGTCGATCATGATGCCGCGCTCGCAGCTCCCATCGGCGACCTTCTGCGCAACCGCTTGTGCGAAAACAGGATAGTCGACCGCTTCCGTTGATGAAGTACCAACGTCCACGACCTGATGGCCCCGCGACTGCAGGTGGGCGAGAAGCTCTTTCTTGAGCGGGAAGCCTCCATGGTCGGCGCCGATCGCGATTCTCATGGCTGGATCCTCAAGTCAGGGCCCTTCAACACGTTGGGGTTCAACGTCATCGGGCCGGCCGCCATCGTGTCGGGCCTCATCGTGTCGGGCCTCCTTGTGTCGGCCCTCACCGTGTCAGTCCTCCTGAGCGGGGCACATCCATTCTGCCTGCTCACGTCTGGCTGCTCCCGCTTTGCCATCAGGCCCTCTATCTCGACCAGACCTGGGAAGCGTCTTTCTTGCCGTGATGCGGTGTCGGCCGGATCACTCCCGATTCGGTTGCCAGAATGCCCTGAAGCTTTCGAATGTGAAGTCTCAGAGCTGCCAGCCCCTTCTCCGTAATCCGAAAACGTGTCCAGGACCGTCGTCCGCGCTGGCCCTTGATGATCTCGATGTAGCCAACGTCCTCTAGTTTGCGTGTTTGTACGTGGAGATTGCCATCTGCCAGCGCCGCCACGCGCTTCAGATGCGTGAACGAGAGCGCCTCGCCCGGCACCAGAGAGGTGATGATGGCCAGTCTGGCCGGGGACAGCAGGTGTTCGTCGAAGTCCAAGAATCGCTGATCTCCCTCTCTGATTATGTCTAATACTTCATATGGAGAAGTTGTCGACCTGTCCGGGGATCATGTCAAGAGGAAACTGGCGGTGAATCGCAAATTACTTCAAAATATGAAGTGGATTCCCTTGGTGGGGCGGGGGCAACAGGACGCAGAGGGGGCCTGGCTATTGGTCTTCGTCCGGACGTGGTCGGAACTGGTGCTTGGTGGCGCCCCAGCTCATTCCTTCATCGGGCACGGGTCCGCATGAGACGGGGCGCGCGCCGAGTAGGCCGCAGCCGAACACATCCGCGCAGGGAGACTCGATGTGCAGGGTGTAGGGGTCGTCCGGGCAGAACTCGAGGCAGAAGATCGGATCGAAGCTAAGATTCCCGTTCGTGTCCGCCTGACCCGAGAGGCACCCGACCCAGTCGCCGTCGGCATGGCCGCAGACATCGCTGCAGGCAAGTGCGATCGCACCCCCGTCGTGACAGTAGGCGGCCCCGCTGCCGGCGGCATCGCTGCTGTTGCCGTAGAGGATCGATCTGTTCACCTCGACCTGCGAGCCGCCGCCCGCGGAGAGGCCACCGCCGCCGAGAACAGCATGGTTGCCCACCAGGGTGCAGTGCTCGAACGACGGGGTTCCGTCCGCGCAAGCGAGGCCGCCGCCCCGGCCGCCCGAGGCGGTGTTGGCGACGAAGACGCAGCCGCGCAGGGTCGGTGCCGAGCCGTCCGTCACGTAGACCGCCCCGCCGCTGAGCGCGGTATTTCCTTCGAAGATGCACTCTTCGATCATTGGTGAGGCCGCGTTACCGGAGAGCCCGATCAGGATCGCGCCGCCGGCATCCTCGGAGGCGCTGCCGAGGCCGTTGCGCAGGGTCAATCCGCTCACGAGGGCGTCGGCGCCCTCGCCGGAGTGGAAGAGCAGGGCGCGGCCGAGTCCCTCGCAATCGAGGATGCAGTTGCGGGGCACACGATTCTTCGAGCGCAGCGTGATCGCCTTGCCGCCGAAGTCGAGTTCGCGGTTGTTCTCGCCTTGATAGGTCCCATCGAGCAGCTCGATCGTATCCCCGGATTCTGCCGCATCGATGGCGCCTTGAATGCCTGCGGGGTCCGTCGGGCCGATGATGAAGGTCTCTGCGGATGCGGAGCAGGCGGCGACGAGCGCGCAGGCGAGGAGCATGGCTGGATACCGCATGGGGTCCCTCCTTTCGCCCGCTGTGGAGTCGGCTGCTGTAGAGAGCCGATGCAAGTCTATGCTAGATCAGGTCGCGGGGGAGCGCAATGCCGGACGCATGCGGCCGTCGGGCCGCGGAGGGCAATGACCGGCGCGCGGTGTGTGGCGCCCGGTGCTCCCGGCCGGCCGCCCCCGCCGTCCTGTCGGCTTGCGGTCCGGAGCGGCCAGGTTGTAGGGTTCGGGCATGCAACCGGCCACGTCACCCTCCGGTGTAACCCTCATTAGTGTCTATGACATGCAATTCGATGGGAGCCGGCGAAGGCAGAGCGGGTCTCAGGATGCACCAATCGGTCGTCGAAGAGCTTCTCGTGACAAGGGAGGGTGGAATGATGGTGAGGAATGTATGTCGCGTCCACTGGGGAATCCGGTCTCGAGTCACCCTGGTGACCTTGGTTCTGGGCACGCTGCTCGGGCTCGTTTCCTGCAGCGAAGATTCTAGCCGTGAGGCCAGTTCTGCTGGGGAGACGAGACTGAAGGTAACGCTCGAGACGCACACCGGAGGCTTCTTCGAGGTCTCCAAGCCGGAGGGCTGGCAGGTAATCACCGCCGGCAACTGCAGCAGCTTTGCCCTCCTGCTACGAGATCCCGACGATGCATTGCGCCAGGTCTTCTACTTCGGCGAGGTTGGGCCGGTCTACTTGAGCGCGGAGCAAAAGCAGATCGATGGGCAGTACATGCGCATGGGCGGCTACCCGATCGCCTATCACGAAATGCCGGTTGTCGCTCCCCTGACTCCAACGAACTTCCTCGCCCACTTCGCGGAGATCGCCCGCACTTCGATTGCGCGAAACTTCATGCCGCAGTGTCCCCATCTCGACCGGATCGAAGTGATCGCGAGCACGCCGCAGAGCTGTCCATTCGGAGGCGGACAAACCGCACTGATCCGGGCGCTGTTTACCCAGGGCCAACGTCTTGGCGAGGGGCTCTTCCTGGTGACGGTGGTCCCGTTCTCGCCGATGACCGGGGGGCCCGGTGCCGGCATCGGCTGGGCCATGCAGTTCATCGGCGTGAGCGCCCCGCATGGTGAGTTCGCCGCATGGCAACCTTACCTGGTCAGCTGTGTCGAGAGCTTCACGATCGACGCGGCCTACGTACAGGGATGCCTGCAGCAGCAGGCAGCGACCTACGCTGGAATCCTGAAAGCGGGCCAGACGTTGCGCGAGACCTCTGACTTGATCATGACGGGCTGGGAGCAACGCAACCGCAGTGACGACATTCTGGCGGCCAAGCGCAGTGACGCGATGCTCGGCCATGAGCGGCTCTATGACCCGGAGAGCGGGGAGGTCTACGAGTTCGACCTCGGCTTCTATGATGGGTACGATCGCAACCGGGAGCGCTATGAAATGGGTAACCTGCAGCCACTCCCGGCCGACGATCAAGCCCTCTGGACACGCGTTGCGCGCGATGGGCGCCAGGAGATGCACTGAGTCGCTCTTGCTTGACTGCGAGCATGCTGGGGGCTGGTGGCCTGCCTCCAGGCCACAGGGTTGACCGACTGACAGCAGCCTTGCTGCGTGCGAGGCGACGGTCGCTCGCCCTGGGAGCGGGTTGCAGGATCAGTTCTCAGACCACCCGGCGCCGCGTGGGTGATCACTCACTGTGCAAGTCGAAAACGTTGGACACTACTGAGGTTCAGTAGAGCATTATCGAGTACTGTCAGTTGACCAGACACACAGTTGCCGAGTTCGGTCGAATAGTCAGGGAATACATCGACTGGGACAAGCACTTCAAGCAGCAGAGCAAGAAGATCCACGATATGGAACACGAGGCCGACCAGATGTGCCTGTCCACCGGAAGGGCAATGTTCGCGGACGCCATGCCCCCATAATGCCTGTGCATCAGGGGTCTCTTTCCCTTTCTCCGAAAGCAGAACCGTCAAGGTGCCAATGCCGCTTCGACCGCAGAGCGGAACTCGTCAGGGATCCTGCCCGAGTCGCGGATGGGGGGAAGATCGGTGAAGGCTAGACTCAGGACCTCGCCGAGTCCGTCGATGAGAAAGGTGATCTTGAGATCCGCTATCTTGGCGTGAGTTGGTAGGTAAAAGGTGGTTCGCGCCGTGCGTGTGACGGGGATCGCGATCCCGCCCGGCCATGGGAGCGTATCCGGACTCCTTTCCACGAGTCTGGGTGGGACTCCCGGGACATTCGGGAACTCGTCGGATGGCACCAACACCACGTCGCGCGTCTCCGGCATCGTGACGGTGTAGCTCTCTCCCGCCATTCGTTCTGTGTACTCGATGGTGATCACACCGCCACTTCGCCCGCCGACGAGCTCGTGGCCGCTTGCCGTTAATGCATCTTCGGCGAAGTCCCTCAACGAAGAGAAGATTGCCGGCCGGATGCTGGGGGAGTCACCCGCATCGACGCTGGTCATCTTCACCGTCTCCACCGTCCAGACCCGCCCTCTGAGCCTATCCCTGAGACTCGATCGAGCACCCCTGACGGATCTCCCGCTCGGAAAGGATGCGAGATAGGCATGGTAGCTCTCGACTGAATCGCCCAGTCGCGCCGAACGCCATGAGTGACAGTCGAGACTGTCGAGCTCGGTGTGCGCTTGGGAATCGTACTGACCGCCAGGGTACTCGCTCAGGTAGTCCCGAAAGGCTTCGGGCGTTCCAACTCGGGTGGCCAGAAACCACGCCTCTCTATCCGGATCCGCCCAACGCCCGTTGCGCTGCACGAGACCTCGTTCAGCTGGATTCTCCCACCGGCCATCAAACAAGACTTCATGCCGCTCGGTCGTTCTACTGATGAGCTGACCCCGCGTCCAAGGAAAGGAGAGCGCGAAATAGCCGAGAGCAGTTCCACCGCCGATGAGGCTCTTGTCTTCATCGACGAGCCAGGCGGCTACGCCGCCAACGGCAGCACTCACGATGATGCTCCCAATCAAGGCATCCTTGGTGGCGGCGGACTTCGCTGCATCCATGGTTGGATAGGGCTGCTCGCGAACGTGCTGCATGAAGATGTCGTCGGGAAATGAGAGGACCCCATGTTTGAACCCTCCTCGGAGGAGGCTGGGCGGCAAGAAGTGCACAACTCGCTCCGGTTGGGGACCGAGGGAGTCCGTGAGGCTGGTCGTCTGGCGGTCGCCGGCTCCGCCGAGTCCAGGCCCGGCCGCGAGTAGCGGCACCGTCGGCGGCAGGCCACTCGTGGTCGTGGCGACAGCCGGCTTGGACGTAGGACCCACCAGGAACGAGAGGGCCAGGACGATGGTGAGCAGTTTCCCTACCATTGGCGTATTCCTCGGATCAGGCACTCGATTCGCCTCGCTGGGGCGATAGCACCGTCTCGGGAACGATTCTAGAGGGCAGTGCAGCAGGATCACAAGTCGTCTATGGCGGGGTGTCGTCGATGCCGGGGCGTTCGCTCCTACCAGACCGAGTGCACCTCCAACCCGTCAGCGAGCTTCAGCTACACGTTATCCGGCCGCCCGAAAGCTGGGAGCCTCCCCCATCCGAGTCTGTCCTGTCGGCTTGTGCTCCGGAGCGGCCAGGTTGTAAGGTTCGGGCATGCAACCGCCTACGTCACGCTCCGGCTCGCCCGACGGCCCGCCCGACGGCCTGCCCACGGGCCCGCCCGCCGGGCCGGATCTCGAAACGGTGCTCGAGACCGCCGATCTGGCCATGCTCGCCGTCGTCAAGTCGCTGCTCGATAGCGCCGAGATCCCCTATGTCGTCCAGGGTGATCAGGCCCTCGGCCTGATGCCGTTCTCGGGGCCGGCGTTCGGCGTCACGCGCCCACCCTTCCAGGCGCTCGTCCTGGTGCCCAAGGAACATGCCGCCGCGGCGCGCGAGATCCTGCGGGGCGAGGACGACGTGGAGTAGTCGGGGGGGATCATCCGGCCACCCGCCGATGACCAGGTGTCCTTGATGTGCGGATGGGCGAAGCCGCCAGTTCTTCATGGGGAGGCGAGACCGCCCTCTACTCCTCGGGCGCGGGAATGTCGATCCCGCTCACCTCACCATGATCGCGGATCTCGATCACCGTCGCCGCCTCCCAATCGGCCGTTCCCGGATACCAGATCGTATCGTCCGGAGGGTCTAGCGGGCAGTCGTCGTACAGCAGTCTAGTGGTGGCACCGACCTTCCAGTCGCCGTCCGGGAGGCCTAGGGCTTCGTAGTTGCTGGTGGGGCGCATGGTGTAGACGTACCCCCAACATGCCGACGTATCGGCCGGAGTGACGAGAAGCACGTAGCCGGGGCGATGGGCCTCCTCGGGTTCGATCACCGTCCCGCGAATCGCGCCGCCCCTCTCGAGCGAGATAGCGAGAGGGACGATCTCACCTTCCGCGGCGATCGTGATCGTCTCGGCCTCTTCGAAGGTGGATGTGCGATTGAACCACTGCGGCTGCCAGGGAGAGAGACCGGAGCGCCGGGGCTCGATACGCAGCCGATAGGTCCCGGGGCGCAGGTTGGGGATCCCCACGGCGGCGTAGTGGATCGAGGATGTATGCCATTGGGCAACGCGCATCTGTCCGGGTGAGGTGTAGAGCTCGAGCACAAGGGCGGTGAGATGCATGTCGGGCTCTGCCCCCGTGAGGTAGAGACCGCACTGGGAAAAGTGGACGCCCGTGATCGTCTGACCCGCCTCGAGGGGGAAGATCTCCGCCTCATCGAAGCCCATTCCCCCGATCCACTGGTCGATGTTGAATTGAGAGATCAGGATCTTGACCGGCCGGGGCAGATAGATCTCGGCGGCGAAGCTGCCGTCCGCCGCCACCGGGATTGGGCCGACCACCTGCAGCGAATCCAGATCGTAGAGGAAGAGATTGGGCGACCGACCGAGGTTGAACTCGCGCCAGGCGCCGACGACCTCGCCCTCGACCCTCGCCGGTTCGGAAACGACGGTGCCCGACGCCGCGACCGTCTCGTTGGCGGCGACCGTAATCCAAGGAGAGGCGGTCGGGTCGACAACGCCCGGCAGCCAGAAGCGCTCCTGGATGGGGTTGTCCCGGGGGCTGATCACGATCTCCACCTTGTACTCACCCGGGGGAACCCCGCCATACAGGAAATCGAGCGCGCCGTTGGCGACCTTGGTCCGCTCCGAATCGACCCGCTCGAGGATCTCCGCGGGGGGCTCGCCGTCCCGGCAATAGAGGAGCACTTGGCTCCACTGCTCATCCAGGGCGGCCGAGAGATCGACATGGATCTCGAGGCTTCCCAAGTCGAAGTCGGCGATCACCGGGGAGCGGTCGTAGTCGACAATGAGCGTATCGCGCAGGTCGTCGTTGTACGAGAGCCCCGCGGCGCGGTAGTAGAAACGGCCGTAGGTGCTGCGTTCGTACACTCTGAGTACGTAGCGGTCGGCCGGGACATCCAAGCCGTAGTGTCCGGTGGAATCGACGGTCGTCTGGAAATCGGTCCGCCTTCTGTCGCCCTCGGGAATCCCGTAGATCTGGATCTCAGCATCGACCGGGAGCACCCCGGTTCGCACGCGGCCCTCGATCCGCCCTCCCGCAACCCCAGGCCGGCAGAGCCGCTCGTCCTCATCGCACCCGCCGGCTGTCAAGAGCAGGGCGAGCGCGGCGAGGGCGGAGAGCATCGCCCTGGCCCCAACCCATGGCGGGATGAGCCACTGATGCCGCTGATGCCGCCGCGGTGGCATGGCCGGTGATCTCCCCCTTCTCAACTCTCTCACTCCTCGGGCAGCCGCCACTCGATGCCGGTTACCGTGGCATGGTCGATGATCGAGATTGGCTGCGCCGCTCTGCGGTCCCAGGTGCCCGGGTAGTACCAGAACTCGCGGCGGCATGCCTCAGCGGCTACGTAGAAATCTCCGTCGGCTAAGCCGGTCACCACAAAGCACCCGTCGTCTGTGTATTGCCATCCGTGACAGAGCGGCTCGCCCTCGGCATCGAATGCCTGGATGCGGGCATCCAGGGCCGGCGCGCCGTCGGCGTCGAGCACGCATCCCTCGATGCGACCGCCTTCGTGCAAGTGAATCGTGAGCGAAACGAGTTCTCCTGGATCTAAGTCAATCGGGGTGGCGTCGGCCCTCAGGTTCACGCCGTCGTACCACTGACCGGCCCAGGGCTCGCCTGCGCAGGTGCCATACACGAAGAGCACGTAGCGGCCCGCGGGCAGGTTGCAGATCGAGACCTGGTTGCCCCATGAGGAGTAGTCTCGGAAGCGATGGCCCGCCTCGTGGTGCAGCACGATCTCGACGCGCTGCTCGATGGCATACCCGGGTCCCTCGAAGCCGCAGCGGATGCCGCTGCCGATCAGCGAGATGTCGGTGATGTGTTCTCCGGACTGCAATTCGAAGCGGGTGGCGGTCGCAAACGACTCCCCTCCGATCCAGCGGTCGATGCCGCTCCGCCTGACGCTCAGTCGCACCGCACCGGGGGTCAACATCTCGATGCGGAACGACCCGTCGTCAGCGACATCCGCGTGATCCAGCGATCTGATGTCATCGCTCCACGCCACCACGCTGGGGGGCGATACATTGGCCACTTGCCAGCTCCCCGCCGCGCTGCCCGAGATCGTCGCGTAGTAGTCGAGCGATCCATCATAGGTAGTGGGGTCATCGTCAGAGACGGTGATCGTATCCGCCTGGTTCCAATCGAGAACCCCAGGTAGATAGAGAGTGGGGTACCCGAGGGACAATCCCAGATAGTACGAGCCGGCCTTGACGAGCGGGAAGGTTAGCTCGATCCGACCGTCCTGCACCTCGGCGTCGGCCCGGGACTGACTAAAAATTTGGTGCTCGACACCGAAGAGTCGGGCGTGGACGCTCCGGCCATCGAGCTCCGCGGGGCACTCGATGTGTGCCGTAAGACAGCCGTGCCGAAACTCCAGCTGCTGGGTTCCGGGTCCCACCTCGATCGATTCCCACTCCGACTGCGAGTCGAGGGTCTGCTGATCCCTGATGCGGAAGTAATAGAGACCCACCGGGAGCTCGATCCGATACCAGCCGGTCGAGTCGGAGAACACCTCGACCCGGGCTCTTTGTCCCGTCGTGTAATCCGCAGAACGCGCTCCGACGATCGCGGCGATTCCCTCGCCGGCGGCGAGCACGTAGCCCTCGAGGGCGCCGACTTCATAGACCGGACAGGGGGAGGCGGGATCTTCATCGCAGGAGAGGCCGCTGCAGAGGGCAGTCAGGAACAGCACGGCCAGTAGCACCGGAAACCGGGACTGTAGGACGAGCCGGTGTATCGGTTTCTTTGCCTTCCGCCCATACGGAGGCCGGCGGCAGAACGCGCACATGGTCGGATCCTCACTACACAGCCTGAAAAAGGAAGTCTAGGCCGGCAGGTCCCCGAGGCGCAACGCGAAACACGTGGCAGCCGTGAGCTACCCCGTGCCCCTGGGCCTCGTGGCTTGTGGGTCAGGCTTGGGCGCCATGGCCTGCGCGTCAGGCCCGTGCGTCAAGCCTGTGCGACATCACCCGTGGCGCGCTCCCCCCCGCGCTTCCCCTCCCCGCGGATCGCCACGCCTGCCCGCGTCAGCGCACGCAGATCACCTTGTGCGCCATCTTCCCCGCAGAGGTCTGCAGCTTCATGAAGTAGACGCCTGTGCCCAGCGGGGCGCCGGAAGTCCCCAGCACCGGCCAGCGGACCCGGCTCGTTCCCGCCGGGAAGCGCCCCTCGGCGATCGTCGAGACCAGCGCGCCGCGAATGTCGAAGACCTCCAGCCGGATGCGATCGTCATCGGGCAGTGAGAAGTGGACTTCGAGCGGTTCCCGGGTCCGCATGGGGTTTGTCGGAATCCGCAGTGCAAGCCTACCTACAGTTGCAGGTTCCGTTTGCTGACTCACGCCCGACCAACTGCACAGCTTGTCGTTGACATCCGTATTGTGGGCCAGCGCGAATGTATGGAGATCGACGATCCCGACCATTCCGTCGCCGTCGTAGTCGGCACATAGACCGCCGGTGAGGAAATAGGCTTCATCATTGCTATCAACGCGGCCATCGGCGACCGAGCCGTCCCAGTCGGTACTGACGACGCGCGGATAGCTCTTCACCGCAATGCCGTTGGCGCGCACGGTGACCACGCAATCCTGGCAACCCCCCGCGCGCGGATCGAGGATGGCGACGCCGTCGGGCCCCGTGGTGCCGGTGAAGCCATCATCGGGCAAGTCGATGCAGAGATACTCCCAGACCGTACAGGCGGAGAAGTCGAGCTCGATGTCGATGCCCTCGAAGGGAACCCCTTCCTCGGAGGTAATCGTGACAGTGACGGCATCGACCCCGCTCTGATTGCCGGGGCTGATGAATGCCTGCCCGTAGGTATCCCACGGCTCGACCGTCATGCGCAGCGGGAAGCAGGTGAGCGAGTTCGCATCGCCGGCGGCGAGTGATGCAGCGAAAAGGGACGAATCCGGGGAGTCGACCACGCTGTCGCCGTTGTAGTCCACGCAGGGATCCTGGGCTGCATAGGCGTCGAGGAAGAACGCGATGTCGGTGGAATCGATCATCCCATCGGCATAGACACCATTCCAGTCGGGGCTAGTCATCCGAATGTAGGTGCGCAGCACGACACTGTCGGCGCGCACGACGATCTCGCAGTCGGCGCAGCCCCCGGCACGCGGGTCGAGAAGGACGACGCCATCAACGTCGGCCGATCCGCTCAGGCCATCATCCGGGTAGTCGGCACAGATCGCATCGCAATCGGTGAGATCGATACTGACCTCGACACCCGGGAAGGGGAGGCCATACTCGTCGAGCACCGTGATCGTCACGCTGTCGATGCCGCTCTGGGTTCCGGGAGAGACGAACACCTGCCCGTAGGTGTCCCAGGGTTCGACCGTGGAGAGGAATGGATCGGCCGTCTTGCATGCATGGGTGTTCATATCGGGCGCACGCAGGGCCTGGTAGAACATCGCCTCATCGTCGGGCCCGACAAATCCGTCTCCCGTGTAGTCGGCGCATTGATCTTGACTCAGCAGGGCATCGAGGAAGAAGGCCTCGTCGAAGGCATCCACGACCCCGTCCCCGCGCTGGCCGTGCCAGTCGGGGCTTCTCACCGGCCCGTAAATGCCGATGATCACGTTGTTCGCCCGCACGATCACCGCACACTCCTCGCACCCGCCGACGCGCGGGTCGAGCACCGCCACACCCTCCTCGTCGGTGAGCTCGACCAGCCCGGCGTCGGGTGTGTCGATACACAGGCTGTCACAGGCGGAGAAATCGAGAGTCACGGTCGCCTCGGGAACCGAGGCGCCGATCGTATCCAGGATCATCACCCTGACCGTATCCACGCCGCTCTGGCTGCCGGGGCTGACGAAGGCCAGCCCATAGGTGTCCCAGGGCTCCACGCTGCAGAATTCGGGTGCGATCTCTTTGCACAGCCGGTCGTTCTCATCGAAGCCAAGAGCCGTGTAGAAGAGCAGCTCGTCGTCCGGGTCGAGCATTGCGTTGGCATTGAAGTCGAGGCATTGATCATACCCGCCGGGGTAGATGCTCTCGAAGTAGTCCTGGTCGGTCTGATCGACGACCCCGTCGGAACCGATTCCGTTCCAGTCGGGAGTTACGGTTTGGTCGTAGGAGGTGGCGATCACACCGTTGACGCGCACATGCACGAGGCAGGCGCCGCAGAATCCGACCCGGGGATCGAGGGTGACGGCGCCGAACTCATCGGTCACGCCCGCGAGTCCGTCGTTGGGGAAATCGATGCAGGTGCCATCGCACTCCGAGAAGTCGATCTCGACGAGAGCATCCGGAACCGGGCTGCCCAGGCAGTCGGTGACGGTGATCGTGACGAGATCAACGCCGCTCTGGTTACCCGGGCTGACGATCACCTGGCCGTAGATGTCCCAGGGATCCACGGCCAGGCAGTATCCCTCCTCTCCGACGTTGATGTGGAAGGGGTCGTCGGGAGTCGGGAGCGTCGCGGTCAGGCCGAGGTTATCGGTGGCCCAGAGGTAGTAGTCGACCCCATCGGGAGCCTGAACCACGCTTCCCGGGATGGAGGCGGAGTACATGTTGCCGCCGAGCGGCGTCATTCCGATCTCCGTGTAGAGGATCGTGTCTCCGGGCCGGTAGAAGAGGGAGACGGCATCGACAAAGTGCGTACCGTCGGTGACCGTCGCGGTGATCAGGACATCCTCGCCGGCCGGGGCGAATCCGACCGGATCGTGCTCGATGACGGGTGCCACGTTGGGCAGAACCGCGATGGAGTAGGGGTTGCCCTGTGGATCGGTCGAGGGGTCGTAGGAAGCCACCTCGCCGTCGGTCGCCTTGATGTAGTAATCGACGCCCGGATAGGCGACATCCTCGCCGGGGATGTCGGCGCAGTAGAGCCCGCCCCCTTGGTCGACCATCCCGGTCAGCGTGTAGGGCGCCCCACTCCCGCTCATCCGGTAGTAGAGCGTCACCTCCGCGATGCCGGGGGCAACGCAATCGACGATCTCGGCGCAGATCGGCAACGGGGCCCCTTCCACCTGGGGCACTTCACTGAGGGCGATCGTTTCCGCCGTGCGCTCGATGATCGGGGCGCCCCCGGGCGTGTAGGTCGTGCCCACGCTCTCGGTCTCGCCATAGGCGGTCACCTCGATGAGCACCGCGCGCTCGACGCACATCTCGAGATTGTCCGTGCAATAGCGGATGACATAGTTGCTGCCCAGGGCGAGCTCGATGTGATTGAGGATGTCGCTGTAGGGCCCGGCCACGGCATAGAGATGTCCGCCGGTGCCGGGGGCGAGGCCGGGATCTCCGGGATCGGTCGCACAGTAGTCCTGCTGGGCATGCCCAAAGCTGCAGCCGACGGCGCAGTGGACGACCGTGCCGTTGGCATTGCAGACCTCGACTGCCAGACCGCAGTCGCCGCCGTCGCTGTCCTCATCGGTGATCAGCAGAAAGACGCGTTGGGACCCTGGGCGGAACTGGATCTCGTCCTGGGCATTGAGCACCGCGGCACAGCCCGGCTCCGTCCCTCCGCCGCAGACCGCCTCGAGATCGGTCATCAGCTCGGCGACAGTTTCGTAGAGCGCGCCGCCGTTCATGATGATCGGATTGCCGCCATTCTCCGACTGGCCGAACTTGACATAGCCGAACTCGACGGCGTAGTCGTGCGCCACCAGGCTCTCGGCGAAGGCCTCGGCGTTATCGACGACGTCCTGGATCTCCGTGCACATGCTCCCGCTATGGTCGATGAGGTAGACGAAGTCGAGCAGGCGCGCGCCGGTGGGATCGACGGCGAAGCAATCGGTCTGCAGCTCGCCGTCCTCGTAGACTGAGAACGCCGAGGGCGGCAGGGGATTGACTGGGAAGTAGCCCGACGAGTCGACGTGCACGGTGGCAAAGAGCGTGCGGAACTGCGTCTGATCGAAATCGACCAGCGAGACCTCGAGGATCGGCAGGCGCGGGCCGGAGCGCATGTGCTCGTTCGGCAGAGGCATCTTCGCCGAGGTCGTCTCCGTCGGCGTGAGTGCGACGACCCGATTGGACGCGTCGCGCGCCTCGACTCGCACCTCGAGCTGCGCATCGAGAGCTGCGTCGATTGCCAGGATGTCGAGCTCGTGAGCGTGAGTGGCGGCATCGAGTTCGATCTCGCCCGAGGAGGCGCCGTAGGTCCACAGAAGGGTGTAGTGATCGGTTGGAAGCTCGAACTGATTGCCCACATACCAGCGGATGAGCACACGCCCCTCGCTGGTCACGTGGGTGGTCAGGTCGAGTTCGGGCGCCGGTGCGGCAGCGGCAAGCGATGCGGCGCAGGTTGTCAGACAGAGGAGCAGGAGGAACGCTGCGCAGCGACTGACGTTGGGATGGGGTGGGGACGAAACCGGGAACGGGAAAGGACGGTAGGCCATCATACACCTCCCAAGTGAGCAGCACCGAGTTCGCTAGACTGTCGCGAGGTGAGGGCCAGCGAATCCCGCGTCGAAGAGAGGGGGGTACAATCGCGCCGTGCCCCTCTGCGAGGGGACGCGCCGTCGCCCAAATCAGACTACACGGAGAGTCTAGTCACCGAAGGCCGGGGAAGCAAGCGAGACCTGGCGCCGCCGGCAGGCATGCAGCGATTGCTGCATGACACGAGGATCACCGGGATGGCTGCATGAGACGAGCATTACCGCGATGGCTGTGTGAGACGGGCATTACCGCGATGGCTGTGTGAGACGGGCATTACCGCAATGGCTGCATGAGACGAGCATTGCGGATGGTCGCCGATTATGCTAAACTCCATCTGTAGTGTGTACTTCTGATCCCCCGTGACTCGGTCCGTTTCGATCTGCCCCGCGCAGATCCAGCCACAGGAGGATTGCCCCATGTCCCGCAACTTCGCTTCCCTCGGTTCATGGTTTCTTCTCGGTGTCATCGTTGCTGCAGTGGGACCTGCGGTTGCCTGGGGGCCCCTGGAGTTCTTCAGCCCGCGGTGCGCACAGGCCCAAGACGTCCTTGCGGGCTGTGATCTCTATTCCACCGACGGCACGACGACCTATCGGGACTTCACGAGCCAACCCATCCCGGCAGATTTCTTCGGCCCCGGCTCGGATCCCTTCGACGGGGTCGTTTGTCTGTGCGGCTCACCGCTCGGGACAAGTTTCTACTGTCCCAATGATGATCTCTCCTTCGTTGACCAGATCGTCTTGCGGTCGATGGATGCGCCGCTTCCCGGAATCGGGGCGGAGGCCACCATCCCGATCGAGATCGTCGAGCTCAGCCTGGTCAGCATCGAGCCGATCACGGTGACGTACTTCGGGGGGATGGAGTCCGAACTCTGGGACGTGACACTGGTGCTTTCCCCGACCGCGCCGAGTCTCGGTGAGATGGTCCTGCGCCACGAGACGGCTGCCGGGGGCACGTTCGATGCGTACTACGAGCTCTATCCCCTCCTAGTCTTCGAGAATCTCGATAGCGGCCTCTCTTACTCCTGGGATCTCGGCGATGGGGGCATGCCTGATTTGCTCTCTGCTTTGGATGTTCCCTGGGAGTATCGGGATCCAGTTTCCGGAAGCTGCCGTTCGAACTTCTGCCCCCATCGGGGCGCGCTGCAATCCTACGGATCCCTGTACATGGTGCACACGGTCAGCTCGCTCTGCCCGCCGGGGCCCGAGGCGGTCCTGCCCGGCTTCGATCTCTTCGAGACTGATCCGGTCCCGAGCTTCTGGAACTTCGCCGGCGAGCCGCTGCCGGCCGATTTCTTCGGCCCAGGCTCGGATCCCTTCGACGGCGTCATCTGCCTTCATGGCTCGCCGCTCTGGACGAGTCCCTTCTGCCCCGCTGACGATCTCACCCGCGTCGATACGATCGTCGAACGCATGGGCCCTGCGGAGCATGGCGATACGATCGAGACCGAGATCGTCGAGCTCAGCCTGGTCAGCAGCGAGCCGATCACGGTGACGTACTTCGGGGGGATTGAGTCCGAGTTGTGGGATGTGGCGGTGGATCTTTCCCTCGTTGAGGCAAGCGTGGGAGCGATGACGATCTGGATGACTGGTGAGCTCGGCGGCATCTTCGATCACGAGTACTGGCTCGCCCCGCGCTTCACCTTCGTCCGTCAGTCCGACAACTTCACCGTGCAATGGGACTGCGGGATGACGGGATCGGGGCAGTTCTTCGCCGCCCACGGGGTTCCCTGGGTCTATGTGGAGCCGCCCTTTGAATCGTGCACCTCGAACTTCTGCCCCGGTCCGGGCGGGTCGATTCTGTATCAGGCGCCCTACGCCGTACATGCCGTGATCTCGATCTGCCCGGGACTCTCCGCGATCGGGGATCAGCACGAGGCGGCGGATATGGATCAGCGCGGGTTGTATCTGGCGCCGATCACTCCGAATCCCTCGAGCGCTGGAGTCGAGATCCGCTATGCCATCCCCGGCACCGACGGGACTGTGCCGGTCGCGCTCGAGATCCTCGATGTCACCGGCCGCCGCGTCGCCAGCCTGCGCAACGCGCCGCATGCGCCCGGCGAGTACCGCCTGAGTTGGGCGGGCACCGATAATCAGGGCCGGCGGGTGGCGGATGGGATCTACTTCTCGCGCCTGGCGATGGGCGGGCGCGAGATGGTGCGGCGCGTGATCATGATCAAGTAGGCGAGGAGCGGAGCAGGTTCTCAGTTGCAGGGCCTGCGCTGCAGGTACTCCGCGGGGAGCCCTTTGCTGTAAGGGCTCCCCTGCGGCACCTTCGCTGGGATGTCTCCGCTGCGATGCCTCCCCTGCGGCACCTTTGCTGGGATGTCTCGCTGCGGCACCGCCATTGCCTGAAGGCTCCCCTACGCCCTGGCCCTGTTATGCTCCATGCGTTGCTAGGCTCCGGGCCCCCAGGCAAGCCAGATCACCTTGAGGCCCGCTTCGCCCGCCGGCCAGAGGATGTGATCGGAGCCGGGCGGGATGTAGTAGCTCTCGCCGGGGCGGACCTCGACTTCGACATCCCCGATCTTCGCACGTCCCTGCCCGCCGATAATCACGAACGCCTGGGGGAAGGGATTGGTGTCTCCGGGTTCGTTGAGCTGCTGGCCCGGCTTGATCTTGTACCA
Organism: Candidatus Eiseniibacteriota bacterium; assembly: GCA_023129715.1. Classification (GTDB taxonomy): domain Bacteria; phylum Eisenbacteria; class RBG-16-71-46; order CAIMUX01; family WJJG01; genus JAGMBO01. Next base: position 57,979 of record JAGMBO010000034.1, on the reverse strand, counting down.
GGCGCTGCGGAAGCCTACGGCGTAGTAGAGCGGGATGGCGTGCGCACCATGGATGACGCGGGCGTGAGCCTCATCGAGCACGATTCGTTCAGGGCGGCTCGGGGTGAAGAAGTGCTGCAGGAACCCGAGCATCGCGCTGGTGGGATCGCCGACCTGTTCGATGGCGGCGTGGACGGTGAACTCCAGCAGCGCCGGCCGATCAGCAGCCGCCTTCGCCGCGGCGGTAAAGGCGGTCAAGGTGCCGTCATGGATGCGGTGCAGTGTCGCCGCCGACATCGTCAGGGTAAGCGACGGGGACGCATGCGTGCCGGGGTGCGACTCAACGACCCGCACGGGCCGCACTTCGATGTAGTAGGCCGTATCGGGTTCGGTGAGACGGAACTGAACGACCAGGGCCGAACTCTCGGGGACCGCATCCGCGTAGCCGGTGCAGAAGGTGGCCAGCATCTGCGGGATCGCCTCACCAGCCGAACCATCGTCTGCGCGGACGGCGCCGAAGGGGGCGGCCGCGGCCAGCGCGAGGATCGCCAATCCGGCAGTGAGGACCATGGGTCCAGGGGAACGTCTGCGATGAGAGAACATAGCGACACCTCCGGTCCGCGGAACGCTGTGGCGCCGGGGGGCAAAAGGGCAGCGATTGCGGGTCCCCGGCCCATCGACGGCGGCACCATAGCGCGCGCGGGGCAGCGCGTCCACCGGGGCTCGAGTGCGAGGCGGGAGGGGGGGAGTGAGGATCAGTCCTTCTGGCGGGTCTTTACCTCGGAGTGCAGCCACTCTACTGCCGACTCCTGCCGGTCGAAGACCCGCACCTGATAGCCACGATTGATCGAGGCCGTCTCGTAGAAATCCATATCGGGGGTTCGCCGCCGGACCAAGATGGCTCGTCTCACACCGTGGTGGAGCCCCAGGGTGTCGAGCGTCTCGGGGAGATCATAGATCTGCGCCGTCGAGAGGGCCAGCTCCGCCTCCCGTAGATCGCTGAGGAAGTGGTCGCAGTTCCGCTCGGCGAGCACGCGCAGGATCTCCTGGATGTACTCCTGGCTGGATTCGAGATCGAGTCTGCCCACGAAGAAGCCCACGATGCACTTGAGATCGTCATCATAGTAGACCGTGAAGGCCATGATGGTCTCCTCCCGGGCGAGGGAAATGAGATGTCACCCGTTAGAGGGAGTCATCCGTGCGACACGATCGCTACATTCCTGAAGTCTTACCTCACACAACTAAGTATACCCTGAGAACCGTCTCCGGTCCAGCACTCGAATTCGCACCGGTGGTGGGCGTTCCCGGGGGCGTTGGCGCGGGCCACGACCTGGGCTCCGGCTACGATTCGGAGCCCGGCCACGACTTGGGCTCCGGCTACGACCTGAGCCCCGGCCACGACTTGGCCCCGGCCACGACCTAGGCTCCAGCTACGACTCGGGCCCGAAGGCCTTGATCACCGGCCGGATCCCGAGCAAGACCGCGAGGGCGACGAACCACCCGATGCCGAGGCTTGTGATCTCAGGGATGAGCTTTACGAGGATGATCGCAACACACATCGCCGCACCCTGAGCGAGCTTGGTATCGAGGAGTCCCAGTCGCCGCACGCGCCGATCCATTGCCGTCCAGAGGAACATGGAGGACCTCCTTGCCCGGGAGTCTAGCAAGCCCTCGAGTTCGGGAACAGCGGGCAACGGGCAGGGCAGTTCCGGCGGAATCCCCGAGGTATCCATCGCCATGGGCAGATCGGGGCCCGAGGTGGTAGAGTCCGATCCACCGGGCGCTGCAGGGATCGCGCGCGCCACGGTGCCAGGGTGCCAGGGCGCCGGGCCGACCGCCACCCGGGCGATTGTGGTGCCGTCTGCTCGATTGCCGAACATTGCCCGATGAGAACTGCCCGCATGAGGAGTGCCGCTGCATGAAGTCGAAACTCTGCCGTGAGATCGTCTCCCGCGCTCAGGCCTACCAGGAAGACACCGCGCTGCTGCTGGGGGATCTCATCCGCATCCCGTCACTGAGCGGCCAGGAGGAGCAGGTCATCGGACGGATCCGCACGGCGATGACCGCGGCGGGGTTCGATGAGGTGCGCATCGACGGCCTGGGCAGCGTCATCGGCCGGATCGGCGAGGGGCCGGTGACGATCGCGATGGATGCGCACATCGATACGGTCGATGTCGGGGACCCTGAGGCCTGGAGCGTCGAGCCCCACGGGGGGCGGATCCTCGATGGCCGTGTGTGGGGCCGCGGGGCGGCGGACCAGAAGGGGGGCATGGCGGCGCTCATCACGGGCGGGCGGATCATCAAGGAGCTCGATCTCGCCAAGAAGTACACGCTGTATGTCACCGGCACGGTGATGGAGGAGGACTGCGACGGGCTCTGCTGGCACCACCTCATCAAAGAAGAGGGCTTGAAACCCGAGGTCTGCGTGCTGACCGAACCGACCGCCTGCCGCGTCTACCGTGGGCAGCGGGGGCGAATGGAGATCGAGGTCGAGGTGCGCGGCCGCTCGGCGCATGCCTCGGCACCTGAGCGCGGGCGCAACGCGATCTACCGGATGGCCGAGCTGGTGCGCGGGCTCGAACGGCTGAGCGAGCAGCTGCCGACCGATGATTTCCTGGGGCAGGGGAGCCTCGCGGTGACCTATATGCTTGGTGAAGGCCCGAGCCTGTGCGCGGTCCCCGACACCGCGCGCGCACACATCGACCGGCGGATCACGATTGGGGAGACGCGCGACTCGGTGCTGGCAGGGATGCAGCACCTCGCCCACCAGTTCGGATGGGCGGCGGAGGAAGGCGCCTGCACGTGGCGCGTGCGGCGGTATGAGAAGCCGGCCTATACTGGCAAGGTCTATCCCGCCGAGGCGGTTTTCCCCGCCTGGAAGGTGGCGGGCAGTCACCCGGCGGTGAAGGCCGCGGACGAGGCCTACGAGCTACTCTTTGCCGATGACGCGCCCTTCACCCGCCAGGATGATGAGCCGAACCCTGAGCGCTGGACCTTCTCGACCAATGGGGTTGCGATCTGCGGCGACCATGGGATCCCCTGCATCGGGTTCGGGCCGGGGCATGAGGAGCAGGCCCACGCCCCCGATGAGTTCTGTCCCATCGATCATCTGGCCAAGGCGGCGGCGTTCTATGCGTGCTTCCCGGGGCTGTATTGCGAAAAGCGGGGGAAGTAGGGGGCGGGAAAGCGAGCATACGAGCAGGGGGGTGGGCGCGTTGGGCTACGCTAAGTGCGCGCAGGCCGGCATGCCGGCTTTGACTGGAAGGGGGGATGACGATGCCGTTCACACCGAGCGGTGATTCCCGGGGCGTGCCGATCCGAGCGATCGCGAATCCGGGCTACTCGACCGAGGACATCGCGCTCGTCAATCGGGTCTTCCAGTTCTGCGAGGAAGTCTACCTCGGCACCACGCTGCGCAGCCGCAATGCGGCGGGCGGAGAAGATGAGATCGATCTCCCGGGGCCTGAGGTGCGCGATGCGATCCTCAATCACCTGGCCGAGGAGGGCTGGAGCTGCGCGCTGTGGGGTGATGACGCTCACGACGACGACATCCATGAGATCTACGACTACTGCGCGAGCAGCGCGCATCCCGGCCACCTGCCGCGCAACCCTGCCCCAGTGATGGCGTTGGTGCGCAGCTTCGCCCGCCGCTGCACCAATCGGGCGATCGGGAACATGGCTGACGGAGCCCGGCTGTGGGACGACGTCCTCAACAGCACCGACCGGATCCTGACCGAAGCTCATGAGATCATCACCCAGGTAGTGATCCCTGGCGAAGCCCATGCCTCTTCCAGTCTCTCGATGCTCTGGAACAACCCGCCCGCCTGCCGCGTGACCGCGACGACCGTGCGGTTCCACCCCACGAGTGTCCAGCCCCACTACGGGCGCGTGCGGGGGACGATGCTCTCAACGTTTGAGCGCTCGAGCGATGTGCTCAACAACACGACCCGCGTTGCGCGCGTCACCCACATCGCCACCCGGGCCAATACGATCTTCCAGCTCGGGCAGGGGGCGTTCCGGTTCAGCAGGAGCTCCGAGCGCTGGCGGAATACCTTGCAGAGATTCAGGGAGGATCCGACGCCTGAGAACCTGGTGGCCTATGGCGTTGCCGCCCACAGCATGACCAACGACATCAGCCAGATGCTCCACAATATCCCCTGCTACCCGGGCAACATCCCCTTCTACTCCTCGGCGTTCAATGACGTTGGCCGCATGGCCTCCACTATGGTCCGCATCCTTGGCGGCTACCTCTGCCGGGTCAACAGCATCATCGCCGAGGCCGAGCGGGGGGTGTATGCGACGGAGAGGGGAGTGGGGGGAGGGGGGGGATGAGTCTGTGTACAAGGACAGCATGTCCAAGTGGATCATGCGTGAAGGAACTGCTCCTGCCTCCGTCACTGACGTAGATTTCTGTACAGCCTGTACGCTTGACTTCTCGACACTCCGAGGATCTTCGCCGCTTCTGACACTCGTCCATGAGCCGTGTGCAATGCACTTAGGAGGACCTCTCGTGGCCATTTTCCTCTCGGGTCTTTGGCGAGCACTCTATAGAGTGGGCACAGGGAGTGATTGTCGAGACTCGGAATTCCACGGAAGTGCTCAGGCACACCATAGTGCTCAAGACTGATTTCGTCCCTTGAGTCTTGAGAGACGTGCACGTCCTCAGATGCGCAGTCCACAAGAAGGGAATCAGTCGCATCCTTGCTCCCCATTCTTCGCAGCAAGGGCAGTGCCCTAGAGAGAGCATGCATCAATTCCCGGACGTTTCCGGGCCAGGGCTTCTTCCTCAATGACTGAAGCATGTCGACAGACAGGATCTCGTTGAGCTCTGTTTCCTGGCCCCCTAGTCGTGCCCACAGAAGGGGAATGAGTAGCTCCAAGTCCTCAACGCGCTCTCTCAGCGGAGGAAGAGTGAGAATGATTCCGGTCAGGCGCGAGAATAGGTCTGGCCGGAAACTGCCCGATGCAACTCGCTCCCTCAAGTTGACAGCTGTTGCAGAGACTACTCTCACATCCACTGGGAGGCTGGCAGCCGATCCGATTGGCCGGACTTCGCCTGTATCCAGGAATCGCAGAAGATAGCCTTGAGCTTCCGGAGACAGATCTGCCACCTCGTCCAAGAACAGGGTTCCATGCTGTGCCTCTCTCAATAGGCCCGGCCTAGGGTGGGTGGCGCCCGTATACGCACCCTTCGTTGTTCCGAACAACTCAGCGATGAATACATCCTTGGAGATGGCAGCGCAATTGATGGGTATGTACTTTCCTGAACGAGCGCTCAATCTGTGAATCCCTTGGGCAACGAGGTCCTTTCCGGTGCCAGTCTCACCAAGAATGAGCACGGGGATGCGTTCGGGCGAGAATACCTCAGCCAGGCGAAGAGTGTCTACTAGCTTTGGCGCGCGAGTTACAAGCCCTAGGTCTCTCCAGGCGTTGACGAGTTTGGGATGGCCCCCAATAGCGGTTCTTGGAGTTGATGCAATGTCTCTTGGGTCATGGGGAGAGGCAATGGCCGCGGCACGGTCGATGTGTATGATGGACGTGTGCTCTTGGGTCGCCGGATGCCTGGGCGGACCCAGCCTGGGGTGGCTAATCCAGGCACGGACTGACTTGCCTTCCGCGCTGTCCGCAGGATAGCCTGGTGCCTGGTCAGCGGCAGAGCGATACATATTGGCAGAATCAGGATCTGCGTAAGATCCAGCCCTGTTGCCCTCGACACTGTCAATCCATGCCTTGGTGATCGCCGATTCCAGTCGCTCTCTGATTCGCTCAAGCCCTTGCAGCGATTCTCGCAGAACCGCAAGGCCTTCAGCGCTTCTTCCTATGTGGACCAGTGCCATTCCGGCCACCCTTCTCGCAAGGGCCTCTTCCCATGGCATGTCGGCTCTGCGCGCATGCTCAGCTGCCTCCTTAGCCTGTAGTAGGGCGCAGGGGAGGTCGCCCAGCACAAGCGATAGGAGAGCCTCCCGTATGTTCAGTTCCAATGCTAGGTCGCCGGATGGTGCGAGCGAATGAGCGAGCATCTTGCCCGTCCGAATGAATAGGGCGACCTTCATGAGGGATGCTTCTGTAGGATCGGCCAAGAGAAATGCATCGGCGAGATACTCTAGTGCGAGAACTTGTTCGCGGAGGAGCCCCCTGTTGCGGGCGGCAGAGAAAGCTGTCAGCAGGGTTGTTCTGGCGGCTGCTGTCTCCTTCTCGCGCGCCAGGACCCAGCCGAGACAAAGCTGGCACTTGATCTCAATACTTGCCTTGCCAGACGCGCGTGCATGCTTCAAGACCTCCCCAAGGAGTCTGCGACCCGAATCTAGACAGCCAAGCGTGAGAAGGACCGAGGCCCTGTTCAGAAGGGCGCTGCATAGACCAGCTGTGTCGCAAGCTCTCCAATAGTAGGTGATAGCTTGTTCATATAGCTTGTCAGCGGACTCGAAACGACGGCGAAGATGACGCACGTTCGCTAGTGCAGTGAGAGAGTCGGCTAGCAAGGCAGGGCTGCCATCGGAGAAGGCAAGAGCAGTGCTACGAAGCAGTGTCTGTTCTGCATGAGGCAAGTCTCCAAGACGAGCGAGTATTCGCGCCTTGACAATGTGAGTATAACACTGGGTCCATGCGGAGACAGATGTGGTGGCGCTGATTGAAACGGCACGATCGATGAGTGTCTGGGCATGGATGTATTCGCCGTGTCCCGCCTTATCTCTTGCGAGATGAAGAAGCGTTAGGGCTTCGGCTTCGGGAGTCATTGTAACTGCGTCAGTATACATGCGCTGGAGCCAGTGAGTTCCTCTGAGCAGATGGTCGGTATGCTCAAGGTGAAAGCAAGCAATGAGAAAGAGACCAACGGCGATGACGCTCTGCGAGGAAGCCTCCTCTTGGTTGTCTATGCCTTCGAAAGCAGGACTGAGGAGGGAGTGCGCAGCATGCCATGTGCTGTGGCCCGTATCGAGTGTCAGATGTGTTCGTTCATCCATGAGGCACTCACTCTAAGAAGCTATGACGTCCAACTTGCGTGTCCGAAAGGGATGGCTTCGTTTGCAGGCACTCTGGTGCCATCGGAGGCGGGAGGCGATCTCCGGCACCCTTGGGCTCAGCGGGGCAGCCGTCTACTGGGCTTGGAGGATTGCGCTGGTGGCGGGGATCGAGGTGTTGTGCGACGGGCGAGCGACGCGGGGCGTCTGGAAGGTCACCGTGGCCTACATGGCGATGATGCTCCGTCTGGTGGAGGGGGGGGGCCACTTGCGCAAGGATCACGGCTCGGAGTGGCCGATCACTTTGCTGGCTCGCGCTCCGACGGAGCTGACCGGGAGCGTCTAGGACGTCAGCTGGTTGTGGCAACTGCTTCGTGGGTCTGGCTATCGCTGGAAATGAATCCGTCGAATGGCGCGATGCTGCAATTGACGCTGGGGTTGGCAGAGGGCCCGTCTGATGGGGGTTCTGTGGGAAGTGGGGCCAGGAGGGGTGATTCTCTTTCCCGATGAGGTGGATATCGACTTCATGCCCAGGACGGACTATGTCTGGTGTCCACGGGGCGTGCCGGCCGAGATCGAGACGCTGGGGAGGAAGGAGAGACGATACCTGGCGGGGGCATTGAATACGGACACGGGGCACTTCCTGTTCGTCGTGGGCTGCACAGGACGTGGCGAGTTGGTCATTGTTGTGCTGAAGGGGGTTGGTGTGTCGTATCGTTGGGTGCGGAGGCTCCACCGCCTGGTGGACAACTACTCGATCCACGGCAGCCTCTCGCCGCGCAACGCGCTGGCAGCACTTCAGGATCGGATCGTCCTGCACTTCCTGCCACCGTACAGTCCGAGGTGCGATCCTGAGGAGTTGGTTTGGCGAGAATCGCAGATCGATGTGACAATCAATCATCGCTTCCACTCGATGGGGCAGCTGGCAAACGCTGCGGCCAGGTTCCTGGAAGTCAAGGGGTGCATCTGGCAGCAATGCCCTCTTCCTCCCACGGTTACCCAACATGGCTCAGTTGTCTCAGATGAACAAGAAACAGTCTGGATGGATTCTAGCGGATCACCGAAGCGGAAGGTATACTTGAGTTGAGGGAAGATCACGCGTGTGTGGCGATTGCGTCACTTACTGAGCATGGAGGCAATGGAGCATCGCGTGACATGTCTGATCACCGCTAGTTCAGACGAGGGAGTCTAGTCAGGATCGGCGTATCTGGCAAGCATGCAGTGCATCCTCATGGGGCGATTCCGGTGGAACCTCGTCCCATCCCGCCTGCTCTTGCTGACGTGCAGGGAATTGGGGTTGTGATCCAACGCCTGGAATCTGCCCGGGCTATGCTTCCCTGAGAGATCGGATTCGTGGCATTGGACGCGAGGATCGGTTGAGGCAACTGGGTCTGCAGACCACATTGCGAGGATAGCTGGATCATGGAGGATCTCCCGATGCTCCCACGACTCAACCACCCCGCCCCCGACTTCACCGCAAATGCCTTTGCTGAAGGCACTTTCGGTGTGGTCAAGCTCTCGGACTACAAGGGCAAGTGAGTTGTGCTCTTCTTCTACCCGGGCGACTCACTTTCGTTTGACCGACCGAGCTGACGGCAGTTGCCACCAAGCACCAGGAACTCAGGGAGTTAGGCGTCGAAGTCCTCTCGGTCAGCGCCGGCAACCAGTTCGTCCACCAGGCCTGGCAGCAGGCCCACCGTGGGGCGCAGCGTGACCGAGCTGCTGCGCCAGATCCACGCTTCCCAGTACACGCGCAAGACGGGCGAGGTCACCCCCGCCGACTGGCTGGCCGGCGGCGGGTCGCTCAAGCCCGGTCCCGAGCTGACGGGCAGGGTCTGGCAAGACTGGAGGCCCTAGAAGTCTTGAGCGGGGCACCGAGTCCTGTAGGCCGAGCGCGAATCGGTCGCGATCGGACGCCCGCGCGAGGCGCGGAGGTAGGGAGATCATGAGCCAGTAGGGGGCCTTACGGCTCATCCCCCATTGCGTCCTATCCACGCCCCCGGCTACCCTCCCCCCGAAGGGAGGACCCTGGCCATGGACGTGAGCGAACTCTGCTACTGTGGTCTCTACTGCGGCCTGTGCGCATCACGGAGGAAGATCTCCGATCACGCCGATCAGTTCCGCGAGGACCTGCAAAAGGAAGGCTACGATCGCTGGTACGAGCATGTCCCCGCCCTCCGCGACACCTTTCGCGATTTCTGGAAGGTCTTGAACCACTTGGCCGAGAACCCCTGTCCCGGCTGCCGTGAGGGTGGGGGCTTCCCCGGCTGTCGGATCCGCCCCTGTGCCCGGGAGCGCGGCTTCACCACCTGCATCGAGTGCGACGACTACCCTTGCGAGCATTTCGGTATGCTGCGCGCCTATGTGAACCTGATGGCCGACAACGAACGCAAACGCGAGATCGGTCTCGAGCGCTGGATCGAGGAGCAGGAAGAGCGCGCCGACACCGGCTTCGTCTACTCCGATGTCCGCCTGCCGGATTATGGTCAGCCGGAGGGGACGGATCCGACAGACACAGCCGACACCAGCGAGCAATAGGAAGGCCGGGGTGAGCATCTCCACCCCGGCCTTCCTCCCGGGCTTGCGCGTGTGACGTCCCACCCCGCGGTCCTTCAGAGACCGCAGAGCGCGCAGGCCGCAGGCTATTTGACCAGCATGATTTTCTCGGTCATCACCTCATCGCCCGCCTGCATGCGGTAGAAGTAGATCCCTGAGGCGAGTCCATCGCCCGGGAAGCTGACACTCTGGGGCCCCGCGGGTCGCGGCTCGTTGACGAGCGTCGCCACCCGCGCGCCGGTCACACTGAAGACATCCAGCCTGACCTCGGCGGCCGCACCCAGCGTGAAGTAGATCACCGGCCGCCCGGCAGTCTCGATCGCCCCGGTCGCCATCAGTCCTTCGAACTTAGGGGCCGATTGCCCGGGCTCCTCGTAGACGACCCCACTCTCGCAGGCCATCGTCACATTGTTCGCTGCCGGGTCGTAGGTGTAGGTCGCATGGGTGACATTGGTCACCTCGAAGCACCACTCGCCGACCGGGTTCTTCGTCTTCGAGGACTGGAAGAAGACCGTGCCGTCCGCTCCCGTGATGCCACTCCGCGTCCCGCCCGTCGGACCGGTGATCGTGACATCGACGGTGGCATTGGCGACCGGCTGGTCGGTCTCATCGAAGATCGTCACCAGGCACTGCCCATTGGCATTCGGCCCCGCGTTCTTGCGGGTTACGACCATGTCATGGACATGCATCGAGTGTTCCTGGAACTCGAGCACGGTGATGTAGTCGGTCTTGGTCTCGGTATCCGAGCCATAGTCGTTCGTAGCCGTCAGACTCACCGTGTAGGTCCCGATCTGGGTGTAGGTATGCGTCGGGTTCTGCGCGCTCGAGGTCCCACCGTCCCCAAAGGTCCAGCTCCAGGAAGTCGGGCCGTAGCTGGATTGATCGGTGAACTCAACAGTCAGCGGCACATAGCTCGAGGTCGGAGAGCCGACGAAATCGGCCACCGGCGGCTGCGGCGTGCTGAGCGACTCGATCATCATCCGATCGATGTAGACGGTATCGAGGCTCTGGTTCTCGCGCGTGTGATCGGTGTCGGTAACCCGGATGTAGACCGTCCCACTAAGACTACTCGGCATCTCGGCCGAGTAGGTCTGCTCGGTCGTGCCGGCCACCGTCACCAGCGGCGAGAAGGTGTTGTTGTCGGTCGAGTACTCGAAGACGAAATCATCCCCCTCGGAGTTGGCCGTCCGGTAGGCCTCGACAAAGAAGGTGATCACCGTCCCGGGGGCGACGGTGAAGGTCCACCGGTGATCGAGCGTGCTGTACCACTTGCGCGGATGGGTGCCCGAGTCGACCTCGGTGATCGCCTCGTACTGATTATCACTCGCATGGGTGTCGGTGTAGTCGCCCGAGACAGTGCCCGCGACATAGATGTCGGAGGTCGCGACCGCGTTGGGTGAGGGCGGCTCGACATGGATGTAGTTGGTCTTGGTGGTCACATCACTGCCGCAGGCGCTGCTGGCCGTCAGGGTGACAGTGTAATCGCCTTCGGCAGTGTACTCGTGCGACGGGTTCTGGGCGCTCGAGGTGCCGCCGTCGCCGAAGTCCCAGTCCCAGGAAGTGATCGCCCCGCTCGATGCGTCCGTGAATCCGACGGTCAGCGGCAGGCAGCCCGAGGTGGGGGATCCGGTGAACTCTGCTACCGGTGGGGGCGTGCCGCCACTGACCGCTCGGAACGCGTTGACCCGCCCGGCGCCGAGCTTGCCAACGTAACTGCTGTTGCAGGGGAGGCCGTCGATGTCGTCGGCGCTGTCATAGAGCTGCTGCTCGACCTGCGCCGGGGTCCAGGAGGGGTAGTGCGACCAGATCAGCGCGGCGACCGAGGCGGCCAGCGGGGACGCCATCGAGGTGCCGTCGATGCTCGCGACGTAGTCGTTGGTGGGGTCGTTGTGGTCGTGATAGAGGCTCATGATCGCGACCCCGGGGGCGGAGATATCGACCCAGGTGCCGTAGGTCGAGAAGTCGGCCCTACAGTCGTTCTGATCGGTCGCCGCGACACTGATGATATCCGCGCGGCCGCAGAGGTAGTCGGCCGTCTGGTTGCCGCTGTTGCCGGCGGACTTGAAGACCAGCCCGCCCTGGCTGACGAAGTAGGTCACCGCATCGGCGATTCCGCCGCTGTTCGAGGAGCCCCAGCTACAGGAGGCGATCCGCGCGCCGTTATCCGCCGCGTAGTAGAAGGCCTCGGCGGCGAAGTCCATGCGCACGTAGCCGACCTCCATGCCGAAGTAGCTGCCCGACCAGCCGATGCGGCAGGCCATCGTTTTCACCCCGTTGCCCGTCTCCTCGAGCGAGCCGTTGCCCCAGCCCCCGGTGGGCGCGCAGGTGGCATAGCCGTTGTTGTTGATCGCGCTCACATTGCCCGCGCAGTGGGTGCCGTGGCCGTTGAAGTCGCGCGGGTCGTTGTCCTTGGTATTGACATCCTCGCCGGGCCAGCCGTTGGTGGCGCCGTCGACGAAGTCGTAGCCGACCCAGTCGTCGGTGTAGCCGTTGCCGTCATCGTCGACGCCGGTCGTGCCGTTCTTCTCGGCCCAGTTGATCCACATGTTGCCGACCGCGGCGCCCGGGTTGGACGAGGAGGCGTTTGCGCCGCCCAGGTCCTTGTGGTAGTAGCGCACGCCGGTATCGAGGATCGCGACGATTACGGCCGGATCACCGGTCTCGATGTCCCAGGCCTCGGGCGCATCGATATCGTGATCGTTGGCCTGATTCAGATGCCATTGGTTGGTATAGAAGCCGTCATTGGGCGCCGCATAGACCGGGTGGATCCCGATCGGCTCGACCCGCGCGATGGCTGGGTCGGCCGCATAGGCGGCCATCGCGGTCTCGAGATCCGCGCCCGCGCCCAGGCGGACCTTGTAGTGGCGGGCGAGTGCGGTGATGCCTCGCTCGGCCGCGCCCTGGAACTGCGGCTTCAGGGACGCGACCGCGTTCTCGGAGGCGAGTTGATCGAGACTCGCGATCCCGCTCGATTCCTGGTGGGTGTAGTCCACCTGTGCCACCACGGGAACGGTCTTTGCCAGGATGACGATGAACTCATCCTCAACGAGCCCTAAGTCATTGGGCACGGTCGAGGCGGGTATGCCCGAGATGGACTCGAGCGCAGCAACTCCTCCTGTGAGCCCGGTCAGTAGCGTCAAGGTGATGAGTGCGATGACAGCGACTGAGTGTTTCATCCTGATTCCCCTTCTTGGTGAATCACTTCTCCGTGAATGACATCCCCCTGCAGATGAACCGATCCCCCGGCCAGGCCACCGGCCCGGCGAGAGATCGGCATGTGGCTCATCGGACTGAGAGTGGGGTGGAGAGGGCAGAAAAGGGCAGGAAGCGTGGGCACCCACCCTTGAGGTTCTGTGCTGGCCCAAGAACGCATCCACCCATCCCCCCCCGCAGGGGCAGACGGGCTAAGTGCCTCATAGATACATGCGTTCCGGCTGCGGCAGGGAGTGCGGATGAGCCGCAGTGGGCAGGAGGGAGGCGAGCGGGAGGCGATGAGGGAGGTGAGGGGAAGGCGAGGAGAAGGCGAAGGGGAGGGCGAGGAAGGAGGCGAGCGGGAGACAGGCGGCGGCGCGCGAGAGACAGGGGGGCGGCGCGCAGAAGGCGAGCGGAGTCGGGATCTCCGGCGAGCTCCCGACGGATGTGACATCTGACTGCAAGGGTATAAGATACGCGATCACCGCGGGGGTTGTTCGAGGAACTCCAGCGCCGTCGCGTTCACCAGATCCGCTCGGGCGATCGTCCGATCATGCCCGGCCCCGGAGAAGATCGCAGTCTCGATCCCGCGGGCAGCACCGGGGACTCGAACCCCACATGGTGGGAGAGGCCTCGATCAACTGCAGAGGATTCCTCAATGGACGACGAGCACCCGGGCAGGATCCGCCCTTCCCGCGGTTGCTCGAAGCCAATACAACCCTGCGGGAACCGCGCCGAGCGAGAGCGGCACTTCGTAGGATCCCACCGGCCAGACGCGCGGCGCCAGCAGCCGAACGGCCCGGCCGTCGACCCCAATGAGATCGAATCCGCTCGAGACCGGTGCCCGCGTCCCGAACCTCAGGGAGAGTACTCCCGTGGTGATCAGATTCGGGCTGACGGTCAGGCAGAGCGGACTTCGAGGCGCCCAGTCCTCTCCCCGCGACCCCTCATCCCATCCGCTCGGCCAGGTGTCGACCAGGACCTGGACGCCGGTCGTATTGTCCGCGACGAGGATCGCGCCGCCTTCCACGAGGGCATTGAGCGCCGCGCCGGGCGTGTCGTAGAAGCCGATCTCCTGGATCGGGTCCATGCCGAGGTGCAGCACTCGCAGTCCCTCGCCCCAGTCGGCGAGATAGGCGCGTTCGCCGGTGACATCGATCCCGGCGGCGATGCCCTCGGTGTCGAAGCGCTCGACCAGCCACGGGGCGGTCGGATCGGAGATGTCGATCACATAGAACCCGCCCGTGTCGCCGGCGACATAGGCCAAGCCACCTTCCAGATCCACGTCCATGGCTGCGCCACCACCCTCGAGCGGCAGGTTCGTCTCCACGAAGGGATGGGCCGGGTTGGTGATGTCAACGATCGTCAGCCCGCCCCAGGAGTCGGCGATGAAGGCGTAGGTGCCCTCGATCTCCACCTGGCGGGCATCGCCCGGGGTTTCACAAGATCCGAGGACGTAAGGTGTAAGGGGAGAGTTGGCATTGACGATCGCCAGCCCGCCATCCCAGCAGGCGACATAGACGGTGCGGGGAAGCGCCTCGGTGAACGCCCGCACACCGGCGGCCTGGCCGGGCAATTCCAGATGGACGGCCTCGTGAGGATTGCTGGGGTCGATGACGAAGTAGATCCCGAGGTCCCCCGACCAGTCGGCGACGTAGACATAGTTCCCCGAGACGTCGACATCGAGCGCGGCACCCATCGTCGGGCACGAACCGATCTCCCGGATCGAGGCCGGGTAGCTCATCAGATTCGCCTGCAGCACGCGCAGGCCGGCGTATTCATCGGCGACATAGACGTAGTCGCCTTGAACATCGACCGCGCGGGCGAATCCTGGTGCGGGGAAGCTGGCGAAGCATTCTGGATGCAGGGGATCCTCGACTGAGACGAATTGGAGGCCCGACCAGGTCGAGGCGACCAACGCCCAATGGCTCCAGCGGCACACCGCGGTGGCATGCCCGATATCGGGACAGTTCCCGGCAACGAATGGCATGGTGGGATCGGTGATGTCGATCAGGGTCAAGCCCGTGTATCCGTCAGCGACGTAGGCATAGGATCCACGCAGGGCAATATCGTTCGCATAACCGGTGGGATCGCAGTGCCCGATGCTGTCGGGGGTAGCCGGATCGGTAACGTCGACGACGTAGAGTCCCATCCAGTCGTCGGCGATGTAGGCGGTGCCGCCACGGACGGCGACATCGTGGGCGTGGAGGGCATTCGGGAAGGCCCCGATCTCCACGGGATCCCGCGGGTTGCCGATGTCGAAGATCCGCATCCCCCCCCAGTAGTCGGCGACATAGACGAAGCCGGCCTCGGCAGCGAGGCCATAGGCCCGATCCTGCGTCTCCCGGGTGGTGACGACGCTGGGCTCGTCAAGATCGGCTAGGTCGATGACGACGAGTCCCGCTGTATCGGCGGCCACATAGGCGTAGCGATCGACGATCGCGAGGGCATGGCCGAAGCCGGGCATTTCACAGCGGCCGATGCGTGCGGGGTGCGCTGGATCGTGGACATCCCAGATCTCCAGGCCCCGGGGGCCGTCGAGCACGTAGAGCAGCGGAGACCACCCGCCCCAGGGATCGATGTCACTGAAGACAAGATCGGTGGCATAGCCGATCGTGTGAACAGCCTCGGAGGTCTTCTCGGGAAAGAACGGGTCCATGAGATCGATCGCATAGACGCCACCGCCCGAGGCGAGCCAGGCGGTGTGATTGAGCGAGTCGACCGCAACGGCCTCGCACTGACCGAAGGGCCAGTTCTCGATGAGTTCCATGTGCAAGGCATGGGGGCCTTGCCATCCGTCATCACCACGCCTTCCTCCGTCGCTTTCAGCCCGCCCCTCGGTGAGGGCGAAATCCTGTCCGAGGGGGTATGAGGCATCTGCAGCCGGGGCCGCGTTTTTCACCGAGGCGCTGGCGGTGGGGGGCGCAACGAGGAATGATGTACCAAGAGCACCGGCAAGAACCGCTGCCAGAAGTGCTGCGAGGATGAGGCCGCCGGTACGAGGTTTGGTGGATGGCGAGAAGAGGGAAATGATGCGTTTCATGGCAAGCCCTCCTTCCTGACGGGGTTTCACTCTCGGAAAGGGGCGGGGTTTGGTACCCCTCGGCACGTTGTCCGCGATGTCGTGGCAAGACGCTCACGGGGACCATCGCTCTGCGTTCCCGAGTATAGGGAGGCGAGGGCGGAATCGTCAACAGACTCAGGTAACCCATCGGCAAGGCTGCCAGAGTCTGCGATCCTAACGGCCTGCGAGTGGGGCGGCTGCGAGAGCCTCTGCTCCTTGCTGGCCCGGTCGCTGGAACTTAGAGGCCGGCACCGAAGACGAGACTCGCCCGGAGCACGACTTCGAGGTCGACGGTGAAAACGGAGCCCGCCCGGGGCGAATCGCCGGGGGGGGATGACATCTCAAGGGGGAAGCATGTCCCGATCAGGGGAATCTCGGTTGGACGAACTCGTCGAGGGGGGCTTGGTTCTCCGCTCTCTCGCGGGCAACGACGATCTCGATCGCGTGGTCGCATGCGCGGCCGAGGTTTTCGGCTCCCGGGATGCGAGCCTGCTCAATGACCTCTTCCGCCATCACCCGCACGCCGACCCCCGCGACCTGCTCTACATCGAGGATCCCGCCGCGGGGCGCGTCGTCTCCACCCTGACGCTGATTCCCTGGAGCTTGAGCTATGAGGGCGTCGACCTGCCCGCCGCGGAGATGGCCATCGTCGCGACCCTGGAAGGTTACCGTCGCCGGGGCTTGAGCCGCCGCCTGACCGCGGCGTTCATGGCGCGCCTGCGCGAGCGCGGGTGTTTGATCTCGCACATCCAGGGGATTCCTTACTTCTATCGCCAGTTCGGATACGAATACGCGATGCCCTTGGAAGGTGGGCTGCGGCTCGAGGGGCGCCAGATCTCTGATGCGGGGGGAGCTGACCAGAAGGCCGACTCCGGTGCAGGGGGAGCTGACCAGAAGGCCAGCTCCGCAGGAGGGGGAGCCGAGCAGAGGGCCGATTCCGCTGCGGTAGGAGCCGAGCAGAAGGCCGACTCCGCCGCAGGAGGAGCCGAACAGAACACTGACTCCACTGCAGGGGCAACCGAGCAGAAGTCCGACTCCGCCGGGAGCGATGGGACAGCCCGGTTCACCTTCCGCCTCGCCACGCCTAAGGACATCGCCGACCTCATGCGTCTCTACGAGGAGGCCGCCGAAGACCTCGCGATCCACACGCGCCGCGGGCCTGAGATCTGGGAGTACGTGCTCACCCATGGCATCGGGAGTTGCACGGAGGCCGAGACCTGGGTGGTCGAGCGGCAGGGGGGTAATCGGAGCGCGGCAGGCGTTGGGGGCACGCGGGGCACGACAGGCGGGAAGGGCGCTTCGCGGGGGAAAGCACCCGTTGTGGCCGGCTACTTCCGCCTGCCGAAGTTCCACTTCAACGAAGAGCTGCGCCTCAGTGAAGCCTCGCGGCTCTCCGCCGATGCCGCGCTCGCCGTTCTGCAGCACCTGAAGAAGCTGATGACCGAGCGCAAGACCCCGGGGATCCAACTCAACGACGTTCCCCACGGCGCCCTGATGCGGCTTGCCCGCGCGCTCGGGGCGACGGACTTGGGCACCTATCCCTGGCAAATCCTGATCCCCGATCCGGCCGCGTTTCTGCGCGCGCTCGCGCCCGTGTGGGAGCGGCGGATCGCGGAGTCGCCCTTTGCCGGCCTGACTCGCGCGGTGGCGATCAATCTCTACCGCCGCACCATTGAACTCAACTTCGCCGATGGTCGCGTAAGCGAGGTCATCGACCGCGGGCCGACCGAAGATCACGGCATCCAGATCCCTCCGGGACTCTTCGCCCAGCTCGCCATGGGCTGGCGCACGCAGGAGGAACTGCGGGCGATCTACCCCGATGTCATCATCGCCCGAGGTGAGCGGATGCTTGTCGATACGCTCTTCCCCAAGCGGCCGGGGTTCCTGCATCAGGTGTATTAGAGCGGGGTGGGTGGGCCCGGTGCGCGCGGTGCGGTGCGGTGCGTCGCGTCGTGGCGTGGGGTGCCGCAGCGCGGCGTGTCTCTGGGCGAGCCGGTGCAGTGGACGAGAGGGAACTGCTGAGTGGGAGTGCCGAGAGGCAATTGCCGGGAGGGAACTCGCTGAATGGGACTGCCGAGAGGCAACTGCTGAGAGGAAACTCGCCGAATGGGACTGCCGAGAGGCAATTGCTGAGAGAGAACTCGCTGAGTGACCTTGCCAGCTCGTGCCGCCTCCCTCATCATCCCCACTCATGGACCAGCAGTCGAAAGCCTACCTGCATGCGCTTGCCGCGGTCTTCTTCTGGTCGACGGTCGCCTCGGCTTTCAAGCTCTCGCTGCGAGTGTTGAGTCCGATTCAACTGCTGCTCTACGCCGCGTTCGTCTCGGCCCTGATGCTCCTTCTGATTCTGGCGCTACAGGGCCGCCTCGCGGTGCTGAGAACCTACTCGCGACGCGACTACTTGAACTCGCTCATCCTGGGGTTCCTCAATCCCTTCCTCTACTACGTCGTCCTCTTCAAGGCCTATGACCTGCTGCCGGGCCAGGAGGCCCAGCCGCTCAACTACACGTGGGCGATCGCGCTGGCGGTCCTCTCGGTCCCGCTGCTCAAACAACGCATCCGTCTGGTTAGCCTGCTTGCGATCCTGATCAGCTTCATCGGTGTCTATGTGATCTCCACCCGGGGGGAGGTCTTCTCGCTGCACTTCACCGACCCCTTGGGCGTATCACTCGCCCTGGGCAGCTCGGTCATCTGGGCGCTCTTCTGGATCTTCAACATCCGCGACCGCCGCGACGAGGTTGCCAAGCTCTTCTTGAGCTTCGCCTTCGGCTTCGGCTTCACGCTGATCCTGGCGCTTCTCAGTGGCGAACTGATCGGCCCAGACGGCGAATGGATCACTCCGGGATGGTCGGGCGCTGCGGGTGCTGCCTATGTCGGGCTCTTCGAGATGGGCTTGACCTTCGTGCTCTGGCTGCGGGCGCTGAAGCTCTCGCGCACCACCGCGCTTGTCTCGAATCTGATCTTCCTCTCACCCTTTGTTTCACTCGTGCTCCTACACTTCGTCGTCGGCGAGCACATCTACTCGTCGTCGGTGATCGGGCTCGTCTTCATCATCGGGGGGATCGCGCTGCAGCGGTGCACGGAGCGAGTGCGCAGCGGTTGAGACAGGCCTGCGGCGGCGGGCGCAGGCGGCGTGAGCCGCCACGGCGCGGGCCTGGCCGGAGGCGAGGTCTTCGACGAACGCCCGTATGGGGGAGCCAGACCCGTGCCGGGTGAGCCCGATCGCTTCAACGCATGGTCAGCCTCCGCGCCCCTACGGTCTGTTCATGACATCATCGACGAACTTCCTTGGGCGCACCACGCACACACCAGCATAGCCATTTGCTCGCAATAGCGCGCGGTCGCCGCTGATCACTAGCCGGCAGCGACTCGCGAGTGCGCAGGCCAGGAACTTGTCATCATCAGGGTCGTCACACACGCGCTCTGGGAGCGGGGGCACGTGGTAGAGCCGGCCCCGTGTGGCGATGAGCTCGATGAAGGGCGTGGGATCCACTCCCGGATACCGAAGAGCGAGCTCACGACCCGCCCGCGCGTACTCCTGGAGGATGTCCACCGAGAGTACCAGCAAGATCTTACCATCGCGCCACGCCTGGAGAATCTGGCCCGGCGCACCGCGAAAGAAGACTCCCGACATGAGGACGTTCGTATCTAGAACGACTCTCACCTGCGGTTCCGAACCCGCTTGGTTGCCTTGGCGATATCCGAACGCTTCATTTTCGCCCGGCGGGCTTGGCTCTGCGCCACGGACAGCAAGTCATCGAACTCAGCCATCGAGGGGGCAGTGAGGGCCTTGAGGATCACCACATCACGGTCTGCAACGACCACGAATTGGACGCCCGGTTTGAGTCCTAGGCGTCGGCGAACCTCCTCAGGGATAACCACTTGGCCCTTAGATGACATTTTGGTCGTTGCTGGCTCGGGCATCGGTACCTCCCAACCACGTGGATCTTACTAGTAAGATACTACCGATTCCACGGTCAAGTTGCAAGGAAAAGCACGTGTCCGCCGGAAAGCGAACGAAGTAATCGCGGAGCGGTGGAAGCGGAGCGATAAGTCTCGGTCGTGCATCCGGCAGGCCGGGCGCAACCTCGCGGGTTCAGGCGCAATTGCTCCGGCCGGCCTCTTGGTCATTCGTTCGTGTGCTAGCGGGCCGCCCGATATCCGGGGCGCCAGCGCGAGTCATCGCTCGTGCCGGATGGAGGCCGGCTCGAGCGTCCGTGTCCACCTGCTCCGCCGTGGCCGAACCGGCTCGGACCCCGATCCCGATTGTATCCCGGATCCCGATTGTAGTTCGGCTCCCGGTTGAAATTGCCCTCGTTGCTCGAGGGCTGGCCGCCGCGCTGCGGGTCGGTCCGTTCGGGAATCCCTGCCTCGATCGAATCGGCGTCGAAGCCGGGGAGTTTCAGCAGACCGAAGACCGCCTTGGCCATGTTCTGCGCCAGCAGAAGCATCGGGCGCGCCTCACGGATCGAGGCCCGACCGCCGTTGTAGACCGAGTCCTTGATGTCCTTGGCTTCACTGATGCGCTTCCCGGTTCCCTCCGGAAGCTGGCCGGGTTCGACGAAGAGGTGTTCCAGGGCGGCGAGGAGTCCGTAGAGGTTCGTGTCCCGATAGCCGCGCGAACTGACCGCCGCGCGGGCGCAGCGATGCATGGCGAAGTAGGACTGGGTGACGACATCTTCCCAGCGGCCATGCGTGTAGGCATGGCGGCCGCGTTCCAGCTCATCCTTGGCGGTCTCCAACTCGCGAGCCGCCCGCTCGATGTCGGGCTCGATCTTCTTCAGCCGGCCCTTCTTTACGCAGTCCTCGAATATGTTCACGCTACACCTCCCTGCCGGCGGAACCCTCCGGGCCCCATCCTAGGGGACAGAAGTTATTGTCTCGGCTGTTCTTTGCGTCCTCTAAGTCTATGGACGCGCAGAGTACTTACACTCCTCTAAACCACCCTCACGGGGGCCGGTTTCATTCTGTGCAAAACAGTTGCTTTAGGGCGGTTACCCCGCACCACGGCTGGGAGCGGCTCCGGATCGCCCTGAGTGCTATGATGACATGATTATAGCACATTGCCCCGCGACCCATGCTAGGCCGGAAAACGTCACTCCTCTGCCAGGCCCTTGAATTCTTCCGATGAGTAGCATTAGGGGTGCTGTCACCCGTCATCACCCTCAGGCTGCAAGTGCAGATCCCAGTGGTCGGCACAAGCACGCTGCAAGCGCAGAACCCCGTGGCCGGCAAAAGGTCACCCAGATTCGTGGCGTATCCTACGGGCCGTCGACCCGCCTCCCGGCCGCCGGTCGGGCCGTCGCGATCCGGTAGGCATACACGGCAACCGCGCCCAGAACCAGCAGGCCGACCAGACTGGAGCCCCAGTACCAGGCGGAGCTGTCGAGGGTGATCGGCAGCCCCTGCAGGCGCTCGGCGAAGAACGCGCCCGCCAGCACCGCCAGCAGGCCGTAGCGCACCAGCGCGCCCATGAAGAGCAGCAGGAAGAGCGTGTTGGCGACGTACTGCGCCAACGCCAGGGGATTGTCGAGTTCATCGATTACCCCGGCAAAGCTGAGCCCGGCCAGCAGTGCCGTAGTCGCGAGCACCGCGACGGTCCGCTTCTTGATCAACAGCAGGCCCGGCAGGATCAGCAGCGGGACAATCAGCACCTGGAGAAACCCCGGGTGGCAGATCGCCCCCAGTGCGTCGACGACGCCGCCAAGATGGGTGAGCGATTCCGCGTCCGGTTGGCCCATCGGGAGCCCTTGCCAGGTGGGGACGAGGTAGGTGGTCCGTTCGGTGACCGTCGCGAAGATCCCCAGCAGGCTCCCGATCAGCACATCTCGCCCGATGCGGGGATTGCGCCACTGCCCCGCGAAGAGCCGCGACCAGGAGATCAGCATATCGGGCCAGAAGCGGCGCACGTAGGGCTCGATGGCGAGATAGACGAGACTGAACCAGGCGGCAGTTATCAGGACCTTCCCCAGTCCCGCGGTCGTCGAGATGAACTCACCCCAGATGTTCGTCGAGTGATGGGCGTGCAGCAACCAGGCGAGCATCCCGGCGATCAGGGCGACGACGCCCAGACGGATCGCTCCACTGCGGTCCCCTCGCCCGAGGCGCACGTTGCGCCGCGCGATCCAGAGGGCACCGACGGTGATGAAGAGGATCAAGACGAGTCCGACGAGATCACTGATCGTCTGGATCACATGGATCGAGGCGCCGGTCTCGGCCTGTGCCTTGGTGTCGCCCGCGGGCTCCTCGGGCTCTGCCAGCCAGTCGTGCGGATAGGTAACGCGGAAGTAGACCGGCTTGCCCCGATACGCTCCGGCATCGATGTGGATCGTTTGCTCGGGTAGATCGGGGGAGCTGCTTTCCCAGGCGATTCGCTCATCGCGGGCGAGGTGGGGGTTCCACAAGGGGGCGACCTCGTCGCAGCCGGCCCGGTCGAGGCCCGCCGCCGCGAAGAGCGGCGTCCAGTCGGTGGTGCGCAGTGTATCAGGGGCGCTCTCCTTGATACTCGCCGCGAACTCGAACGAGACCAGTCGGCCCTCGGCATCGAGTTGGACGCGCGACATGCCGTATTCGGTCAGCGGGGGATCGTTGTAGCGCACCTTCCCGTTCCTGCGGCCGAGCGGGTACATCCGGTCATCGTCGCTGCGGTAGCGGAAGCGTACGCCGCCCGGCCGTTCGCTGCGCAGGCGGGCCCAGCGCTCGGGCGTGCTGTCGGTTTCGGCGATGTGCGTGAGGAAGGCTTCATTCTCGACGAACCACCAGCGCTGATCGTGCGGCGCGGGATGTCCGAGTTCTTCCAGGAGCTCATGGATCCGGTCGACCAGCACGGCGGGCGGTTTCCCGGGCGTGCCGAGACGGAAGAGGGTCACCCGGTTGTTGAGTAGCGCGACCGAGATGATCCCGGCAACGATAACGGCGAGCAGGATCCCGGCGACAAGCGGTCGCAGCCCGCCCGCGCCTCCGGCGGCGGCGACCATTTCGGGCGAGGGCGTCTCGCCGGCGGCCAGGGCGGCAGCCAGCGGATCGCCGCCGGGGAGTGCCGCGGCGACGACGTGCGCGGAACTCGGCCGGCGCCCGGGATCGACTTCCAGGCAGCGCAACACGGCGCGCTCGACGGTCGGGTCGAGCCCCTCGACGTACTCCGCCAGGCTCGTCGGTGGACCGCTGCGCTGCAGCGCCTGCATCTCGGCTATCGTGCGCCCCTTGTAGACGCGGCGGCCGGTGAAGATCTCGTAGAGCACGAGCCCGAGGGCATAGATGTCGCTGCGCTGCGAGATGCCTCGCCCGGCGAACTGTTCGGGCGCCATGTAGGCGATCGTGCCCGCGGGGGGCTCGCCGTCGCGGATCTCGGTGGCGAACCCGGCGAGCCCGAAGTCCATGATCCGCACCCGCCCGCGGCCATCGAGCATGATGTTGGCGGGTTTGAGATCACGGTGGAGGATGCCGTTCTCGTGCGCCGCAGCGAGTCCGGCGCAGAGCTGGCGGGCGATGTCGAGGCCCTTCTCGCGCGGCAGCCGCCCGATGCGGCGCAGCAGGCTGTGGAGATCCTCGCCGTCGACGTATTCCATCGAGACGAAGGTGTGTCCCTCGAACTCGCCGATGTCGTAGACGCGGCAGACGTTCGGGTGGGCGATCTGACGGGCGACGCGGACTTCGTTGCGCAGCAGGGTCAGCGCCTGCTCGTTCTCGGACAACTCGGGGGGGAGAAGTTTCAGGGCCACCGTCTGGCCCAGCTCGAGATCATCGGCGCGATAGACCTCGCCCATTCCGCCGCGCCCGAGCAGCCCGACAATGCGATAGCGCTTGCCCAAGCGCGCGCCGGGCAGGAAGCGGCCGTGTTGGGCGCTCGAGTCGTAGCGCGAATCGGGGTCCACGCCGCTTCGTCCAGTCGCCCCGCGCCCGCCGCCGGCGTCACTCGCTCGCGGCCCATGGTGTTCGCCGCCGGTGCCGCCCGATCGGGCTCCAGAGTGACCGCCGCCGGTGCTTCCCGAGAATCCGGGTGAGGCGATCGTCGGAGTGTCTTCCGGGCGCTCCGAACGATCATCTGCCGGCTCCTCCGGCGGTCGCGGCCGATCGGGAGAGTGCGATGGCTGCTGCGGCTGCGGTCGATCGGGAGGGCGCGACGGATGCGGCTGCGGCGGTCGATCCGAGCGGTCGTGCTCATCGGACATTCGAAACCCTCCAACGCGATTCTGCGGCAGGAACTTGTCCGGCAGTGTAGCGGGCGGGCAGGCGCGAGGGAAGGGGAAGGCGAGGGTGGGTGGAGAGACCGAGGTGGAGGCGGGGGGAAAGACCGAGGCGCCGGCATCTGGCACGGGCGCGATATCCTCCTCTCGCGCCACCCGCCGCGCGGGCCGGCCTACCGGCGCGGCCGGAGTCACCGGTGAGGTCGCGTCGCGGGCCGGAACATCAGCCGGGTTTGCCGCAAGTGACTAGCGGGATGTGTCTGCGAAGCGGTGCTTGAGAACGCCCCAGGTCATTACGTCGGTATCGGTAGGCACATCGAAGACGGTGAGGTGGATCTGCGCGCAGTCGGTGCAGGTGCTGCAGCTCGTGAGCAGTAGGCCCTCATAGGATCCCGGCTCGAGCGTTTCGGCACTGATCTTCACGGTGACCAGATAGTCCTCCCATTCGCCCCCACCGTTCTCCTCCACACTCGTGATCGTGATCCAAGGAACCGAGGTCGAGAACTCGAGGGCGCTGGTGTACGCGAATCCGCCATTGAACACTCTGATGGTCTCATCGACCTGGCTGCTTGCCGGGATCTCGAGAGTGAAACCCGCGGGGATGAACACCGGTCGCGCTGGGTACCCTCCGCACGCCTGCCTCCGGCATCCGCTGCAAGGGTGTCCCGCCACCGCCTCGGGACCCCCTCTCATCCCATTCCAGTTGGACTCAATCGTACCCGAGAGGAACTCGGATCCGAGCGCTCCGTGGGAGCCGACTTCGAGGACTATGGTTGCCAATCCATTCGAGCATTCATCTGGATTCACGGGCGTGCCTGAGAGCGTCGGAAACTCGAGGATCACCTCGTTGCCGGACTTCTCAGCCACCCATCCGCTGCCGCAAGCTTCGGCCGATACGAACGACCAATGCTCCGGCCAGTAGAATCGCCAGCGAACGTCTTCCCAGATGCAGTCGATTCCGAATCCGGAAAGTGGGCAGGCGAAGTAGAAATCGAATTCGAGGGTTCCCGTCAGTGAGGTGAGATCATCGAGATCATCGCAGTCAGCGAAGGGGAGCCGGCTGCAGAATCCTTCACTGTACTTCTGCACGTGGATCCCGGTGTACGAGACCGGCATTGGATTGCCGCGGGCGGACGGCGCCCAGATGCAGAGAGCGAGCGATAGCAGGATGATCCACGAACGCGCGGGCTTGGCCGAGCGGGTTCTCCGAGCACTTGGACATCCATTGGCTGCGCGCAGTGGTCTCATGGCCAGCCCCCTTCCAGGTCACCGCAATGAGGTGTCGGAGAACGATCGCTAGGGTCTCGCGGGCGGTTTCGGTCTACCACTGGTGCCGGGTGAACCTATGCTTACTATAGTGCTCTATCTTCGCTGTGCCTAGTGGGGTCCTCGCCTAGTCGGGTCCTCGGTTTCCTCGGCATTGCGAGCCCCGCGCGGTGGAATCGGCAGAGCGGGCAAAGGGCGACGGGAAGGGGCTTCTCCCACACGGACTTGGAGCGCGGGGGCTCGTGGGTGTCTTTCGGGTCGGGAGAGGCGTATACTGATCTCTGACAGTGGCATCCCCCCTAGCGAAAGGGAGGCCTACGATGCGTGTGTTTGTCACTCCTGTCTTGGCCGCCGGTCTCTTCGCGCTTCTCACGCTCCTGTTTCCGGCTGTGGCCGTCGAGTTGTCTTCACCACCGAGCATCCGAGAATTCGTCTCCGAGGATGGGTATGTCGACCCGACGGCTCTGCGTCGATGTGGGCGCGATGGACCCATTGACTGCGCCGGTTACTGCCTAGCCGTCGATCCCACCACGGGCCGCCTGCGGTGTTGGGAAGAGCGTCCCAACGATGAAGCACGTTTCCCGGGCGACCTCTTGATGAATGGCGATGAGTTGCCCTCCCCGGCTATCCCCGCGACGAATGGCGATGGGTTGCCCCCCCCGGCGATCCCCGCGATGAATGGCGATGGGTTGCCCTCCGCGGCGATCCGCGCGATGAATGGCGATGGGTTGCCCTCTCCGCCTATCCCCGCTCGGGAAGGCGACGACGATTGGTGGGACGGATTTGGGGGCCCGGGGACGGATGGAAGTGTCCAGGCGTTGGCGATCTACGAAGGCGATCTCATCTTGGGAGGAGGCTTCGACGTGGCGGGAGATGTGCACGCCCCGAACGTCGCCCGCTGGGACGGAAAGTCCTGGAGTCCGGTGGGTTCAGGCATGGATCGCTCTGTGTCTTCACTCATCGTCTATCGTGGCAGTCTGATTGCTGGTGGATGGTTCACACTGGCTGATGGAGTGGAGTGCAACGGTATCGCCCGCTGGGATGGGGATTCCTGGCAGCCCCTCGGAACAGGATTCAGTGGTGAGCAGTACGCACAGATCAAAGCTCTCGCCGTGTACGGTGGCGAGCTGGTTGCGGCGGGCGAGTTCACGCATGCGGGAGGGATGCCGGCCAACAACATCGCAAGCTGGGACGGCATCTCCTGGCAGCCCCTGGGATCCGGCACGAATCAGCCTGTCCGTGCGTTGGCGATTCACGATGATCTCCTGATCGCAGGCGGGATCTTCGATAGGGCTGGTGGGCGCCCGGCGCGCTTCATCGCCCGGTGGAATGGGGATCTCTGGCAGGCCATCGGGGATGGCTGTCCGGCGCCTGTCAACGCCCTGGCAATCTATGAAGGTGATCTTGTCGCGGGCGACCTGTCGGGTGGCCCCCGCCGCTGGGCCGAGGGTGCCTGGACCGATCTTGGCCAGGGGATCGCAGGGTCGATCTATGCCCTAAGCCTACATGGAGACGATCTGATCGCCGGCGGGTGGTTCACGTACGCTGGTGGTAGTCCCGCGAGTTGCGTCGCCCGCTGGGATGGCACTGCCTGGCATCCAATGGGCTCGGGCGTTGAGCCCGTTGTTGGGTTCGTCGAGGCGCTGGTCGAATGGCAGGACAGGCTGATCGCAGGGGGGCAATTCGATCGAGTCGGAGGAGCGCGGACGCATGGCGTGGCTCAGTGGGATGAATTCACCTGGAGTCCGCTGAGTGAATCATCGGGCCTTGGAATGACCGGCTATGTATACGCCCTGACCATCTACGAGCACGACTTGATCGCCGGCGGGTGGTTCAACCAGGCGGGGGATACCCCCGCGAACAACATCGCGCGGTGGGATGGTCACACATGGTTCGCCTTGGGCGAGGGCACCAGCCGTCCCGTGGAAGCACTTGCCGTCCTTGACGGGGAGCTGATTGCAGGGGGATGTTTCCGCGAGGCTGGAGGCGAACCGGCTAACTACGTCGCTGCCTGGAACGGCGAGGAATGGGCAGCTCTGGGAGCGGGCACCAACTCCTGCGTGAGGGCGCTGACCGTCTACGGGAACCGACTGATCGCTGGAGGTCCGTTTAGCCAGGCGGGAGGGCAATCGGCCAATTGCGTCGCTGCATGGACCGGCAGTCAGTGGCGCAGCCTAGGGTCGGGCGTCAGCGGTTCCTACCCCTCCAGAGATGTCTTCGCATTGTGTGCCTGTCATGGCCTGCTCTACGCAGGGGGGGATTTCACCCTCGCGGGGGGAGCGCCGGCCGGCAACATCGCCCGTTGGGATGGATCCCGCTGGTCCGATGTGGATGGGGGTTGTACCGCGCCCGTTTTCGCTCTCACCACCTACCGCGGGAAGTTGATCGTCGGCGGGTTCTTTGAACACGCAGGCGGGGTTCCCGCCTCCGATGTGGCGTCATGGGATCAGCATGCTTGGCGATCGCTGGGTTCGGGACCTGGTCTCGGCGTCTATTCGCTCTGTGCGGACAAGGACGGCATCTATGCCGGGGGAGGCTGGAGCGGCCATTGCATTGCCAAGTGGGATGAGCAGAGCGGGGAATGGTCTTCTCTGGGATCGGGTGTGGACGCACGCGTTTGGGCCCTCGGCATGTATGACCATGCCCTCTACGCAGGGGGCTGGTTCAACACGGCGGGGGGACGGCTCTCCCACTACATCGCCAGGTGGGGTGATCCGTTCAACGAGAGTGCCGATGCGCGCTGGGCGGTGGGAGCGGAGGGCTCAGGGACAAAGTGCTCCTACTCAGATCCCGTGGACGAGGCCGCGTCCCCATCGACGGATATTTCGCGCGTGGCTTTAGAGAAGAGCGGTGACGAGGATGTCGGCGTGCGCCTGCTCGGTGCCTACCCGAATCCCTTCACTGATCAGACCTGGATCCTCTGGGAGGGGCCGGCCGGCGGATCCGGAAGCCTAACCATCTTCGATGTCCTGGGTCGGCGCGTGGCCGCGCTGGGGAGTGTGCGTTTTGCGAGCGGACGGCATGCTCTGCGCTGGAACCCGGGTGAGGCATGCCCCGGCGGCCTCGACCCCGGGGTCTATCTGATCCAGCTCAGAACGCAGGACGGGACCGTCGAGACACATCGCGTGGTCTATGCGAGGTGACGGGTCTTCCATCGAGACGGCAGGGCGATCTGAAAACTTCTTGTCAACGGGAGAGGCGAGATCGTGAGAAGACGCTGGTGGGGCACAAGTCTGCTGTGTGCGGCTCTTCTTCTGCTGGCCACGGATATCGCCGGCAGCCAGTCGCCAGGCTCCATTGTGGGGTGGGGTCGGCGGGTCATCGTAGAGCAGTCGGCGCTCGAGGACTTGGTCATCGTCGCGGCTGGGTTGTGCCACAACGTGGGACTGAAGTCTGATGGCAGCATCGTCGCCTGGGGATCCAATTGCTATGGCGAATGTGATCTTCCAGGGCCGAATCGGGACTTTGTGGCGGTTGGGGCCGGCTACGGGCACAGCTTGGGCGTGAAGTCCGGTGGGGTGGTCGTGGCGTGGGGAAAGGACTATGACGGCCTGTCCGAAGTTCCCGAGCCCAACACCGACTTCGTGGCGGTTGCGGGGGGCTACGGCCACAGCCTGGGTCTGAAGACCGACGGGACGGTGGCCGCGTGGGGAACGAATTTCCTGGGCCAGTGCGACATTCCCGAGCCGAACGCCGACTTCGTGGCTGTCGCCGCGGGGCAGTATCACAGTCTGGGTCTGAAGGCAGATGGCTCAGTTGTTGCCTGGGGAAACAACTCTCATGGCCAGTGCGACATTCCCGAGCCGAATGCCGACTTCGTGTCGGTGGCGGGAGGATATGATCACAGCCTCGGCGCCAAGACCGACGGGACGATTGTGTGTTGGGGGGATAACTCAAGTAGGCAATGCAGTGTTCCCTTTCCGAATGTTGGATTCGTCGCTGTCTCGGCGGGCTCTCGTCATAGCGTGGGGATGAGATCCTACAGCACACTTGTGACCTGGGGCGATAACGCGTACGGCCAACGTGATGTTCCCGCGCCGAACGCCTTCTTCACTTCGATTTCATCCGGCTACGGTCACAATGTCGGCGTCAAGACCGATGGGACTGTCGTTGCATGGGGATGCAACCAATGGGGGCAGTGCAATGGTCCAGCACCCAACACCGACTTGGTGGCGGTCACTGCGGGCCATGGTGACTGCCTGGCCATCAGAGCGGATCATTCGCTTGTGGCATGGGGGAGCAACAGTGGCGACGCTCCTGAGCCGAATACGGATTTCGTAGCGGCTGCTTCTGGAGGCCTTCATAGCCTGGCTTTGAAGTCCGACGGGAGCATTGTGGCCTAGGGGAGCAATGGCTCGGGCCAGTGCGACATTCCTGAGCCGAACACCCAATTCAGGGCGATTGCGGCAGGAGGGGGGTTCAGTCTGGGCTTGAGGTTCGACGGGTCGGTCGAGGCGTGGGGAGACAATTTCAATGGCCAATGCAACGTTCCCGCTCCGAACACAGGCTTCGTCGCGATTGCGGCTGGCTGGTTCTTCAGTTTGGGTATCAGGTCGGACGGGTCGATTGAGGCCTGGGGGATCAATTTCTCCGGTCAATGCAATGTCCCTGAGCCAAATATCGATTTTGTCGCCATCGCTGCAGGTACGGTACATAGCCTGGGTCTGAAAGCCGACGGATCGGTCGTTGCCTGGGGAGCGAACGACGACAAGCAGTGCATCATACCCTCCCCGAATTCCGACTTCGTTGCGATTGCCGGTGGATACAGTCACAGCATAGGCCTGAAACTCGATGGTTCGATCGTGGTCTGGGGCAGCGATCTCGATGGCTTGCACGATGTCCCGAAGCCGAACGCAGGCTTCGGTGCGATTGCCGCGGGCTCAGAGTTCAGCCTTGCCTTGCGCGGTGATCACCAGTCGGCTGTGGGCGATGCGATGATTGGTCGCACACGAGGCGGTGACCATCTCCGCATCCTCTCCGTAACACCGAATCCCTGCCTCGGCTCACCCGAGATCCTCTTCGATGCGCTCTCAGCGGGGCGCGTGACTTTGGATGTTCTCGATGTCACCGGCCGATATGTGGGCGGCTCGGTCCTCGGGTCGTTTGGTCCGGGCAAGCATCGCGTTGCTTGGGATTCGAGTGACATCGAGGGAATGGGAATCGAGAGTGGGCTGTACTTCCTGCGCCTGCGGGGCGTCGCCGGTGAATCGCGCGCGGTTCGGGTGCTGCGGGTTCTTTGACGATTCCCAGGGCGCCGTGGCTGAGAAATGGGCACATCCTCGAAGCGCTCCGCTTTCAGAGGCTTGTACTTCCTGCGAGGCACCGTGAGCAGATCCAGATGATGGGGAGAAACCAGCGTGACCCGTTCACATTGCTTGGGCAGGGCCAGATCTCGGCGGTCCCGGAGGGGCCTGGAGTTCTCACGTTGCTCGGAGTGGGACTCGTCTCAATGGCTGGTGCAGCCTGGAGAAAGAGACGGCGGCAGTAAGATCGCCGCATCTGCGATACGTCGGACTGAAGCTCCCCGGATCATTTCTGGGGAACTTCGGCTTTCTTGCCTAGGTCGAGTCATTTGGCGCCGGGGATCGGACTCCCCGGGACTCCGGGAGGCTCTGCCAGAACCGAAGCACCAATCCCAAATGGATCACGAAGAACGCGCACGCGCTTCTCACTGCCTCAGATGTGAAACCACTCAATCAAATGCCCTCCACTGCCACCATGAGAAGGCAACACCCGCCAGGAATGATGGCCGGCAGCCCGGCGGTTCGTGGCACCGAGAGGGCCAGTGCCAGCAGAGTCAGAACGGGGAGTCCCGTGATCAAGACCAGTGGCCAAGGGATCATGCTGGGGTGCCGAGCCATGAGACGGGTTCCGTCCCCACATTCACCCCCTGGCATCACGTGCAGGGATCGAGAGCGAGGAAGCCGCCTAAGAGTCCTACTTTCAGGCAACTGCGAGCACGTCTCCAGCCGCTCCAGATGGATGAAATCACGCCGGACTTGTGGCATGGCAGCCGGGAAGGTAGCGTCCCACGTAGCGTCCCCAGGTGGCGCCCCCACGTGGCGCTCCCGGAGTTGCGTGAGGTCTGCTTGGGGCGTATGATTCCGCTGGCTTCTGAGTTCGATTCTTCTCGCCAGGGACATGGACTCCCCGGCTGCCGGCCCTCCGAGGAGCCCCAATGAAGGAGGTCGCCATGAAGAAGCGAAACCTACCTTTGGACCGCATTCCTCACCAGGGTTCGTCGCGAGGTGGCGTAGATACGCCGTCGCAGCAAAGGCATGGCGGGAAGTGGGGGGCAGGATGCTCGGTCATCCTGGCCGCCGTGTTGGTCGTGGCGTTACCACCGGTCCTCTTGGCCAACCCGCTCCCGGAGGCGGGCTTCATGATCCATGTGCAAACGCCGGACCCAAGTTCCTGCACCCAGTGGCCGGCATCAGACTGCAGCCAAATCGTGCAGTACACTGAAGACCAGGGCCTGCTGGAATTCGATCTCTTCATCTACCCGGTCGCCTATTCCGACGTGGAGATCTACAGCGCCGCGATCCATCTCGATTGGTGTCCGGACTGGACCCTGCAGGAATGGACGATCTGTGGGGACTATGAAGGATCAGTAACTCTCGGAGCGCACCAGGCCGATCTCGATCTGACCTGGTCCGACTGCCCCGAGACTGCCGGGGGCATTTTTCTGGTTGGCCGCTTCGTTCTTGATGTCACGGGCCATGGCGTGGTAGAGGCCAGCCTTCTTGATGGCAACCTGGTCATTGGCTGTCCTCCGAACGACATGGAAATCGGCTGGCTGGTTCCCGGCCGCGCCGAGGCTGGTGTCACTTGCGGCTATTGTTATGAACCCTGTGACTACGGCGAGCCTTGCACGCCGGTCCTCACGCCGGGCACGGTTCTGCTGGATGTCCCGCAAGGGGAAACCGTTCAGACGGAGATCGAAGCCTACGTCTTCGGCCATTACGGATTGGAACCGTGCTGGAATACCATTTTCGAGGGAACCGAGGATTGGATGTCGCTGATCGTCGACGAGATCGGCGACCAGGACTACATCCTGACCCTGACCGTCGACACTTCCTCACTCTGCCAGGGCGATTACCATGGTTGGGTGCGGGGAGTCGCCGACTGCGTTGACTGTTCAGCGGTCCATCTGACCGTCACGGAACGCGCGCAAGGCATCCCTGAAGATGACGTCCCCGTCTGGGATGCGGACAACCCTCAGGACCCGGTCAGCTGGAGTGGCCTGAAGGCACGCTATCGTTGAGCCACGGCGAGTTGTAGGACCCGTGGAACCCGCCATCGAGTGCATGGGCCATCGGGCGCATGGTAGAATCCCTCTTGATCAGCGGCTTTCCCGCTCCCGGGACTTCGTGCAGGCGCTAGGAGAGATTCCATGCACAGGATGAGCCTTCGGCCGGCGGTCTCGCTTGCCGCCAAGATCGTGGGGTTCGCGGGGCTCTTGGTTCTCGGCGCCCTGCTTGCCGGACGATCGTCGGCGGTGCCTGTCGAACTCCCCGCACGTGCCGTTCCCTTCCACCACGGCATTGCCTACGTGAGCTGGTGGCACGATTTCTATGAGAGCAGTGGTTCCGATTCCTCCCTCGCACTGCTGGCGGCGACGAACGCCGACTGGGTCTCGATTCTCGTCACCGGCTACCAGGACACGGAGACCTCGACCTCCATCTACCAGGATCCGCAGCGCACGCCTTCCGATGCGGGGGTCCTTCAGGCGATCGACCGCGCCCATGCCCTGGGGATGCATGTGTTCCTCAAGCCCCATGTCGATTGCCAGAACGGCGCCTGGCGGGGCGTGATCGAGTTCACCAATGAGTCCGACTGGGCGGCCTGGTTCGCGAGCTACCGCGCATTCCTCAACCACTACGCCGAGCTCGCCGCGGCCGCGGGTGTGGAGGAACTCTGCGTCGGCTGTGAGTTCTGCCGCACCGTGCATCGCAGCGCCGAGTGGCTCGCGGTGATCGCCGATGTCCGCGCCCGGTTCTCCGGGCCGATCACCTATGCGGCCAACTGGGACAACTACACGGCGGTCACGTTCTGGGACTCGCTCGACTACGCCGGCATCGACGGCTACTTCGAGCTGACCGATCTGCTGGACCCGACACCGGCGCAGTTGCTCGCTGCCTGGGCACCCTGGGAGGCCGACGTCGCGGATTTCGCCCAGACCTCGGGGCACAGCATCGTCTTCACCGAGATCGGCTACCGCAGCGTCGATGGAGCCAATATCCATCCCTGGGAGTGGACAACGAGCGGGACAGTCGATCTCCAGGAGCAGGTCGACTGCTACGAAGCCGCCCTGCAGACCTTCTGCGACCGGGACTACTTCCGGGGCTTCTTCTGGTGGGACTGGGAGCCCGATCCCGATCATGGCGGTCCGACTGATAATGGCTACAGCCCCCACGGTAAGCCGGCCGCCGATGTGCTGGCCGATTGGTATGGAGTGACCAGTGTTGCGGATCCGGGGATTCCCAGGCTTGGCGGCCTGCAGTGGTTGGTGCCCGCTCCCTTGCGGGCGGGTCAGGAGATCGTCTTCCGGTGGGAGGCAGGTGACCGCGGGAGCCGCGCACCGGGAGCACCCGGAGAGCTGGGGATTGAGGTCTATGACCTCCAGGGGCGCGGGTTGTCCCGTCTGTGCCCCCAGCCGCGGGGGGAGCGGTGCTTCTGTGTTCGCTGGCCCGCAGCGACCGACGCCGGCCTGGGTCTGTCCCCCGGCGCCTACTTCCTTCGCCTGTGCGATGGGGAGCAGGCCTATCCCGCCATGCGTGTTCTGTATGTCGGACGGTGAGGCGCGGAGCAGCATTGTGCGCTCGTAGGCATGGTGAGGCGCGGAGCGGCATTGTGCGCTCGTAGGCATGGTGAGGCGCGGAGTGGCCATTGTGCGCTCGTAGAGCATGGTGAGGCGCGGAGTGGCATTGTGCGCTCGTAGAGCATGGTGAGGCACCATGGGCCATCGTGCGCCGGCGAGCAACCCGCGCACACTTCCCGCCGGCCACCCCTAATCGGACTGGCGCATCGCGCCGCGGTTCTGCTAGCCTTGAATAGGACTCGCTGAGTCTCTGGACTCTCCCAAGGGCCTTGGAGATTCCGTCCATCGAATGTGTCCCTCGAGCTGTGGAGGAACCCGTGAACGGAAGAACCCCACATCGGCGAGGCCTCGTTCTCCTGGCTGCTTCTCTGGCGTTGGTTCTGGCGGCTACCGGGCTTCCGGTGATCCGGAGCGCAGCCGCACAGGATGAGGACCGCGGCTACGATGTCACGCACTACGATCTGGCGATCGAGGTGCAAGACAGCACGCTGGCCGGGACGGTCACCGTCTGGGGACAGGCGCTCGAGGCGGGGCTCGATGAAATCGTCCTCGATCTCTATGCGCCGCTAACGGTGACCGAGATTTCCTCGACCACTCATACGGTGGCGGATTCATCGCACGCGGATGATTTCTTGACGATCACCCTTGCCGAGCCGTTGGCCCTCGATGAGTCCTTTGCCCTCTCCATCGGCTATGCCGGTGAGCCGGCGGTGGTCGATGATGACCGCAAGGCCTTCACCTTCACGAGCCACAGCGTCGAGGGGAGTGACGAGCGGGTGCCGGTGATCTTTTCGATCAGTGCGCCCGATCGTTCTGGGGCCTGGTGGCCCTGCAAGGATGTTCTGGCGGACAAGGCGACGATCGATGTCACGGTCACGGTCGCCGATACGCTCTATGCCGTCTCCAATGGTGGGCTCGACTCGGTCGTCGCCCTCGGCGACGGGCGGGAGACCTACTCCTGGTCGCATGGCTACCCGATCGCGCCGTATCTGGTCTCGCTGGCGATCTCCGACTACGTGGTCATCGAAGATTCGGTCATCGTTTCCTCAGGGGGCACTCCGCCGACGGAGGTGACGATTCCGCTCTACTACTATGTCTATCCCGAGGACGAGGAGAACGCGCGGATCGACTTCGAGTGCGTCAAGGAAGGAATCGTCCTCTACACCGATCTCTTTGGTGACTACCCCTTCCCGGATGAGAAGTGCGCCGTTGCCTCGATCGAATGGGGCGGGGGCATGGAGCACCAGACCTGTACCTCCCTGGGCTCCCGGTTCATCTCGGGTACGCGGCGCTACGACTGGATCTTCGTCCACGAACTCGCCCACCAGTGGTGGGGCGACTGGGTGGGGCTCGCCGATTGGCGCGATGTCTGGCTCAATGAGGGTTTTGCGACTTACAGCGAGGGGCTTTGGCTCGAGCACACCGAGGGAGCAGAGGGCTACGCCGATTTCATCAGCGATCTCGATCCCTTCCCGCCGCCCGATGGGCCGGGGTTCCGCGGAGCGCTCTACGATCCGATGCCCCTCTTCGGGGTGACCCCCTATGACAAGGGCGCCTTCCTGCTCCACATGCTGCGCCACATCGTTGGGGATACGCACTTCTTCACCATCTTGACCACCTATCGCGAGCGCCATGGCGGCGACGATACGGTCGAGACGGCCGATTTCCAGGCCGTCTGCGAGGAGATCTCGGGGCTGGATCTCGATACCTTCTTCACCCAGTGGGTCTACGTCGAGGGCCGGCCCAGCTATGGTTGGCAGTGGGGCTATCGCCCCGTGTCGACCGGCTATGAGTTGACCCTGCGGATCGTGCAGAGCCAGGCGCACTACGAGGTCTACGAGATGCCGGTCGACATCCGGGTGACGACCGCCTCGGGCACACAGACCTTTGTCGTACAGAACACCGAGCGCGAGCAGGTCTTCGATCTCGCGCTCAGCGAGCGGCCGCTCGATGTCGCCTTCGATCCCGACAACTGCATCCTCAAGTCGGCCGCCTCGGGACGCATGCGGACGCGGATCTTGAGTGCCGCCCAACCCAACCCGTTCCGCGTGGCGACTCAGCTCTCCTTCTCGGTACCGACCGAGGGGCGGGTGACGATCGATCTCTTCGATGTCACCGGGCGACGCATCCGCCGCCTGTTGGACGATGTCCGGGGCGGGGATCACACGATCGCATGGGATGGCCGCGACGACCGCGACGCGCTGGTCGAGTCGGGCGTCTACTGGGCGCGGATCGATGTGCCCTCAGGGTCGGGGGAGACGCGGATCGTCTATGTGCGCTGATATGGCGATTCCTTGTGAAGCTCTTCCCGCGGCTTCGATCAGCTCATTGACTCGCCTACGAGCAACCACGCAAGAAGAAGCAGATGATGTGCCCCTCAGGTGGCAATACTGCTGACGGAGTGAGCGCAGCTCTGTATTCCCGCCCATCCCTGGAACTCAAGTGGCACGAGAACGAGATTTCCGCAGCCTGGGAGGCTAGCCGCACCGGCATCCCCCTGCCGGACTGGTGCCACCGGGCGACTCGCAGTCGGGCCGCACCCTGAAGGGGGTTGCGGCCCGATACTGAGAGCAACCGTTTGCGGGAGGGGGCTTCAGCCTCTCCCTGCGATTGGGCCCTGGCGTCTCTCGTCCACTGCTCGTCCCAGACGCCGAACCGGCCCGCGGATCACTTCATCATGATCATCTTCCGGGTGGCCGCGAATTCCCCGAACTCCATCTGGCAGAAGTAGATCCCGCTGCCCACGGGCCTCCCGTTGTCGCCGGCGCCGTCCCAGGTGATGATGTGAGCGCCGGCCGTCGCGTGTCCCCGGTGCAGGGTTCGCACGCTGCGGCCGGAGGCGTCATAGATGACGATCGCCAGATCGCCGTCCCGCGGCAGGCTGTAACGGATCGTCGTCGCCGGACTGAATGGGTTGGGATGGTTCTGCGCCAGAGAGAACCCGACGCGCGGCGTCTCATGGCCGGGATCGGCAACGTTAGCAGGAATGTCGAACCAGTCTACCGCGTCGGAGATGAGCATCCGGATATCGTCGTTGCTCGTGAACTGAGAGATGTCGAAACTGGTGAAGAACGACTTGTAGATCAGGTTGTCCAGCCAGATGCCGCATGCATTGCCCCGGGCGTAGGCGTGGCCGCTAAAGGGGCCGTCCTCGAATGCGAAGGAAGTGCTAGAGCTGATTTCAGGATTCGTGACTTCGTCCGCATACCATTCCGGGCAAGCGCGACTCGCGATTACATCCGGGCTATTGGAGTAGACCGGCAATTCCACTCCCGCCTGCCCGATCGGGGAGCCGGACCGGCCGATTACGCTGCCCGACGTGTATTCATAGACATCGGGCCCGGCGATGCCGTCCGTCCCCCCAAAGGGTTCCTCTTCGGGATTTCCGATCGGTATGTAGCTAGCACGCATATAGGCGCTGTAGAACTTGGCCATGGGCTTCTCATTCGGGTAGCCGTGCTGTGTGTAGCCGAAGTCGTCGGAGGCGAAGAAGAGATTCTTGGGATCGCCGGTCGTGCCATAGTCGAGGAACTCCATCATGGCGTTCGAGAGCGTGTCATGCATTGCGGCGCTGCCCGCCGAATTGGCGTACGCGAAAATCGTGCTGTAGCTCTCTGAGAAATCGTAGCGCTCGTATTCAGTCCAATCGTAGACGTCGTAGGTGACATCCGCGGCCTGGAGCGCCATCTCGTACTTGGCGAATTCGGTCCCCTGCCGATCTTGGGTTCCCGGCCAGGCGAGGAGTACGCCAACGCCGTTCGTGGGGAGCACCTTGAGGGAGAAGTACTCCGCGGGGGCGCCCGCCGGCAGCGTGCCCCTGTTCTCCGCCTCCGAGTTGTCGGTCGCGGCAAAGTAGTAGTGCAAGGTTGAACCCGCCGGCACCTCCGGTAGCTCGAAACTGTAGATATTCGGCTCCTCGAAGCTGGAGTGGCCTACACACTCCCAGCCCGCGCCGACATTGTAGTAGATGGAATCGCTTGCCACGCCTGTCATGTCCGTGATGTTCGTAGTGAATTCCGGCGTGAGATCGAGGGTGTTGCCTGCCCCTTCGTAGTAAAAGACGGGGGGCTGCTCGTCGATCCCGGCATAGAAGCGGATGGCCATCTCGTCCTGGAGTAGGTTGCCGGGCGGCTCGACGCCGATGTAGCTGGGGCCCTCGACAATCTCCCTCAGGTAGCACAGGCCGATGTCGCCGGTGTCGTTCTGGATGGCGACAGTGGCGCTCCGTCCGTTGTCGTGCGGGCAGATGCTTCCGCTGTGGCCGATGTAAGTGTCCTTGTACTGGAAGACCATCTCCCCGTTCTCGTGGAGGATTGCCTCGAACGTAAGGGTCGTGTCCTCGACGGTACCGTAGCGATATCTGAAGTTGCGCCACTCGATCACGCAGTAGCGATTCGGGGCCTCTCCG
This sequence comes from Candidatus Eiseniibacteriota bacterium, assembly GCA_023129715.1. Lineage (GTDB taxonomy): Bacteria > Eisenbacteria > RBG-16-71-46 > CAIMUX01 > WJJG01 > JAGMBO01. The sequence continues at coordinate 19,545 of JAGMBO010000034.1, read as the reverse complement.
AGTGTTTCCACATAGACGTCGCCGACGCCCTCATCGGCGAGCAAGTCGTCCCAGTAAGGGGCCACAAGCGCGGGCATGGCGGGGTAGCCAGGAATCGGATAGGAGTAATTGAACATGTTGCCGTCACTGCCCCAGCCAGGGGCCGGATACTCGTTGTACCACAGGTTCTCCGTAAGCAGGATCTCGCCATTGGTATCAACGTAGAGGTGAGTGCGCTCGATTCCGTAGAATCGGAAATCGAAGCCGATCGGAATCGGGGCCGACATATTGTCGTCGGCGTAGAACGTGGGGACACCGTACATGATGGCGGAGATGCCGGTGTCGCTGATCTCGATCCAGTCGTAGACCGGCCCGCCCGGTTCACCGCTGTCAATCCAGTAGTAGCCCAATGCGTCCGGGCCGCCGGTTCCGAAGTGGGGGACCACTTCTGTTTCGCGTTCGCAGGTATCGTTCTCGGGATTCTGGTCACCGGCGAGTTGGCTGGTCATCGTTACGGTGTAGAAACCTGTGACCGCCGGAGCCCAGGCGTCTGCGAAGGTGACCGACTCCGTCTGATCGGGAGCCAGGGCACTGCTGTGGAGTAGCGTGCTCGAATACACGATTGCGTCGAGCGCGTCGCGGATTTCGCAGAGAATGTCGAAGCTCGCTGTTATCTCGAGGACGCCGAAGTTCTTGACGGTCCCCGACGGGAAGATGGAGGTATCGACGCGGTGATGGACCTCAGGCAACTCGATGGAAACGATGCCGGCGTCAACCTCATCGAAGAGACCCTGTCCCACAAGGATGTCGTCGACGACCATGGCGAAGGTATCCTGTTGCCAGCGGATCGCCAGGTAACAGTCATCGCCGTCCCAGTTGCTGAGGTCATAGGCGTAGCGCACGTATGTCGTGCCCAGGCCGGTCACGGCATCCAGGACGTGATCGAAGTCGCCGATCGAGGTGGTCTGCGTCGAGAGCCGCACCTCGAAATCCTCACTGCCGTACCAGGCCCTTGCGTAGAGGATGAGCGAGTCGCCCGCAACGATGGCCACCTGGGGCGTGATCAGCCAGTCGTCGCCTCCACTTCCATAGCAGTCGGCCACTGCGCACCACGAGCCGCTGTGGGCGTACGGGTCCTCGAGAGCCCGCCATGTCCTGCCGTCGCTGTCGGCGTCGTGAGTGGTCCAGGTAGCCGGAATGGCACCGCCCTCAAAACCCTCCTCGATGGTCCAGTCGGCGGTGGCGGATGCTGCTGTCGCCAGCATCAGGATTACTGCCAAGGTGAATGCTTTCATGATCTCTCCCTGGTGCCAAGGTTTCCTATAAGGGGTAACTCTCAGGACGTGCGAATAGACAACCTGCAGACAGAGACTGATGATCTCGTCCGACTGCAAGTTGTGCTTATGCATAATTGTTGCAGATCCAGGTCCGGATTGCCACTGGGGATTTCGTGGCGTCAATCGCTTGGCCCGGCGCGAAGCCCTTGATCGCCAATGCGTCGTTGGCGTGCCCCGTGGCTGGGGGACTTCGAGACGTCCGTGGAGCTGACGCCTTGGTGCGTGGGCGGTTGCGGAGGTCTGGCGGAGGTCTACCGGATGCCGGTCGACGTCCAGGTGACGACCGCGACGCGCTGGTTGGGCCGGGGGTCTGCTGGGCGCGGACCAATGCGCCTTCAGGGTCGGGGGAGACGGGGATCGTCTGTGTGCGGTGAGGGTGGGGGGGCTTCGCAACCGATGGGCCAGGCCCCCACACCTTCGCAATCGCTCAGGCTGTCGATGAGCGCGGAGGACGAAGACAGCCTGAAGTCACCTGCGACTGGATCGCAGAACTGCGGATCCAACTGGTAGTTGCCCAAATCATCGATCCTGCCCGCCCAATCGCCCTCTTCGTTTCCAAAGAGATCGCATGACGTGATTGTGGCGTAGCCCTCGCACCAGGGCGAGCAGGCCTCCCCATAGATCGCCTTACTGCCCGCCGAAAGGGCGATGATTGAGCAGCGGAGGCAGATGTTCGCATAGGGCCCAGCGTACGCTGAAGCGCCGTGTTCGGTCGCGCTGTTTCCATAGAATGTGCAGTTCCTGAAGAGGGGAACAGCAACTTCCGCATAGACCGCGCCGCCTTCACGAGCCGCGTTACCGTGAAACGTGCATCCGTGCAGGGTCGGGAAAGAGCCGATACAGGAGAGCCCACCGCCGCGATCGGCACTGCATTCCTGAAGAATGCAGCCGCGAATCGTGAGGGTAGAGTTCGCGCAATGGATCCCTCCGCCGGAAGCCTCGCGTTGGTCCCCGGCATGGCCTCGCATGATCGTCACGCCCTCGAGCAAAGCGTTTCCGGTTGCCAGATCCTCAAGGATGAATCCCCGATGCGGATCCGCCTCGGTGCCCTCACAGTCGAGGATGCAGTCTTGGGGGTCGCGAGAGGCCGAGCGCAGAGTGAGGGCCTTGCCCTGGAATCGGAGGTCCCGATTGCCCGGTCCTCGATAGGTGCCCGCGGACAGAATGATCGTATCGCCCGGTGCGGCGCTGTCGAGGGCGGCCTGGATGTTCGTGAAGTCGCCGCCACCCTCGGGAGCGACCCAGATCGTCCGGTACGAGTGATCGCTCGGCCGGCCAGGGTTCTCGCGCGAACACCCTGCGAAGCAGGCGAACGCGAGCACAACAAGCAATGCCTGACCGGGGAGTCTGTTCATCAGTCTATCGCACATGGTCACACTCACGTGTCGACGGCCCCGGGGAAGGAGCATGGCGGCGGTCTCATCGAACCACGACCGCCCGGCCGCTGTGGATCCTCCGTCCCGTGTCGAGTCTGAGGAAGTACGTGCCCGTGGGCAAGGGACGCCCCACCTGACTTGTTGCGGTCCAGGCAACCGATTGCCAGCCCCCCCCGTAGTCTGCCGCGGGCAGTCGATAGACCATGCGGCCCGCGACATCGTGCACCGAGAAGCGCACGGTGCGCGAGCCGGGCAGGAAGAAATGGATGGCGGTTTCTTCGCCGACGGGGTTGGGGGATAGGCGGAGAAGAGACGTGCCGGCGGGGCGATCCGCGCTCGTTCCCCTCCAGCGGGCGATGTGGGCGGAAGGTCTAATGCCGGCGGCCTGGAAGTGACCAGCGACGTAGAGCTCTCCCCGATACTCTGCCATCGCGTAGATGCTCCCACCGCTACCCGGCGCAATCCCCGAGCCCAGTCCTGACCAGCTGATCCCGTCCCACTGCGCGATGTGGTTGAATCCGGCGTCCCAAGGGTCGTCGCGGAAACTGCCTCCAGCGATCAGGCGCCCATCGTAGCAGACCAGCGCATGCAGCCAGTTGTCGAAGCCCTCGCCCAGGGGCTGCCAGCGCATGCCATCCCATCGGGCGATGCCGCCGACGTACTGAGAATCGATCTCCTCGATGTTCCCCGCGATCACCAGATCGCCATCATACGTTGTGACCGCGAAGACACCTGGGAAGTTGTAGGAGCCGAAGAAGTCGACGAAATCGCCTCCCAAATGGCTCCAGTCGCGACCGTTCCAACGAGCGATGCCGGGGACAAATTCTCCCCCCGCGATGCCGATCCTTCCGGCAACGATAAGGTCGCCATCCATGGAGGTCATCTCGGTGACGCCGCCTTCGCTGGGACCGATGATGCCTTCTTCGAAGGGAATCCAGCGGACTCCGTTCCATCGGGCGAGATTGGGTGATAGGTATCCCCCAGCCCGGGCGAAGCGGCCGCCGACAATCAATTCGCCGCGGTGAACATGCAGGGCAGTAACGTCGAAGCCATCGATTCCTGTCCCCAGGGAATGCCAGGCTTCTCCGTCCCAGCGGGCAATGCGTGCGGCGGAGTCGCAACCGGCGACACTGAATGTGCCCCCGGCGATCAGATCGCCTCGATAGGTCGCTAGTGCACGGACCGTCCCATTTGTGCCCTGTCCGATTGGCTCCCACTTCGCGCCATTCCACTGACCCAGGCCCGCCAACTCCTCGCCTCCGCCATGGCTGAAGTCGCCGCCGGCGATCAGCCGATCATTGAACACGGTCAGAGCCGCAACGGGGCCATCCATGCCCTGTCCTGCTCCCCAAAGAGGGTGCCAGCGCAGACCGTCCCATCGGGCGATTCCCCCCACATCCTTACCGTAGGCATCGGCGAAGTCTCCCCCGACAACGAGGTTGTCTTGGTAGATCGCCAGCGCATAACCATATGTCAAGCGGTAGGCACTCGGGAACTCGTCACCCAGGGGTTCCCAGGCATTGCCGTTCCAGGCAGCAATGGAGGTGGCTGCCGTGTCGCCCGCGGCGTCGAACCAGCCGCAGGCGAACACGCGGCCGTTGGATTCCAAGCACTCGTAGATTCTACCGCTTCGTCCACGACGGCTGACTCCGTCACCAAGCGGCGACCATGCGGTGCCATCCCAGGTTGCAATGCCGCCGATGGATGTGCCTCCAGCCACCGTGAAGGAGCCGGCGGTCAGGAGTCTGTCTTCGAGCGTACTGAGGTGGAATACCGAAGCATTTGTTCCGGTGGTATGGGGATGCCACCCTGAGCCGTCCCAGAGCGCCAGATTCATGGCCGAGTCGCTGCCGATCACGGAGAATCGGCCACCGGCAATGAGTTGGCTCTCATGGACGGTCAGCGCATAGACCGCATCGGATGAGGATTTGTGTAACCCTCTGGCTGCGCCAAGGCCCGTTCCCATCGCGTGCCAGCGCGTGCCATCCCAGCGGGCAATGTTGCAGGCCGTGTCGGCCCCAGCCAATCCGAATGAACCTGCAGCGATGAGTTCTCCCTCGAAGACGGTCAGGGCACGCACTTCACCACGGCCACCGTCCTGGGTAGCGATGCCTTCTCCTAGCGGTTCCCATTCTTGGCCGGAGAGGCGTGCAATGCACTGCATGGAACTGTTGGATGGTCCCAGATAAGTGCCCGCGACAATCAGTTCACCATCGAGAACAGCCAGCGCCGATACGCTCGTGGCGTCGATGTTGAGCGGGTCTCCCAGGCCATCTGCGAGCGGAGCCCAAGTAGTTCCATCCCAGCGCGCGACACTCTGGACCGCCAAGCTGTCCGCCCACCCGAACTGCCCGCCGGCGATCAGTGAACCTTGATGAACGATCAGATCACGAATGACGACACTGCCCACACGAGGTGCGTAGCCGGAGAGCCCGGGTCCTGTGAAACCCGCCCACCAGTGCTCGTCCCCGGGGGCAGTTCCTTCAGCAACAGCGAGGCCCACCATGAGGCAGCACAGCAGACCAGTGATTGCTACTCGCATCCGATCCCCCAGGCGCCGATCGGCCGTCCCGTGAGGCTGTCGCGCAGGCAGGGAGAGGAGCTGTACAGGGTGAACACGCGATTCTCCGGGTCGCAGAACAGGGGATCTACACTCATGTTGCAGTCCAAGCCCCGTTGGTCCGCAGCGCAGTCGACCCAGTCGCCGCCTGCGTTTCCAAAGAGATTGCAGTGGGCGAGGCCGATCCAAGTGCCTTCGTTGCGGCACTGGACCGCGTTTCCCGAAGCGCTGCCGGCAATGATGCAGTGGGTCAGGACGATGGACGAGTACGACTCGCACTCGACCCCGGCCCCTCGCTCGGCGGAGTTGCCATAGAGGGTACAGTACCGAAGGTGGGGCTGGCCGCCCCAGTCGGAAGAGACGCATCCTCCGCAGACGGCGTGGTTTCCGACAAAGGTGCAGTGGTCGATCAGGGCGTATCCAAATGCGTGGCAGTGAATGCCTCCGCCGCACCATCGGGCCGTGTTGTCGGTGAATAGACAATCGGTCAGAATCGGACCGGAGAACTCGCAGGAGACAGCGGCGCCAAAGCGGGCATAGTTCCCTGAGAAGCAGCATCGGGAGATGCTGCACCGCGCGTTGTCTAGACTGGCAATTGCCCCTCCCGTCCAGTCAGCGGAGCAGTCCGAGAAACTGCACCCGACGATGGTCGGCGCGGCACCGGCCGCCGCGATGGATCCTCCGTCGTGGCTCGACGAATTACTCTCGAAGATGCAGCTCTCGATCGTCGGGGCGGCGCCCCGTTTGCACCAGATGGCTCCCCCATAGTGGAGAGCGGAGTTGCCTCGGAACACGCAGTTGCGGATCCGTGGACCCGCTCCGCTACTGCAGAAGACGGCCCCGCCGAACGAGCTGATGCCGTTCGTCATCGTTAGTGACTCGAGGACGCTGCGCGAGGATGCCTGCCCCTGGAAGAGAAAGGCCCGATGGAGATCCGAGGTGTCGGCTTGGCAGTCGATGACACAGGTCTCCGGGTCCCCGCTGCGGGATCGCAGGGTGATCGCCTTGCCCGCAAAAGAGAGGTCCCGGTTGCCGTCTCCGGTGAAGGTGCCATCGGCAAGCTCGATGATCTCGCCGTCGGCGGCGCTGTCGATCGCGGCTTGGATGGTCGGGAAGTCACCGCTGCCGTCAGCGGCAACGAGGTGGACCGTGGGAATCGAGGGGGTGGTGTTGGGGTCGTCGGAACAGCCGAGGAGAACGGTCGCGCTCACGCCGAGGAGAATACTCCAGTGTCGAATGCACACGCGATTCTCCCGGCGTCTAGTGTTCAGAACGATAGCAGCCGTTCAAGAAGAGGTACTTGATGCGCCCCCAGGTGTTCTCACTTCCAGCTGACAACTGGCCGCAGCCCTGCGGTCTTGCAGGGACTATGCGATCGTCCTCCCACCGAACGATCTCCCACGTCGGTGTTCCCGTGTCGCGGTCGGGGCTGGTTTCCCTGAGCCAGAACAGCCCGATGCCGCCATCTACCTTGTACTCCAGCGGACCCTCGTATCCGCAGCCAGGAACGGTGCCGTACAGGCGGATGTGCACATTCGTAGCCAATATGGTCCACAGGGTGTCGCCGGGTGATGAACGCGTCGTATCGATTGCCGCCTCGCCGACATCGAAATCGAGCGTCAGAGTTTGCACACTGTCCACGTCGAAAAGCGCGTCATGAGCCGAGACCTCCTGCGCACGGGTCAGGGAATCGGGAAACCACGGTCGAGCCTGGTCTTCGGCGCTGAAGACAAAGACGAAGTCATCGGAGAGGATGCTGTCGACGATGGCAATCTCCCGAGTCTCATACGCGTAGTCGAGCGCGGCCATCACGTTGGCCGGTGACGAGAGATCAGGAGCCTCCGGTCCGGGTCCGGTGTCGCCCCGGGGGGAAGTGGAATCTGAGCATCCGCCGCAGAGGAGCGCAAGCACACAGGCAAGGAGGATCGTAGATTCAGAGCGTCGCATAGCTGCCTCCGGGGAGCACATATCCACACGCGCAGCAAGATAGAGTATGCATCGGCCGCGCGGAGATCGTCAAGCAGCGGATGCCCTGCTCGGGCGAGCCGGTGGTCGAGGGGGGGGGATTGCCCCCCAGGCGAACAAAGGTGTTCGGGGGCGCACAAGAAGTGTTCGGACGCGCACAAGAAGTGTTCGGATGTGCACCGAGGGCGTTTGCAGCGCTGCGCAGAAATGTGCGGGTGGGCGCCGGGCCTGTTCGGCGGAGCGCACAGAAGTGTGCGGGGTGGGCACCGGGAGTGTTCGGGCGCGCACAGAGGTGTTCGGCGGGGTGCACAAGAGGCCCGTGGGGGCATACTGAGGGTGCGCTCCGGCCAAGTGCATGCTGGCGAAAGCACCGATCAGTCTTGCAGTTACCGGGCCGTTGTTTCATACTCTAGATAGACTGATTCTCGTACCTGTGCTGAGCGGCACGGCACGCCGCCCGTGACGAGCGTCCGGCTCGAAGGAGGCCCCGCGATGCACTGCGCAGTGCCCGCCTCTGCACTCCCCCTCTGTCTTTTCCTCTGTTTCTTTCTCTGTCTCTTTCTCTGTTCTTCGCTCGTCCCCTGTTTTTCTTCAGCCGAGGACGTAACGCCCGATGACCACGAGGACATGGGGATGCCGGCGGCGACTGATGCGGTCAATGAGCTGGGGATTGCCTGGCAGTCAAGCGAGACGGTCGATGCGCCCGTGGCCGAGGTTTCCTCTCCGTCAGGCCCGTCGGTTCTCTACGCTGAGGATGCCTGGCACGTGGTCTATTGCCGGGACGGCCAGGTCCGGTGTCGCGCCCGCGATGCTTCCGGATGGCTTGCGGTCGAGACGGTCAGCACGGTTCCAGGGACGGCGAGCGATCCTCACATTGCGTGGCAGGAAGATGAGTTCTTCGTGGTCTGGGAGGATGACCGCACCGGCATTCCCGAAGTCTGGGTCCGCACGCGCACGGCCGCCGGCTGGTCGGCTGAGACTTGCCTGACTGGGGATGAGACACCCTCGCGGGCGCCGGTGATCGCGGCCCGAGCGAGCCGCATGCTCGTCGCCTGGCAGGAGGGGGAGGGCGGGACCGAGATTAGGAGCTGCTATCACGTCGGCGGATGGAGTACGCCGGTGACGGTCTCGAGTGGCGCCGGATCGGCCTCCGAGCCGACGGTCTGCGGCTGGGAGGGAGATGGCTGGTTTTTCGGCGTCGTCTGGTCGGATACACGGCACGGAGCCGCCGAAATCTACTTGCGCTCCGGCAACGGAGACTCGTGGGGCACGGAGCAGAGACTGACCGATCTTCCCGGAGAGTGCCGCCATCCCTCCATCACTTCGGAGAAGTGCGGTCTCGAGACCAACCACGCGATTATCGTCTTCGAGCACACGGCGCCCGGCGGGGTTGCCGAGATCTGGACGGTATGCGGGGAGCCATGGGTCTGGCTCGTCGTCGAGCGCGTGTCTGCGGATGATGGCACGCGGTCGGTTTCCCCCACCGTCGGGGCCTTCTCCTTCTTCGTGGAGGAGTGCAACTTTCCCTACAGTGAACCTCATCCAATCCTCGTCTGGACCGATCTCGGATCTGCGGATAAGCACCGGCTCTCCCATGGGCCGTTTTGTCCGGCGGCAGAGCATCCGGTGGAACCCATCTCGGAAGGGGGACCGTCGCGGGTCGCCGTAGGGGCTGTCGAAGGCCGCCCGGACGCTCACCTGATCGTCCTGTGGGTTGAGAAAGCGGCCGGCGTCCGGACACTGCAATCCCGGCGCGGATCGCTGACCGGCTGCTCGATCTTCACCATGGCCGATCCGCCACCGCTGTGGCTCTCTCCCGGTGGGACGCTGATCGATACCCTTGTGACGATGGAAGAGTGCTCCGGCGCGATGGTGCCGGGCTTGGCATTCGAGCTCGAATTCAGCCCGGCGCTCGATCAGGCGCTCACCTGGGATCCGCTTCAGGAACATCCCGCGATTTCCGGCCAGACCGATGCACAGGGCCGTGCCTATCTCGCCTTGCGCGGCGGGGGCTGCTCCCAGGCGGGTGAGGCGTACGCCCACTGCTGGGGCGTCGACTTCCTGGCGGAATGGGAGGGCGCGCGATCTCCCGACCTCAATGGGGACTGCATCGTTGGGCTGAACGATCTCGCCGCGGTCGAGGCTGCCCTGGGCACGGACGACTTCTGCGCCGACCTCGATGGCAGTGGCTGGGTCGATGCCGCCGATGTCGCGATTGTCCAAGGGCGTCTGGGGGATCGATGTTCCCACGTGGCGGGCATTGATCCAGCCATCGGTGGTCTCTCGGCGCTTCTGGCCATCGAGCCCAACCCGTGTCGCGACCATGCGACGTTTACCCTTCGCGGGAGCAGCGGATCGACGCGCATCGAGATCTTCGATATCAATGGACGGCTAGTGCACGTGCTACAGGCGAATGGCGATGCCATTCGGCAGCAGGAGAAGCCTCCGAGCGGGTTTCTGGATGGGGCTGTCGGTCGGGTTGCAGATGGATCTGTGGGCGGGGCTGCGCTCGCGGATGGGGCGACGGGTGGGTCTGCGGAGGGAGTCACGCGCATCGACTGGGACCTCCGGGATGCACAGGGGCGGGCCTTGCCATCCGGGATCTACCTGATCAGGGCAGCGGGGCTGCGGCACGAGGCGCATCGTTCTATACTTGTGCTGAGATGATCGACCGTGCGCCTCACGAGTCAGGAGGCGGGCTATGAAAAGAGGACTCCCGCTCAAGAGAGGGGCTTTGCCACTGGCGATCCTGCTCCTGTCAGTGGCCCCAAGCGCCCACGCCCGTCCTGCCGAGCGACCCCGGATCGTCCAACAGTTTGTGACAGAAGGGGATAGGGGGGATCTGCGTGCTTCCCCGGGCGTCCCCACACGCGCCGACACGGTCTGGTTCGGGGGCTACAACGAGGCCGAGGGGATCGCCTACAACAGTGTCGACGACGGCTACGAGACAGCCGTCTGGACCTGGGATGCGGGCACGGCCGATAGTCTGGAGGGCTGGACTTCCCGGGACATGAGCGCCAACCTGCGGGTCTACTTCTCACGCGTCACCGCCGACTCCTTCACGCTCTACAACGATCCCGTGATTCCGATGTTCCCGGCACCGAGTGTCGGCCAGCTCTGGGTTGGTGCTCACGAATACGAAGCCGAGGAGCTCGGGTGGGTCAACGGGATGGGCTACGGCAACGAGTGGCGGCAGCAGGCGATCTCGCCGGGGTTCGATATCCAGCCGGATGATGAGATCGACATCAGCTTTCGCTACTTCCAAGACAGCGAGATCGACTTCGACTACACGTATGTGGAGGTGCTCTGCTTCGAAGGCGGGGAAGTAAGCCAGACCTATGAAGTCCAACGCCTGCACACCCGCATTGGAACCCCAGCAGCGCCGGCGCTTTTCTCAGAGACCGTGGCCTACGACCAACTCGGGGTCGCCCCTGACAGCATTAAGCTTCAGTTCCGCTTCCATTCTGACGGGGGCTGGTCTGATGAGGATGGCGACTACTCGTGCCTCTACGGGCCTTTTGCCGCTGACGATATCCTCGTACGAATCGGGGAGGAAGAGCACTTCTTCGACTTCGAGTCGGATGCGCAAGGCTGGAGTTTCGAGATGATGCCCGGTGTGGGGACCTTCATTGGAACCTATACGGAACCGGAATGGTATGCATTGGCCTACTTCGAGCTCAATCCCGTCGCCTGTCCCTGCCCTCTCTCTGGGAATGCGCTCCACTGCGCGACGGCGATTCCGACTTCCCCCCGGCCGGGGCACCCGCGGGGTCAGCACGAGTGCCTGATGACACCCATTGTCGAGCGTGGTTGCTTCACGAGTTCTGCGGGATGGCGCCGGGTTCTCCTTCAGTACGACGCGTTCGAGTATCTCCGTTTGCCTCGGTGTACCTACTACCGCATCGGATGCTCCTACTATCCATACTCCACGCCGGATTGCCCCCGCCTGCGCTGGAGTTACCGCATTGGGGAGGAGACTTGGCACTATGGTGAATGGGATCCCGTTTGCATCGACGATCGACTCTTCGACCTCAGTGCGATCACCGATGGAACGCCCCCGCCTGCTGACTGGGAATTGCTGAGGGGCTGTATTGAGGTCATGGTGGATTGTTATAGCTTCGGCCTCTGTTGGTCGGACTGTCGGCATGAGGGGAAGACCAGAGGGTCACCCGTCTATGACAACGTTCGCCTCGGGTTGACCGGCGGTCCTGACGCGCCTGCAATTGCCCTCAAGGCCGGGCACCTGTTCCACGATGGCTTCGGTCAGCGATCGCCCACCTACCTGGATCCCGGTGATGTCTGCAATGTCGACATCGGATATGACCTCAGCAGAGACGATATATCGAAGAACGATTGGCACGGAGACACCGCCGTGGTGATGGGTCCCCCGACATCTCCAATCGGGGAGGCTTACTGGATCGATCTCTGTTTCAAGGTTGCCAAGAAGGGGCCTCGACAGGAGATGATCCCCGGCTACTGGACCTGGAAGAACCGCCTGAGCGGGGATCCGGAGGAGGATTTCGTCTGTGCGCTGATGGATACCGCGATGATCTACAGTTACCACGACGGTGGGTGGGTGCCGGTGGATGACGGCCAGGCACGCGTGACCTTCTTCCACGAGAACGATCCCGGATTCGACCCAGCGTTTACTGACCGCACGCCGGAGCAGGAGATCCTCCCCGATGGCGTCTTCACGCCCGGGACGCGGATCGAGTACTACTACCGCAGCTACTGGGCGCAGGGAGGATCCGACGAATTCAGGCTTCCCGAGACCGGAGTCCATGAGGTCGAGTTCCTGCCGATGATGAAGGGCGACACGAGTACGGTGGAGGAATACGATGTCCTCTGGTCTTGTGTCCTCTACGTCGATGCGTTCAACGCCGGAGCGGAAGCAACAATCGTGGCAATGCTGGAGCAATCGGAGCTGACATTCGATAAGTACGACCGGGAGTACATCACCACGAACTACGACGCGCCGATGCTGCGCAGCTACGGGGGTGACTACTTCAACCCGGGCGGGTACGGCAATAATGGCTGTACGCTGCAGCAACTCCTGGGGTACCGCCTGATCCTTTTCAATACCGGGACCCATGGGATCGCTGTGGGAGAGCATGGGGACTTCGAGTTGCTGGAGGCCTGGCTGACGACCACACAGTGCGGTCTGATGGGGATCCGGCGCGGGCTGATCCTCAATGGGGACGCCATCGTTGGGATGATGTGCGATCCGGAGGAGGGGCTGGCGGTTCCGTTCTGCACGGAGCTTCTGGGTGCAACAATCACGGATCCGATCTATCGCGACTACAACAACGATGACTTCGGTTGCGTCCACCTCTCCCCGAGCACGGATGGTGAGTTTGCCCCGATGGTGTCTTTGGCGGTCTATGGCAACGACTGCCCGGCACTCCTCGACTACGACGTGCTGGAGGCAACTCTCGGGGGTGGTGCGATTGGAAATCTGCTCTACGAACCGGGCAGCGGGGCGGTGGATCCGACGTTTCCGGAGGTCGCATTCGCCCAGGTGGTCAGGGAAAGCTTGGGTGGTTCCGGCGGAATCGGGGGCTGGAAGTCGATTGTCGATGGGTTCAGCTTCCATCATCTCTCCCCGGTCGGCCATGGCGGCGAGGAGTGTTCGGCCGACTCGGCCGCCGTTCTCGCCGGTGCGCAGGCGCTCTTCGATGCAGAGCTGCTCTGGCTGACCGACGGTGGCGCCGAGCCCTTTGTTTCCTGGCGCTACACCTGCCAGGACGCGGAGGTGAAAGAGGAGAGCGAGACGCATCTTGCCGGTGGGGTCGACTTCCTCTATCCCGCCCGGCCCAATCCGTTCCGGGGTGATGTGGCGATCCGCTTCTCGTGTGCCAACGAGGGGTTGGTGCGTCTTTCGATCTTCGATGCCTCGGGGCGTCTGGTGCGGACTCTCCATGATGGCAAGGCGACGAAGGGGGAGAACCGGATGGTCTGGGATGGGCGAGACAACGCCGGGCAGGGGGTCAGCAGCGGGATCTTCTGGGTCGAGATGAGCACGTCCGTCTATCGGTCATCGAAGGAGCTGATTCTCTTGCGGTAGTTGAAACCCGCGAGGTGCGGGAAGCAGTGCCTCGCACTGGTGCAGGGAGGCAGAGGGCAAGGGGACCGAGAATGAGGAGAGAGCAGACCTTGACGAGGGGGTTGTTGCTGACCGTGATCCTGCTCCTTGCTGTGGTTGGCAGCCCCATGGGGCATCCAATGGGGCAGCCCAGGAACGTTCAGCAGTATGTGCCCGAGGGAGATCGATGGGACCTCCCGGCTTTACCACCCGCCCCCACACGCGCTGACACCGTCTGGTTCGGGGGCTATAACGAGGCCGAGGGGATCGCCTACAACAGCGTCGACGATGGCTGCGAGGCGGCCGTCTGGACCTGGGATGCGGGCACGGCCGATAGTCTGGAGGGCTGGACTTCACGGGACATGAGCACCAACCTGCGGGTGTACTTCGCGCGTGTCACTGCCGACTCGTTCATGCTCTACAACGATCCCGTGATCCCGATGTTCCCCGCACCGAATATCGGCCAGCTCTGGGTTGGCGCGCACGAATACGAAGCCGAGGAGCTCGGGTGGATCCTTGGAATGGGTTATGGCAATGACTGGTGCCAGAAGGCGATCTCGCCCGGGTTTCTGATTGCCCCAGGTCACGACATCGATATCAGCTTTACCTACTTCCAGGACAGCGAGATCGACTTCGACTACACGTATGTGGAGGTGCTCTGCTTTGAGGGTGGGAAGCTGACCGAGACCCATGAAGTCCAACGCTTGCACGCCTGCATTGGAGCCCCAGCAGCGCCGGCGCTATTCTCAGAGATCGTGGCCTACGACCAACTCGGGGTCTCCCCTGACAGCATCCAGCTTCAGTTTCGTTTCACCTCAGATCGTGGCTGGTCCGACGAGGATGGTGACTATTCTTGCGAAGCCGGGCCCTTCGCGGCTGATGATATGCTGATCCGGATCGATAAGATCGAGCATTTCTTTGACTTCGAGCGGGACGCCCAGGGCTGGACGTTCGAGAAATGCCCCGGCGTCGGGAGCTACATGGGTATCTACTCTGAGTCCGAATGGTCCGCACTGGCCTACTTTCATCTCAATCCAGTCGCCTGCCCTTGTGATCTTTCGGGCAATGCCCTTCACTGTGCAACCACGATCCCGATCTCTCGCCGGCCAGGTCATCCGAGAGATCAGCACGAGTGCGTGATCAGTCCAATCGTCGACCGTGGTCGCTTCACGAGTTCTGCAGGATGGCGCCGGGTTCTTCTTCAGTACGACGCGTTCGAGTATCTGCGTTTGCTTCGGTGGACCTTCTACCGCATCGGATGCTCCTACTATCCACACTCCACGCCGGAATGCCCCGGGCTGCGCTGGAGCCACCGCATTGGAGAGGAGACCTGGCACTATGGTGAATGGGATCCCGTTTGCATCGACGATCGACTCTTCGACCTCAGTGCGGTCACTGATGGAACGCCACCGCCTGCTGACTGGGAATTGCTGAGGGGCTGCATTGAGGTCATGGTGGATTGTGATGACTTCGGCCTCTGGCCGTTGCAATGTGAACATGAGGGGGCCACCCGAGGATCACCCGTCTATGACAACGTCCGCCTTGGGCTGACCAGCGGCCCCGATGCACCTGCGATCGCCCTCAAGGCCGGACATCTGTTCCACGATGGCTTCGGGCAGCAGTCGCCCACGCACCTGGATCCGTCGGATGTCTGTGATGTGAACATCGGCTATGACCTCAGCCGTGACGCTCCGAGTCTGAACGACTGGCAGGGTGACACGGCGGTGATATCCGGGCCACCGGTCTTCTCCCCGGATCAGACCTACTGGATCGATCTCTGCTTCAAGGTCGCCAAGAAAGGACCCCGGCAGGAGACGATCCCTGGCTACTCGGCCTGGAAGAGCCGGCTGGTGGGTAGTCCGGAGGATGACTTCGTCTGCGCGCTGATGGATACCGCGATGATCTACAGTTACCACGACGGTGGGTGGGTGCCGGTGGATGACAGCCAGGCACGCGTGACCTACTTTCATGAAGACGACCCCGGCTTCAATCCGACCTTTGATGACCGTATGCCGGAGCAGGAGATCCTCCCCGATCGCGTCTTCACGCCCGGCACGCGGATCGAGTACTACTACCGCAGCTACTGGGCACAGGGCGGATCGGATTACTGCACGATTCCAGCGACCGGGGCGCTCGAGATCGAGTTCCTGCCGATGATGGAGGCGGATGCGAGCACGCCGGATGAGTACGATGTCATCTGGCCCTGCGTGCTCTACATCGACGCGTTCAATGCCGGGGCGGAATCAACGATCATGGCAATGCTGGAGCAATCGGGGCTGGCATTCGACAAGTATGACCGAGAGTACGTCACCACGAACTACGATGCCCCGTTGCTGCGCAGCTACGGGGGGGACTACTTCAACCCGGGCGGGTACGGCAATAATGGCTGCACGCTGCAGCAACTCCTGGGTTACCGCCTGATCCTCTTCAGCAGCGGGACCTATGGGGTCGGTGCTGGGGCGATGGCGGATTTCGATCTCCTGGAGAGCTGGCTGACCACGACGGTGTGCGGCCTGACGGGGATCCGGCGCGGGCTGATCCTCAATGGGGACGCCATCGTTGGGATGATGTGCGATCCGGAGGAGGGGCTGGCGGTTCCGTTCTGTACGGAGCTTCTGGGTGCAACGATCACGGATCCGATCTATCGCGACTACAACAACGATGACTTCGGTTGTGTCTACCTCTCCCCGAGCGGGGAGGGTGAGTTTGCCCCCATGGTTCCAGTGGCGGTCTATGGCAACGACTGCCCGGCGATCCTCGACTACGACGTACTGGAGGTGACTCCGGGGGGTGGTGCGGTTGGGAATCTGCTCTATGAACCAGGGTCGGGTGCGGTCGGGCCCACATTCCCGGAGATTGCCTTCGCCCAAGTCGTCAGGGAGAGCCTCGCGGGAGCCGGAGATGTGGGGGGCTGGAAGTCGATTGTCGATGGGTTCAGCTTCCATCATCTCTCCCAGGTCGGCTATGGCGGCGAGGAGTGTTCGGCCGACTCGGCCGCCGTTCTCGCCGGCGCGCAGGCACTCTTCGAGGCGGAGCTACTCTGGCTGACCGACGGGGGCGCCGAGCCCTTTGTTCCCTGGCTCTACCTCTGTGGTAGCTCTGAAGTGGAAGAGCCGCATGAAACGCACCTCGCCGGCGGGGTCGACTTCCTCTATCCCGCCCGGCCCAATCCGTTCCGGGGTGATGTGGCGATCCGTTTCTCGTGTGCCAATCAGGGACCGGTCAGGGTCTCGGTCTTCGATGTTTCCGGGCGCCTGGTGAGAACGGTCCACGACGGCAAGGTCTCGCAGGGAGAGACCCGCCTGGTCTGGGATGGAGCGGACAATGCCGGCCGCCGGATGGACTGCGGCGTCTACTGGGTGGAGATGTCCACAAGTGGCTACAAATCATCGAAGGAGTTGGTGTTTCTCAAGTAGACCGAGAGGGACCGATGAGACTCCGACGCTCAGTACGCGAATGTCGGGGACCGCGTACTGCCTGACGGAGCCTGGAGCCCAGAAGTGAGGAGGTTGTTCATGTCTCGCCTGGCACTGCTCATCATCGTCGCGGTTGCCTTGCCCGGTGCCGCGCCTGCCGAGACGTATGTGGTTGAGCCTGACGGCACCGGAGACTTCCCGACGATCAAGGTGGCCCTGGAAGCCGCGGCGGATGGCGACACGATTGCCCTGACGAACGGAACATTCACCGGAAACGGCAATCGCGACATCCATTTCGTTGGAAAGGCTGTTACCCTGCGGTCGCTGAGTGGAGATGCCGAGCTGTGCGTGATCGACTGCGAGGGTAACGAGACCGCTCCGCACAACGGGTTCAATTTTGGCTCGGGCGAGGATAGTAGCTCGGTGCTCGAGGACGTCACTATTACTGGCGGCTACTTCTGCACAGGCGGTGCCATTTCCTGCAGCGGCTCATCGCCCAAGGTCTCGGGCGTCGTGTTCTCGGCCAACTACGCCCACGAGTATGGTGGGGCTATCGCCTGCGAGGCGGTCTCGGCACCACTACTTAGGGATTGTTTCTTCGATGGCAATACTACCGATGGCAGTGGTGGGGCAGTGAGTTGTCTGGATAGCTCCCCGCGTATGGAAGGCTGCTCCTTCTTCGCCAACCATTCCGCCTCTCGAGGCGGTGCACTTAGGTGTGACGGGGCATCCGCGCCGGAGATCAGGGACTGCTCATTCACCGAGAACCAGGCAGCCGTTCATGGCGGCGCGGTCTACTTCTATGGCCTTACCTGGCACTCGGCATTCCCCTCACTTGTCGATGTGGTTTTCGAGCGCAATTCCTGCGGGGACACCGGCGGGGCCCTGGTGACGATCTGGTCTTCGCCCACGCTTGAGCGTTGCGTCTTCTATGAGGACTCCGCCGGCGTGAATGGAGGTGCGATCTGGTGCGGTGGCGAGGACGCCTATCCGACTCTATCGAACTGCACGCTAGTTGGCAGCCATGGATCTACGGCAGGAACCATCTACTGCAATGCCGAATGCTCGATCACGCTCGAGAACTGCATCATCGCGTTCGGAACGCATGGCGTTCCAATCTACTGTAACGACTGGAGCGTCGCGACGCTGACGTGCTGTGATGTATTCGGGAATGCGGGAGGCGATTGGGTGGGGTGCATCGCCGACCAATACGGCATCAACGGAAATGCCAGTTTGGATCCGCTGTTCTGCGATCTCGAGGGGGGAGACCTGCGCCTTCACGAGAACTCCCCGTGTGCGCCATTCTCCCCACCGAACGATGCCTGCGACCTGATTGGTGCGCTGCCTGCGGGCTGCGGTCCTGTCTGTTGGATGAGGCTGTTGTATCCAGATGGCGGGGAGTTATTTGGTGTAGGAGAAGATGTCGCGATTGCCTGGGATCCTGACGAGACCTGTGGGCCGGATGTCTGCATTGACTTGGTGCGGAATGACGAAGTTTGCCTGGCAATCGCCGACATGGAATCCAACGATGGTGAGTACCTGTGGCAGGCCGTGCAATGCGATGGAGAGATCAGTGGATATCGGATTCGAGTCACCGATCTTGCCTCCGGCGCTGCCGACGAGAGCAATGCGCCATTCTTGATTTGGCCGGCCTATCACATCCTGTCGATCGAAGATGTGGCCGGCGATCAGGGGAGGCAGGTGAGGATCCGTTGGCTTGGGCATGTGAATGACGGTTCGGGGTATCCCGCGGTTACGGGCTATGGCGTGTATCGACGCGGGGACCGGAGCAACCTGGCTAGCGACCCGACGGAGGGGATCCTGAACGGAGCTCATGCGGCGATGGGGGCTGGTCGGATCGACGGATGGGACTACATCGCGACCGTGCCTGCGCGAGGGGATGAGATCTATCAGTACGTGGCCCCGACACTATGTGACTCCACCGTTGTGGGCGGGATCTGCTGGTCGGTGTTCTTCATCTCGGCGATGACCTCCGACCCCGTGGTCTACTACGACACCCCGCCTGATAGCGGATACTCGGTCGACAACCTCGCACCTGCCGTGCCCGGGAACGTTCGGTTGGAGAGCCCCGGCCTGCTGGCCTGGGGGGAATCCCCGGATGCGGACTTCGATTACTCCACGGTCTATGGATCGGAGCAGGATCATCTGGATCCCACAGCGGAAGTCCTCGGCTACACGACGGGCACCAGCATGGATGTCTCGGGACACGCCGACAGTTTCTTCCATCTAACGGCCACGGATTTCGCCGGCAACGAAAGTCGAGAGGCGACTGTCGCGGGGGCAGCTGCTGCTCCAGAGGGGGATCAGCAGCCCCAGCGCTTCGCGCTCCACCCGAGTCTCCCGAATCCCGGGGCATCGGCTGCCGTCATCTCCTTCGATGTGCCCGTGGAGTCAAGGGTCAAGGTGCGGATCTTCGACTTGGCTGGGCGGCAGGTGACTGAGCTACTCGATGATCGGCTGACTCCCGGCACGTACTCGGTTCCCTGGATGGGGAGGGATGGATACGGCACCTCGGTGGCCAGCGGGATCTACTTCTGCAGGTTCGAGGCCGATGGGTTCGCCCAGACCAGGAGGTTGGTCGTCGCGCGATGAGAAAGCTCTTCTCCGTTCTGATTGTCCTCCTCATTGGACTGGCCGGTGGGCTCGCCGGTAGCCCTGGTGCCCGCCCCGCCAGACAGTGCATGAACGCGCAACAGTTTGTACCATGGGACGACCGGTGGGACTTGTCGGCTGTGCCGGCCGGCAAGTCGCGCGCGGACACGGTCTGGTTCGGGGGCTACAATGAGGCCGAGGGGATCGCCTACAACAG
>JAGMBO010000033.1 GCA_023129715.1 Candidatus Eiseniibacteriota bacterium | reverse complement strand
CTCGCTTCATGAATAGTCCGGGCTAAGAGACCTCTACACTTCAATTGAGGGCGTCATCGTTTCCGGCATTGTGTGGAGTTGCGTTGGCGACGGAGATGGCATTGAGCTTCGCACTGATGGCTCGTACGTTTTCCGACGCGCATGGGGTGAGGACTGTCTCAACGGTTGCGGTCTCGAGCACATTTGGATCTTCACAGTGGCGGATGGGCAAGTCACTCTTGTCGACGAATATGGAAGTGATGTCGATCCCGTACTCCCAAGCACATGGGGTTCAGTCAAAGCCAAGTACAGGAACGCGTTGCCATCAAAGTACATCTCCCAAAGGGGGCGATAATACGTCAAGTGGCTGCCTCCCTGGTTGCGGGAGGTTCCTGGTACTGATGTTCGCGGGCGATGAAGACAGGAATGGACTGTGGTCAAATGCATAACCACGGCATGACCTGCCGGGCGGTCCGTCACGGCCCTGGTTCTGTGACCCGGGCGGGTGCGGTACAGGCCCCGGCTTCGCCAGGGCCGCGCCAGCCCCGCCCGCAGGTCATGCCGACCGTTATGTGACTACGGTTGATTGTCTGCGGTGTTTTGCCGTAGGGCAGAAAGGCGGCAAGCATGAACAGGACCCTACTTATTGCCATGAGTGTCTGTTTCCTCTTGTCCCGCTCTTGCGGTGCTGGCGTTGCGGTTTCCGAATACTCCTGGCCGAATCGTGTCCTCATTACCAACGATGACGGAATCAATGACCCCAATATGCTCGCGCTGGCGCGTGCTTTTTCTCAAGTGTGCGAGACGTATGTCATAGCTCCACAGGAGAACAAGAGCGGGGCGACGCACCTCGTATCTGCCTTCAGAACTCATTCTCTCAGTGTTGAATCGCATGATCTTGGAAGCGGAATCAAGGGGTATGGAGTTGATGGGTATCCCGGTGATTGCGTGCTCCTTGCGTTACAGGGACTCATGCGAGACAACCCACCGGACCTTGTCGTTGCTGGAATCAACGGGGGACCGAATCTAGGTTTTGATTGGCTGGCATCAGGGACAATCGGTGCTGCGCGTCTCGCTGCATTTTGGGGTGTTCCCGCCATCGCAGTCTCCGGGATTGATGAGGCGATTACTGGCGCTCTGGATGCATCGGTTCGGTGGGTGGTGAGGCTGGCGCAATCTTCGTTCGTTCATCAACTCGAAAGCGGGCAGTACCTAACCATCAGCATTCCCCGCATCCCACCTGCGGAGATCAAAGGGGTCCGTGTTGCCGAAAGAGCAGGTATTCTGCTCGATTTCACGTTCCAGGTAGCTCCAGGGAGCGGGTCGAGTCAAAGTACTACAGTATGGCAACTCGGCAGACCCCATCCATTGCCTCGTGGGCCGGCGAACCGTGACGCGGCGTTGTACGATGCGGGGTTTGTCGTTATTGTACCCATGTTGGCAGACGAGCATGATCATGATCTATTCACTAGGCTTCAGCTTGATTCGACCGTGTTGCCAGATTGGCCGTGATCGCTGTCGGGTTGTGATAAGGGCCATTCGAGCTGTCTTGTTGGAACACATAATCGGGTAGCCGCGGGTAACCATGTCGGAGCAAGCGGGGAAGAGACAGGAGAAGTCCGCGTTGCAGGATGATCGCGCCCCGGCGGACACGGCGGCTTGTCTCGCGATCGACGATCTCCTCCACTGGCGGGAGCCCTCCGGCCAGGAATTCCCCGTGTGGGGTCCCCCCGGCCAGGGATTCCCCTGGCGGCTGTTGGATCTGCGATCCGAGCAGGAGTTTGCCGCCCGGCGTCTGCCATCCACCGTCTGCATCCCCGAGGCGGAACTCGAGGCGCGCAGCTACGAGCTGCCCCCCAAGTGGCGCCCGCTCATCCTGATGGCCGAGGATCCCTCCATCGCCCTGCGGCAGGCTGCGCGCCTGCGCGAACGTGGCTGGGAGCAGGCGCGCGCCCTCGGTGAACCTATCTCCCACTGGCCCGGCCCGTGGAGGGCCGGAACCACGCGGCGCGTCTTGTGGGAGCCGGCGGCGGCGGTCCAGCGATGGGAGGCGCGCATGCCCTCGGGGGCCGTGCTCGACCTCGGATGCGGCGCCGGCCGTGACGCGGTCTTTCTCGCCCAGCGAGGCCATCCCGTAACGGCGATCGATCGCCTGCCCGACGCGCTGGCCATGGCCCGCGCGCTGGCGGCACGCCATCGGGTCACGATCAACACGATGTGCGCCGACTTGCGCCACACGATCCCCCCGGCCGCAGCCGGTGGCTATGCCGCGATTTTGATGATCCGCTGCCTCGTCCGACAGCTTTTCGATTGGATTCCGGGCGCGTTGCGCCCCGGCGGGCTGTTGATCCTCGAAGCCTATCGCACCGATTCGCGCACTACCTCCAAGGCGACAGGATCCCGGGCGCGGCTCACCTCTCAGGAGGCCCTGCGGGCCTTCCAGCCCCACCTCACGATCCTCGACCACGCTGAGACGTTCGACCGCGCCGGGGATCCCATCGTGCGCTTGATTGCCACCGCGCTGGATGAGCGCTGATCGTGAAGGAGACCGATATGCCGTTGTTCACCATCGACGCGAGCATCGCCGGCAAGGTCACGCTGGCGATCTTCCAGGCTGCGGAACTGACCGCCTCCGGTGAGAGCCCCGCATTGGAGCAGGATCTCGCCACGCTGCTCGCCGGCGTTCGCGCGACCTACGCCGAGCCGGCGGCGGCGGTGGAGCGCTTCCAGCCGGCCCGCGCGCTCTACCGCGCTCTCGGCCTCGATCCGACCAAGAACCGCCCCTCCTCGGAGGCGTTACTGCGGCGGGTGATCAAGGGGCGCGACCTCTACCGCATCAACACCATCGTCGATACCTGCAATCTCTGTTCGATGGACTTCGCCTTGCCGATCGGGCTCTACGACACCACCGCCGTCCGCTGGCCGGCGACCCTGCGTCCCGGGCGTGAGGGCGAAGCGTATCAGGGACTGGGCAAGGACCATGTCAATGTCGAGGGCCGGTATACCCTCGTCGACCAGGAGGGTCCCTTCGGGAACCCTTCGTCCGATTCCTTTCGGACCCGCATTCGCGAGGATTCCACCCACTGCACCTTTGCGATCTTCGCCCCGGGCGACTATCCCGCCGCCCGCCTGGCGGATCATCTCGCCGTCGCCGGCGAACGGATGATCCGTTACAATGGGGGGAAGCTGCTCCACCAAGAGACGATCGCGTAGCCCCCTCGCGCACTGCACGAGGAAACGATCGCCTAGCTCTATCGCGCACATCACGAAGAAACGATCGCGTAGCTCTATCGCGCATATCCCCCCTTGTCCCGGCGCGCCCCTGTCTCACCACGCGACGACAACGCAGCTGTTTCCTCGCTGATGGACTCCGCGGCGCGGCCGGCCCCGGGGAATTCCCTTGACCCGCGCGCGTTCTCAGGCAGACTCAGCAATTGTAGGGGGGAAGGATGGCCACTGCCCACCCGAACGAAGACCACCGGCTGGTGATCGTCTCCAACCGCCTGCCCGTCGTCCTCGAACGGACTTCCGATGGAAGGTGGAATTTCCGGCCCGGCTCGGGGGGGCTGGTCACCGCGCTCGCACCCGTGTTGCGCAACCGCGGCGGGATGTGGATCGGTTGGCCGGGCGTGGTCGACGAAAAACCCGAGCAGATCCGTGAAGCCCTCGCTGAAGCCACGACCGGGGCCGGGTACAGCCTGCGGCCTGTTCTGCTCTCGGCCGATGAGTACGACAAGTACTATCGGGGGTTTGCCAACGAGGTCATCTGGCCCCTCTTCCACGATCTCCAATCCCACTGCACCTTCGATCCCAAGTACTGGATCGCGTACGAGACGGTCAATCGCAAGTTCGCCGAGGTGATCGCCGACTCCTGCTCGCCCGACGATTTCCTCTGGGTGCACGACTACCAGCTCATGGGCGTCGCCACGGCGCTACGCGCTCTCGATATCGGCAACCGCTGCGCCTTCTTCCTGCACGTTCCCTTCCCACCGATCGACATCTTCCTGAAATTGCCCTGGCGCTTCCAGGTTCTCAATCAACTGCTCGAATACGACCTGATCGGCTTCCAAACCCAACGCGACCGGAAGAACTTCGTCCAATGCGTGCGCGCCTTGGCCAAGGATGTCCCTCTGGTCACCCGCCGCCAGACGACATTCTTCCGCCCGCAGAACCGCGAGGTCATGGCCGCCGCCTTCCCGATCAGCATCGATTTCGGCGAATTCGCCCGTCTGGCCGAGTCCCACGAGGTGGCCGATACCGCCTGGTACATCCACGAGGATCTGCCCCACCGGCAGATCATTCTCGGAATCGACCGCCTCGACTACACCAAGGGGATACCTCAGAAGCTGCACGCCTTTCGTGCCGCCCTGCGGCGCTATCCCGAACTGCACGAGAAGATCGTCCTGCTCCAGGTCGTCGTCCCCAGTCGCTGGAACATCCCCCGCTACCTCGATCTCAAGACCGAGATCGACAGGCTGGTCGGTGAGATCAACGGGGAATTCACCCGCTCCGGATGGGTTCCCGTGATTTACATCTACCGTCACTTGGAGCGCCGCGAGCTGCTCGCCTACTATCGCACCGCCGAGGTCGTCTTGATCACGCCGCTCAAGGACGGCATGAACCTAGTCGCCAAGGAATTCTGCGCCTCGAATGTCGAGGAGAACGGGGTGTTGATCCTGAGCGAGTTCGCCGGAGCCGCCGCGCAGCTCCATGGCCCCGCCTTGGTGGTCAACCCTCACGACGAAGAGACCGTCGCCCAAGCCATCCACGATGCCGTGTACATGCCGGCCGAGGAACGGCGCCAGCGCATGACGAAGCTGCGCCAGATAATCCGGCGACGCGATGTCTTCTGGTGGGTGAATGCGTTCCTGCGGGCGGCGATCGGCAAGCACCTCGACCGCTTCCCGGTCGTCGAAGACTACATGCCCTCGGAGCGCCGCCCCCCGCCGGAGCAGCCCGGCGCCGAGGCGTAGGGCTGCTCGACGCGTCGTCCTGCCCGCGCGCGTAGCCGGTCACCACTGGAATCGTGCTGACCCGATCGTGTCATCACAATCTGACCGTTTACGACTTCGATGCTAGGAAATCTGATCGCTCGGGAAGGGTGATCCAGCCAGTGGTCAAGTCAACGTGATCCGGCCACCATCTCCATGCGTCAGAGCGAGCATCAGGGTGAGATACTCGCGCAGATGACGGGTGAGGAGGAAGTTCTCCCGGACGAAACGCTTTGCCTTCAGCCCCATCTCGTCCAGCCGCGAGCGATTGTGAAGCAGGTAACGAATGCGCAGCGCGGCGCCCTCGGGCGTGTCGACCAGGAACCCGGTATGGTGGTTGATCACCTGCAGGATGATCCCGCCGGTGTTGCCGCCGATGACCGGCTTGCCCTTCCACATCGCCTCGGCCACGGTGAGACCGAACCCCTCACGGATCGATTTCTGCAGCACCAGATCGGACGCGCGCTGCAGCCCGTTGACGATGCGATGCGCATCCGAGGGCAGCAAGAGCACGTGGATATCGGGATCGTCGCCGGCCGCCGCGCGCACCTCATCGAGAACCGCCTGGCCCTCGGGATCGTCGCTCGCCTCGCCCCCGGCGAGCACGAGCTGCAGCGAGGGAATGAATCTCGTCGCCAGGCGGTAGGCGCGAATCACCCCCAGCGGGTCCTTGAAGCGGTCGAAGCGCGAGACCTGCAGGATCATCGGCTTCTGGGGATCGAGATTGAACCGGCTGAAGACCGCCTGGACCTCCGCCGGACTGAGCGGGATGTTCTTCTCACTCAAGGGATCGATGCTGGGTGTGATCAGGTACTGCGGATGGGGCAGCAACTGCGCGAAGTTGGCCAGCGAGAAGATGCTCGCATCGTAGCGGGAAACTGCCTTGCGCAGGTATTTCCAGACGGGCCGATGGGGCCGGCTGACGTCGATGTGGCAACGCCAGACCCACTTGCCCTTGCGTCGGCCGATCCGGTTGATCAGCGGGGCCGGTTGCGGATCGTGGACGATCACGATCTCGGCATCCTCGAGTAGAGCGCGATGCTCCTCGGCGAAGGCACTGTTCGCGTCCTCGTAGGCCTGCAACATCTCGTTGGTCATCGTGACCGGACCGCCCTGCAGCCCGTTATGAAAGGCCTTGGTGCACTGATAGAAGACGTCCGGCCCGCTGATCACCTCCCAACGCGCGTCGATTCCCAGCTCGCCCATTAGCGGCACGAGCTTAGTGAGGATCTCGGCCACGCCACCGCCGACGCGCGTCGAGTTGATGTGCACCACACGGCTGCCACTCAGCGGCTTGGCAAGCTGATAGAGATGATCGATGACGTCCTTGCCGGCGACTTCGGCATATCTGCGGATCCCGGCGCTCATCGTTCCCGCCTCCCGAAGTAGCGGCGCAGCAGCGACGCCAGGCCATCGCGCAACTCGGTCAGCGTGGGGAAGAAGGGATCCAATCCGGCGATCTGGGCGCACAGATCCTGATAGGTGTCTCCAAAGCCCATTAGCCAGGCCCGGAAATCGTCGCTGCTGTCGGGCGTGCGCCGACGCGCGTCGATGACATGGTAGAAGATGCTGCTCGGCGACAGACTCGCCACCAGCGGCGCAAGCTGCTCAGGTGTCTCGATCGCCCGGTGGGTGTCGAAGACGACGATCTGGGAGTTGATGAAGTTGAACTGCTGGTCGGAGCGTGACCAGTTGACGCTCTCGCTTTCATCGAGCCGCTCCTCGATTACATCGATCAACTCGTGGCGCAGTTCCTCCAGGCTATCGAAGTCGGTCGGGTCGATCACGCCAAGGCGTTCGGCCATCTTGCCGTCGTGAAGCGCGTGGCGCGCCCAGGCGGCAAAATCGTTCTGATACTCCGGGTCGTCGAAGCGGGGACGCAGGCGGGCGCCCCAGAAATGGTAGTCGATGCTGCCCGCATCGACGGCCTGCAGTCCGTTGCGCAGCTCGCGGAGATTCTGGGCTCGTCTGCCGGTGGCCAGAGCGATCAGGGCGCAATCCTTGACCTGGAACCCCCCGTGCGCCGCCAGCCCCCTCTTTGCGGCGGAACGTCCTCGAGCGGGCGAGCCTCCCTGCTCGCTCGGATTCATCGAGACCTCCTGCTACTCGGCCCACACCAGCGGATCGATCTCCGGGAAGATGTTGTTCTTGTGCTCGATCTCTCCCAACCACCACTCATCGATCGTATTCGCCCGGATGTCCTCGTAGAGCTTGGTAAAGTTGGTGATATGTTCGCGGGTGCGCGCGACGGCATAGGGCACCATCGTGCCGGTCTTCATGATGAAGGCCCAATCGCTGCTCTGCGCCAGGAGGAACTCCCGGGCCGCCTGACGCAGTGCCCGCCAGCGCAGTCCGTCACTCCCGAACTCCCCCTGCTTCGCCGCCGTGGCCAGGGCGATCATCCGTTCGCCGGCGGCATGGAGGTGGCGGTAGATCCAGTCGTTCGGCCCATCGAGCCAGACCTCGGCGAACCCCTTGTAGCCCCAGCTCGAGATCGTCGGTGTCCCGATCTGATTGACCGGGAAGCGATCGAGGTACTCCGAGAGCGTCGTCGTGGCCAATGTTTGCTGGTCATGGGCGATCTTGCGCAGCAGGAAATCGAGGAATTGCGGCCCCTCGTACCACCAGTGGCCGAAGAGCTCGGCATCGTAGGGCGCCACGATGATCGGCTGGCGCTGCAGCAGACCCTGCAGGTGCTCGACCTGCTTCTCCCGGTTGAACATGAAGTTGCCGGCATGGCTGGCGGCCGTCTCGGTGGCGCGTTCGAAGCTGTAGGGCGCCTTGTGATTGCCCGGGCCGGTGATCCGATAGTACTTGATCCCCAGGTTGCTGCGCTGCCCGTCGCCGTGCAGGTAGGGGCGCACGTACTCGTACTCCAGATCCCACCCGACGTCGCGGTAGAACTCCCGGTAGTTGTAGTCGCCCGGGTAGCCCTCGTTGGCGCTCCAGACCTGCTTCGAGGAATCCAGATCGCGTCCGAAGGCGGCCACACCGCTGCGGGTGATCAGGGGGGCATAGACGCCATACCTCGGACGCGGGGAGGCGAACATCACCCCATGAGTATCGATGATGAAATGGCGCAGCCCCGCCTCGGAAAGCACTTCCTCCACCGAGGGCTCGTAGCCGCATTCGGGCAGCCAGATCCCTTGGGGCCGGCGACCGAAATGGCGTTCATAGTCGCGCACCGCGGTGGCCACCTGGCCCCGCCAGAGATTGCGGTTGCCGAGCATCAACGGCAGGAATCCGTGGGTCGCCCCGCAGGTGATCACTTCCAGCACGCCGAGATCCTGGAAGCGGCGGAAGGCAGCTACTAGATTGCGGTCGTACTCCTCGACGAAGATGCGTCGCGCCTCCCGGAACATCTCGAGATACCGCTGCGCCTGGGGATGGAACTCCGGCATCCACCTCGTGCGCTCGATCTCCTTCTCCGCGAGGTCGATCAGCTTCTCGATATGACGGACGTAGCGCTCTTGCAGGAGCGGATCGGAGAGCATGCCGGCCAACGGCGGCGTCAGCGACATGGTGATGCGGAAGGGCACGCCATCGCGCACCAGCCCGGAGAAGACCTCGATCAAGGGAATGTAGGTCTCGGTGATCGCCTCGAAGAGCCAGTCCTCCTCGAGGAATGCCTCGTGTTCCGGATGACGCACATAAGGCAGATGCGCATGGAGCACGAGTGCCAGAAAACCCTTCGGTTCTTGCTTCATCTATGAACCCACCTGCTCTTCGATCGTCTCGGTCGAACTCGTCTCACGTCGCACCGTTGGTGTGATCGTCTTGCGGAACGCTCCGTCGGCCGACAGGGCGGTTGCATCGATCACCTGCGTGCCCTCGGGAAGCAGGAACCGCAGACTGAATGTTCCATCGGGGCGCAGGGGCACCGCGCGTCCCTGGACAGTCACCCGCGCGTCGGGCTCGGTGGCGCCGTAGATGATCAACTCGGTGTCGAGAACAAACCAGAAGCCGGGCCCCTGCACGGCCGGCTTGGCGAAGGCGCCACTCCCCATGCTACCAAGCTGGCCCGACGACCATTCGGCCTGCAGGCGCTCGCGCAGCAGCAGCCCCAGCTCGGCCGAGCTGCCCCCGCCGCCGCTGAGCTCCTCGCCGATCATCGCGTAGAGCCGCCGGTAGCTCTCCGGCGCCCGCGTCCACTCCTCATCGGTGATCGGAGAGATCGCATCGCGGGGTGTGCGCACGGCATTCGAGCGCGCCAGCGCGTGGAACTTCCCACTGCGCGTGACGATCCCGATCGCCACGCGGTAGACGCGGTCGGCACGACCGGCATTGACGTACCAGCTCACGGCGCCGGGCGGCAGCTCGAGATCATAACGGTCTTCGCCGTTGCCCTCCTCGGCGTGCTGCATCTCGATCTCCGGGGGAAAGGTGAAGACACGCAGCAACCAGCGATGGTCGGGCCACTCACCTTTCAGCCGTGCCTCGAGTTCGGCGACGCTGCGCGGATCGATCTCCCAGTAGGCAAAGAGCCAGTAGGGATCGCGGGCCATCAGCGCGGCATGGTTGCGGCCGTAGCGCTCGGGCATCTCCAGCGGCGCTCCCCAGGCGCGTCGCGGCGCCTCCTCGCGCTTCGCCGGAGCGGGAGCAGGTCGCGGAGGCGCGGAGGGCGGGGACATCGGCGCACCGCCATGCAGCTGCTTGGCGGAGGGCCCGTAAGGACTCCGCTTCCGTCTCGCCGCTGCCGCCGGCCGGTCCCGACGCGTCATCTTGGAAGCAGCAGCCCGGACTCCACCAGCCTTGCCGGG
This sequence comes from Candidatus Eiseniibacteriota bacterium, assembly GCA_023129715.1. GTDB lineage: Bacteria > Eisenbacteria > RBG-16-71-46 > CAIMUX01 > WJJG01 > JAGMBO01. Next base: position 41,210 of record JAGMBO010000033.1, on the reverse strand, counting down.
AGCGGCAGCAGTCCGACCCGCCGCCGTCTTCTTCGCAGTTGCCGCAGAGCGGCCGGCGGCAGCCTTCCTCGCCGCGCCTGCCGGCCGGGTGCCCGCAGCCTTCTTCGCGGCGCCCACAGAGCGGGCGCCCATCGCCCCCCTCGCCGTTCCCGCAGAGCGGGTCGCTGCCTTCTTCTTGCCCTCGGCCACTCGGTCGGCGACCGGTCGCCCCGTCGAGCCGGCAGCGCGAGCGGCGGGCGTCTTCTTCGCCCGTGCCACGGCCGTCGAGGGGGCCGGCGTCTTGCGGGTCGCGGCCGGGCGGCCAAAGGCGGGACGCCGCTGGCGTGCCCGGCGCCTCAGGATCGCCTGGATCAGTCCATCCTTGGAGAGCTGGCTTCTCCCCGGAAGATCCATCTCCCGGGCGAGATCGAGCAGCTCCTGCTTTGTCTTGGCTTCGAGTTCGGCTCGTCTCATCGTCCTCTTCCTCACACGGCCACCCCACCGGCGGGGGACCCCAATCGGCCGGAGTGCAGAATGACCGCTACGGGCGCTGTCCCGCAGCGGTGTCGACTCCCTCACCCATCTCCAGGATCCAACGAATGTTCAGGTTGAGAGTATCCGCCAGTTCCTCGAAGGCACGCCACGCGCGCGATCCTTCCTCCGAAGACTGATGCGCATAGGTCATGAGAATCTCATGGTGTTTTCTGAGAACCAAGAAAGCTACGTCCTCGAGCGGCCTGCGGTCCAGCGGAAAATGGAGATCGAAGGCCCTCCGGATCACCTGAACGAAGCGCTCCGCCAGAGCGCTCTCCGGCTCGCGCAGCAACCCGTCGAGGAAACGCTGCAAAACGACGCCGAAGGCTTGGCTGAGGGGCTCGGTGTCCACGCGCACCTCGTTGCCGCGCGCGAAGCCGAGCGACTCGGCAATCTCGGCCAACAGCCGCTCGACCTCGGGGTCCTCCGCCGGGCGATCTCCCTGCAGGTCACGCAGGAAGGCGGCCTCGAGGCGCTCGGCCTGGGTCTCCAGAACCCCGGCGAGAACATGCTCGGCCACGGCCCGTAGGACGGGGGGCAGGGGCACCCCGGCCCCATGGAAGGTCGCCATCAGATCCCGGCTCTCGCTGAAGAGCTCGGCGAGCGCATGTTCCTCCTGATCGAGAATCGATTCATAGGCGGTGCGGATGATCCGCTCGCGATTCTCCGTGACCAGATCCGCCAGCCCCAGGCGCAGCACGCCGGGTTGCTCGGCGATCTCGGCCTCCCGCGGCGCGGCGCCCGGCGCCAGTGGCGGCGCCTCCCCATCATGCTGCAAGGGAAGGACGTAGCAGCGGATGCCACCGAGGTGCGAATGGTAAACGTGGACGGCGAACCGGTGGCGCTGCTCGGTGTGCCGGTCGGTGATCTCGAGTAGGCCGTCGTAGGCAACTACCCCATTGTCACCTTCGCCGGTCGCCTCACGGCGGCCGAAGTGGTGTGTCGCCGCGGCGAAGCGGAATTGACTCGGCGCCGGTTCCCGTCCCTGCACGGCGGCCGCCAGCGCCAGGTCTCCCGCCACCACCTGCGCCGAGACCCGCTGCGGATGCACGAAGCGCCGGTAGACCTCCGCGCCATGTTCCATCCCGGGCACGTTGCTGGCGGCCTCGGCCAGATACTCGAGCAAGAGCTTCTCGAGATCGATGGTCTGCCATGGGTGCACCAACTCCAACGCCCGGCAGGCGTAGGCCATGTTCTGAACGGTCTCAATGCCCGAAACATCGGCGAAGAACCAGCCGCAGCTCGTGTACATGTACAGCGCATGACGTTGCGATTCGAGCAGCGTCCAGAGCCGCACGCGCTCGGCGGCGGTCAGCTCGCGGCGGGCATGCTGGTCGAGAAAGGACGCACGGGCCCCACGGCTCGGATCGAGAAGCACGAGGATGTAGTCATCGCGCGCCGCCCAGGGATCGCGTACCAGCGGGATGACCTGTTCCAGATAGATTTCCACCAGGCGATCGCGCAGCATGTCGAACCCGCGGCGCAGCGGCGTGCGCCATTTCTGATTCCAGCCCGGTTGGCCGCCGGTGGAACAGCCGCAGTCGCGCTCCCAACGCCCGACGCCGTGCGCGCAACTCCATGCGGTCCCCTCGTCCTGCTCGCCGAAGTTGATGTCGACCTCATGTTGCGGCGGATGCACGTCGAGGTAGTGGCCGTAGTTGAAGAAGGCGAAATCCCGTGCGCGCGCCTCACGGCGCACCAAGTATGAGAAGCACATGTCGCCGAAGGGCTCGTGGTGGCCATAGATCTCGCCGTCGGTGGCAACACTGACGAAGCTCCCTTCAAGCGGCTGCTCCCCGGCCGCCTGCACGAGGCGATCGGCGAAGCCCGGGGCGGAACGCAGCAGATGACCGAAGCTGACATCGGCCGCCAAGGGGCCATCGTAGAAAAAGACGTCGATGTAGGCATCGGGGATCCGGCGGCGGCGGGCGTCCTTGAGGAAGAAGCGGTAGGGCCGGCGGGGATCGATCTTCCCATTGCGCGCATCGCTCCAACCCGCGCCCCGATCGAGCGGGCGCCAGCGCAGCGCCTGGAATGGCGAGAGGATGATGTACCGGAGGCCGTGTTCAATCAGCACCTTGACGGTGGCCAGATTGACCGCCGTCTCCGCCAGCCAGATCGACTCGCTCTTGCGCCCGAACCGCCATTCGAAGTCGCGCAGGCCCCAGACTACCTGGGTGCGTTTGTCCCGGTAATTGGCCAAGGGCATGATCACGTGATTGTAGACCTGGGCGATCGCGTTGCCGTGGCCCTGCTGGAGCCGCTGGCTCAACCGGTCCCCCTCCAGGATCTGGCGATAGACGTCGGGACTGTGGGCCACCAGCCAACTCAGCAAGGTGGGGCCGAAATCGAAGTTCATGAAGGCATAGTTGTTGACGATCTCCTCGATGTGGTTGCCGGCGCCGAAGACCCGGCTGCGGGCATTTGGCCGGTAGCACTCATCACTGATACGCTCGTTCCAATCGTGGGCGGGAGCGGCACTGGCCTGGAACGGTATCGCATCGGTCCAGGGGTTCTCCCGGGGCGGCTGGTAGAAATGCCCATGAACCGTCACCCGCATCATGCTGGCTCCAACTCTACGCCGATCGCTTCCATGAGCAATGGCAAGACCTCTCCCGCCGGCTGGCGCAGAACCGCATCGGCCTGCTCATCCAGCGGCGTTGCCGTTCTATTGACCATGATCAATCCCGCCCCGCGGCGGAGCGCCCGCTCGGGCAGAATGGCTGCCGGATAGACGACGAGGGAACTGCCGATTGCCAACAGCAGGTCGCAGGCATCGGCCGCCTCGGTCGCCTGCCTCAGCGCCGCCTCCGGTAGCGATTCACCGAAGAAGACGACCTCGGGTTTCAGCATTCCGCCGCAGGCCCGGCAGGGGGGCGGCAGTTCCCGGGCAAGCTGCAGGTAGACGGTCTCCATCGAATAGCGCGCCCCACAGCTGAGGCAGCGGATCGAGCGGGTGTTGCCGTGCAGCTCGATAACGGTCCGGGATCCGGCAGCCTGATGAAGACCATCAATGTTCTGCGTGATCACGGCTCGCAGGCGGCCGGCGCGTTCGAGTGCCGCCAGCGCGCGGTGGCCGGGATTCGGCTCGGCCTTGGTGATCGCCTGATAGCGGACATCCTGGAAAAAGCGCCAGAAAAGGGTCGGATCCTGCAGAAAGCGGTCGATCGAGGCGAATTCCTCGGGATCGTACTGCGTCCAGAGGCCATCCTCCGCGTCGCGATAGGTCGGGATCCCGCTCTCGGCCGAGACCCCTGCTCCGGTGAAGGCGACAACCCGCCGGGCCCCCGCAAGCAAGTTGCATGCGGAGCCGAACGCGTCGTCCTTGACCTGCGGCGCCATTCCGCCTCCGGCGTTGCCCTCTTCCATCCGGAACACTCTACCGCATCCCCTGCGGCAGGCGAAGGAGGAGAGTGCTATAATCTCATGAAACGGCTGGAATCCCGTAGGAAGTTGGGGATTCCCGAAAGGCCCCGATGTCGGACCAGGATACGCACCTATGACACACACACGAGTCCGCCTATCCATGGTCGCCTGGGCGGCCGGTCTGGCCCTGCTGGCCGCCGCCGCAGTGGAACGCCCCAGCGCGGCCGAAGCCTCCACCACACTGGAGCGCCCCGCTACGGCCGAGACCTCCACCAAACTGGAACGCCCCGCTACGGCCGAGACCTCCACCGGGGCTGAGATTGCCGCCGCGGCCGAGACCTCCGCTGAAGCTGAGACCACCATCCAGGCGCAGTTCCACTGGGACGTCCGCTTTGAGACCTCCCCGCGGGTCGTCGCCGCATGGAAAGCAGGCTCCTATCTCGAGTGGACGGAAGGATATCTGCTTGGCCGGCCTGGTGAACCGGCGTTGCCAAGCGTGCCGCTGCGCTTCGTCCTGCCCGTGGGCACCCGCGCCGTGGGGGCCGAGATCACTCCGCTGGAAACCGATGAGATCCCCGTGGGCCACCTCGTCGCACTCCAGCCCCCGGCGATCCTGAATCTTCCCGGGACCTTCGCCCAATCGCCCCCAACGGTCCCCCCCTCACCGGAGATCTACGCGCTCGAAACGCCCTTTCCCGCCCGGCTCGCCTCGGATGTCGCCATGGAATGGACCCCCGCCGGCGCGGTCGCCTCTCTGATCGCCCACCCGGTGCAGTACCTTCCCCACCGCGGCGTCCTGCACTTCCACCGGGCGCTGCGGGTCACACTCCAACTCGCCGCGACCAAGCCCGGGGAGCGACCTCCTCTCTCCCGCAACGCGGCCGGCGGATCCGATGCGCCAAGCGGCTGGTCCGATCCGGCGATTGCCGCGCTGCGCGCGATCGTGTGCAATCCCGATGCTCTCGAGGCGCCGTTGGGGGCGCGGGAATCTCACGACGGAATCGGTCGGGCGATCCCGCGGGATCCGCAGGCTTTCGAGTATGTGATCATCACCCCCGTGGCCCTCGTCGGCGCCTTCCAGCCGCTCGCCGAGTGGAAGACGCAGAAGGGCGTGCCGGCTACCGTGATCACCACCGAGCAGATCGAGGCCGACTATCCCGCCCTCGACCAGGCGGCCAGCATCCGCGCCTTCCTGCAGGCGGCCGATGCGCAGTGGGGCACGCGCTACGTCTTGCTGGGCGGGGATACGGGCCGGGTGCAGGCACGGTGGGCCTGGGCGATGGACTGCGAGGCGGGCTTCGCCCCCGATGAGAACGAGATCCCGGCCGATCTCTACTACAGCGATCTAGACGGTTCGTGGGATGCCAACGGGGATGGGATCTACGGCCAGGTGGCCGACTCGGTCGATCTCTATCCCGATCTCTACGTCGGCCGGATCCCGGCGTCGGGCGTAGTGGAGGCCACCACCTGCGTCGACAAGATCCTCGCCTACGAGCGCACGCCCGCCGCCGGCTATGCGTGCGAGGCGCTCTTCTGCGCCGAGGTCCTCTGGAATTCCCCTTACACCGACTCGGGCATCGGCAAGGACCTGATCGACGAACTCCACTTCGCCCCGCGCTTCCAGCCGATCACCAAGCTCTATGAGTCGCTGGGCAATGAGAACCGCACGGCGGTGCTGGCCGCGCTCGATGCCGGCCCCCACTTCGTCAACCATGCCGGTCACGCCTGGTACAGCCAGATGTGTGTCGGCGACGGGAGTCTCTATCCCGGGGATGCGGATGCGCTGGCCAACGGCGACCGCACCTTCCTGATCTACTCGATGGGCTGCTGGTCGGCGGCGCTCGACTACGATGCCATCGCCGAGCACTTCCTGACCGCCCCCGGCGGCGGCGCGTTCGCCTTTGTCGGCAACAGCCGCTATGGGTGGGGATCTCCCGGCAATCCGGGCATGGGCTATTCCGAGACCTTCGACCGCGACTTCTATGGGGCGATCCTCAGTGACGGGATCACCCAGCTCGGTCCCGCGCTCGCCGCGGCCAAGACGCGCATCATCCCCTATGGCCGCAACGAGAACGTCTACCGCATACACCTCTATCAGGTGAACCTCCTCGGCGATCCCGAAACACCCGTCTACACCAGGGATCCTCTCGCGCTGACGATCGAGACGCCCGACGCGATCCCGGTCGGGACAGCCCTTCTGACCTTGCATGCCCGCAACGCCGAAGGCCCGGTCGCCGGGGCACGAATCTGCATCGCGGGGAACGCAGAGGTCTATCACGTCGGCGTCACCGACGCGGCCGGACGACTGACCGCCGAGCTGAGCACCGCAACGCCGCAGACGCTGACCGTGACAGCCACGGCCCAGGACCATCGTTGCGCCGAGACACTGGTGACGGTCAGCGACCAGGCTGGTACCTATCTGACCATCGCGGGAACCGAGCTCGACGACATTGCAGAGGGCAACGGCAATGGAGATCTCAACCCGGCCGAGACGGTCTCCGTGCGTGTCGAACTGCGCAACGCCGGCGTGTTGGCGGCGACCGGGGTCAGCGGACTGCTCACCTGCGCGGACCCGCGGATCGCCCTGCTCGATGCGACCGCCGCCTGGCCCGATCTGCCGCCCGGGGCCGAGGCGCTCTCGATCGACAGCGTCGCCTTCACCATCGCCCCCGACTTCCCGGCCGGGGCGTGCGCGGAATTCACTCTCGAGATCAGTGACGGAGAAGCGGGCCGCACCGTGCGCAGCGAACCACTGCGGCTGCTCGTTGTCCTGCCCCTGCCCGAGCTTGCCCAGCTGCGCATCTATGAACTCAGCGGCGATGGCGACGGCGATGCCGAGCCGGGGGAAACCGTGGCGCTCGGCCTGACCCTGCGCAATGCCGGCAACGGCACGCTGAGCGGTGCATCCGCCACGCTGGCGAGCAGCAACGGCTTGCTCGTCATCGATGAGGCCGACGCTCAACTCGAGGCACCGCTGCTTGCGCAAGATGAAGCACTGCTCGTTCCCTTCTTCGCGGCGACCATCGACCCCGCTGCACCCGAACCATACGTCTTTCCGCTTACCCTGACCGTCTCGGCAACCGAGGGCGTCTGGGAACTGGATGCCGCCCTGATCGTCGGCGAGGTGGGACTCAGCGAAGATGTCGAGACCGGCGCCCCTGGCTGGACGCATGCTGGGACCAATGACCAGTGGCACATCTCCACCTACCGGGCCCACTCGGGCGCGGCGAGCTGGTACTGCGGAGACGCCGGTGAGCGGCTGTATCCGAACAACAGCAATGCGGCGCTCACCTCGCCCTGGGTCACACTCCCGCAAGATGCGGTCTTGCGCTTCTGGCGCTACTTCAATGTGACGCTCTACGGCAACGATGGGCTGTTCATCGAGCTCGACGACGGCACCGGCTTCCAGGCGCTCGGCTACCTGGGCAGCGGCGGCGCCCTCGACCCGCTCGATGACTCCGACGACGGGATGCTGTTTCTCTCGGACTGGGCCGAGGTGATGATTCCACTGGACGCCTGGGCGGGCGGAACCCAGGTGCAGGTGCGCTTCCGCCTGGTGACCGACTCGGCGGATCGCGACGAGGGCTTCTATCTCGACGACATCGTGATCGGCACCGGCGAGGTGGGGATTGCGGGCGCCGACGAAGATCCTCTCATGCCCGCGGCGATGCACCTTGCACAGCCCCACCCGAATCCCTCCCGCGAGGCGGCGCAGATCCGCTTCACCCTCGCCCGGCCAGGCCGGGTGCGTCTCGAGATCTGTGACGTCACCGGCCGACGCGTACAACGATGGATGCAACAATCCTGCCGGGCGGGGAGCCATACGATCATCTGGAACGGCCGGGACGCGCGGGGCGCGCTCGTCGGCAGTGGGGTCTACTACATTCACCTGAACGCTGCCGGCCGGCGCCAGACGCGGTCGCTGATCCGCATTCAGTGACGTCTTGGGCAGATCAGGGCCTCCCCGCCGAAGGGGGTTCAACCTCAGCCTGCGGCCCCGCCCGGAGTGATCGATAAGCGCCATCCGCGCCCGTCGACCCTTCGGCAGGGTCCCTTCAAGGCCTATTTCTTTCTCTCCAAGCGGCTTGCAGTTGCGCCTCCTCCCGTCCGGGTGGTATCATTATATGGTGTCTACTCGCGCACAGGGGCGCGGAAGCAGTCCACCGTCCCGGATCAGGGATGTACATCCTGGAGGTCATCTATGTCGATTCAGCGACATCGCATCACCGGTGTGGCTCTCTCCCTGGCGAGCGTCCTCTTGCTCGCCATCTCCGTCATGCCGCCGACGGCCCTGGCGGAATGGGTCGATCTGGGAGGCGAACCGGTTGCGGTGACTCTGCTGGAGTCGAGCCCGGAACGGATCCTGCTCGAGGTGACCGTCGGAGGCTTTGCCGCCGACCCCGTGACGATCAATGGCCGGACCCACCACCACATCACGCTGGCCAAGGAGTCGGAGCCCCACGAGCGTGGACTGCCCGCCCTGCCCGATGTGCGTCGCAGCGTGATCATCCCCGACGACCGTGAGATGGCGGTCCGCCTGGTTGATGCCGACTTCATCGACTTCCCCAAGATGTGGGTCGCCCCCTCGAAGGGGCACATCTCCCGGGAGATCGATCCGGCGACCGTTCCCTATGTCTTCGATGCGTTCTACGCCGGCTCGGGCACCTATCCGGCCGAGGCGGTCACGGCCGATCAGCCCTACATTCTGCGCGACCTGCGGGGGATGGTGGTCGACGCCAACGTTTTCCAGTACAACGCCGCCACCCGGACGCTGCGCGTCTACACACGCATGGAGATCGAGGTCGTCCCGGTCGGCCCGGGGAACTTCAACGTCTTTAATCGCGAACGTCCGCTGGAGAAGATGGATCCGCAGTTCGCCAAGCTCTACGGCGAGCATTTTCTCAACTTCAAGGGACCCCGTTACACCCCGGTGCTCGAGGAAGGCGGACTGTTGATCATCACCTATGACAGCTTCCGCCCCCATGTCGAGCCGCTCTATGAGTGGAAGCTGCAGAAGGGAATCCCCACGAAGCTGGTGGATCTCTCCGAGGTCGGTTCGACGAACATCGAGATCAGAAACTACATCCTGAGCGAGTACGACACCTGGGGCCTCGCCTACGTGCTGCTGGTCGGCGACGCGGCCCAGATCCCGACGATCAACTACGGGGGCGGGTCCGACCCGAGCTACGCGCTCTTGGCCGGCAGCGACGACTATCCCGACATCTTCGTCGGCCGCTTCTCGGCGCAGACCACCGGAGAGGTCGACACGCAGGTCGAGCGCACGCTCGCCTACGAGCGCGACACCGCCGCGGGCTTGCCGTGGCCGCAGTCGGGCACGGGTGTCGCCTCCGCCGAGGGCCCCGGAGATGACGGCGAGAACGACGACGAGCACGAGGACAATATCCGCCTCGATCTGCTCGCCTATGGCTACGACCAGGTCGACCAGATCTACGCGCCGACGGCAACGAAGACGATGATCACCAATGCCCTCAACGAGGGGCGCGGGATCGCCAACTACACCGGCCACGGCTCGACGACCAGCTGGAGCACGACCGGCTTCAACAACAGCGACGTCGATGCCTTGACCAACACCTACATGCTGCCCTTCATCTGCAGTGTCGCCTGCGTCAACGGGAACTACACGAGCACGACCTGTTTCGCCGAGGCTTGGCTGCGCGCCACCCACAACGGGCTCCCCTCGGGAGCGATCGCCTGCTACATGTCGACGATCAACCAGGACTGGGACCCCCCGATGGCGATGCAGGATGAGGCGGTCGACCTGCTCGTCGCCGACCAGATGCGCACCATCGGCGGGCTCTGGTTCAACGGCTCGTGCCTGATGATCGACGAGTACTCGGCCGGCGGGATCAATGAATTCAAGTGCTGGACGATCTTCGGCGATCCTTCGCTCTGCGTGCGGACGATGGCGGCAACCGCGCTGGCGGTGAGCCACACGGGCGTTCTGCTCCTCGGCGAGAGCACCTACGACGTCAACGTGGCCGGGGAAGAGGGCGCCCTGGTCGCGCTCTACGCCGATGGGACCCTCTACGGTCGCGCGCTCACCGGGGCGGCCGGCGCCGCCACGGTGGTCCTCGACGAGGTGCCCACCGAGCCGATAACCCTGACGCTGACCGTGACCGCCTACAATCGCGAGACCTATCTGAGCACGGTCGAAGTCGTCCCCGCCTCGGGGCCCTATCTCTTGGTCGAAGACGTGGTCTACGACGACGGCAATGGCGACGATGTGTTCAATGCAGGCGAGACGGTGGATATCAGCCTGCTGCTCCGTAACGCCGGCAGCGCCGATGCGTCGATGGTCTGGGCGGTAGTCAGCTCGGCGAGCGAGTTCGTCGATGTCGTCATCGACTCGCAGTACTTCGGCACGATCCCGATGGGGGAACAGGAATGGAGCCAAGGACTCTACAGTCTCGAAATCGCTCCCGACTGCCCCGACCAGCACCTGGTCACCCTGCCACTCGAGATCCACGGCAGCGAGCGGCTGATCTGGGAGAGCCAGCTTAGCTTCACCGTCCAGGCGCCCGAGATCTCGATCGCGGCCGTGTGGGTCGATGACAGCGCCGGCGGCAATAGCAACGGCCGGCTCGACCCGGGCGAGGATGTCGATCTCGTGCTGACCCTCGGCAACGCCGGTCACTACAGTCTGACCAACTGCACCGCCGATCTGGTCTGCAGTGATCCGCTGGTGACGGTCACTGCGAACAGCGGCGCCGTCGCCGAAGTGGCCGCCGGTGCGTCGGGCGATCTGGCCCCGGCGTTCGCCGCCAGTGTCGACCCATCCTTCGACCGCACCGAGGCGCTCTTCCTGCTCTATCTCTACGGGGATAACGGCTATAGCCAGCTGATCCAGCTTCCCCTGCCGATCGGCGGCTTCTTCGCCACCTTCGAGACGGGTGACGAGGGCTGGACCCATGACGTCGTCGATCCCGGCTTCTCGGATCAGTGGCATCTGACCTCGACACGCAACCACTCGCCCGGTGGCGGGCAGTGCTGGAAGTGCGGCGACACGGGCGCCGGAGACTACGGCGATCTGCTCGATGCCGGCCTGGTCAGCACACCGGTCGATCTGTCCGGCAACTGCGAGCTGCGCTTCTGGCACTGGATCAACTCAGAGGTCAGCGACTACTACCAGGGCAAGGCGTACGACGGCGGTCTGATCGAGGTCTCCATCGACGGCGGCGCCTTCGAGCAGATTACTCCCATCGGAGGTCACCCCTACACGATCCGCCCGGGCAGCACGCCCGGGCCCTTCGCGGAGAACACGCCGGTCTTCGCCGGCCAGAAGGACTGGCAGGCAGTGACCTTCGATCTGACCGGTATCACCGGCAGCGCGGCCTTCCGCTTCCGCTTCGGCAGCGACGGCGCCGATCGGCGCGAGGGCTGGTATGTCGACGATGTCGAGATCATCGATACCGGCGCGGCGGCCGACACTCGCGAACTCGAGCTGACCCCGGCGGGGGTTCGTCTCACACAGAGCACGCCGAACCCCTTCGCCCGGGCGACGCAGATCCGCTTCGCCCTGCCGCAGGATGGCCATGCACGCCTGCAGGTCTTCGATGCCAACGGCCGCCTGGTGCGTACTCTGCTCGACGGCCAGACGTCCGCCGGGTATCATGGACACGAGTGGAATGGCCGGTATGATTCGGGACAGCCGGCGGCGAGCGGGATCTACTACTATCGCCTGATCACCGAGCGGGGCTCGCTGCGGAAATCCATGGTGCTCTTGCGTTAGAATGAAGCATCGCGCTGGAAACCAACCGGCCCGCACCACCTCACCGGGTAGTGCGGGCCGTCGCACGAGCGGTCGATTCTCCATGCGCCTCTTGCCATGGTGGATCGGCCTGTTCGCGCTGATCGTGCGCCTGCTCTATCTGTTCGAGTCGTACGCCAACCCGTTCCGCACCCATCTCAATCTGGATCTGAAGTACTACCACCAGTGGGCCGAGACGATCCTCGGCGGCCAGCCCTTCGGGCCCGACGTCTTCATGCAGGCGCCCCTCTACCCCTATGTGGTCGCCGGCTGCTACGCGCTGACCGGCCCCGATCCCCTTGCACCCCTCTGGCTGCAGGCGGTGCTCGGCGCGCTGACGGCGCTGCTCGGGGCCCGCATTGCCGGGCAGTTCTGGGGCCGCCCGGCAATGCTCGCGACCGGATTGCTGCTCGCCCTCTACAAGCCGGGGATCTTCTATACCGGCGTGCTGCTGGTTCCCGTGGTCGCCGCCTGCTTGCTCGCGCTGGCGTTCACCTTTGCCCGGCGACACCCCCTGCTCGGCGGAATCGTCACCGGCCTGACCGGGCTTGCCCACCCGGTGCTGCTGCCCGGAGCACTGGTGATGACCGCCGGCACGGCGATTCTCGGATACCCATCACCTTCGTCCGGCCGCCGGGCGGCTCTCGGGGACCGTTCGCCGTCGTCCGCTCGCCCGCGCGCCTGGCGGCGCCCGCTCCTGCTGGTTCTGCTCGGCACCCTGCTCGCGATCGCGCCGGCCACGATCCACAACTGGATCTACAGTGGCCGGTTCGTGGCCGTCTCGGCCAACGCGGGGATCAATCTCTATATCGGGAATGGACCCGACGCCAACGGCTTCTACACCTCCCCCTTCGGCCTGCGTGCCGAGCGGGACTTGCTCGGTATCGGCGAGGCATCCTATCAGGCGGGCCGGGATCTGAGCGTCGTCGAGTCCTCGCGCTTCTGGATCGCGCGCACACTCGAGACGATCCACGAGAATCCCGGCCGGGCGACCTCGCTCTACTTGCGCAAGGTCTACTTCACCCTCTTTGGCTTCGAGATCCCGCAGGTGGAATCCTTCGACTTCGAGAAGCGCTACTCGTTTCTGCTGCGCATTCCATTCCTGCCCAACTGGCTGTTGCTGATCGCGCTCGGCGGCTTCGCACTCGTCTTCTTGCGTCGTTCCCCGGTTGCCTGGGTCTGGAGTGCGGGAACGATCCTGACGGTGCTCTTGATCGCCGTCTTCTTCGCTACCGGCCGCTTCCGCCTTCCGCTGCACGTACCGCTGGCGCTGCTCGCGGGCGGGGGGATTGCCGCGCTGATCGCGCACTTGCGCGGAGGCGTCCTCGTCACGCAAGAAGGTCCCGGCGCCAGCGGTGCGGTCCCTGCCGGCCGTACCGCTTCACTCGCCCGTCTGACCCCGGCCCCCCTTCCCGCCGCCCTGGCCGTCGCGGCGGCCCTGCTACTGCTGCTCGCGCCCGGTTGGTTTCAGGTGCAGAAGGAGGTCACCTTCGCCCAGTACCACTACCGGCTGGGGGTGATCGCCGAGGAGGCCGGCCGCGCCGACGAGGCCATGGAGGAATACGCGACGACCCTGCGAATCGATCCGAAGATCGCGCGCGCGGCGGTCAATCTCGGGATCCTCCATGCGCGCCAGGGCCGGCTCGAGCGCGCCCAGCCGCTACTCGAGCGCGGAGTCGACCTCGACCCGCGCAGCGCGATCGGGTTCCTCTCGCTTGGACAGATCCATCAGATCCGCGGCGATCTCGATCGGGCCACCCAGCTCTACGGCCGCGCCTGGGAGGCCGACACCAGCTACGTACGCGCGCTCGAATCGCTGGCGGTGGCGACCTACCTGCGCGGAAGGATCGCGGCAGCGGAGTCGCTTGCCGTGGAATTGGTCCGCCGGGAGGAACCGGACGCTCCTCTCGCCCGCCGCTGCGTCTTCCTGCTGAACCGGATCACCGAGCGCCGCAACCATGGGCTATCGCTCTGGAGTCATCGCGAGCTCGCCGAGGCCGATCTCGCCTTCGCGGTCGGCGACCTGCAGCGGGCGAAGGCTGGGTATCGCGCGGCGCTGAAGGAGGCGCCGGGAGACCGGGTCGCGTTGCTGGAAATGGGGAGATGCGCCGCTCTGGCAGGGGAGTCGGAGGAGGCGGCGCGTCTCTTCGCTCGCTATCGCGAGGCGGGGGGTCCGATGGAACTTCTCCCGCGCTAGGAGCCCCCCCCTTCTCGCCTGCCCCGGCGCCCGGGGGGGGCGCCTTCGCAACCTCTAAATCCACATACAGTTGCGCCCGCCGCCTCATGGGTGGTATAATCACGTTATAGTGTACAGATTGCTCGACGGAAGCATCGCCGGGACGCATTCCGCGATGCTCGCTGTCGAGTTGCGCGTGCCCGGAAACCGCTGTGCGCGACCGGTACGCTCTGTGAACACGGCTACGCCACTGTGCGTGGCCGGTGCGCTCTGTGAACACGGCCACGCCGCTGTGCGCGGCCGGTGCGCTCTGTGAACACGGCCACGCCGCTGTGCGCGACCGGTACGCTCTGTGAACACGGCTACGCCACTGTGCGCGGCCGCTTCGCCTGAAAAGAGGGGGGGGGACTGAAGGCATGAGGCTCTTCTGTGGTTCGACATCCGTGGTTGTTCTCTGCATCGCTCTCTGTGCATTCACGCTGACTGCATCGCCGGCCGGCGCACACGAATGGCTCGCCTTCGGTCCCACGACACGGGCCGAGGAGCCCTCGGTCGCCGTACGCATCGATACACCCACGCTGCTCCATCTCGAAGTCGACGTCGCCGGTCTGCTGACCGAGGAGCGCGAGACGCCCGATGGGATCGATACCTACCTCGAGATTCCCGGGCATGGGCACACCGGCGCGGTCGGCGCACCGGCGGTTCCCGTGGTTCGATTCCTCGTCGAAGTTCCCCTGGGCGCGGCATGGCAAGCCGAGGCCTCGGCCGCCGGATCGCACACCCTCACCCTGGGCCAGGGAGGTCTGCACGAGCGCCTCTATCCCGTTCAGCCACCGCACTTCAAGACCCAGCCTCGCGCTGCGCGTTCTCCCTTCCAGCGCGACCTGGATGCCTACCAGTCGCCGGGCTTGATCCCCGATCAACTCGCCTCGGTTCGCGAGGCAGGGATCCTGCGCGGCCACCGGCTGGCGCTCGTCGAAGTCCATCCCGTCGCCTATGACCCGGTCAGCGGGCAACTCCTCTGCCACGATCATATCGATGTCTTCATCCGTATCTCCGGCGCGGAGGTCACCGCGACTCTCGCCGCCCGGGAGCGCTACCGCTCGGCACCCTTCGACCGGATGGTTGGCGGCGTCGTCGCCAATGCGGCAACCTTCATGCCCGAGACGAGGGCTTTGCCTGAGCTACCGATCGGCTTCCTGATCATCACCGCCGACGCTTACGCCGCGGCGATCGAACCACTGGCCGAGTGGAAAACGCTCAAGGGCTACCAGACGACCATCGCCACCCTCAGCGAGACCGGCTCCTCCCGCACCGAGATCGAGGACTACATCGCCGACGCCTACAACACCTGGCCGGTCCCGCCGACCTGGGTGCTATTGGTCGGTGACACCAACACGATCCCCTACTACACCGGCTCCTCGTCGAGTACGGCGACCGACCTCTACTACGGAACGATCACCGGCACCGACTACCTCCCCGAAGTCCACCTCGGGCGCTTCCCCGCTCGCAGTTCAACGGACGTCATCACGATGGTCGAGAAGGTCGTCGATTTCGAGAAACTGGTTCTCTCCAATGGCATCGACTTTCTCAATCAAGCCACCTTCATCGCCTCCAACGACGCCGGCGGCATGGCCGAGGACACTCACAACTATGTGATCAATCACTGGTTCGACCCGGCCGGCATGGACATCACCCGCATCTGGGAGTCCCAGGGCGGAAGCACGAGCAACATCACCAGCGCGGTCAACGGCGGCACGGTGGTTCTCAACTACTCCGGCCATGGATCGACGACCGGCTGGGGCTGCGTGTCCTTCAGCCAGAGCAACGTACGCGCGCTCTCCAACCTCGACATGTATCCCTTCGTGATCAGCAATGCGTGTGTTACGGGGCAGTACAATCAGGTCGAGTGCTATGGCGAAACCTGGGTGATCGAGCCCAA
Source organism: Candidatus Eiseniibacteriota bacterium (assembly GCA_023129715.1). Lineage (GTDB taxonomy): Bacteria > Eisenbacteria > RBG-16-71-46 > CAIMUX01 > WJJG01 > JAGMBO01. The sequence goes on along the minus strand of JAGMBO010000033.1, from coordinate 25,445 downwards.
CAAGGGCGCGACCGCCTTCTGGGGCTCATCGGCGAACACTCTCTGGGATGAAGACGACATCCTCGAGAAGGAGCTGTGGGAGTCCTTCTGGACCGAGTCGTGTTACACCCTGGGGGCGATGTGCGACGATGCCCTGCTGGGCGTCTACATCTACTACGGCGGCAGTGGTTACAGCCGCTACTACTTCGAGTGCTACAACGTCCTCGGCGATCCCTCGATGGATCTCTGGGCCACCCTGCCCGACGATCTCGCAGCCGGTCATCCAGCGTCGGTCTTCGTCGGCCAGAGCGAGCTGAGCGTCTCGGTGACCACCGGCGCCGCTCCGCTCGACAGCGCGCTCGTGTGTGCCTACAAGTTCGATGAAGTCTACGCGACCGGCTACACCAATGCCGCCGGGCAGGTCACGCTGCAGCTCGACCCCGCCCCCACGCACGTGGGCGACCTCTACATCACCGTCAGCAAGCACGACCATCAGCCCTACTTCGGCACGGCCGAGGTGACCGCCGCCTCCGGCCCCTTTGTCATCCTGGCCTCCTGGTTGGTGGACGACGATACCAGCGGCTCGAGCAACGGCAACGACGACGGCGACGCCGACAGCGGCGAGCACCTCGAGATCCGCGTGCAGCTCTCCAACGAAGGCATCGATGCCGCCTACAACGTCGTTGCGACGATCAGTACGACCGATCCGTATGTCATCGTGCAGGACGGCGTCGAGAACTTCGGCACGATTCCGCCGAGTGTACAGCTCTGGTCGCCCGACGATTTCGACGTGACGATCGCCGGTGACTGTCCCGACGGACACCTGCTCCACCTGGACCTGCTGATCACCTGTGACGAGCCCGACTCCTGGGAGGCGGCCATCGATCTGACCGTCGAGGCGCCGGAGCTGACGATCGCCTACGTGATCGTCGACGACACCGCCGGCGGTAACGGAAGCGGGATCCCCGATCCCGACGAGTCCTTCGATTACCATGTCGTGCTACGTAACGAGGGCAGCGAAGATGCGACCGATGTCTCGGTCGAACTGACCTCCGCTGTCGGCATCGTGCAGGTGCTGCAAGGCACCGCCGGCGCGGCCCTAATCGGTCCGGGAGAGGAGGTCGAGCTGACGCCCGTCTTCGGGCTGGCCGTCTCGCCCTACTCGCCCGAACCGGAGATCTTCGATCTCGATCTCGCCCTCACCGCCGACTGGAGCTACGCGACCGCCTTCGTGCAGGAACTGGAAGTCGGCGGCTTCTGGGATGATGTCGAGGCCGGGGAAGGCAATTGGACCCATGCCATCGGAACACCCGGCTTCGCCGACGAGTGGCATCGCTCGAGCCAGCGCAATCACACACCGGGCGGGGGCTGGGCCTGGAAGCACGGCGATACGGGGACGGGCGACTATGCGAATCTGAGCGACGGATGCCTGGCCAGCGAACCGGTACCCCTGGCGACGACGACGAGGCTCTCCTTCTGGCACTGGATGGAGGCGGAGACAAGCAGCGCCCATCCCGATCACTGCTACGACGGCGGATGCATCGAGATCGCCATCGACGGCGGGGCCTGGGAACCCCTGACGCCGGAGGGGGGCTATCCCTATCTGATCCGTGAAGGGGGCACGCCGGGCCCCTTCCCGGCCGAGACACCCGTCTACTCGGGCAGCCACGACTGGGTCGCCGCGCTCTTCACGCTCGAGGAGGTCACGGGCACCACCGCGCAGTTCCGCTTCCGCTTCGGCAGCGACGGCGCCGATACGCGCGAGGGCTGGTACATCGACGATGTCCGGGTGAGCGGCACCAGCGGCGGCGCCGCCGATGCGCCCGAGGAGAGCAGCCAGCCACTCAGTCTCACACCGATGCTCCTGCAGAACCGGCCCAATCCATTCCGGCCGGGAACGATGATCGCCTTCGAGTTGCCCCAACCGCAGCCGGTGCGCCTGGCGATCTTCGATGCCGGGGGACGCCTGCTGCGCACATTGGCCGCGGGGCCCCACGAGGCGGGCACTCACCGCATCAGTTGGAACGGTCGCAGCGATTGCGGTGAACTGCAGCCCTCGGGCATCTACTACTACCGCCTCGAGACGGCCCGGGGTGAGTTCACCCGCAGTATGACGCTGGTGCATTAGGCGCGGCGGGCGTTCTCGAAGGGGCTGTCCGGCAGTCCCCACACAGTCGGCCGGCCGGCACACTCGTGCACGGCCGGCCGGTTGTGTAGACATGCCCTTTCCGGCCGCACCTCCCGTCCGCGGTTGCGTCCTGCCGCGCGGTTCTCTACGATCCGCAAAATTGGGTACGGACACAATCTCCGCGATGTCGCGGTTTCCAGGCCCGCCCAAGGTACGCCCCGGCGACGGAAGCAGGAGGCCAGGCATGACCCAAAACCCCTCGGGACCCCACTCCATCAACGGCGGCAGCCCCTCGACAGCCTCATCGGGTGGTGGACACCAGCCCTTCATCCCCGCTTCCCGGTCACTGCCCGAGATCACGCTCAAGGCGATCCTGCTGGGGATCATCCTCTCGGCGATCCTGGCGGCGGCCAACGCCTACCTGGGACTCTTCGCCGGTATGACCGTCTCGGCGAGCATTCCGGCGGCGGTCATCTCGATGGGCGCCTTGCGCGGGCTCAAGGCCATGCGCGTCGCGCGCAACGTCAATATCCTCGAGAACAACATCGTCCAGACCGCCGCCTCGGCGGGCGAGTCGCTTGCCGCGGGAATCATCTTCACCTTCCCGGCGCTGGTCATGATGGGCGTCTGGCAGGAGTTCGATTTCGTCCAAGTCACCGTGATCGCCGGGCTCGGCGGCCTGCTCGGCGTGCTCTTCACGATCCCCCTGCGCCGGGCGCTGATCCCGGGCCGCCGCGGGCTGCTCTTTCCCGAGGGTGTCGCCACCGCCGAGGTCCTGCAGACCGGTGAACGCGGCGGCGGCGGAGTCAAGGTCATTGCGCTGGCCGCGCTGTGCGGCGGGGTCTACAAGCTCGGCCAGACGGGCTTTCGCATCTGGACCGAGACGGCCGAGACGGCGGCCCGGGTTCTCTCGAGCCGTGACGGCGGAACGATCGCCTACTTCGGCAGCAACCTCTCCCCTGCACTCATCTCGGTCGGCTACATCGTCGGCATCAACATTGCCGTGCTCGTCTTCCTCGGCGGCGCGCTCAACTGGCTGGTAGCGATCCCGATCTATGCCGCCAGCCATCCCTGGCCGGTCGAGAATGGGGTCGCCCTCCCGGCCGTCGACCATGCCAACAACATCTGGTCGGCCTACACGCGCTACCTTGGGGTGGGAGCGATGGTCGTCGGCGGTCTGTGGGCCCTGATCAGCATGCGCCGCTCGATTATCGATGGGATCCGCTCAGGCATCACCGCCGCGCGCCAGGTGAGTGCAGCGAGCTCCGCCGCGCCGGGCGAGGGCGGCATGTTTGCCGGCCGGCAGGCCCTCCCGCGCACCGAGCGCGACACGCCGATGAAGTGGGTCCTCTGGGCGCTGCTCTTCGCGGTCGTCCCGATCTTCATTTTCTACCTGAGTGTCGTCGGAGGCATCGCCATCTCGATCACCATGGCGATCGTCATGTTGGTCGCCGGCTTCCTCTTCGCCGCGGTCGCCGGCTACATGGCGGGACTGGTCGGATCCTCCAACAATCCCATCTCGGGAGTGACGATCTCGACGATCCTGCTCTCGAGCCTGCTGCTCCTGGCCCTTGGCGTCGGCGGCGACACGGGCCCGCAGGCCGCGATCTTCATCGGGGCGGTCGTCTGCTGCGCGGCCGCGATCGCCGGCGACAACATGCAGGATCTCAAGACCGGCTACCTCGTCGGGGCGACCCCCTGGAAGCAGCAGGTAATGCAGGGGGTCGGCACGATCACCGCCGCCCTGGTGATGGCGCCGGTGTTGACGCTGCTGCTCAAGGCCTACGGGTTCGGCGAACCGACAGCCGCGCACCCCCATGCGCTCAGCGCCCCCCAGGCGACCCTGATGGCCTCGGTCGCCCGCGGAGTCTTCGATCAGAGCCTGCCCTGGACTTGGGTGATCATCGGCGCGCTGGTCGGGGTCGTCATCATTGCGCTCGATCAGTTCCAACGCGCGCGGGGCGCCAGCTTCCGCTTCCCCGTGCTCGCCGTCGCCGTCGGGATCTACCTGCCCTTCCAGCTCTCGGTGCCGATCCTGATCGGCGGAGTGATCAGCGCCGTCATCCGGGCGACACTGCGGCGACGGGGCGCGCTGAAGGCGGTGATCGAGAAGGCCGCGCGGCGCGGGCTGTTGATCGCCGCGGGGCTGATCACGGGTGAGGCGCTGCTCGGAATCCTGCTCGCGATCCCAATCGTGGTCACTTCCAGGACGGATGCCCTCGCGCTCTTGCCCGATGAGATCGGGGCCTGGCCCGGCATGCTGCTGCTGGCCGGCGTGGCCGCCTGGCTGCTGGCCGACGGGCTGCGACGGACGACCGGGGAAGACGAAGCCGGGTGAGGGGACACATAGGCTCCGGGCCGCTTGGCCGTGCCGATCCGACTCCGGGCCGCTTGGCCGTGCCGATCCGACTCCGGGCCGCTTGGCCGTGCCGATCCGGCTCCGGGTATGGTAGAATCACACTTGGAAGGAGACACCCATGCGCACCGCACCACGGGGCTTCACCGCAGTATTCGCCGGACTCGCGGCCTCAACCGCCGCAGCAGCAGCAGCTGTCTTCCTGGCCCTCGCCATCGCCGCCAGTCCGGCATCGGCATTCCGGCTGATGACCTACAACATCCTCAACTACTCCTCCGGGCGAACGGATGAGTTCCGCCAGATCCTCGCAGGGACCGACCCCGACGTGCTGCTCGTCCAGGAGATTCTCTCCCAATCGGGCGTCGACACGTTTCTTTCAGATGTGCTCGACTATGTCGATCCCGGCGAATGGGTCGCCGGCGACTTCGTCAATGGCTACGACACCGACAATGCGATCTTCTACCGCCCGGCGCGCGTGCAGTATCTCTCTCACCACGTGATCGGGACCACCCTGCGGGATATCGATGAGTGGACCATTCGACCGGCGGGCTACACTGCGGAATCGACCAACCTGCGCATCTATGTCGTTCACCTGAAGGCCTCGAGCGGCACCACCGAGCAGCAACGCCGACTGGCCGAAGTCCAGGCGATGCGCGCCCGCATGGAGACCTTCCCTGCCGGCCAGAACTATCTGGTCGTCGGCGACTTCAATATCTATACGAGCAGCGAGCCCGCGTACGGCTACATGCTGGGAACCGGCGGCGGGATGGCCGGGGTCGTCGCCGACCCGATCGGCTCTCCCGGGAGCTGGCACAACTCATCGAGCTTCGCCTGGATCCACACGCAATCGCCGCGCACGACGCAGTTCGGCGGCGGGGCCAATGGAGGGATGGACGATCGCTTCGACATGATCCTGACCGCCCCGGCCCTCGAGGATGGCCAGGCGCTCGAGATCATCGACGACAGCTACACGCCCTACGGCAACGACGGGCTGCACTTCAATGCGGCGATCATCGATGTGCCTGCCAATCAGGCGGTCACGCCCGAGATGGCCCAGGCGCTACACGATGCCTCCGACCATCTGCCCCTCTTCGCCGACTTCAGCCTGCCGGCGATCCTGCTTACCGAGGATGTCCTCGATCTCGGTACGGCGATCGTGGGCGGCATCGCCACAGCCGAGCTCTTCATCGAGAACGCCGCTAGCGTGCCGGCCGATGATCTTGAGTACTCCCTCTCCGCCCCCACCGGATTCAGTGCGCCGACGGGGACCTTCAACGTCGAGGCAGGGGATGGCGAGGCGCAGCATACGATCGAGATGTCGACCGCCACGGCCGGCTGGCGCGCCGGCGATCTCATCCTGACGACCGATGCCCCCGATGCCCCAACGCATGCGGTCGCCCTAGCGGGCGCCGTCCTCGACCATGCCCGGCCGAGCACATCATCCGGGGCGCAACTTGCCGATGGCACGATCGACTTCGGCACGCACGCCCCGGGGGACTTCGCGCCTGGCAGCGCGACGATCTACAACTACGGCTTCAGCGACCTCCAGGCCCTGCTCGAGATCTACGATGCCGAGATCATCGGAGATCCACGCTTCGCGATTCCCGGCGGCTTCACCGGCGCCTCCGTTGATGAGACCCCGGCGAGTTGGACGCTCGAGTTCGATGCCACCGGCGCCGCCGTGGGCGACTACGCGGCAACACTGACCTTCAGCAGCCGCGATCAGCAAGGGCTCTCCGGCGCAACGAACCTCGCTGACATCGTCTATGAGTTGACCGCCACCGTCGCCACCGGCGCCGATGTGCCTGAGCAGGTCGCGGTCTACGCGGGCTTCGAGAGAATCGCCCCCAACCCGTTCCGCGCCTCGGCCGTCCTGGAATACGGGCTCACGGCGCCTGGACCGGTCAGGCTCGAGATCTTCGATGTCACCGGACGCGAGGTGCGCAGGCTCGTCGATGCCCAGCGCGAGGCCGGCGTCCACCGGGCGGCCTGGGACGGACGCGATCGCAGCGGCCGCACGGTGCCCACGGGGATCTACTACGCCCGGCTGACGACACCTGAGCTGCAGCAGACGCGGATGCTCGTGCGGTGTGATTGATGCTCCTGATTCGCACGGATGGCCGCTGGCTACCGGTCAGCACGCACCACTGATTTCGGCGTAATTCCAGACTGTGCTTGAGGTTGGCAAATCGTTGACTCAGGTGCTGGATTTCCTGCAAACCCACAACGAAGCCAGCGATATTCCCAGACGGAAGCCGAGGCCTGAATGATAAATCTCGTAACGAGTTGCAGAATAACAGGATAGTCGTAGGCACGATTCGCGGGCAAGTAACTCACACCTCTCGATAGACGGGCTCCGCAAAGGCTAACCGCCGGCGCATGATCGCTGCCGCCTCGGGGTCGTCATCGATCATCAGGAAGCGCCGCCCCTCGCGCGCGGCGGCTTCCCCGAAGGTCCCGCTGCCGGCGAAGAAGTCGCAGAGCAGCTCACCCGGTCGTGAGTGCACGCGGACGATCCGGCGCAGGAGACCCAGCGGCTTCTGCGTGGCGAACCCGGTCTTCTCCCGGCCGGCGGTCGGCACGATCGTGTGCCACCAGACATCGGTCGGCGTCTTGCCGCGGGCGGCCTTCTCGGGACCCACCAGCTTGGGCGCCATGTAGGGAATCCGGTCGATCGCGTCGTAGTTGAACGTGTAACGGCGCGGATCCTTCGTGTACCAGAGGATGTTGTCGTGCTTCGCGGGCCAGCGCTTTCGCGAGCGCCCGCCGTAGTCGTAGGCCCAGATGATCTCGTTCTGAAAGCTGCGCCGCCCGAAAATCTCATCGAGCAGGACCTTCGCATAGTGGACTTCGCGACAGTCGAGGTGCAGGAAGAAGGAGCCATCGGGGACCAGGATGCGCTGCGCCTCCTTGATCCGTGGGCGTAGGAAGGCGATGAAATCGTCGAAGCGGTCGGCGAACCCCTGGCGGCCCACGGGGATTGAACGATAGCGGCGTCCCTGGAACCCCGTGCGGTCGCCCGCAGCCTCATCGGCAACCGTGCGCAGGCGCACACGCTCCTGGCGCCGGCCGGTGTTGAAGGGAGGATCGACGTAGATCAGGTCGACCGACTCTGTCGGAATCTCGGGCAAGACCGCGAGGTTGTCCCCGAGGATGATCTCTCCTACCCGTGACTTCTCCTGCGGCATGATCCCTACGCTCCCCAGCCAGGCAGCCTCCATCGAGAGCAGAGGCTAGACCGAGATCAGCCGGCGGAGCAAGCCGTGAGCGCCGCGGGAGGCAACCCTTTTCCCCGGACGGCAGCAGGCCGGGTAGTGTGCTGCTCCGATCTGTAGGCCTCTCTGTAGGCCTCGCCGCCGGACCGGCTTGCCTCCACGCTCAAGTCTGCGAACCGCGGGCCGTCACATGCTCAGCCGCCGCCCGTCCCGCCACCCACCCGGTTGAGAAGGCGGCCTGGAGGTTGTAGCCCCCCGTCTCGGCGTCGATGTCGAGCAGCTCTCCAGCCAGGAAAAGCCCGGCCACATGGCGGGAGGCCAGTGTGCGCGGGTCGACCTCATTGGTGGCGACGCCTCCGGCGGTGATGATCGCCTCGGCCAGGGGGCGCAGTCCCCGCACCTGAAAGCGCAGGCTCTGTAGTAGCTCCCTCAATCGTCGGCGCTGCTCGCGGGAGATCTCGCTGCCGCGCATCTGGGGATCGATCCCCCACTGCACGAGCATCGCGGCGATCAGTTTCAGGGGAAGCAACTGCTTCAGGATCGCCCACGGGCTGCCGGGCTGGCCGTGGGCGGCGAATTCCCGCTGCAGGCGGGCGTCAAGCTTCTCCGCGGAGAGCGCGGGTTTGAGATTCAGGATGATCTCGACCCGACGTCCCGCCTCCAGCGCCGCCCCCGCCCGGCGACTGAGCGGGAGGACCGCCGGACCGGCGATGCCGTCGCGCACGAAGAACGCCTCACCGAAACGCTCATCGAGGGTCCCGCCATCGGCGAGCAGGGTCACTCGCACATGGCGCAGGGTCACTTGCCGCCACTCGCGCGGGATGGGCTCGGCGAGCACGAGCGGAACGAGCGCCGGCCGGGGAGGAATGATCCGATGGCCGAGTGCCTCGGCGATCCGGTATCCATCCCCGGATGAGCCGGTCTGCGGATAGGAAGCGCCTCCGGTCGCGAGAACCACGGCCCGGGCGGGAATCGTGGGCGGGGCTGGAATCGTAGGCTGGACCTCCTGCGCCCGCCCGCCCGCGCCAGCCGGGGCTGCCCGCGCGCCGGGAGCGCCCTGGCCGCGCGCTACGGGATCACGCCGAAGCAGAGCGACACCACGAACAGCCCCTCCCTGAATCAGAACCGCCTCCACCGCGGATGCCGGACGAACCATGACACCACAACGATCGAGCTCGCGCATGAGGACATCGACGACCGCCGCCGCCTCGCCCGATTCCGGGAAGACGCGCCCTCCCCGCTCAGTTTTCAGGCTGAGATCCTGCGCCTCGAAGAAGCGGCAGAGATCATCAACGAAGAAGCGGTGGAAGACGTTGCGCAGGAGGGAACCCGTCTCACCGAAGGCGGCAATGAACTCATCGAGCGGCGCTCGATTCGTCAGGTTGCAGCGCCCCTTTCCCGACATGAGCAGCTTGGATCCGAGGCGGGGCATCTTCTCGAGCAGGAGCACCCGCGCACCCGCCTCGGCGGCCGCGATGGCGGCCAGCGAGCCCGCCGCACCCCCGCCGACAACCAGAACCTCCGCGGGGTCGGGCTGAGGCATGCGCTGTGACGGCCGTCCCTCCGCGGGTCGGGAACGCCCCGGGCCGGGGCGCCGCCCGTGGCCGGCCCCTCTCCTCACGCCGCGTCGTCTCCCTCCCGCAGTCATTCGGCTCCTTTCGATAACCCGCTCGGCCCTCATTCTACCGGATCTGTTCGCAGGGGCCACTGTCGCAGAGTCTCCCGAGGAGGGCACCACCGCAGACTCTCCCGAGAAGGGCACCACTAGGTCACCTGGGATGGTCCCGATGCGGAAGGATCGCCGGCACTGTCCCGTCGACCCGATTTGATAGACGACCCAGCATGCTACATAATCCAATAAGTGGCAAACAGTTACAACGCTCGTCCAGGCCGGAGAAACACCCCGGCCGACTGGCACTCCGGCGGCGGAGAGGGAAACTCTCCTTCCGCGACAGCCGCTTATGCGCTAGGCTTCTGGATTGTGTTGGGGCCTGCAGGTCAGGCTCTTCTGCTATGTGGACAATGCCGCAGCCCCTGGGGGGAGCGGTCGTCCCGGTATACCCGTTCTGGTGACCAGACGACGGGAGCGAGGTCAGGCGTCATGGAGATGCGTTCCAGGGCGTTGGGGACCGGGATGGCGGTCCCCGAACAGGTGATCACCAACGAGGATCTCGCCCGGATCGTCGATACGAGCGACGAGTGGATCGTCACGCGCACCGGCATGAAGGAGCGCCGCCGCGCCCGCCCCGATCAGGCGGCCTCCGATCTCGCGATCCCCGCCACCTTGATGGCACTCGAGGAAGCCCAGATCTCGGCCAAGGACCTCGACGCGATCATCGTCGCGACCGTGACTTCCGACACGCTCTTCCCCTCGACTAGCTGCGTCATCCAGGACCGTATCGGCGCCCGCCACATTCCCGCCTTCGACGTCTCGGCGGGATGTACGGGGGCGATCTACGCCCTCTCCATTGCCGACCAGATGATCCGGGTCGGCACCTGCCGGTACATCCTCGTCGTCGGTGTCGAGGTCCTGACCAAGATCACCAATTGGACCGACCGCTCGACCTGTGTGCTCTTCGGCGATGGCGCCGGGGCGGTAGTTCTGGGCCCCTCCGAAGAAGCGGATCATGGCATCATCGCCTTCCATCTCGCCTCCGACGGCGGTGCCGGCCACACGCTGCACATGCCGGCGGGCGGATCACGACTGCCGGCGACGCACGAGACCGTCGACAAGCTTCTGCACACCCTCTTCATGCGCGGCAACGAGATCTACCGGGCCGCGGTCAGCACGATGACCGAATCCTGCCGGGTGCTGATCGACCGTGCTGGGCTCGACGCCGATGACATCGACCTCTTCATCTTCCACCAGGCCAACTTGCGCATCATCGAGGCGGTCGCCAAGCGCCTCAAGGCCCCGAGCGAGAAGGTCTTCATCAATATCCACAAGTATGGCAACACCTCCTCGGCCTCGACGCTACTCGCCCTCCACGAGGCGCGCATGGAAGGTAGACTGAAGCCCGGCAATCATTTGCTTCAAGTCGCCTTCGGCGCAGGTCTGACCTGGGGCGGGATCCTCTGGAAGTGGTAGACTCCGCCACGCGTCCCCAAGACGCGCCGCCGGCGTGGCCCGCGCCAGCGTGCAGGAAACGGGCCCACCCGATCCCCGGCACACCGCCGGATCGAGCTAGACCCCGCGAATCCTGTGCATCGCGCGGAGCCGTGCCGATACTCGAAGCGTATCCGGTCCGACCGCGGCTGCTCGATCCGCGATGACGATCCAGGGAAGGAGCGTAGCGCCCAACATGGCCCAGACGAAAAAAACCCGCCGCCCATCGGCCGCAGCACCGAAGATGCGTGCACGCACGGCCGCCAAACGCCGCTCCACCGGGGGACGGGCAGTCCCGAAGCCCGCCACCACCCGCCTGCGGAGCGGGGCGAAGAAGTCGTCGCGCACGCTGCCACCGGGCGTCTTCCCTCGCGGGACGGTCTGCCCGCCCAAGACCAAGGGCGCGCATATCGCCCGCGTCGGGATCGTCTTTGCCGGCGGCCCCGCCCCGGCCGCCAATGCGGTGATCAGTGCCGCGGCGATCTCATTCCTCGACACCGGACGCGAGGTGATCGGCTTCCGATCCGGCTACCGGCATCTGGAGATCTATCACCCGGTCACGCACCGCCTGCAGCTCGACGAGCACTACCGCCTCTTCCGGCCCCACGACGTGACCGGCAATCGCAACACCCAAGGGATCCTGATCGGAACCTCCCGGGCCAATCCCGGCTCCGAGATCCGCGGTCCGCACGATCTCGACGATCCCAAGCGGACCAAGAAGCTGCAGAACTGCTATGCGGCGATGGTCGACCTCGGCATCGACGCGCTGATCTCGATCGGCGGCGACGACACGTTAAAGACCGCCAACTACCTCTTCGAATACCAGAAACGCCTGCCGCGTGGGGCGAAGCGCATCCACATCGTCCATCTCCCCAAGACGATCGACAATGATTACAAAGGCATCGACTTCACCTTCGGCTATTTCACGGCGGTCGACTTCCTCGCCAAGGAGATGAAGAACCTGCGCGCCGATGCCGAGGCGAGCAATCGCTACTTCATCGCCCAGGCGATGGGCCGCAAGGCCGGTTGGCTCTCCTATGGCGTCGGAATCGCCGGAGAGGCCAACATGATCTTCAGCGTCGAGGACATCGAAGAGGACATGCTCTTCGACGACATCGTGGTCGACAAGCGTGGGCGCCGCCGCAAGGAACGGCGTCTGCGTATCGAGGCGCTCGTCGGCCGGATCGTCGACCTGATGATTTGGCGTGAAGAGAAAGAAGACAAGACCTTCGGCACCGTGGTACTCGCTGAGGGTCTCGCCGAGTTGCTACCCGAGAAGTACATCCAGGGGATCGACAAGGACGAGCATGGCCACATCTCGATCGGCAAGATCGACCTCGGCTATTTCATCGCCCGGATGGTCGAGACCGAATACCGGCACCGCACGGGACGCAAGCGCAAGGTCACCGGGTTGCAGATCGGATATGAGTCCCGTTGCGCGCCACCGCACGCCTTCGACGTCATGCTGGGCAGTCAACTCGGCATCGGGGCCTATCGTGCGCTGGTCGAAGAGAACCTCGATGCCCACATGGTCAGTGTATCGGGACAGCTCGACTTGCGCTACGTCCCCTTCCACCAACTGATCAACCCGAAGTCGCTCAGGACCGAGGTGCGCTACATCCGCCCGGGATCAGACTTCCACCGGCTGGCACGGTTCCTCGAGTCGAAAACCGAGGTCGCCCGGCTGTAGGCTGATCGACCCGTCGCGACCTCGATCGGCCGCCTCCGGGCCGATCATCTCGATCAGCGCGACCCGGCCCCGATGATCTCGACCAAACCTACTCCTTCGGCGCCGGCTTGATGAAGCCTTCCTTCATCAGCAGCGCGGTCTCCTCGCGCGCGTGGCGGATCTTCGCCTCGGCGATCTTCATCAGCTCATCGCGACTGTACTTCTTGCGCGCCACGCCCTGCTCGATCGCCTTCAGCCCCACGGCCACCGCCTCACGCGGGTAGACTTCCCACTCATCCATGCTGGGAATGATGTAGTCCTCACGCAGGCCCTTGTCCTCGGCAACCTTGGCCAGCTCGATCGCCGCGGCGATGCACATCTCATCGGTAATCGTCGTCGCCATCACATCGAGCGTGCCGCGGAAGATCCCGGGGAAGCCGAGGGAGTTGTTGACCTGATTGGGGAAGTCGCTGCGGCCGGTGGCGACAATGCGCGCGCCCGCTTCCTTGGCCTCCCACGGCCAGATCTCTGGCACCGGGTTGGCGCAGGGCATCACGATCGAGTCCTTGGCCATCTGGCTGACCCACGCGGGCTTGATCACGCCGGGCCCCGGCCGGGAAGCCGCGATCACAACGTCCGCCCCGCGCATCGCCGTCTCGATATCGCCAACGACGTTGTCGCCGTTGGTCAGCTGACACAGCTCCCACTTCTCTTTGAAGCCATCCTGCAGCTCGGTGCGGCCCTTGTGGAGCGTACCCTTCGAGTCGACCAAGACAATGTTCTCCCAGGGTACGCCGCCCTTGTGCATCACGTGGGCGGCGCGAATGTTGGCGGCCCCGGCACCGACCAGGACGATCTTGACCTTGTCGAGAACCTTGTTCACGAACTTGACCGAGTTGTACAACCCGGCGAAAATGATCGCTGCCGTACCCTGCTGGTCGTCGTGCCAAACGGGGATGTGCGCCTTTTCGCGCAACGTATCGAGAATGTGGAAGCACTTCGGCTGGGAGAAGTCCTCGAGGTTGAACCCGCCGAAGGTCGGCTGCAGCGCCAGACAGATCTCGATGATCTTCTCGGGATCCTTCTCATCGAGACAGATCGGGAAGGCGTCGACGCCACCGAGGTACTTGAAGAGAAGCGCCTTGCCCTCCATGACGGGCATGCCCGCCTCGGGGCCGATGTCCCCTAAGCCCAGCACGCGGGTGCCGTCGCTGATCACGGCGACGAAGTTCGACTTGTTGGTGTGCTCGAAGACCTTCTCGGGGTTGTCGCGGATGTCGAGACAGGGCTTGGCCACCCCAGGCGTGTACCAGATGGCGAAGTCGCTGAAGTCCCGCACGATGCACCTCGGCACCACCTCCACCTTGCCCTGGTAGAAGGGGTGTAGCTTCATCGCGTCGATACCAGGCTGCGCCGCCTTGGCTTCCATCTGCTCCTTGGTCAACTTCTGTTCGGCCATTGCTCCTCCCCACCCCGGCGGGCCGGGCGCACGCCCCAGCCCCCCGATGAAATCGATCACGGTAGAAATCCGATAGGCTTGCGATTCTGACAGAGCGCCCCCGCAGCTTCCATTCATCAATTCTAATCCAGCTATCGAGGATTGCTGTTGTCGGCAGCGGCCCGGGCGGGTTCTCCCAACTGATTGGACGGGTGCAAATTACCTACGAGCACCCTCCGTGGGCCGCCGCTGCCGGCAGTCAAGATCATCTCGCTAGGCGTCGATGGTGAAGGGGAGGCAAGGGGAGATCTGCATCTTCTCTTCGGCCCACGACGTTTGCTTCGCCCCCCCGACCGGCGAGCCGGTTGAGGGGCTCGGCGGAATCCGCCTCCTCACCGGGGAGGCACCGGACACCGGATGGGTTCGCCGCCGACTCCTCACCGGGGAGGCACCGGACACGGATGGGTTCGCCGCTGACCCCGGTGGGGACGTGTGGCCCCGGGCTGTTCGCGGCGTAAGCTTGCAGCGTAGGTTCGCAGCGCAGGATGGAGTCAATGAAGACAATCCAGAAATTCCGGGTTCGCCCCACATTGCCTGAGCGGCTGACGCTGCTGCTCGAGATCGCCCAAAACCTCTGGTGGACCTGGAATCCGGAAGCGGTCAGCCTCTTCGAGCGGGTCAACCGACATCTCTGGGGCGAGTGCCATCACAACCCGGTCGCCCTGCTCTCCCGTGTCGACCAGGAACGGCTCAATGAGCTGGCCGGCAAGGAGACCTTCCTCGCCCATCTCGACCGCGTCCACGCGGCCCTGCGCCGCTACATGGAGCATTCGACCTGGTACTCCCAGGTGCGCGAGGAGGATCAGGAGAGCCGGATCGCCTACTTCTCCGCCGAGTTCGGCCTCCACGAGTGCCTGCCCTTCTATGCTGGGGGCTTGGGCGTGCTGGCCGGCGATCATCTCAAGTCGGCCTCGGAATTGGGCCTGCCGATGGTCGGTGTTGGCCTCGTCTACCGCCACGGCTACTTCCATCAGCAGCTCGACCGCGACGGGATGCAAATCGAGACCTACCGCGAGCACCACTTCTCGGGTCACCCGCTGCGCATCGTGCGCGAAGAAGATGGGCACCCTCGCTTGATCTCAGTCGAGATCGGTGACCGCACCGTTCAGGTGCGCGTTTGGCGCGTGCAGGTCGGTCGGGTGCCGCTCTTCCTGCTCGACACCGATATCTCCGAGAATGCACTCGAGGACCGTCAGATCACCCGCTACCTCTACGACGCGGACATGGATGTCCGCATCCGCCAGCAGATCGTCCTCGGCGTCGGCGGCCTGCGCGCCCTCGAGTGCTGCGACGTTGCTCCGACGGTCTGCCACCTCAATGAGGGTCACTCGGCGTTTCTGACGCTCGAGCGCATCGCGACCCTCATGGAGCGCCGCAGCCTCACCTTCCAGGAGGCCCGTGAGATCGTCGCCGCCAGCAATGTCTTCACCACTCACACGCCCGTGCCCGCAGGCAACGAGGTCTTCCCGGCGCAGATCATCCTGCGCTACTTGCGCCCCTACCTGACGCGGCTCGGTCTGACCGAGGATGAGCTGCTCGATCTCGGCCGGGTCGGCCCGCAGGACTCGAGCGAACCCTTCAGCACGACCGTGCTCGCCCTGCGCCTCTCGGCGTTTCGCAACGGAGTCAGTCAACTGCATGGTCAGGTCGCCCGCTCGATGTGGCAGGGGCTCTGGCCGCAGACGCCCGAGAGCGAGGTGCCCATCATCCACATCACCAATGGGGTCCACCTGCCGACCTGGTATTCGGATGAGATCTCGCGCCTGTTGGACCGCTATCTAGGGCCCGAATGGCTGGAGAACCCCGTCGATCAGAAGATCTGGGAACGAGCGCGGACGATCCCGGACACCGAGCTGTGGCGCGCGCGCGAGCGCCTGCGCACAACCCTCGTCTCCGAGGCGCGCACCAAGCTGCGCGAACAGCTCATTCGCCGCGGCGCCCACCTGAGCGCCATCGAGGAGGTCACCGACGTTCTCGATCCCGAGGCGCTGACGATCTGCTTCGCGCGGCGTTTCGCGACGTACAAGCGGGCGAACCTGCTCTTCCGCGATCTCGATCGCCTGGCCAAGATCGTCAATCATCCCGAACGTCCCGTGCAATTCATCTTCGCCGGCAAGGCCCATCCGAATGACCAGCCGGGCAAGGAACTGATCCGCGAGGTCATCAGGGTCGCCGACCAGCCGCAGTTCCGCCGCCGGATCGTCTTCCTCGAGGACTACGAGATCCGTCTCGCCCGCCCGATGGTGCGCGGCGCCGATGTATGGCTCAATACACCCCGCCGCCCGCTGGAGGCGAGCGGCACGAGCGGGATGAAGGCGGCGGTCAATGGGGCGCTGAACCTCTCGATTCTCGACGGCTGGTGGTGCGAGGCCTACAACGGAGAGAATGGCTGGGCGATCGGCAGCGGCCAGGCGCACACCGACATCGACTATCAGGATCGCTCGGAGAGCGAGTCGCTCTACACCCTGCTCGAGCAGGTCGTCGCGCCGATGTTCTACGATCGCGGCGCCGACGGCCTGCCGCGTGAGTGGATCCGCATGATCAAGGCCTCGATGATGTCGATCTGCCCGGTGTTCAACACCAACCGCGCGGCCGAACAGTACACGCGCTGCGCCTACATCCCGGCGTTGGTCAACTGGCATTGCCTGCAGGACAACGAGATGATCCGCGCCCGAAGGACGGCGCAGTGGAAGGAGCAACTGCGCAAGCACTGGGAGCGGGTCGAGATCGTCGAGGTCGAGACCGATTCCGGCGTCGATCTGGCCGTCGGTGAGGAGCTGACCGTGCGGACAACCATTGATCTCGGCGACCTGACGCCCGAAGACGTCGACGTCGAGATCTACTACGGCACGCTCGAGGATGGCCGGATCACGTCCGGGGCGTCGGCGCTGATGGACCTCGCCCACGCCGAGAATGGCCGGCACCACTTCAGCGGGCGGATCGACTGCCGCACCAGCGGCCACTTCGGCTTCTCGGTGCGGGTCGCCCCGCGGGCCGAGGGACT
Source organism: Candidatus Eiseniibacteriota bacterium (assembly GCA_023129715.1). GTDB lineage: Bacteria > Eisenbacteria > RBG-16-71-46 > CAIMUX01 > WJJG01 > JAGMBO01. Next base: position 8,490 of record JAGMBO010000033.1, on the reverse strand, counting down.
CGCCGACGCCTTCCACCGGGAACTCGTCCGCTGGTGGAATGCCACCCCCCGGCGGCCTGGCATCCTGACGCACTAGTGCCGCAAGGCTAACCGGCGATGCCCCCATGCTCGCCGGTCGCTGACCGGCCGCGCCCACCCGCTCGGCGGTGGTCGCCCGACCAACGGTCGCCCCCTGTCCGCCGAATCACCCTGCCCTCCGGATCACCCTGTTCGCCGAATCCACCCTGTTCTCCGGATCACCCATGTCCGCCGGATTCGCCCTGCCTTCCGGGTCACCCTGCCCTCCGAATCACCCTTGGAACATCCCGACCGGCTACAGTAAGATCACCGACTTCCCCGCGCGGCGGGGCGGCCTGAACGGAAGGGCAACATGCTGGCGGATCGGGAGGGTAACATGCTGGCGGAACGGATGAGCCTGATCGGAACGTCCCCCACCTTGGCGGTCAGCGGCAAGGCCAAGGAGATGATCGCCCGCGGCGTAGATGTCGTCGACTTCAGTGTCGGCGAGCCCGACTTCGACACGCCCGAGCCGATCAAGCGCGCGGGAATCACCGCGATCGAGGATAACTTCACCCGCTACACCGCCTCCAGCGGCACCCTCGATCTGCGCCGCGCGATCTGCGAGAAGTTCCGCCAGGACAACCAACTCAGCTACGAACCCGACGAGATCATCGTCTCCACCGGAGCCAAGCAGTGTCTCTACAACCTCGCCATGGCACTCTTGGAGACCGGCGACGAGGTGCTGTTGCCGACGCCGTGCTGGGTTTCGTATGAGCCGCAGATCTCGCTGACCGGAGCTGCGCCGGTTTTCCTGAAGACGGACGCGGCCACCGGTTTTCGGATCACGCCCGATGCTCTGCGGGCGGCGATCACGCCGAAGACGAAGGCGCTGATCCTCAACAACCCCTCGAATCCGACCGGAGCGGCCTACTCGCGGGAACAGCTCGAACCGCTCGCCGAGATCCTCGCCGAGAAGGGCATCTGGGTGATCGTCGATGAGATCTACGAGAAGCTCGTCTACGATGGCTTTGCCTTCACCAGCTTCGCCGCGCTCTCGCCGGCCTGGAAAGATCGCTGCGTACTGATCAATGGCGTCTCGAAGACCTATGCAATGACCGGCTGGCGCATTGGGTACGCTGCCGGACCGCGCGAGGTGATCTCGGCGATGGGCAAGATCCAGAGCCATTCCACCTCGAATGCGAACTCGATCGCCCAGCGTGCCGCGCAGGCGGCAATCCTCGGCCCCCAGGAAGAGATCGCCCGCATGCGCGCGGCATTCGAGAAGCGCCGCGACCTGATGCTCTCTCGTCTTCTCGAGATCCCGGGCGTCACCTGTCCCAAGCCTCAGGGCGCCTTCTACCTGCTCCCCGATTGGCGGGCCTATCTGGGCCGTCACTGCGGCGCCTGGGAGATCCAGACGAGCATCGATCTGGCCGCCTACTTCCTCGAAGAGGCGCATGTCGCCGTGGTCCCCGGGGTCGGGTTCCGCGCCCCCGAACACCTGCGCTTCTCCTACGCCAGCTCGCCCGACCGCATCGAGGAGGGCATGCGGCGGGTGCGCGAGGCGGCGGCCAAGCTCGAGTAGGCCGTTCGCGAGGGCGCCCCGCCGCCCCCCCCCTAACCATTTGTCCGTAAGGACATTGGGGGCCCCACCTTCATCTCGCACTGGCTCCGGCAGCAGCAAAAATGCTAAACTACGGGTTTGTGCGAGGATTTGCGCCCCATACCTGCCCTCGCGCAAGTCGGAGGATCACCAGCAACCGAGCGTCGAGAACCAGCGCAGCAAGGGAAACACCAATGGTACGCTCGATCCGATGCGCCTCGATCACCCGTCTCGCCCACGCCGGTCACGCCCGGCTCCGCGGTCCAGGCCTGCTCCTGCTGGCAGCACTCGTTGCGCTGCAGGCCGCCCCACTCTTCTCGGCGACGGCGCGGGCCGACTGCGGCGAGATCGACCCAGTGTCCCTCCTGCCCGGGGCGGAGACGCCTCCAGGATGGGCCCCTGTCGGCCCACCTCGCACCGCCTACACGCTGACCGAACTGACCGAGCTGATCAACGGTGGCGCCTATCTCTATGACGCCCACGGGTTCGTTGCCGCGGTCTTTCAGGACTATGAAGGCACAGCAGGAAGCGCGCCCTGTGCCACGACCCTTGCCATGTTCAACCAGGGCACCGCTGAGAACGCGCTGGCACTCTACAACGATCCCGCCAGCGGCTACGGCGACGCGATTCCCGATTGGCCCGGCACTGGTGCGGCCCGCCAGCGCGAGGCGATCGGCGCTCTGGTTCTCCAATTCCACGAGGAGTGCTTCTACGCATCGATCACCGTTACGTGTTCCGGCAACGATGCGTTGATGGTGGCGCGGGCCCAGGCCGAGGCAATCCTGGCTCTGTTGCAGAGCGCCACCCCAGCGCCCGAGTCGACCTGGGGGATCATCAAGACCCGCTTCGCCGATGAGGAGTAGCCCCCTCGGCTGACGCCGCGTAGCACAGACGCGTAGCGCAGCCGCGGGGCACAGACGCAGGGGAGCAGCCGCATAGCACAGACGCGGGGCGCAGGCGTCCGCCGTGAGAGGACGTCCAGGCCACGGGAGTCGAACATGACGGAATCAATGAATCGCCGCACGATCATGCAACGCATCGCCGCGCGGGGGACCGCACGCTACTCCCGCCGCCGGGTTGGAGAAACCTGCCCGCTCAGCCGACGGCGCTTCCTCCACCATGCCGCGCTCGGCTCGGCCGGGTTGTTGTTCGCCGATGACCTGCTGCGCGTGCCCTTCGCCCGGGCCGCCCAGCGAACGAGCAAGGTCGTGCGCACCTATCATGCCGATGCCACCACCGGCGCGGCCGTCAATCAGGAACCGGTCGATTCCATGGTCCACGTCGCGGTCTGTGAGTTGACCGGGATCGGCGACCCGGGCGCGGCCTGGAAGAGCCTCTTCCCCGGAATTGATGCGTCGAAACACATTGCGATCAAGATCAACCTCGCCTGCGGGGATGTCCCCACCCACCCCGAGGTGGTCAACGCGATCGTCGATGGTCTCCTGATGATGGATCTGGACGGCCAGCAACTCCCCCAGGACCAGATCATCGTCTGGGATCACGACGACGAGTTTTTCTGCTACCCGGACCAAAACGGCTACGATCAGAACTATGGCGGCCCCGGGGTGCAGTACTACGGAACGACGCATCCATCAGTCGGGTTCGACAGCTCCGAGACTTTCTCGATCCGCCATGGCACTTTCTCCTACACGTATCACCAGGTCTCGAAGATCATCAGCCAGCACTGCGACTACATGATCAATGCGGCCGTGATCAAGGACCACAGCGACGCGGAGATCACGCTCTGCATGAAAAACAACTACGGGTCCTTCAGCGGCGTCAGCGACGGTCGCATGCACTCCAGCGGCCACGATCTGGGCGAGCCCGAGTTGAACAAGTTTTTGCGCGATGACCTGGGAGACAAGACCAAGCTCTTCCTGATCGACGGCACCCTCGGGATCTATGCCGGCGGCCCCGGCTACGTGCCCCCGGGGCACACACCGCCCAACTGGGCCTACAACAGCCTGCTGGTGAGCCAGGACTTGGTCGCCATCGACCGCATCGGCACGATCAAGACCAACGAGGAGCGCCTCGCCCGGATGGGACCGGGCAACGATGTCGATCCGACGTACCTGGCAGTCGCCGCCGGCGACCCCTACTACCTGGGCACCGACGACCCCGAGCAGATCGAGCTGGTCGAGATCGACGTCGCCGCCCAGAACATCCACTCGCAGCCGCGGGGAACGTTACCGTTCACGCTGCTGACCCCCTACCCCAATCCCGCCCCCGGGCGGGCGACCCTGCGCTTCCACACATCTGTGCCTGCCCAGGCGAAGCTGCTGATCGTCGATGCGACCGGCTCCCTCGTGCGCCGGCTGGCCGCGGGGAAATTCAGCCGCGGCATGCACCGCATCCGCTGGGATGGACGGGATCAGCAGGGGCTCGGAGTGGCCAGTGGAACCTACTTCTGCCGGCTTGAGGCCGCCGGCCGGGTGCTGCAGCAACGGCTTGTGCTGCTCAGATAGTGCGGGAAGGCACCGATCATTGACCTCACCGACTCCGGGCAGCAGCGGCCCGGTTCGATCGCGGGCAAGTTGATGAATCCGGCTTCCTAGGGTTTCCTCTCACTTGATGTTGCGCTCAATGAGCCCGCTGCACGGCACGAACAGGATGGGCAGCCCCAATCCGTCACCCGCCGCGCTCGACATCCATCGCCCGCAGCTGCACCGGGAATTCATGGCTGTGGGGATCCCGATCCCCGACAAGCTCATTCGACCCACCCAGCGCCGTTGGGTGGGAAAGCACCATTATTCACGATTCTGGCCTGCTAGGGCCGCTTTTCAGGGCGTATGATGGTTTTTCAGCATGGCCAGACGGTCTTGCTCCCGGATGTACTTCCGGATCCGCTCCTCCCATCCAACCCTACCGTGCTCACGCAGTACCCCGGTCGACCAGAAGTCCAGTCCCGTCATCCGACGCTCCTTGAGCAATTCCCGATGGATCCGCCTTCCCGGAGGGGGAGCCTACTTCTTTCCACGCTGGATCGCTCGAAGCTCTTCGGATCACACGGCCACAGGCCGTGGGTCTATCGACGGACTAGCCGTGGCGGTCCCGCAATCGATGCCGCCCACGGCCACTCTGGTCCTCGTTGTGGGTCATCGTGCCGTTGATGATCCGGTCTCCTAGAGTTCATTCTCGATGAATGACCTCAAGACCGATCTCAGTTGGTCTGAGTGTGTCAGCCAAACGTAGTGCGCTGCGCCGTCAATGGATACTTCCTCGGCTGTTTGGATCAGGGCGGCCAGCTGCCTGGCCGGCCAGGCGGGCCGCACGTCCAGCCCACCAAGTACAAACAGGCTGGGCACACGAATGCTCGAGACTCTCTTGAAGAAGTCCGGTTGCTTGATGTAGCCGTACCATGAGCGGTTGCCCTCACGATTGACCAGATCATTGCCTGGGAAGCCGGTCTCTGGCATCTTCTCTCCAACCTCGGCACGGGCGCTCTTGTACCGCTCTCGCCAGTCCAGGTCATGCTGCGCCCCGTTGCCACACATGTAAATCAAGCCGCTGGTCACACTTGCATGCTCCATCGCGTAGGCCAGAGCAAGATTGGCGCCCCACGAGTGACCGGCCACCACCCAACGATCAATCCCGTAGGACTGGCGAATGCTCTCCAGGTCAGACAATGTCGTCTTCAGGTCGTAGGGCCCTTCAGGCGTGGAGCGGCCGCAGCCACGTTGTTCGAATCGAATCGTGAGCACAAGATCATCAACCATGGCTGCGACAGGACCAAGGTAGTCAGCCGAACCTGGGCCACCGCTGCACAGGAGCATTGGCGCTCCGTCGCCCTGGCGGCATGTCCAAAGCTTCGCTTCCTGATTGTATACGTATCGCTCGTTCATTCTTCGAAGCTCCGGCGGACGTGGTGCTCACCTCAGTATTCGAGCGTCAAGCCGACACCCACATCCTCGAGCCTGACGCCCTGCGCCAACGCGATCTTGGACCTCAGATCCGTGCAGTGACACGCGTGCACACGCCCCGGCCCCACGGATCTCAGGTACTCAACGGTCCCCGCAAGCTGCGATTCAGAGGGATCAAGCAGGTGGAACCCACCGATGATGTCGACGATTCTCTCCTCGCCGCATATCCTCCTCGCGTACTCCACGATATTGCAGATGCCGGCGTGCGAGCAGCCGGTGATCACGACGAGCCCATCCGGAGATCTGTAGACCAAGGCGGAATCATCGAGGATGTAGTCGTCCTCCTCGCCAGACTCGAGGCGGATCTTCCCCATCGGGGACTGCGCCTCGAAGCTGTTGGATCTCGGGATCTCACCGAGAAACATGAGTCGCTCCGTCAGCTCGACCGGCGCCCGGCTGAACTCGAGCTCGAAGTGCCGGGAGAGCTTGTCCTTCGAGAGTAGTGATCCAATCTCGGCGATATCGCAGTGCCTTCTCGATGAGAGCGCCAGCGGATGCGCAACAAGCCTAGGTGTCGGGACGCTCTGTCCCTCGAGGGCGGCCGCTGTCCAAAGCTGGATCAGCGCAACGAGGCCCCACGTGTGATCCATGTGGCCGTGCGACAGAACGACAGCACTGAGATCGAGCAGATCAATCGACAGCGTGTGAGCGTTCGCGATGAACGCATTCGAGTACCCCGCATCGAACAGGATGGTCGTGTCCTCATCCTCGATGAAGAACGACAGGCCCGGCTCTGCCAGGAGGTACCTGTCGATGAGAGTGCTGTTGTCCAGGAGCACGGCTAGTCGCATCGAATCCCCCGCCCTGATTCTCTCCGGCACAGGCGTCTAGATCGCATCGAGGGTGACAGGATACCTCGGCTGCGAATGCCGGCGCCAGCGAGAACCCGGCAGGTCGGCGGCAACCACCTCTGGGTCTGGCAGGCAGTAGCCTGCTATGTCGGAGGCTTCGCAGAGCGGGCTGCGGGAGCCCTCGACATTGTCGTCGAAACGATCATACTCTCGGGAAACGATCCGACCTTCGATGCTGGGCGCAGCTCGGTGCTCAGCCAGGAGGCGCCCCGCGGCTTGGGACCATTTCCCGAGAAGCTGGTTCAGGCTACGCTGGCCCGGGAAGGAGATCTCGGATGGACTGGACGCTGAAATCCCACAATCGGTTCACTCCCCGCCCCGCACCGCTGCTGATCGTCGTCATGGACGGCATCGGCTTAGGCCCCGGCGACGAAGGCGACGCGGTGGCTCTTGCCCGGACCCCGGTGCTCGACTGGCTGCGCGCCAACTGCCCCTGGATACGCCTGAAGGCCCACGGCACCGCGGTCGGCCTGCCCTCGGACAAGGACATGGGCAACTCCGAGGTCGGGCACAATGCCTTGGGCGCCGGGCGCGTCTTCGACCAGGGGGCCAAGCTGGTCAACGCGGCGATCGAGAGCGGATCGCTCTTCGAGGGCGAGACCTGGAAGAACCTGATCGCGCGTTGCCGGGATGGACAGAGCGCGCTGCATCTGATCGGGCTCCTCTCCGACGGCAATGTCCACTCCCACCAAGACCACCTGCATGCTCTGATCACCCGCGCCGCCGAGGAGAGGATCGAGAAGCTCTTCGTCCACATTCTGCTCGACGGCCGCGATGTCCCGGCGACTTCCGCACTCACCTATGTCGATCGGCTCGAGGAGCACCTCGCGCAGTACGATGGGCAGGATGGTCGCACCTACCGGATCGCCTCAGGCGGCGGGCGGATGGTGACGACGATGGATCGCTACGAGGCCGACTGGTCGATCGTCGAGCGCGGGTGGCGGGCCCATGTGCAGGGCAAGGGACGTCCGTTTGCTTCGGCGCGCGAGGCGATCGAGACCTTCCGTCGTGAAGAACGCGACATCGGTGATCAGTTCCTGCCCGATTTCACCATTGTCGAGAACGACACACCGGTCGGACCGATTCAGGATGGCGATAGTGTCATCTCCTTCAACTTCCGCGGCGATCGGGCGATTGAGTTCAGCAAGGCGATGGAACAGGAGGAGTTCACGCACTTCGATCGCGGCCAGCGCCCCGATGTCGCCTATGCGGGGATGATGCTGTACGACGGCGACCAGGGGATCCCGAAGGCCTTTCTCGTCTCGCCGCCGAAACTCGATCGCACGCTGGGCGAGTACTTGGCTCGCAATCGCATCCCCCAGTTCGCCTGCAGCGAGACGCAGAAATTCGGCCACGTCACCTACTTCTGGAACGGCAACCGCACCGGCGCGTTCGATCCCGATCTCGAAACCTACGTCGAGATCCCTTCCGACCGGGTGCTCTTCGAGCAGCGGCCCTGGATGAAGGCAGCCGAGATCACCGATGCAACCAGCGAGCGTCTGCTCGCCGGCGACTTCCGCTGCGGACGGATCAACTATGCCAACGGCGATATGGTCGGCCACACCGGTGACCGACAGGCGGCGATCCTCGCCGTCGAAACGGTCGACGGGAGTCTCGGACGGTTGCTGCAGGTGGTGCGTGAGGTCGGGGGTATAGCTCTGGTGACCGCCGACCATGGCAACTCCGATGAGATGTACCTGCGGGAGAAGAGCGGGGCAATCGCCATCGACAAGGCGACCGGGCGTCCCAAGGCGCGCACCAGTCATAGTCTCAATGCCGTGCCGCTGATCCTCTACGACCCGCAGGACCTGGAGGCGCGGGCCGCGCAGATCACTCCCACCCCGGACGGAATCGGCCGCTATCTGGCGCCCGAGGTGGCTGGAGGGGCCGGTGGTTCTGGAACCGCCCCGGCGACTGGCGGCAAACCGGCGGAGAGTCCGGCGGGAGCGGACAGCCCCCCGTCGCTCACCCTCGCCCTGCCGCCCGAGGGCGGGGGGCTCGCGAACGTTGCCGCCACCTGTCTCGAGCTGCTCGGCTATGAGCCGCCCTCCGACTACGCGCCGTCGTTACTGCGGGTCACCGGCCCAGGGGCCTAGTGTCGTGTGCGGGAAGTTCA